>CAJTKA010000015.1 GCA_910576815.1 uncultured Lachnospiraceae bacterium
CGCCCTTTCATTTACAGTTCTACCATGATTTCATATAGATAACTCTTTATTATCATTCGTAGATAGAAATAACTCGAAAAATCTCTCACATCCTTCACATTTAGAGCCAGAGCTGTCTAAACAATCCCACAATTTACTTTTAGATGCTGCTATGCTATACTGTTATAGATATTGAAAGCGCATACTGCACTATATGTGCAGAGTGGACCTGATTTAGGCTGAATCAGAATTTGGGGGATTTATGGCGAGAACCGTAGGGATCGGGATCCAGGATTTTAGCAGGATCATTGAAAATAATTATTTTTACGTGGATAAGACCCACTTTATAAAAGAGTGGTGGGAAGGCGGTGACAGTGTTACCCTGATCACCAGACCACGCCGCTTTGGGAAGACTCTGGCCATGAGCATGACGGAGCAGTTTTTCTCGGTCAAATATGCGGGTCGGAGTGATCTGTTTGAAGGGCTATCCATCTGGCAGGAAGAAAAGTATCGTGCCTTGCAGGGAACATATCCCGTGATCAGTCTTTCGTTTGCCAATATCAAAGAGACAGACTATAAGGATACACGGGATAAGATTGTACAACTTCTTGCCGGTGAATATGCAAGATGTGCTTTTTTGCTGGAAGGAGACTGCCTGAATGAGCAGGAAAAGGATCTGTTCCGCAGAAAGACGGTGGACATGGGCGATGTGGATGCGACGCTGGCGCTTCACCAGCTGTCGGAATATCTGTGTCGCTATTACGGCAAGAGGGTCATCATCCTGCTGGATGAATACGATACGCCCATGCAGGAAGCCTATGTACACGGCTATTGGGAAGAACTTGTTGCGTTTACCAGAAGCATGTTCAATTCCACTTTTAAGACAAACCCGTGGCTGGAACGGGGAATCATGACGGGGATCACCAGGGTCAGCAAGGAATCCATCTTTTCGGATCTGAATCATTTGGAAGTGGTCACCACGACGTCGGGAAAATATGAAACGGCTTTTGGATTTACCGAAGAAGAAGTGTTCATAGCGCTGGACGAATTTGGAATGGGAGAGGAAAAGGAAAAGGTCAAGTGGTGGTACGACGGTTTCATTTTCGGGAGTTCGAAAGATATCTATAATCCCTGGTCGATCTTAAATTTACTGGATAAAAGGGAAATGACGTCTTATTGGGCGAATACCAGTTCCAACGGGCTGGTGGGGAAGCTGATCAGAGAGGGCGCCAGGGACGTGAAGCAGTCCTTCGAGTGTCTGATGAAGGGGGAACATCTATGGATCCCCATTGACGAACAGATCGTCTACGATCAGCTTGACAATAATGAATATGCCATTTGGAGCCTGCTTGTCGCGAGCGGATATCTGAAGATCCTGGATTATGAAAAATATGAGGATGACGATTCTATCGTGGAACCGAAGTACGAGCTTGTGCTGACGAACCATGAGGTGGAGATCATGTTCAAAAATATGATCAGGGGTTGGTTCGCGGGTGTGACATCGAACTATAACGATTTTATCAAGGCACTCCTGACGGACGATCGGGAGGCTATGAATGAATATATGAACCGGGTGTCGGTTGCGACGTTCAGCTATTTTGATACAGGGAAGCATGGATTTGGGAAAGCGGAGCCGGAGCGGTTCTATCACGGATTCGTGCTTGGGCTGATGGTGGATCTGGAAGACCGGTATGAGATCACCTCGAACCGCGAGAGCGGCTTTGGCAGATATGATATCATGCTCGTGCCGAAGCGGGCGGAACTGGACGCTGTTGTGATCGAGTTTAAGGTTTATAATCCCAGAAGGGATAACAGTCTTGAAGATACTGTATCAGCAGCGCTTACACAGATCGAGGAAAAGAAGTATGCGCAGACACTTATTGCGAAAGGGATCCCGGAGGAGCGGATCAGGAAATACGGGTTTGCGTTTGAGGGGAAAGAAGTGTTGATCGGGTAGAGTTTCCAGCCTGTTAGTAAAGAATGTGACTGTATTTGGATAAGGAGTAAAAAGATGCAGAATAGGAAAATAATCTGGCATTTCAGCAGAGAAAATATCAGTGATCGTCCCATCATTCTTTGGGGTGGTGGATTATATGGAGAAATCGCATACCGCGTGATTACAGATCTATGGAATGGTGAAATAGATGCAATCGTTGATAATAAATTTTCTAAGGTTTCGTGGTATGCCGATGATTTAATGCGTTCTGATAAATTACGGGAATATAAAAGTGCGGATGTTCTTATTTGTGCAGCAAATGCTTTTCAGACAATTTATGAAGAAATCCAATTGTTGAGCGATGATATTCGGGTTTTTGACTTAAAGGAAATTCTGAGTGAGTATAAGAACTATTATGAGAAGAACAATTTGACTGCTCAAAGTCCATATTTATACGGCGATATTGATTTTGAAGAAATTTGCTTGCGATATCAATATTACGCGGGTGAAAATAATGGGTATTGTAATAAGATATATCTTCCCTATTGTGTCCTTTGTATTACTACGAAATGCTCTCTCAGATGCAAAAATTGCGCAGCGTTTATCACGCGCTATAAACCACAGAAAGATTATTCGCTGGAATATATCAAAAAGAACTTTGGTCGGATACTCGAAGTGGTAGATGGCATTCAGGAGTTGGAGCTGATGGGTGGCGAGCCTTTTTTACACAGTGAGTTTAATGCTGTTTTACAGTGGTGTATTGAGCAGAAAAAGATCCACGCGGTTAAGATCGTGACGAATGGAACGATTATGCCGAAGGAGTCGACATGGCAGATCATGAAAAATAATAAGATAAAGCTTGTCATAGACAATTATGGGGAATTGTCAAGATTATATGATACCATGATTCTACGGGCACAGGAGAGCGGCGTGAGATATGAAGAACAGAATTTGCAGACATGGTATCAACTGGAGCCCATTGACAGGAAAAATATTTCCGAGGACGGATTAAAGAAAATATATCATGATTGTAATTTCAGGACATGCATCGGCATGACGAACGGAAGATTTTATCATTGTAATGTAGCAGGACACATGAATACGGTAGGATTGCTGACTGATGAGGAAAGTGATTACGTTGAACTGGAAAATAGGGAGTGGGACTTAGAGGAACTGCGGGACGCAATCCGAGAACTTCTGGCAATTCAATATTTAAAGGCATGTGATTATTGTAATTATCCAAAAGGCATGGAAATACCCGTGGCGGAACAAGCAGTAGAATATGTGGAGAACGAGACGTGAAAGTGTTGATTACAGGCGGAAATGGTTTTATTGGTCGAAATTTAGCTGAAAGCCTGAGAAAGTATAAACTTACTGTTTTGGGGCGAAAAGAGCTGGATTTACTGGATACGAAAGCAGTGGAGGCCTATCTAAAACAAAATTATTTTGATGTAGTGATTCATGCGGCTAATGTTAATACATCAAGAACTGCAGATATATCACCCTATATTTCCTTGGATGGTAATTTACGCATGTTTTCAAACTTGGAACGTTGCCATGACTGTTATGGGAAAATGTATTATTTTGGTTCGGGTGCAGAATATGATATGCTGCATTATGTCGCAGATATGAAGGAGGAGTACTTTGGCACTTATGTGCCGAAAGATCCTTATGGATTTTCCAAGTATATTATGTCAAAAATTTGCTGCCAATCGGATAATATATATGATTTGCGATTGTTTGGTGTATATGGGAAGTATGAGGAATGGGAGCGGCGTTTTATCTCGAATGCAATATGCAGGGCATTAAAGGGAAAGGACATTACGCTCCAAAAAAATGTTTATTTTGATTATCTTTGGGTAGAAGATTTAGGCAATATTATGATGTGGTTTGTCGAGAATAAACCGCATCATAAATGTTATAATGTATGCAGAGGAACAAAAATTGATTTATATACACTGGCATGCATGGTTCGGACGGAATTGTGTATTGATTGTAATATTCTTGTGGGAGAATCTGGTTGGAAGCCGGAGTACACAGGAAATAACGAGAGACTTTTGAGAGAAATTGGAGACTATCAATTTACGGGGTTTAAAGAGTCTATTAAGAATTTATGTCAATATTATATAGATAATATTAACGATATTGATGAAGCAAAATTATCCTAAAATTAAATAGAGAAGGATTTTTGTATTAAGAGAAAGCTGAAATGAAGGAGGGTGCCATAGGATGAAGTATGCAAAATTTGTAAATACGAAACCGGTAGGATATCATGATGTTGTGCGAATGACTAATATGGGAGACAGTGTACAGGCATTTGCCGTCGATCATTTATTCAGATATGCCGGAGTGAACCAAAATGACGTCATAGGAATTCCATGTAGAAGCGCTGAGGCGGAAGAACCCTGTTATTTGGTGGTTCAAGGGCATTTTGGGCGGCAATATGACATGGGTTTTATGCATAATGACAATATTTATCCTATTTTTATTGGGTTTGCATTGAAAGACGTTTTTCTTACGGATGAGGAAGTAAGATATTTTAAAAAATATGAACCAATTCTGTGTAGAGACGAACTTACGAAAAATACTCTGACAGGCTATGGTGTTGAGGCGTATCTCTCAGGCTGCCTGTCAGTTTGCTTTCCCAAAAGAGACCAGCATGCAAAAGGAAAAAGAGATAAATATTATTTTGTTGATGTAAAGAAACCATTTTTGGATTTGGTTCCAGAGAATATAAAGCAAAATGCAGTTTATACTTCGCAGAACTTATATATGGATGAAGTAAATGTGGATTCCATGGAACGTGGCGATCAAATGGCATGGAAACTCATAAAGGAATATAGTGACAATGCCAAAATGGTCATCACATCCAGGCTGCATTGTATGACACCTTGTATGGCTATGGGGATTCCAACGATTGCGGTAGGGAATAATTTTTCCCATAGATATTCCTTTGTGGATGCCTTTTTAGAGTCGTATGATGAAGAACAATTTGCAGGGTTTGATTGGAGTATTCCCAAAGGAAAAGCAGATGTAGAAGAAGTGAAGGAGTTATTGCTTTGTGCAGGAAAATCCATGCTTGCACGTAACCCGGATATGGATAAAATCAAAAGGCTGGATCAGTTTTATTCTAATAGGAATAGATGGCTTTATTGCAAGGGAATTAAGAAAGAATTGAAAACAATTTTTAATGGGGTAGAAAGACCGGAGTATATTCTTTGGGGAGCTTCGTCAGGGGGGTTTGCAGTGTATGAGGCACTAAGAGACCTATGGCCAAATCAGGAAATGGTAGCAATTGTGGATAGTTATGCAGAAGGAATTTTTGGAGGAAAAGTAATCCGGAAGCCAGAAGAGGCAATTGTAAAGAATCCGAATGCTATTGTTATTATTTCTACTATGTCGGGGTTGGAAAGCGCGGAAGAATTGTTACAAAAATTAGATAAAAAGAGAGACAGAGACTATTTTGTTGTACATGAAAATAAAATAGGCGGGTGAATGAATTAAGCGTTTGGAGTGGATTGTTTGGGTAAGATTGAGAGGGAAAGTAATGAATGAAAAGAAAATAATTCAAAAAAATTTACAGAATTTTTTTTGTAACAATAATAACAAGAAAGTAGTTATTTTACCGCTAAGAAATTTATCAGGTTTAGTAAGGGATATTTTAAATGATGAATATAGTATCCAAGAACAGTTTTTAGTAGACAATTACGCTTATGATATGAAGCATATATATCCGATGGATTGTATGCCTGATGGATATGAGAATTGTACATTCTTGCTTGCTGCATTCGGAAACACAAAGAAAATTCTTACAGAAAAGCTCTTAGAATATGTTTCGGAAGATAGAATTGTGGATTTGTTGTTTGATGAAGAACGGGATGAAGTTTTTCGCAGTAATTCTAAAGTACATATTGATTTTTTGTGCCCTGGTTTTGCAAAATGTGGTACTACATCTTTACATTATGCACTTTCTCAGAATCCCAAAATTTTTTTGCCAAAAGTAAAAGAAACATGTTTTTTGAGATATTCCGTCAACGAATCAACTCATGAAACATTCAAGCACCATTATTGTAATGAGGATACCTTGGGTAAAATTGTAGGTGATATAGAACCGTCATATATATGTAATGCGGAAGATGTTTATCGATATTTCGGAAATGATTTGAAACTTATTTTTTGTGTTAGAAATCCTATCAATGCACTTTACTCAAATTTTAAAATGGCCTTTAGAAATGAGATGGTTATGTTTGAATCCAGTTCCATTGAGTCGGATGCATTGGAACGTTTTGAACAGGTTAGCCCGGAAATGTTTGACAGATGGGCAATGAAATGCAGATATAAGGAACGGTATTCGGAGCGAATCAAGGCGTTCTTAGAGTACTATTCTAGGGAGCAAATCAAAATTGTTGTTATTGAGGAGTTATATGCTGATATATATGGTGTCATGAATGATTTGCAGGATTTTTTGAATATACCGGAAAAAGATAAGATAGAATATAGGAGTTTTCCGCAAGAGAATATTGGTAGTAAAGTATCTAAAAATCAGGAATGTTTAGAAATTAATATGGGTATAAAACAACTTTATTTTAATTTGGTGCAGAAGGGAGATTTCCAATCAATTGCCTTATTGCGGGATGTTCGTGATAAAATTGAAAGAATTACGCTGGTGGATTACAACGAACCCATGCTGGAATCTACCCGTCAGAATTTGTTGGATTATTACATGGACAGCATTCACGATCTGGAGCGAATGCTTGGAAGAAGCCTGCAGGGTGTGTGGTACTGAGAGGGAGAGAAGTTATGAGCGAATTAAGTCATTTAGACGCTTTGGAAGCGGAAGCAATCTATATCATGAGGGAGGTCGCGGCGGAATGTGAAAAGCCAGTCATGCTCTATTCGATCGGCAAGGACAGTTCGGTTATGCTGCATCTTGCCCTGAAAGCATTCTATCCGGAGAAGCCGCCGTTTCCGTTTATGCACATTGACACCACTTGGAAATTTCATGAGATGATAGCGTTTCGTGATCATGTGGCGCAGAAATACGGTCTGGAAATGCTGGTTTATACCAACGAAGAAGGCGTCCGTCAGGGCATCAACCCCTTCGATCACGGCGCCGCCTATACGGATATCATGAAAACGCAGGCATTGAAGCAGGCGCTTGACAAATACGGGTTCACGGCCGCTTTTGGAGGCGGCAGGAGGGATGAGGAGAAATCCAGAGCCAAGGAGCGCATTTTTTCTTTCCGAAACCCGGAGCATGCATGGGATCCCAAGAACCAGCGGCCGGAAATGTGGAAAGCGTACAATACGAGGATCAAAAAGGGCGAGAGCATTCGGATTTTCCCACTTTCCAACTGGACGGAGAAGGATATCTGGCAGTATATCCGCAGAGAAAATATAGAGATCGTGCCCCTCTATTTTGCGAAGGAGAGGCCCGTTGTCTATCGTGACGGCAATATCATTATGGTTGATGATGACCGTATGAAGCTCCTTCCGGGAGAAACAATCGAGCACAAAAAGGTCCGGTTCCGTACTCTGGGGTGTTATCCCCTGACTGGAGGCGTAGAGTCGCAGGCGGATACCTTGGATGCGATCATAGAGGAAACACTGAGCAGCGTCACTTCCGAGCGGACAAGCCGTGTGATCGATCATGAGGCGGCGGGCAGTATGGAGAGACGTAAGAGAGAGGGGTATTTCTAGGATGGGAAAAGGTCTGTTGAAATTTATCACCTGCGGCAGTGTGGATGATGGAAAGTCCACATTGATTGGACATATGTTATATGATGCCAAGCTTCTGTACGCAGATCAGGAACGTGCGCTGGAGCTGGACAGTCGTGTGGGGAGCCGAGAGGGAATGATCGACTACTCTCTGCTTTTGGACGGACTGATGGCGGAACGGGAACAGGGTATCACTATCGACGTGGCATATCGGTATTTTACCACCGATAACAGAAGCTTTATCGTGGCGGATACGCCCGGACACGAAGAATATACCCGCAATATGGCGGTCGGTGCTTCATTTGCCGATCTGGCAGTCATTCTGGTGGATGCGACGCAGGGGATTCTGATCCAGACGCGCCGTCATGCCAGAATCTGCGCACTGATGGGAATACGTCATTTTGTGTTTGCCGTCAATAAGATGGATTTGATCCATTATGACAGCTATCGTTTTGAGCGTATCGAGAGGGAGCTGAGACAGCTTTGCTTTGCCCTAAAGATCGAACATGTGGAGATCATCCCCGTATCGGCAACGGAGGGGGACAATGTTACAAAACTGTCGGAGCGGATGCCGTGGTATCGGGCGCCGCAGTATCTTGGGAGATCCTTGCTCGATTATCTGGAGCATGTAGATGTGTCCGACGAGGATCAGGAAGCGGGATTTGTCATGCCGGTGCAGCGGGTCTGCAGGCCCAATCATACGTTCAGGGGATTCCAGGGACAGATCGAGTCGGGCACGATTCGGGTCGGCGATGAACTGGATGTCCTTCCAAGTAATGAACGGGCGAAGGTGGCTTCCATTCTGATCACCGATCAGGAAAGCGACAGTGCGGCAGCGGGGCAGCCCGTTACCATTCAGCTGGACCGTGAGGTGGATGTGTCCAGAGGCTGCGTGCTTGCCAAAGAGGCAAAACTGAAGGTCAGCAATATGTTTGCGGCTACGCTTTTGTGGATGGATGATGAACAGCTGATGCCGGGCAGGAATTTTTATATTAAGCTGGGGACCAGAATGCTTCCGGCTACGATTTTGAACATCAAGTATCAGGTGGATGTCAATTCGGGAGAACACCTTCCGGCGGAACAGATCTATAAAAATGAACTTGCCTATTGTGATGTGATATTGTCGGAGAAATGTGTGCTCGACCGTTTTACGAATCACAGGATGCTGGGCAGCTTTGTGCTGATCGACCGCATTACCAATATGACGTCTGCCTGCGGCGTGATTGAGCATACGCTGCGCCGCGGTGACAATCTGGTCTGGCAGGAATTAGATATTACAAGACAGCACAGGGCGGGGAGAATGGAGCAGACGCCCGTTACGATCTGGTTTACGGGATTGTCAGGCGCCGGAAAGTCAACGCTTGCCAATGAATTGGAGAAGCGTCTGAATCTGATGGGCAGATATACCATGCTCTTAGATGGAGACAATGTCCGTATGGGACTCAACAAGGATCTGGGTTTCAGGGAAAAGGACCGTGTGGAAAACATCCGCCGAATATCCGAGGTCGCGAAGCTCATGAATGATGCGGGGTTGATCGTATTGACGTCGTTTATTTCACCCTATCGTGCTGATCGTGAAAATGCAGGGGATATTATCGGCAGGGAGAGTTTTATCGAGGTTTATGTCAGCACGCCGATTGAAGAATGCGAACGGCGTGACGTGAAGAAGCTGTATCAGAAGGCCAGAAGGGGTGAGATACCTAATTTTACGGGAGTCAACAGTCCGTATGAGGCGCCGGTAAATCCGGATATTACAGTGGACACCAGTAGCAGGAGCATAGACGAGTGCGTGGAGGAGATCCTGGGAGTTATCATGCAGCGGATCGAGCCGGCATAACGATCGGGCAGGGGCCCTTTACGGGATTTGCGACGGAGGAAAGATGATGTGGAATAGAGAATTGGAAGTGGCGAAGAAGACAGCCGTAGAAGCGGGAAAAGAAATCTTGCGCATTTATAATGAACACGGTGATATGCAGGTGGAATACAAAGAGGGAAATTCGCCGCTTACGATCGCGGACAAGGCATCCAACGCCATTATTGTGGAGGCGCTTCGACAAGAGTTCCCGAATTATGCAATTCTCTCCGAGGAGGAAAAGGATAATCGGGAACGGCTGAACAATGACCTGTGTTTTGTAGTTGATCCCCTGGATGGGACCAAAGAATTTATAAAGCGCAACGGGCAGTTTACAGTCAACATTGCGCTTGCTTATAAGCATGAGTCGGTCATGGGCGTGATTTATGTGCCCGTTACGGGAGAACTTTATTATGCAAGCAGGGATGACGGCGCATATCTGGAAGATTCCACGCAGACAGTGACAAGGCTGCACGTGTCGGACTGCACGGATGTCTCAAAGTTCCGCGTGGTCATGAGCAGCTCTCATGGCTGTCAGGAGATGGAAGATTTGATTCAAAAATATCAATTTACGAATCTTGTTAGGATCGGCAGCTCCCTGAAAGGCTGCCTGGTCGCTAAAGGGGATGCGGAAATCTATTATCGGCATAATCCCACGATGGAGTGGGATACGGCCGCCATGCAGTGTATCGTGGAGGAGGCAGGCGGCATTTTCCGTCAGATGGACCATACGCCGATGCGCTACAATCGGGAAGATTCCTTGAATGCGAAAGGGTTTTATATCTTGAACCGTGAGGAAAATCTATTGTAGCAGCATCGCCTGATAGCGTTTGGTATCAATAAAATCCGCCACAAAATCGGTCTGCGGATGGAGGCAGATTTCCTCTGGCGTCCCAATCTGCTCTACGCGCCCCTGATTGGTCACGATGATGGTGTCGGCGACTTCCATGGCTTCCTCCTGATCGTGCGTTACAAAGATGCTGGTGATACCGACACGCGCGATCATTTCTTTTAGCCATGTACGCAGTTCGCGCCGCACTTTGGCGTCGATGGCGGCAAAGGGTTCGTCTAAGAGCAGAAGCAGCGGATTAGGGGCGAGCGCCCTTGCAAACGCAACACGCTGCCGCTGACCGCCGGAAAGCTGGTGAGGATAACGTTTTCCCAGATCCTGCATGGAGATGAGCTCTAAAAGTTCCTCTACACGTTCTTTGATCTCCGCTTTGCTTTTCTTTTGGACTTCTAAACCGAAAGCGATGTTGCCGGCCACCGTCATATAGCGGAAAAGGGCGTAGTTTTGAAATACAAAGCCAATGCCGCGCTTGCTTCCCGGCAGGGAGTTCACTTTCACGTTGTTGATGATGATATCACCGGAATCGGGCGTGTCCAGTCCGGCGATCATTCTTAAAATGGTGGTCTTGCCGCTGCCGCTGGGACCCAGAAGGGCGGCGAGATCGCCTTTTTCTACGCTGAAGTTTACGTCGTTGGAGGCGTGAAAGCCGTCAAACGTTTTATAGATATGTTTCATTTCCAGATACATCGTATGCTCCTCTTTTCTATTTTCTTTTCCACTCGATCAGGTTTCTGGCAATCAGGATCAGTATTGCCAAGATGACTAATATGGACGACACGGCGAAGGCGGCAGTCGTGTTGAATTCGTTGTAAAGGATTTCCACATGCAGCGGCAGTGTGTTCGTTTTTCCTCGCAAATGTCCCGAGAGTACGGATACGGCGCCAAATTCGCCCATGGCGCGGGCAGTGCACAGCACGATGCCGTAGAGCAGCGCCCATTTGATATGGGGAAAGGTGATCCTGCAAAAAATCGTGAATCCCTTCGCGCCCATCAGCGCGGCGGCTTCTTCCTCGTCTTTTCCCTGTGCATTGAGTACCGGCAGCAGCTCTCGAAAGACAAAGGGAAAAGTGACAAAGATCGTCGCCAGGATGATGCCCGGCACGGCAAAGACGATCTTGATGTTATGCGCCTTCAAAAAATCACCCATCCATCCAACGTTTCCGAAGGTCAGGATAAAGATCAGGCCTGCAATGACCGGTGAGATGGAAAACGGGATATCGATCAGCGCGGATAAAAGCTGCCGCCCCCTAAAATAAAATTTGGACAGCAGATAGGAGGCAAAGACGCCAAATACGGTATTGACGGCCACGGCAGACACGGTAGCCAGCAGGGTGAGCTGAAGTGCCTTTACGGTATATTCATCAAATACGGCTTCTGTATAGGCAGCCCAGCCGTCCCGCAGCGCGTTGATGACCACCACGATCAGGGGCAGCACCAGCATGACAAACAGAAAAAATGCGCAGACAGATATCAACACATATTTTGTCGCATGAGCTGCTTCGGTTTTGTGTGGGTCAATCACTTTTTGGATGGAGTTGATGCCGTCACCCACGAGATCCTGTTCATATTCCTGTGTTGCTTCTTTTTTCATTTTTGACATGCCTTTCTGTCAGATTTTTGGTTTTTCGTTTGGGTGCAAAAATCAGCATTTGCTGAACTTCTGCATGTGAAGCTGTATGGAGTTGATCAAGAGCATCAAAGCAAAGGAAATCAGTAAGAGTACCAGCGCGCACGCAGTGGCGTCGGCGTATTTATACTGTTCCAGTTTCGTCATGATCAGTAGGGGCGCGATTTGGGTCTTGTAGGGAATGTTGCCTGCGATAAATACCACACTCCCGTATTCTCCAATTCCCCGTGCAAAGGCAAGACCGAATCCGGCAAGCAGCGCGGGAAATAATTCGGGCAGAATGACGCGGAAAAAGGTATAGGTTCTGCCTGCTCCCAGCATCAGCGCGGCTTCCTCATATTGTCGGTCAAGTTTTTCCAATACGGGCTGGAGCGATCTGACCACAAACGGTATGCCCACGAAAACCATGGCGATCGTAATGCCGATACGCGTATAGGCGATTTTAATACCGGCCTTGGCAAAGAAAGAACCGATCCAGCCCTGATCGGAATACAGATAAGTCAGGGAAATGCCGGCTACGGCGGTGGGCAGCGCAAAGGGCAGCTCGATCAGGCCGTCCATCAGGCGCCTGCCGGGAAACTCATAACGGACGATCACCCACGCCAGCATCAGGCCAAACACAACGTTGACCAGTGCGGCGATAAAGGAGCAGGAAAGACTCACGATATAACCGGATACGATCTGTCTTGAGGTTACGATTTCCCAAAATTCCCGAAAGTCAAGGCGGGCCGTGCTGAGAAAAATGGAGGCCAGCGGGATCAGGACAATAACGCTTAACAGAAACAGTGTGACGCCCATGGAAAATCCGAATCCGGGAATGACCTTAACGCCTCTCTTGTTTTTTACTTTTACAATCTGTTGTTCCATGTCAGATGCCCTTTCCGGTTAATTCTCATAGATCTGGTCAAATATGGCTCCGTCGTCAAAAAACTTTTTGTAGGCTTCGTTCCATCCGCCGAAATCTTCTATGGTCACAAGGTTCATGCCAAGATCGAACTGGTCGGAAAACTCCTTGAGAATGGTTTCGTTTGAAGGACGGTAAAAATTTTGTCCGGCCAGTCTCTGCGCGTCATCGCTGTATAAGTATTCCAGATAAGCGGCAGCGGCTTCCTGTGTATCGTGGCTCTTGGCGTTGCTGTCAACTATCGCCACGGAAGGCTGTGCCAGGATGCTGATGCTTGGTGCTACGATCTCATACTCGTCGGGGTATTCCTGCATGGAAAGATAGGCTTCGTTTTCCCAGGCAAGCAGTACATCACCCTGTTTGTTTTCCACGAAAGTATTGGTCGAACCTCTGGCGCCGGAGTCCAGCACCAGTACATTCTGATACAGTTTCTTCATAAATTCCTGCGTGGCAGGCTCATCCTGCCCGTCCTGTTCCTGCTGATAAGCCCAGGCCGCAAGGAAACTCCAGCAGGCGGCGCCGGAAGTTTTGGGGTTGGGCGTAATGACAGCGACATCGTCGCGGATCAGATCATTCCAGTCGAGGATATTTTTCTCGTTTCCCTTGCGAACCAGAAATACAATAGTAGAGGTATAAGGAGAGCTGTCTTTCTCAAATTCATCTTCCCATCCGCCTTCGATCAGTCCGGCTTCTTCGATTGCTGTGATATCATGTGCAAGCGCCAGAGTTACGACATCCGCTTCGTTTCCTTCGATCACGGAGCGCGCCTGAGAGCCGGAACCGCCGTGGGATTGTGTCACAGTCACATCCTGCCCGGTCTTCTCATTCCAGTATTTGCAAAACAGTTCGTTATAGGATACGTAGAGTTCTCTTGTCGGGTCGTACGAGACATTTAACAGCTCGACAGCGGCATTCTCTTTGCCGGCACTTTCGGAACTGTTTCCGCATCCGGTCAGTATTCCGCCGAGAAGGGATATCGATAACAATGATAAGCAAACGTTTTCTTTAATTTTTTTCATGGTTTTAAGTACCATTCCTTTCCTGTGTCTTTGGTTATCTAACAAATTCTTGCATTTTTGGCAAGATTTGTTATAATTGTTTACGGACAGTATATGCAATAAATTTTACAAATGCAACTCAATTATTAGCAAACGTTTGTCTAAAAGAAAAGAGGAATTGATGTCTTTAAAGAAAATTGCGGAAATGGTTGGCGTTTCTCCGTCTACTGTTTCAAGGGTACTAAACAATACCGTTCCGAACTGCGCGTCTACGGAATTGAAAGAAAAGATATGGGAGGCGGCGCATGCTTTGCAGTACGTTCCCAACACGGAAGCGCGCAATCTGAAAATGGGAAAATGGGAAACTGCGAAAACTTATAAAATAGCGGTTATTTTGACGCGCTTCGGGTTCCTTGATAAAGATCCTTTTTTTCGGGAACTCTTTCAAAGTATTGAGGAGGCGCTTCTCGAGAGGTCCTGTATTTTGCAAATGGTTACCAATGCAGAAGAAGTAGATTTTTCTGCATTGGATGAGATTGACGGCATTATTATTTTAGGGCGGTGTTCGGATGCGTTTTTGACCCGTTTAAAACATGATACCCGTAATATAGTGGGAGTAGACAGGAATCCTACCGATTATAAGATGGATGAAATTATCTGCAATGGTAAGACGGCCGCCGTGAAGGCAATGGAATACCTGCTTTCGCTGGGACATCAAAAGATCGGCTACATCGGTGACTGCTCTTTTGAAGCGCGTTATGTGGGATATTGCGAGACATTGATCAAACAAAACATCCCAATCAACTATCACTATATCCAGTCAACGGACCAAACTTATGAAAGCGGCTATCAGGCTATGATGGAGCTGCGCAAGCAGGATATGACGGCGGTGTTTTGCGCAAATGATATCACCGCATTGGGAGCCATGCAGGCCTTGACCGACAGCGCTTCGCAAAAGAAGGAAAAGAAGCGGGCGGTATCGGTTATTGCGATTGATAATATTGCAGGAGCCATGACTTCGACTCCACTTCTGACTACAGTGGATATTCCCAAAGAAGAAATGGGCCGAATGGCGGTCACGGTGCTTTTGGATCGGATCTCGCATAAGCACAGTGAGTATCTGAGAGTTGAATTTCCCTGTAGGGTCATTGAGAGGGAGAGCTGCTTCCGTTTATAAGACCGCCAGGTTCGGGGGATAACTATAAAAGGGTTGAAAATAAGGGAAATACTGGGTATTATAGTAGTATGTTATTAAGCTTATTGGAAGTGAATAGCACATTGGAGCGTAAACAGAGGCTGAGAGGGACAGCAAAATGAGAAAAAAAATATCGATTAACGTACCCTGCTATAATGAAGAAGATAATGTAAAGCCGATGGCGGAGGCACTCACACAGATTATGCAGTCTCTGGATTATGATTATGAGATCCTTTTTAGGGATAATTGTTCGACTGATAACTCTAAGCAAAGGCTTCGTGAACTGGCAGCAGCGGACAAGCACATTAAAGTCCTTATGCTGAATAGGAATTATGGGTCTGGCGGACGCGGACGGCGGATGCGTTTTGGGTATTGCACCGGGGATGTAATCGTCCACATAGCCTGTGATTTTCAGGAGCCGCCAGAGTTACTGCCGGAATTTATAAAATATTGGGAACAGGGTTATAAGGTGGTAGCCGGGCAGAAGACCGGCTCAAAAGAAGGAAAGATCAAATATTTCCTGAGACACGTGTACTATAAGATCATGGACGCCTTTTCCGATGTACCGCAGTATGAGCATATGTCGGGTATTATATTATATGACCGGGAGGTTTTGGATGAAATCCTTAAGATAGACGAAGACATTATTCTGAGAAATGCCCTGGCTGATATGGGATATGAGATAAAGCTGATACAGTACGTGCAGGAGAAGCGGCGCAGTGGCAAATCCAGTTACAATGTGTGGCGCTATCTGAATTTCGCTCTGAACAGTCTGGTGAATACTTCTACGGCGCCGCTTCGGCTGATGACGGTCGCCGGATTTTGTATGTCTGTCATCAGTTTTCTGCTGGGTGTATTCTATTTTATTATGAAATTGACATTGTGGTACCGATTCCCGGCAGGTATGGCGCCGGTGTTGATCGGAATGCTGTTTTTGGGTTCCGTGCAGCTTTTGTTTATGGGTGTATTGGGAGAGTATATTGGCGCGATTCTACGCAAAGTGTCGAGGCAGCCGGATGTGATCGTAAGTGAAAAGCTGAATCTTGGCGAGGATGGAACGGATTCGAAACAAAACGGCGTCTGACAGAAAATCACGGTAAAGCATTTGGATGTTGTCGAGAAAGGACCGCATGGAAAATCCACGCAAAAGAGATTATATTTGGAATACCGCGGCCGGGGTGATCAATGCGGCAGAGGCTGTAGTCATGTCGATGATTGTTACGCGCATGACGGGACTTACTGATGCGGGTATGCTGACGCTGGCTTTTGCGGTTGGGAATCTGATGCTGCCAATCGGTAAATTTGGGGTGCGTAACTATCAGGTGACTGATGTGGAAAACAGATTTTCAAGTTCCACATATTTTACGACCCGTATGATCACTGTTTTTTTAATGATTTTGGTTGTCTGCGGCTATTTGTGCTATGCCTCGGCGGGATTGGGATATGGCGCTGATAAGTTGGGGATCGTTTTTGCGATATGCATGATTTATGCGGTCGAGGCTTTGGAAGATGTTATATGGGGATATTTTCAGCAGAGGAACTGCTTGTATGCGGGAGCAAGGATGTTCTGCGTCAGGTGGATCGGTATTCTGCTGTTTTTCCCTGTTGTTCTGTATGGCAGTCGGAATATGAAAAAAGCGCTGCTGTTGTGCCTGGCGCTTTCGATCGTGATTTTTTTGGTGCTTCTGTGGGCAACTTATCCAAGGTTATGCGCCGAGGAGGATCAGTTTTCAAAACTTATCAGAGAAAAGATCAATGTTGGGCAGATCGGACAGCTCCTGAAGGCGGTTTTACCGTTGTTTGGCATATCTTTCTTGGCTTTTTTTGAGAATAATATGCCAAAGTACGCCATTGATGCATATCTGACGGATGAGATACAGGCGTGTTATGGGTTTGTGGCCATGCCGGTTTTTGTGATCGGTCTGTTGAATAACTTTATCTATCAGCCGACGCTTGTGCCCATGGCGGTTGAATGGGAGCAGGGACGGGTCGTACCATTCAAAAAACGGATTGCAAAGCAGATCATGATCATAGGCATACTGGCCGTCGTGTGTATGGCGGGAGCTTATTTATTGGGCATTCCTGTGCTTTCACTATTATACCATACGGATTTGACCGGATATAAAAGGGAACTGATGATATTGCTTCTGGCAAGCGCTTTTCTGGCAGTATCAGGATACCAAAGCGTGGTGTTGACGATCATGCGCTGCCAAAAGGCACTTCTGCTGCCGCACGGTATTGTTGCGGTGACAGCGGCGCTTGGTCTGCCTGCTGTTGTATCAAGGTATGGGACGATGGGAGCGGCGATTAGTTATATGGCATTGATGTCACTGCTTTGTCTGCTGTACGGTGGGATATTGACCACAAAATTGAAAGGATATCATGAGATATGAAAGTAGTTATCTTGGCAGGAGGAACAAGAAGCACGATCAGCAATGAGCAGGAAGGGATTCCGAAGCCGATGGCGGAGATTGGCGGGAAACCGTTGCTCTGGCATATTATGAAAAACTTTTCCGCATATGGATATCACGAATTTATCATTTGCGGCGGATATCGGGTGAATATGATTAAGGAATATTTTATGGATTATTATATTTACCAGTCTGATATCACGGTGGATTTGCAGAATAATCAGATTGAGATCCATAAAAACCGCACGGAAGACTGGAAGGTAACAGTGGTAGATACAGGACTGTACGGTGCTACCGGCCAGCGTGTGGCGCAGATTCGAGATTATATAGAAGAGGAAAACTTTATTGTAACATATGGTGACTGCCTCTCGGATATTGACGTGTTGAAGCTGTACGATCAGCACATAAGCCAGGGAAAGATGGTGACGATGGCGTTGGCGCAGCCGACCGGACGAAACAAATCTCTGGAAATAAACGAGGAAGGTCTTGTTGTGGGGAAACAGCACGGCGCGAATGAGAATCAGGCATGGACAAACGCCTGCCTGTTTGTAATGAATAAAAAGATATTTAACATTTTGAATGGGAACTATGAGCTGGAAAGTTTTTTGCTCAATCAACTGGCAGATGAGAAACAGATTGCCACCTATAAGCACAAGGGCTTTTGGACACCTGTTGAAACATATCGTGACAGAGTTGCCATGGAAAATATGTGGAATGCGGGAATGGCACCATGGATCAAAAATACTTAGTTACTTATAGATAAACAGATGATGGAAGAAGAATGACTGATGTCAGGAAGGAAATAGAAGTATCTATGAAAGTAGTCATCTTAGCCGGCGGCAAGGGCAGCCGCATCAGCGAGGAATCGGTGATCAAACCAAAGCCGATGGTAGAGATCGGAGATAAGCCGATTCTCTGGCATATTATGAAAATATATTCCGCCTACGGCTATCATGATTTTATCATCTGCTGCGGCTATAAAGGGCATATGATCAAAGACTATTTTGTTCATTACTATATGTATCAGTCCGATGCTACATTTGGGCTGATGGATAAATCGAGGGAGTATCACAATTCCACAGCGGAGCCTTGGCGGGTGACTTTGGCGAATACCGGCTTGGAGACGTTGACGGCCGGTCGCATCCTGCGGATTCGGGATTATATTGGGGAAGATGAGAGCTTCATGCTGACATATGGGGATGGTGTGGCGGATGTGGATATTTCGGCGCTGCTTACTTTTCATAAGTCTCACGGCAGGATCGCCACCATTACGACCACGCAGCCGGCGGGACGATTCGGCGCGATCAAGATAGATGAAAACGATATGATCGAAAGTTTTAAGGAGAAGGCAAGGAAGGACCAGTCATGGGTAAACACAGGATTTATGGTGTTGAATAGGGAAGTGTTTGACTATCTGGGCGACGGCTCAGAGATGCTTGAGAAAACGCCGTTTGAGCGGCTGGCGGCAGATCACCAGATGGCAGCGTACAGGCACCCGGGTTTTTGGTCGCCGATGGATACAGTGCACGACCGTGCCTACCTGGAAGGCTTGTGGAGCGCGGGGGAGGCGCCGTGGAAAATCTGGTAACGAATGATACAAAACAGTGTGTACGAATTTGTATCGTTCGTGGTATACTAATAATAGAATTTGGCCTATACGGGGCAGAATGATTGATACCGCAAGCTGTTATGGCGGCAGGAGGATTGCGATGAGAGAGCAGAGCAGAGTGTTTGGTAACAACCTGCAATTGTACATGAGGAAAGCTGATATCGGGGTGAATGAGTTTGCCAAAAGGCTTGGCTATTCCGAATATGAAGTACAGAAGATGATGGATGCAAGATTGATTCCGGATAGCGGTGAAAAGGAAGAAATAGCAAAGATGCTGGGAGTTTCGATAGAGACCCTGTACAAGAAGCTGGATGATAAATCTTATGAGCAGGCGGGATGCTTGGAGTGTAGAGGCAGATTTTCTAATGCCGCGCATAAGCGTGAAATTTTGGATTTGTTTGATGCTTATTGTGATGTGCAGGAAACTTTGCGGGAGGAAGGACTGAAGTCATCTGTTTAGGCAGATGACTTCTTTCGATGAGGCAAATGGCGGCTAAAATGAACAATAGTGGTTTGATAACGCAAACAATCCGGCAATTTATAGCAGAGGTGCGGGAGGAAAAGCATATTGTAAATGAGGTAATCAGGGACGATGTGTTTGCCATTTTGAAAGCAGAGTGTATTGTCTTGTTCTATGCATTGGAAGACAGTGGCGTTGAGGGGTGTCATATGATAAAGCCCGTCAATGGGGAGATGAAACAGTTTGTGTTCATCAACACCACAAAGGCAGTACAGGAACAGACATGGACTGCGGCTCATGAATTAGGTCATGTGTGGCAGGTGGATTCATATATCAAAGAAAAGACAGGCCTGCAGGACTTGGATTCGGAAAAACTGGTCAACCGGTTTGCGGCGGAACTGCTGTTACCGGAAATGATATTCAGAAGGGTATTGACTGATAAATTAGAAGAATATGATTTCCAAGGCTCTAAATTAACCGAAAGCATGATGGTTCGTCTTGTGACATACCTAATGAACTACTTTTGTACACCGTATAAAGCAATTATACGCAGATTCAGTGAATTGAGATATATCAGGAAGGGGGCGGAACAACAGTACTTGGATGGTTTTTCGAGGCAGGCTGAACTCTATCAATATTTAATCAGAGAGAATCAGTATACCAGATTAGAGACAGTCAACCGGGCATATTCCATGGAGAATATTGAGCAGGATATCAGACTGCTGGAAAGGCAAGAAGTGTATTCAGATAAAAAAATAGCCCGCCTGAGAGAAATGTTTCATTTAAGGTGGATAGACATAGAGGAAGGAACCTATCATTTTGGAGAGTAGGATATGGATGAGCAGACCGGGGCAGTGATAGATGCAGATTTTTTTAGAAAAATTACAGAGTATGAGTACGGAACAGCACTTTTGCAAAGAGTGATGAAGGAATTGAATCTGAACCCGGTCATGCATGAGTTTGTTGCTGAGATAGAATTAAGGGATAATTTGTATTTGCAGGAATTGATGCAGTCAGGGGCGATTCGTATTATATGTTATAGCGATTACTTGAGGGAGCAAGACAAAAAATCTTATGACGAGTATTTTAGAGAAGCCTATGAGCGAATAAACTATTTTCCTTTTCCGGAAGGAGAAAATATTTATACATATGCAGATAGAGGGGAAAGCCTTGGCGAAATCCGATCACTATACATGGCGAGAAAAATGGGTTATTTGTATTTTATGTCTGATGATGCAGATTCTAAAACATTGGCTAAGGCTTTTTTCTCCCGCAAGAGTGGAATTGTAGTAAAAACGCTTTATGAGGTGTTTGTACTATGTAAAGAGAGAGAAACAGACCTTACATGGAAAGATATAAAAGTTACGGCTGCGAATGCCATGCGGACAAAACAACATCAATTGAATCAGCTAAAAGAGTTGTATGTAAGTTAAGGAGATTATGTTTATATGAACAGTAAAACAGAACAGCAGGCAAGAGAAGAAATCTTAAGTCTGGTAAAGCAATATTGTGCCACCTATCATAATCGAAAGGAACCTTTTCGAGAGGGGCAGCGGATTCCATACGCCTCCCGAGTCTACGACAGTGCCGAAATGGTCAATTTGGTGGACTGTGCGCTGGAATTTTGGCTGACGGCGGGACGGTATACGGATGAATTTGAGCGAAAGATGGCGGAATATCTGGGCGTTAGATTCTGCTCGCTTGTCAATTCCGGATCTTCGGCGAACCTTCTGGCGTTCATGGCACTGACTTCGCCGCTTTTGGGAGAACGGGCAATCAGGCGTGGCGACGAAGTGATCACGGTAGCGGCGGGGTTCCCGACAACGGTGGCGCCTATGATTCAGTTCGGTGCGGTGCCGGTGTTCGTAGATGTGACCATTCCGCAATACAACATCGACGTGACCATGCTGGAGGAGGCGTTATCGGAACGGACGAGGGCGGTCATGATTGCGCACACGTTGGGGAATCCTTTTGATCTGCAGGCGGTCAGCGCATTTTGTAAAAAACATGATCTGTGGCTGGTAGAAGACAACTGTGACGCTTTGGGCTCTGAATATATGATCGACGGCGTTTGGAAGCTGACGGGAACGATCGGAGATATTGGGACTTCCAGCTTTTACCCGCCGCATCACATGACGATGGGAGAGGGCGGGGCGGTCTACACGGATAACCCGCTGCTGCATAAGTGCATCCGTTCTTTCAGAGATTGGGGGCGTGACTGTGTGTGTCCGTCCGGGCATGACAATCTCTGCGGACATCGGTTTGACAGGCAGTACGGCGAACTGCCGCTGGGATATGATCACAAATATGTCTATTCTCATTTTGGATATAATTTAAAGGCTACGGATCTGCAGGCGGCGGTCGGCTGTGCACAGTTAGAAAAATTTCCTTCTTTTGTGGAGCGGAGACGGCATAATTTTGACAGATTGAAAGCAGCACTGCTTGCGAATGAATCGGTGCAGGTCGAGGACAAGCTGATTTTGCCCGAAGCCTGTGAGCATTCCAACCCGAGTTGGTTTGGGTTCCTGCTTACCTGCAGGGAGGGAGTCAGCCGGAGTCAGGTCGTGCAGTACTTGGAAAACCATGGGATTCAGACGCGGATGCTGTTTGCGGGCAATCTGACGAAACATCCCTGTTTCGATGAATTGAGAGCGAAAGGGGACGGCTATCGGATCGTGGGAGAGCTTGCGAACACGGATCGCATTATGGAAGATACATTCTGGGTCGGCGTTTATCCTGGGATGACGGACGAGATGATCGATTATATGGCGAAGATGCTGATTGAGACAGTAAAATAGAAGGCGGTGCGTGATGGCGGCAGAGAAGAAGCAAGTATATGAAGCGCGGCTGTGAATGGCAGAAAGAGCAGGAATATGGTAAATACTGATTTTGGTTTGGACTTTTATCAAGGTAAAAAGGTGCTGGTCACAGGCCACACAGGGTTCAAGGGCACATGGATGTGTATGCTGCTTACACAGCTCGGCGCGCAGGTGACAGGCTATGCCCTTACGCCGCCTACGGAGCCGAGTGTATTTGTACTGAGTGGAATTGAGGATAAAATCAACTCCGTAACGGGAGATATCCGTGATCTTGCGCATTTGCAGCAGGTGTTTGACGAGACGCAGCCGGAGATTGTCATTCATATGGCGGCGCAGCCGATCGTCAGGGAATCTTATCGCAATCCGGTCTATACGTATGAGGTAAATGTCATGGGAACGGTCAATGTTCTGGAGTGTGTGCGTACCCATCCTTGCGTGCGCTCTTTTGTGAATGTGACGACCGACAAAGTATATCTGAATAAGGAATGGGCATGGGGATATCGGGAAAATGAGGAATTGAACGGTTATGATCCCTATTCGAACTCAAAGTCCTGCTCGGAACTGGTTACAAGCAGCTATAAAAACTCATTTATGAATCCGATCGTCCGAAAAGAGGATGCTGAAAATCGACCGGCGGCTGTCTCTACCGCAAGGGCAGGCAATGTGATCGGCGGCGGTGATTTTGCGGCGGATCGAATCATTCCCGACTGTGTGCGTGCCGTTCTGTCAGGGCAGGAGATCATCGTCAGGAATCCGTATTCCATCAGACCTTATCAGCATGTTCTGGAGCCGGTGGCAGTATATCTGATGCTGGCGGCGAAACAGTATGAGGATCCTGTCTGCGCGGGTCCCTATAATGTCGGACCGGATGAAACGGACTGTTATACGACGGGACAGATCGTGACGCTGTTTTGCGAGAAATGGAATCAGAGAACGGGGCAGCAGGCAGGCTGGAAAAACGAGTACGACGGCGGGCCTCACGAAGCAAATTTTTTAAAGCTGGATTGCGCGAAGCTTAAAAGTGTATTTGGATGGAAACCGGTCTGGAATGTGGAAACGGCAATGGAAAAAATCGTGGAGTGGACGGTTGCCTATCGGGATGGCGGAGATATAACGGAGCTGATGAACAGGCAGATTCGGCAATTTTTGCAATTGAATGCATCGGGAAATTGATTGTATTTTAGAATGGACAATGCTGGGAAGGAAAGATTGAAAATTAAGATTTTCAGTCGCGAGTAAATGATGATAGAGAAGAAAAGAAAAGAAAACAGAGAGAGAATGGCGGTAACTCCTGTCATAAGTTTGGGCAATAAGTGGAGGCAGGAGAGAGCGTTTGCTATTTTTCTTGTCATCACTGCTTTCCTGATGCTCGTCAGCATTGTCTGGGTATATCATGTGAAAGTGTTAAATGCGCCCAAGGTATATTCTGACGGGTTTGGATATTATGCGTATCTGCCGGCGCTTCTGCGCGGGGATTTTTCGTTTGGATTTATTGAAGCGGAAGGCTGGGAACATAGTCTGAAATTAATAGAGGCGGATGGCGGACCGGTCAATAAATATCCTGTTGGCGTTGCCATCATGGAAAGTCCGTTTTTCTTTGCGGCGCACCTGCTGTCGCTTCTTCGGGATACGCTTACGGGAAGTGCGACGGCGACCGGATACAGTAACCTTTACCAGTATATGGTGCTTTTTGGCGGCGTTTGCTATTGGGTGGCGGGAACGATCCTGCTTTATCAATTATTGACGGGATTTCTCGGCTTTTCCAAGAGGGTATCCCTGATCACCTGTGTGGTAATCACCTATGGGACGAATCTGTTTCATTATGCTTCCTATGACGCCTGCTTTTCTCACATATATTCTTATTTTTTATTTAATCTGTTTCTCTATTACCTATGCTGGTATGAAGAAAGGCAGAAAGCAGGAGAAAATAAGATATGGCAGACCTGTATCTTTGGTTTTTTGGCAGGATTGATCTTCATGTGCCGCAATACCAATATCTTATTTGTGCTGACCTATGTGTTTTATGGTGTTACTGATTGGAATACGCTGAAAGCGCGTATGGTCACGATCCTCAAGCCGGCACGGGCGGTTCCGATCATCCTGACGGGGGTCATCACGCTTTTTCCGCAGCTTTTCTATTGGCATGCGGCTACCGGAAATTGGTTCCTGTATTCTTATGGAGGAGAGTATTTTGAATGGCTGGCGCCGCAGGTTGGCAATTTTTTGTTCAGCGTGAGAAAGGGACTTCTATTTTGGAGCCCGATTCTTATTTTGGCGCTGCCGGGAATGGTGATCGCATATAAAAAGAAAGATAACCTTCATATCGGATTGACGGTGTTTCTCCTGCTGATCCTGTATGTGTCCAGCGCGTGGTGGATGTGGTATTACGGGGGATCTTTCGGGCAGAGAGTGGCAGTTGATTTCCTATGCGTTTTTGCGATATTGATAGCTCGCGTGTTTGAAAGCTTGGAGAAGTGGCGGCAGCAGGGCGGGAGAAAAACCATGTATAAGACGATGGCTGTGGCAGTCTATGGCTTATGCGGGGTATGTATTGTGTGGAATTTGATCAGTATGCGGGCGTATTGGTATCGTGTCCTTCCGCCGGACGGAGCGGACTGGAATACGATTCGGAATATTATGGGAATGATTCTGTAACTTTTTTGCAATTAACTATGGAGAATGATATGCTGCTTGCGAACATAGCGTTGTACGGTAATATTTTTTGGTATAAGAAGAGAAAATGCATAGAGGATACGGCTATCGGTTCTTATATGGAAGCCTGTTGTTTGTGGGTGTTGTTTCTTTTTACATTGACAGAAGGGTTGTCCGTGTTTCAAGCAGTGCGCTTTCGATTCCTTTTTGTGGCATGGGGCATTGCGGATGTTTTGCTGCTTGGCATGTTAGTAGTGCAGTGGCGGCGCGCGGGGCTTACGGCAGGCACGTTGCGGGAGACATGCAGACGCGTATGGTATGGGCTGAAAAAAGAGCCTTATTATGCAATTCTTCTGCTCATCGGAGCAACGGTGCTCTTTTTGGCTTTGGGTACCATTCCATACAACTGGGATTCCATGACCTATCATTTGCCGCGTATTGCTTACTGGAGACAGAACCGATCGATAGCGCATTATGCGACAAATTGTATCAGGCAGATATCCAGTCCGGTGCTGGCGGAGTTTGTCAATTTGCATGTTTACATACTCTGTCGGGGACATGATTGGTTTTTTAATTTGCTGCAGGCATTTTCTTATATCACTAACGCGATTCTGGTGGGCGCCATCGCAAAAAAGCTTTCCTGTGACGGACGCTTCCGTTTTCTGGCGATGCTGTTATATATGACGATGCCAATTGCATTTGCGGAGGCAGTGACTACACAGGTTGATAATTTTGCGGCAGTCTGGCTGCTGTTTTTTGTGTATCGGCTGCTTGATTATGTGGATGGAAAAAAGAACATGCAGTTTAACCGAATCACGATTTTCAGGGTGGGAACCATGGGCCTGAGTGTTGCCTGGGGCTATCTTGCAAAACCTTCCGTCTGTGTGGGAATGGTAGTTTTTGCATTCTGGCTGTTATTTGTCTGCATCAGGAGAAAAGACAGGATAAAAGATTTGGCGAAGATATTTGTCTGCGCTCTGCCGTGGGTGGCAGTGCCGATGGCGCCGGAAATTCTGCGGAACTTTAAGTCGTTTGACGCCTACGCAAGCCCGAGCGCGGGCGCGACGCAGATCGTGGCAACGATGCAGCCGACTTATCTGTTTGTCAATATGTTAAAGAATATCTCCTTTAATATGCCAACGGCTTTTGTGAAGAACGGCGAGAAAATCTTTGCACAAATTGCTGTAAAAGCGGCTTCCTTCCTGAATGTGGAGCTGAACGCGGAGGCCATTTCGGAAAGGGGAGGGGTCTATTGGCTGCACAAGGCGGGAACTTACAACTGCGATGTAGCGGTGAATCCGACCGTGTTCTGGCTGTTCGTTTTTTGTGTTCTATGGACGCTTCTGCGGACAGGAAAAAATCGATGGGAAGATAAGGAGCGCGGCTATTTTGTGGCGGCGGCTCTGTCCTTTTTGATTTTTTGCGTGATACTGCGCTGGGAGCCTTGGGTGAGCAGATATATGATATCTTATCTGGCACTTATGTGTCCGCTGATTGCTGCAGCAATACGAAGGGGGACAACGGGAAAATGGGAGCATCCGCTGCGCCTGTGTCTGATTGGTTTGATCAGCCTGCTCTGCGTCCTGCAGGCATGCAGTCTGTTTCAATATCATAATGATATTCGCAAGAGTAGCAAGGGCATGAGAGCCTATGGCTATTTTGCGGTACGTCCGGAGGAATTGGCTGTCTATGTGCCTCTGGTGGATGAGATCAGGTCCAAGCATTATGATGAGGTAGGGCTTAGGCTGTGCAAGGCGGATGATTTTGAATATCCGTTCTGGAAAATGCTGGACGGCTGCCGGTTGGAGCATGTGCTGGTAAAAAATAAATCGGCGAAGTACACGAATGAGAATTTTGTGCCGGACTGTGTGATTTGGTTTGGCCCGCTTCCGGAGGAAGCGATAACAATAGGGGACAGAACTTATTCAAAAATTACAGAATATGGGAAGAATCAGTATTTGTTGGAGAGCGGAAAATCAAGCTGGTTGTAAAATGAAATGTTATATGGTAGACTATTGTCTATATAGTTATTTGGGGACAGATCAATTGCAAAGGAGATTTTTCTCACATGAATACGGGAGCAGAGTCCAAAAAACTTTCAATCATCATACCTTGTTATAATGAAGAAAATCATATTGCAACGATTGTGGAAAAAGTGCTGCAGTCGCCAATTGAGAATAAGGAAATCATTATTGTTGATGATTGCTCTACGGATCAAACCAGGAGTATTCTCAGGAATGAGATCGCGCCGCGCGTGAGCAGGATTATTTATCAGGAGGAGAACGGAGGAAAGGGAGCAGCGCTTCGGACAGGCTTTCAGGCCGCAACGGGGGATGTGGTGATCATTCAGGATGCCGATCTCGAATATGATCCGTTGGAGTATCCGCGAGTGGTCGATCCTATTTTCGAGGGAAAGGCGCGGGTTGTTTACGGCTCCAGATTTCTGAATCAGAAACGCAAGGGATATTTTGCCAACAGGATGGCAAACCGCGTTCTTACCATTTTTTCCAATTTTTTTACGCATCAAAAGCTAACGGATATGGAAACCTGCTATAAGGCATTTCGGCGGGAGATCATTCAGAGCATTGACATTCATGAAAATCGGTTTGGCTTTGAACCGGAAATAACGGCGAAAATATCTAAGAAACGAATCAGGATACACGAAGTACCGATATCTTATTATCCCAGGACCAATGAGGAGGGGAAAAAGATCGGGTTTAAGGATGGATTGCGTGCGCTCTATGTGATTTGGAAATATCGTTAAAGAATGGACTGAGTGAGGGAAAAAGAATTCGGCGTGAGAGGATGGAAATAAGATGAAAAGAGTATTGGTAACCGGAGGGGCGGGATTTCTTGGCTCTCATTTGTGCGATCGGTTGATTGGAGAAGGAAACGATGTGATTTGTGTGGATAATCTCTTTACGGGCAGTAAAGACAATATCAGACATCTTCTGTCGAATCCGTATTTTGAGTTTATTCGCCATGATATCACAGAGCCTTTATATGTAGAAGTGGATCAGATATATAATCTTGCCTGTCCCGCAAGTCCGGTGCATTATCAGTATAATCCCATTAAAACGGCTAAGACTAGTATCCATGGCGCTTTGAATATGCTGGGACTGGCAAAACGTGTAAAGGCGAGGATTCTTCAGGCCAGCACGTCAGAAGTTTATGGGGATCCCGAAGTGCACCCGCAGCCGGAAACTTATCGGGGCTGTGTAAACCCGATCGGACTCCGTTCCTGCTATGATGAGGGAAAGCGGATGGCGGAGACGCTCTTTTTTGATTATTACAGGCAGCACCAGGTTGATATTCGCGTGGTTCGGATCTTTAATACATATGGTCCCAGAATGAATCAGAATGATGGAAGGGTGGTATCCAATTTTATTGTTCAGGCATTGAAAGGTCAGGATATCACGATTTATGGAGACGGAATGCAGACCAGAAGTTTCTGCTATGTGGATGATCTGATTGACGGTGTGATTCGCATGATGAATTGCGAGGGCTTTGTCGGTCCTGTCAATATCGGAAATCCCGGAGAGTTTACCATGTTGGAACTGGCACAGAAGATTATTGCGATGACCGATTCAAAATCAAAGTTGGTTTTTGAGCCTTTGCCAAGTGATGATCCGACGCAGAGGCAGCCGGTCATTGATTTGGCGAAAGAAAAGCTGGGATGGAATCCGACGATCGATTTAAATGCAGGATTGGAAAAGACGATAGCATATTTCAAGAAAGTGATATGACAGGAATCCGTATTTGACATAAGATGTAGAATTTATAGAAATTTTAGGGAATTGGCACATATTTACTTGTGCCAATTCTCTTTTTTATGCTATGATGAAAAAGAATTTGGTAGACATAACTTTGCAACCATTATTATTTTGCATGGCTGCAATGAAGGGATATACCTGGTAAAGGATTGGTGATTGCATGTTTAGGATCGAAAAATATAAGGCTGCGCATCGACAAGGACAGTGTTTCAAAACGGTTAGAGGTCTGGCAGTGCTGCTTTGCCTGATCTTGTGTCTGGAGAGTGTGCCTCTCACGGCGCTGGCTGCGGAACCGGGGATGGAAAGCCTTTCGGAAAATACGGCGGCGGAGGATCAGGAGGCGCCGGCAGAGGATGGAGACGTGCCGTCGACGGAGCCACCCACAGAAAATGGAGATACGCCTCCCGAGGAAGAAGTGCAGCCGCCCGCAGAAGGGGAGGATACGCCTTCGACAGAAGAAGGTCAGGAACCACCTGCGGAAGGGGAAGATGCGCCTCCGACAGAGGAGCTGCCGCCGACGGAGCTGCCCGCAGAAGGGGAAGATACGCCTCCGGCGGAGGAAGTACCGCCGACAGAGGACACAGAGCAGGTTTCCGGGAATGATACGGGTTCGGTTTCGGAGAACGATTTCACTGCGGTTTCCGACAATGACCTGTCTTCTGTGTCTGAAAATGATTTGGATGCAGAGCGGGAAGCGATGATCGAAGAAGCACAGAGTGCATTTGCCGCGCTGGCTGCGGAAAAACCGCTGATGGCGCTGCTTTACCATGCGGACAGCTACCAGGCTCGCAGAGAGGCGGATACGGGCAGTGAGGCCGTGGCGGTGTTGGAGATTGGACAGACGCTGTATCTGCAAGGTGTGGTGATCACGGAGGATGACGTTTGGTATCAGGTGCAGTACCTGTTAAATGGTGCGGAGGGCTTAGGGTATGTCCAGAGTTATTATTTGGCTTATTCCGACGAAGACTGGCTTGCCTGGGAGGAGGAATATCTGCTTCCGATCCTGCAATCAGGTGAGGATACCTATCGCCATACGGCCTATGGAATGCGCAGCTATTCCATGATGACCTATGCCGTGGATACTTCGGATATCAGCGCCTTTCCGGGGTCTTATCAGGCGGATCTTCGGAACCTGAAAAGCGCTCATCCGAACTGGACGTTTGTGCCGATGAAGACAGGGCTTGACTTTGCGACATCTGTGTCGCAGGAGATGGGTGACAGGAGCCTGATCCAGAAGACCAACGATAATACGGCAAAGGGCTGGGTCGGTGATGTCTGCCCTATTGAGAACGGCTGGTATTATGCGACGCAGCCGGCGGTGGCCTATCACATGGATCCCCGCAATTTTCTGACGGAAAGTTATATCTTCCAGTTTGAGCAATTGACGTTTAACGCCTCCTATCATACGGAAGCGGCGGTGCAGTCTTTCTTAAACAATACTTTTATGAAGGGGAAGCTGGCGGATGATTCGGCCGGGCGCACCTATGCGGGGGCATTTTATGAGATCGGAAAAAACAGGAAGCTGAGTCCGATCCACTTGGCGTCCCGGGTCTATCAGGAGCAGGGGCAGGGAACGTCGGGACTGATTTCCGGCACGTATCCGGGTTATCAGGGATACTACAATTACTTCAATGTAGGCGTAAACGGCGCCTCCGAAGCAGAGAAGATCATCAAGGGACTGACCTATGCGAAGAATCAGGGCTGGAATACCCGCTATAAGTCGCTGGACGGCGGTGCGGCCACCATCGGCAAAAACTATATCCTCAAATATCAGGACACCATTTATCTGGAAAAATTCAATGTGGACAAGAACAGTCCTTACGGTCTTTACAATCATCAGTACATGCAGAATATCCAGGCGCCGCGCAGCGAGTCTTACAGCACGAAGAAAATGTACGCAAATGCAGGCACCTTAAACAGCGCGTTTGTGTTTAAGATCCCAGTCTATAACAATATGCCGAACGATACGTACTATCCTGCCTTAAAGCTGGATCAGACGAGCCTTACCATGAAACGTTCCGAAGATGCGGCAAATCCGACGACACAGCAGCTTAAATTCTTCGTGGACGAAGTGGAAGCCGACCCGGCGGAGGCAAAATGGGCAAGCAGTGATACTAAGGTGGCAACGGTAAATCAGGGACTGGTAACAGCAGTCGATCTGGGTGAGGCGGTCATCACAGCCTCCTACCGGAATGTAGAGGTCTCCTGCAAGGTTACGGTAAAGGCGCCGCTTCGCAAGATTACATTGGATAAGGAGAAAGTCACACTGCGCAGACCCGATACGGTGGTGACGGATACAAAGAACTTAAGTGCACAGGAAAAGGCGGAGAATATTTCGCAGACAGGACTGCGGGTAAGCTTCGATCCTGCGGATACTACGGCGGACAGGACCATCGTCTGGACCTCCGCCAATCAGAAGATCGCAAAGGTTACGGCGGATCCCGAGGATTCCTCCAAGGCGACTGTTACCGCAGTTGGCACGGGGGAAGTAAAGATCACGGCGAAAGCGTCTAAGGCGGGCAATCAGACGGCAGTCTGTGTGGTGAAGGTGATTGCGCCCATCTATCAGGTCACATTGACAAACCGAAACATCGGAGAGGATGCCGCAGAGAATCGGACTACGCTGCTTGCCGGGCAGAGCGTGAATCTGTCTGCGGAGTATTTGCCAAAGGATACCACTTCCGACACGCAGGTGAAATGGAGCAGCTCCGCACCAGATGTAGCTACGGTCATAAACGGTAAGGTGACGGCTGTCGGGGGCAGCGCGAAAGGCAATACGGCAGTCATCAAAGCTGAGATCGCGGGTTATGAAGCGTCATATACCGTCACGGTGGAGACCTGCACGGTCACGTTCAGAAATCGGGATGGAAAGACGGCATTAGGAAAGCCGATTGTTGTGAACTACGGCGATGTGCTGGCGGAGGAGATTTTTCAGGAAAAACGGGAACTTCTCGGAGACGAGCCCTCCGGGAGCCGCTTTATCGGCTGGTACACGGGCGTGGGCGGTACGGGCAGCCGCTTTGATGAGACCAGCAGGATCCATGCGAAGGAACTTGTGCTCTATCCTTACGATGCAAAACTGTATACGGGATTTTATGTGCTTCCCGTAGGGGATCAGACCTACACGGGCAGTGCCGTCAAGCCGAAGGTGCAGGTATTTGACGGTACGGTGAGGCCGGATGGGGAACTGCTCCAAGCGGAAGATCGGGAGTGCCTTGCGCTACGGGAAGGCGTAGATTATACAGTCTCTTATAAAAATAACAAGCATGTCAGTCTTGCGGGCAAACCTGTTCCCACGATCGTTGTGAAGGGAAAGGGAAACTATGGCGCAGCGCAGCAGATTTTCTTCGATATCGTGCCCAAAGCGCTGACGGACACGGATATCACGGCGGATGATATGACTGTGGCATACAGCGGCAAAGTCATCAAGAGCGCGCCGTCCGTGTGGCGAAATGGGAAAAAACTTGTGAGAAACACGGACTATACGGTGGAATATCCGCTGACTGGAACCGGGGCCTATCAGACGGCGGGCGTCTATCCTGTCGTCATAAAGGGCAAGGGCGGTTATACAGGCACGATCACGGTCTATGAGACGATCACGAAAAAGACCCTGATGAGCAAAGTTTCGGTTGCGAAGATCGCGAACCGCACTTACACCAACGAGGAGATGGCAGCAAAGGGCGGCATCCGCCCTGATTCTCTGAAAGTAACTTTTAAAAAGGAGACACTTGCAGAGAGTACGGACGGTGGCAGGACCGGTGATTATACGGTAACTTACACAAATGACGGGACAGTCGGGACGGCTACGGCGACCATCACGGCAGTGGAAGGGAGCGCGTATGTCGGCAGTAAGAGCGTGACCTATAAGATCGTAGGAACACCCATTGCCAGGGCGAAGACAGAGGGACTTGTGCCGAAGGTTTACGCGGGGGCGGACGGCGATGTCGGGCAGAGCGGCTATGTGCTGACCCTGGGAGAAGAAACGCTTGTAGAGAGCACCGACGGCGGCAGGACCGGAGACTATACGGCGTCTTATGCGGGCGCGGCAAAGAGCGGCGCGCTCAAGGCGGGAACAGCCACGATCATCTTTCAGGGAATCAACGAGTACAGCGGGCAGTTAAAGAAGTCATACAAGATCCTGCCCTATGAGCTGAACCCGGAGGAGGTGGGAAAGGGCCGGGATATCATCCTGTCTTATCACACACAGGACGAGCCGGAGACAGAGCTTTTTCCGACGGGGATAAACGACATGACAACTCCGTACGTGAAGGGCGGCAGCAAGCCCGTGATCAAGTTGACTTTCCGCGGACAGACGCTTGTTCAGGGGAAGGACTATACGGTAACTTATCAAAATCATAACGCACTGACGACAGCGGAGATGGAGGAGAAAAAGCTTCCCGCCTACACCATCAAGGGAAAAGGAAACTTCAAGGGGACGATCAAAGGAACCTTTACGATCACGGATGGCCGTCTGGATAAGGAAGGAAAGATTTCCATGACGTTAAAGGACGTGGTCTATCGGGAGAAAAAGAACGCTTATAAGCCGAAGGTCACAATCAGGGATGTGAGCGGCGCGGCGCTTGCGGCAGGCAAAGACTATGATAAAAATCTGCAGTATTCCTATGCAAGGGATGCCAAAGTGTTGGTAGCGGAGGAGGGCGTGCTCGTGGAGCGCGAACGAAAAGCAGGGGACTTCGTGGGTGAGGACGATATCCCGCAGAAGGACACGCAGATTCGTGTGACAGCGAAAGGCATGGGCGCATATGCCGGGCAGGGAGAGCAGGCACCGGAGATTTCGGCTGTCTATCGGATCGTGGCAGCGGATATCGCGAAGGCGAAGGTGAAGACAACGGCAAAGAGCTATCAGGACGGCAGGCCCGTAATGCTGTCGGCGCAAGATCTGACCCTGACGGTGAGCGGCGTGGAGCAGCCGCTGGAATACGGGGTGGACTATCGGATCGATGAGACGAGTTATATCAACAATACAAAGAAAGGAAAAGCGAAGGTGACGCTTTACGGGATGGGAAATTACGGCGGTGAAAAGACCATTACTTACAACATTGGGGTCAAGACCTTATGGTGGTAAATAATGGTAAACATAAGTGGTAAACATAAAATTAAATAACAAGCGGGTGTTAATTTTTAAGAATTTCTTAAACCACAAGATATTGTGTACTTTTTTCTTGCATAATACAATTACAGATGTTATAATCATTACCATCTAGGGTGACATAATAGAATATTATGCAACTCTTGAAGCGGGTGGCGTGAAAACTACCTGAAAACACGACAGAAACAGTTAATGTACGCATGGGAAAAGGTGGAAGAACGATGAGGAAGAGAAGAGCATTCGCAGTATTGTTGGCATGCAGTCTGTTGCTGAGCGGGAACAGTATGACCGTTCTTGCAGCGGAAACGGGTGTGGATCAGCCCGTTGCGGCGACGCAGACGGAGGCGCCTGAGACAAGCGAAAATACGGGAGAAACGGGGGAACCGGGAACGGCGCAGGAGCCGGGAGAGAGTGAGACACCGGGCGCGGCGCAGGAGCCGGGAAAGAGTGAAACGCCGGGAACTTCACAGCAACCCGGAGAGACGCAGGCACCTGAGGAGAGTGGCACGCCCGAAGAAGCGGAAAAGCCCGATGAGAGCGAAACGCCTGAAGATACGGAAAAACCGGGAGAGAGCGGGACGCCTGAAGATGGCGAGACACCCGAAGAAACGGAAGATCCTGATGTGCCGAAGGCAGATGAGGCGGCGGAGCCCGTAAAGGAGCAGGAGGAGCCTGAGCAGGCTGCGTCTGCGGTGCAGAATTATGTCAGCAGGATCGTGACCTTTACGGATGACACCGGTATGCAGGTGACTTATGATGCCAATGCTTCCACACGGTATCGCTATGTGGTTGAAAATGGCGTCCTTACGGCAGTCATGATAAGCACTACGGTGAGCGGCAATACGACCGAGGAACCGGCAAAGTTTACGGGTAACGTGGAATTGCGGCAGCCGGAGGAAGGCGAGAAATATACCTCCATCGCGGCGAGTGTGTTTAGTGAAAATCAGGAAATTACCTATGTGAAGCTTCCTGCCGGCTTGGAGACTGTCGGTGCGGGGGCTTTCAAGGGATGTACAGCGTTAAAGGGCCTCTACCTGCCCGCCGGCGTAACGAAAATAGAGAACAGTGCGTTTGAGAATTGTACGGCAATGACCCAGATCAATATTCCCAAAACGGTGTCCGTGATCGGTGACAGCGCTTTTAAGGGGGATATCAGGCTGTATCTGGTGTTTATGAAAGATGTGGATTACAGTGAGCTTAAGAGTATCGGTGCGGAAGCGTTCAGCGGCTGTACGGTGCTGTCGCAGCTCTGCTCTCACAGCGATTTTATCTTCCCGATTAAGCTAGAGACCATCGGGGCATCGGCATTTCGGGATTGTAAGGCAATCAAAAAAGTCGATTTTTCTGCGAACAAAAACCTGGCGGCAATCGGAGCCCATGCCTTTGCAGGATGCGGCGGACTTACGGATCTGTCGCCTGGCAAGACCCTCTCTGAGATACCGGAGGGTGCGTTCTCGGGCTGTAACGGATTGGTCAATATCAATTTTGTAAACGGGAAAAATATGGCGATTGGCAGAGAAGCCTTCAAGGGCTGCTACAGCCTGAAGGAACTGACGCTTCCCCAGTCAATCAACCGAATCGATGAATATGCGTTTTTAGGCTGTACGAAATTAAAGCAGGTGAAAATCGATTGTTATAACATTGAGATTGCGCTGCAGGCGTTTCCTGCCGATGCGGCGGATCTGGTGATCGTTGCAGAGGAAGACAGTAGCGGCTACGTTTATGCGTTGAGAAATGGGATCAAAGTGCCGCAGGAGAATGCTTTCTATCGGTATACGGTGGAGAATGTGGACGGCGTTCTGATGCCAATCGATCAGGACAGTAATAAAAAGCCGCTGGAGGGCATATATAAATTTCCTGGCGGAACGCTCTGGGTGGAAACAGAAACCCTGACGGGGGCCGAGAACAACGTTAACACGCAGAATAATGGCAAGGGTGTAAAGAGCGGAGAGGTCTGCTACATCTATTACACGCAGACGCCGGAAGAGACGAAGAGCCATACCTTCATTGCAAGCTCCCTGCGCTGCAACGGCAAGACTATGGAGAAGAAGGAAGGAAAGTATTTCTTTGAGATGCCGATCGGCGGTGCGGTCATCACCGCGGAGTTTCGCGCGAATACCCCGGATAACATCAAGGGGCAGAAGGTGACGGTGGAATTTTCGAACGGTACGCCGATGCAGGACGGAGCGACAGACGAGTACGGTTACGTCGGCATAGAGCTTAAGGTGGGGCAGACCTGCCGGATGTTTTTACTTGACGAGGACGGGAATCCGATTTCTGCAAAGGCGGCAAAGCTGTCCGTTGTCGGAACGAACAGTCAAAATGTGGCCAAGGTTGATAAAAACGGTGTGATTACCGCCGTCGGTACAGGCGGAAAGGCTAAGGCGTCTGCGGTGGTCAGGGCCGAGCTGAAGGGTGCGGATGGCTATCCGATCACGATCAACAGAACGGTGAGCGTGAAGATGGCGGAGGCCAGGAAAATTATCCTCAAGGCTTCCGATTACGACAATCACTTTGTAGATATTACGGGAAATACGGATGGCATTCAGACGGCCTCCATTAGTAAGACATTTGTGCTGTCGAGGGAGCAGAAATTTAAGCTCAAGGCAAATGTTTACGACGATGAGGAAGGGATCAGCCGGGAGCTTACCTGGACGACCAGCAACGCGAAGGTAGCCAGGTTAAAGAGCGACAAGACGGCGGCGGCAGATCCTGTCAATGAAATCGTTGTGCCGGCGGGCTGCGAGGGAGAAGCGACCATCACGGTGACGGCGAAAAACTCTGCGGACTCGGAGAAGGAAAAGGTTACGCAAAAGTTTGTGGTCAGAGTCTATGAGCCGGGCTTTAGACTTGTCCGTTCCGAAATCACGGTGAATCCGAGAATGGAGGAGGGCGCATTCATCGAGTTGATCTCGGCGTATGGGATCGGGCTCGAGAATGCGCAGATTAAGCTCTACGAGCAAAATACGATGGGAACGACGGGCGATTTTATAACGACCTATGACGAGCTGGCAAGCAGCGATACCTGTAAAAGATTCCGCGTCCGGCCGATAGCCGGAACACTTGAAAATGGCACCTATAAGGTGCGCGTCGGCGTGAATGACGTGATGACCAATCTGTTGCCATTGACCATTAAAGTCAAGGAGACGAAGCCCGGCCCGACGATCAAATTTAACGCCAATAAAGCAAAGTTTAATCTGTTCTATCAAAACGGCGGCGTCACTGCAGAGGGAGACCCGATTTCCGTGGTCACCGAGATTACGAAACTTGGCGATGTGAAGCTGAAGAAGGCGGTGCTTGAGCCGCTTACGCAAAAAGCGGACGACAGGCTCTTTACGGAGAATTTTGTGATCGACGATGACGGAACGGATCTTGCAAAAGGGAAGATCGCCATCAAGCGCAGTGCAGGCACTCTGCGCTATACGACGCAGAAGAAGCCTGCGGTGAAGGGATATCTCGTCCTTTACTTTGCGGGTTACGATGACAGTGCGGCCAAAAAAGTAACGGTGACCATGCCGACCTGTACGACGGCGCCTTCCTGGGCGCTTCGGACGGCGAAGGGCACTTACCGCGCGGATGTGGGTCCGCAGAATATCAGCTTCGAGCTCTTTGATAAGAAGTCAAAGACGAAGGAGCAGGTAATGCTTGACCAAAGCTACACGGTAACGCCTGAGGGAGTGAACGAAGTCGTGCTTGGAGAGGAGCAGCCGTCCATCGAGAATGGTTTCATTAAGATGAATTTCGTGCCGGGACAGGGCAGTATCAGGCTGACGCTGAAAAATCCTGCATGGGATTTGGATCAGAATGGCAAGGAAAGGACGCTGACTTTCACTTATAATGTTGCCGTCAGCAATAATAAGCCTGTCATTAAGCCAGATCAAAACACAGTCACTCTGAATTTAAACTATCCGGAGAAAACGGCGCAGTTCAAGCTGGTATCCAATCTGGGCGGCGTGGAAATCAATGAGGCGCAGACCTTTGAGCCGAAGATTACAAATGCCAACGCGGATCAGATTCAAAATCTGAAGGTGACCTATGAGAATGGCGTTGGAACGGTCAGCATTGAGAGCGGCAAGACGGTCAAAAAGGGAAATTATAAATTTGAATGTTTCCCCAATGGGGATACGGAACTGAAAAAGGCAGTGCTGACGGTCAAAGTGGCGGATGTGAAACCCGGCGTCAAATTCGGCAAGGGTTCACTGCAGCTTAACGGGGTGGTTTATGCTAACAATAAAGCCGCAAACGATGCTAACGCGGATCTCAGTACTTCTGTTCTCGAAGATGATGTGGAGGAGTACCGGGAAGTTTCGCAGCGACCCTTCAAAGTGAGCGGAGTGCCGGAAGGCTATCAGCTGGCTCCTGTGGGCAGTGGAGACGACAAGACATCGGTCGTTGGTGCAATGCCGACTCGGCCGGATATTGAAAAGTACTTTGACTTTGCGGTCGAGGAGGATCCGCTGCATGAGAAGGACGATGTGCTGAAGGTGTCTCTGAAGGAGACACTTGCAAAGGGAACTTACAAATTCAAGCTGACGCCGAGATATGTTAAGGAAGGCATGAGGATTGTATCTGCGCAAACGGTGGATTTTCAGGTAAAGGTACTGAACGAGAGCAATATTTTCTTGAATGTGACAGCCAAGGGCAAGGTCAATCTTGTGAACCGCGAAGGCGAGGCGAATGATAAAAACGGGATCCTGTATACGCCTGTCCTAAAGAATATTGTGGGCGAGATCGAAGATGTGAAGATATGGGATGGCGGGACGCTGAAAGAGAGCAAATACTTTGATATCAGCCTGATCAAAGAGGGAAAGGATGCGGGTAAATTCTTTGTGACACCGAAGAAGCCCGTGTTGACGGAGAAGCCTGACGGTTCTGCGGAATACACCTATCCGCCGCTTGAGAATAATAAACCATATCAGGTTCGCATCTGGGTGAAGGTTAAGGGCTATGCCGGGAAGGCAGATACTACGGATGGCGGTGTGCTCTCGAAGTCGGTTCAGATCAAAGCGGCGCAGGTTTTGCCGAAAGTAACGCTTAGCAGATCGAGCATGGATGTGTTCCTTTCCACGAAAGACTACAATGCAGACTTCGTGGTGAAACCGAAAGAGGGAACCGTGGGGACGATCGAGGAGATTTACTTCGATGAGAAGGACGAGCTTGCAAGGGACAGCTTTGAGCTGATACAAACGCCGCAGGCAGACGGTTCCATGAAGGTGACCGTACATCTGAAGGAGGCAGTCGGCTTTGCCAATGGAACGGTCAATAACGTGAAATTCTATGTGAAGTATAAAGGACAGGGAACGAACACTCCCGAAAAAGCCACCGGTTTTACCATGAAGATCAAGGTAAACTAGGCAGGCAGTGTACCGAAAAAAAGAACATAAAAAAAGCAGCGGCCGCTGCTTTTTTTATGTTTCCTGATCCGATTGCTTTAGGAATTTAATGTATTTGAGCAGATCCCGTCTGTTCTGCGGACTCAGTTTCTGAATGTCATAAACGACATCGTGCATGGTGATATCACCTAAATATTTCCCGCTCAGATTGGTGCTGCCGGGGTAGCCTTCTTCCACGCCGAGCAGATAGTCGATACTGACTTGATAAAAGTTTGCGAGTTTTGTCACTGCCCAGATGGGAATCTCACGATGACCGTTCTCATAGTTGGAGTAGGATTGCTGCGATACGCCCAGATATTCCGCGACTGTCTTTTGCTTGATATCATTGTCCTCCCGTAAGTCTCTAATGATTGCACGCAGCTCCTTCATTTTAATTGCTTAGGCTCCTTTCTGCCAACGTTGGAGGCACCCACTCCTCTTATGCTCACCATTCTGTTAGGATTGGCAATTTTGTTGTCATAAATCCTAGCACACAACAAAAAGTTGTGGCTGATATTACCCGATAACGAAATATTCAAATCAAAGATACAACAAAACATTGTGAGCGGATGCGGGCATTAACTTGTGTTTTCCGGAAAAACAAGGTAGAATGAATAAATAATAAAGAAATAGAGTAGGGAAAATAAAGTTAGAAAAAATATGGGATGGCGGCAGATATGAATCAAAAACCTGTGCTTTACCGGTTTGTGAATAGTGTGATCCGAATTGGGCTTGGGGGAATCGTTTTTCTCCTGCTTTTGCACAGCCTTTTCAGTACCTCTTTTGTGGGCAGGGTGTTTCTTTGGGATGGCAGCGAACAGGAGCGTACGCTCAATATTGTAGACAGCCCCTTGCGTCATCTGTGCATTTTTTTATTCTTTTCGATATCGCTCTATCTGGTGCGGGGACTGTGGCAGGCGGCGAAAGAGAGGGGCATCCTTCGCTGCGGCGACCGCTGCGGGCGTTTCGTTTTTTGGGGAATCCTGGCTGTTGCCTTCGTTGCGGCAGCGGCATTTGTGTTGATGACGCAGCTTGCCCCGGGGTCTGATCCGGCTAAAGTGTTTGCGATTGCCATGCAGTGGCGGCAGGGAGATTTTTCCGCCTTTTCCGAGGATGCCTATCTGTTCCGTTATCCTTTTCAGTCGGGGATCATCCTTTTCTATTATTTTTTGAGTTTTCCTTTTGGCATGGATAACTATGTGGCGATCCAGCTTGTAAATGTGGTCTGTCTGGTTTTCATTTACGGCCTGCTGGCAAAGCTGGCGGATTTTTTCTGGCAGGGGAAGGGGCTGCGGAACGTAGTGTGCTTGGGACTGCTGATCTGGACACCGCTTGCTTTTTATGTGACTTATCTCTATGGCATCCTGCCGGGGATGGCGCTGTCTCTGGGAGCGGTCTGGTTTGCGGCATGCTACCTTTCTAAGAGGCGCTATTGTTATATTGTGTTTTCTTCTCTCTGTATGGGGTTTGCCACGGTGATCAAGATGAACTGTCTCATTTATCTGGTTGCGATCGCCTGCTTTTTGGGGTATGACATTGTGGAGCAGTTGCTTTTGTCAAAGGATGCAAGTGTACCGAAAAAACAAAGACAAAAAAACGGATTAGTATCCTTGATTTTTATTCTGGCGTTGATTCTCGGCGTTGCTCTTTGTAATGGGAGCAGTAACCGTATCGTAGAGCGAATCACGGGGCAGGAGCTGACCGAGGGGATTCCCATGATCGCCTGGGTAGCGATGGGCTTGCAGGAGGCGCCCCTGGGACCCGGCGGATACAATGGTTATATCAGCGATGTTTTTACGCAAGCCGGTTATGACAGCGAGATGGCGGCGGAAGCTTCCGTGGTGGAAGTACAAAAAAGGCTGGAATGGATGATAGAAAATCCTCTGAAAGACGGACTGCCTTTTTTGGCAGCTAAGACAGCTTTCCAGTGGAACGATCCCACCTTTATCTGCCTGGACCGCACGAAGGGCAGACAGGCGGCAGTGACTGTGCCGGCGCCTGTTCAGAGCCTGATCGACGGCAGTGGGAGCGTAAAGCTTTCCGTTTTATTAAATGATATGCAGACATTGATTTGGCTGGGGGTATTGCTCTATCTCCTCTTTCGATGGAACAGCGGGAATCTCTATGAGTTGATGGGGGCAGTGATCTTTTTGGGCGGCTGGCTCTTTCATCTGTTCTGGGAATCCAGTGCATCCTATACGATTCCCTATTTCGTAGTGCTGATTCCCTATGCGGTCTGCGGTATGGCAGAGTGGGCGGCATTTTTGGGGAAATGGGTTACCGGTCTGCGGATGGCAGCGCACGGCGGTGAGACGGAAGATGCGTCAGGAACGAGTGGATCGTCTGCAGAAACAGGGCGGAAAAGAAAGATACTGGCGGCGCTTGCGCTCGGATTTTTCCTGCTTGTTTTTTCCTTTATGCGCACGAACCTCTTTGACAGAACGATTGCCTTAAATGATGATCTGCAGGGAATCGACGCCAGCGATCAGTTTTATCATCGTATTGTCTGGAAGATGGAGGAGTGAGCATTGCGCAAGGATGAGGATATGTCGATGGAAAAGATTGTGTTTGTCATCCCCAACATGACGGGCGGCGGGACGGAACGAGTCATATCGTTGCTTTCCGGTGAATATGTAAAGCGGGGGATCCGGGTAGCCGTTATGCAGTTTGCGGGTTACGAACATGCTTACGAGCTGGATGAGCGGGTGGAGGATTTTGCGGTGGCCGAGCAGTCGAAAGGGAATCCCCTGATCTGGGGCAGGCGGATTCTGGCTATGCGCAGATACTTTAAGAAAAATCCCAATTGTCATATTTTTGCGTTCTGCGTGATGGGCGCAGTGTTTTCCGTGATTGCAACGTTTGGAATGAAAAGACGTCTCTTGGTGGCGGAGCGCAACAGCCCTGACAGCTGTAATGTAAAAAAACTTCGTAACTGGGCATATCGTCATGCGGAAGTGATCACCTTTCAGACAGAGGACGGAATCTCCTATTTTCCACAGGATATTGGCAGGAAAGCAGTAGTCATCCCCAATCCCATTGATGCGGATATCCCCGCACGTTTTGAGGGGGAACGGACGAAAAGGATCGTGACGGTAGGGAGACTTCACAAACAGAAAAATCAGGCATTGCTCCTGGAAGCTTTTGCGGATTTTGGTAAGCGCTGCGCGGACTATCAGCTCCATATTTACGGGGAGGGAGAATTGGAGGAAAAGTTGAAAAATCGCGCGCGGGAATTGGGCATTGAAAAAGATGTAGTATGGCACGGTTTTTCAAAGCGGGTCAAGGAGGAAATCGTAGATAGTCGGATGTTTGTGTTGTCTTCGGATTTTGAAGGGATTTCCAATTCCATGCTGGAAGCGCTTGCCATGGGGATTCCTACGATTTCTACAGATTGCCCGATTGGCGGGGCGCGGGTCTATATGGAGGAGGATGTGAGCGGGCTGCTGGTGCCGGTGGGGGACCGTAAGGCGCTGGCGGAGGCGATGATTCGGGTAGCGGAAGATGATGCGCTTGCGGACAGACTTTCCGTCGGTGGTGCGAAACTGAAAGACAAGTATTCTACGGGCAGTATTGCGATGCGTTTTTTGGAGGCGGCAGGGATTCATGTGTAAACTGACGATTTTAACCCCAACCTACAACAGGGCAGCCTATCTGCCAAGGCTATATGAGAGCCTGCGGGCGCAGACGAACAGGGATTTTCTCTGGCTGGTGGTAGATGACGGCAGCGAAGATGAGACAAAAGAACTGATTGCGTCCTACGGGGATGGGGTGATAGAGATACGGTATATAGATCAAAAAAATGCGGGGAAGCACACTGCCTTAAATCGCGGCATCCATGAGATCGAGACGGAGCTCACTTTCATCGTGGACAGTGACGATTACCTTCCCGAGAACGCAGTTGAGACGATCCTGCGATATCATGAAAAGTATAAAGCTACGCCGAATCTATGCGGCTATAGTTTTCTGCGCTGTCACGGAGACGGCAGGGTAAATACCGCCTATTTTCCCACGGAGGAACTGATCGGTACTTACGCCGGAGTGCGGATCAACGGGGGGATTGGCGGTGACAAGGCGGAAGTTTTCTATACGCAGCTGTTAAAGCAGTACCCGTTTCCGGCATTTCCTGACGAAAAGTTCCTGCCGGAAGATGTGGTGTGGATGCAGATTTCCGGTCCTTATGAGATGGTGCATATCAATGAAAACGTTTATTTCTGCGATTATCTGGAGGGCGGTCTGACAAATTCGGGAAAAAGGATGAAGATTCATTCGCCGCATGGGATGACGCTGCGGGCAAAAATTTATTTAAGCGATCCGATCGTGTGTAAAAAAGTGAAACTGAAAATGATGCTGCTCTATCAGATCTATGGCAGGTTTGCGCGCATACCCGCAAAACGATTGAAAGCGGAGGTTGGGGAGCGCGCGCTGTGGTATATCTGCAAGGGACCGGCATTTTTCTTCTATCTGGCATGGAAACTTGCTTTTTAGAGACTGTCAGGGTAAAATGAAACATATGGAAACATTACGGGCAGCCTTTTGCTTTGACCAAAATTTAACAGCTCAGGTGCAGGTGGCGGTGACGTCCCTGCTCACGGCATTTATCGGAGAAGATGTTCAGCTGGAGGTTCACTGCGTCTGCACAAAGGAAGCATCTGCCGTGGAAGAATCGCTTGTCGGGCTGATGAAAAAGATCGACGGGACAGCGAAACTTGTGATGCACTGCGTGGAGAATCTCTATGCGGATGCCTATGAGGTGCGGGGAATCTCCGCAGGCGCCTATCTTCGGCTGCTTTTGCACCGTGTCCTGCCTGATATTGATAAGGTATTGTATCTGGATGTGGACATCCTGGTGCGGGAAAGTCTTTTGCCGCTGTGGAAGACCGACCTGGAAAGTAACTTGCTGGCAGCGGTCAAAGGACCTGTGAACCTCTCAGATAAATGGGAGTGGAACAGCGAGCGTCCTTATTGGAAGCTGCTTACGGGAATGCAGGGCAGTTATATCAATTCCGGCGTACTGTTACTCAATCTGGCACAGATCCGCAGGCAGCAGATCGACAGACAGTGGGAAAAGCTGGCGGAACAAAAGCTCTACTATCAGGATCAGGATATCTTAAATATCACCTGTCGGGGGAAGATGATCTATCTGCCGCCAAAGTATAACAGCCTGGCCTATCTGTCTGCGGAGGATTATCGGCAGATGGTGGCGGAAGACATTTTTACGGAAAACGAGAGTGTGCAGGCGCAAGAACATGCCGCTATTCTTCACTATGCGGGGGACAAGCCTTGGAATCGCTATGATACCAATCAGGGGTCGGTCTGGTGGGATTTCGTAAACGGGTATTCCGAACTTGCCGCCCTCTTTGACGAAAAGAAGGCGAGACGCAATCATGGGCCGACGGTGGTGCAGCGGATCATGCGTAAAATACAGAAAATATTAAGCAGGGAAAAAATATAGGAAGCGGGAGAAAAATATGAAAATTGCAGTAGCGGGAACAGGATATGTAGGTTTGGTGGCGGGCGTGTGCTTCGCGGAAAAAGGGCATGATGTCACCTGCGTGGATGTGGATGAGAAAAAAGTAAAGATGATGGAGTCGGGTGTCAGCCCCATCTACGAGGAGGGCCTGGAGGAGCTGATGCAGAAAAATAACGCCGCGGGCAGACTTCATTATACCACGGATTACGCGCAGGCTTATGGGGATAAGGACGCTATCTTTATCGGGGTGGGAACGCCTGAACAGCCCGACGGTTCCGCCAATTTAAGCTATATCGCCACAGTTTCCAGGCAGATTGCGGAATCTGTGGAGAGGGACTGTCTGGTGGTGGTGAAATCCACGGTTCCTGTGGGTACAAACGACAAGGTGGAGCAGTTCATCCATGACTTTTTAAAGCGGGATGTCAAGGTGGAGGTGGCCTCCAATCCGGAATTTCTGGCGCAGGGCTCGGCAGTGCATGACACGCTACACGCGGCGCGCATCATCATCGGCACCGAGAGCAGGGAAGCGGAGGCGCTTTTGAAGAAAATCTATGAGCCCTTTGGCTTGCCCATCGTATCCGTGAACAGGCGGTCGGCGGAGATGATCAAGTACGCCTGCAATGACTTTTTGGCATTGAAGATTTCTTATATGAATGATATTGCGAACCTCTGCGAGCTGGTAGGTGCCGACATTGATGCGGTGGCGGAAGGCATGAGTTATGACGCGAGGATCGGGGCAAACTTCTTAAAGGCAGGCATTGGCTACGGCGGAAGTTGTTTCCCCAAAGATACCAAGGCGCTCAAGTATCTGGCCGCGCAGAATGGCTATCAGTTAAAAACCGTGGAGGCGGCGGTGGCTGTGAATGCTGCCCAGAAGACCAGGCTCTATCAGAAAGCCTGTAAGCGCATGATCACCTTTCAAGGGCTGAAAGTGGCGGTTTTAGGACTTGCTTTTAAGCCGGGGACGGACGACCTCAGGGAGGCTCCTTCGTTAGATAATGTGAAACTTCTTTTAGAAAACGGCGCACAAATCACAGCCTATGATCCGGCGGCAGCGGAGAATTTTCAGAAATTCTTCCCTGTCGGAGAAAATGACAGAGGTGTCATTACTTATGCGGATACGCCGGAAGCGGCCTTGCAGGACGCCGATATCTGTTTTGTCTTTACGGAATGGGAGGAGATCCGCAAAGTTTCTCCTTCGGTATTTAAGGAGCAGATGCGGATTCCGCTGGTGTACGACGGGCGGAATGTCTACAGCGTGAAGCAGATGAAAGAGGTGGGCGTCGAATATTACAGCATCGGGCGCTGAGACGGAAAGGAAGATGGCATGAGAGCGTTAGATCCCTCCAAAACATATTTGATCACAGGCGGTGCAGGTTTTATCGGCTTTCACCTGTCAAAGAGCCTTTTGGAAAAGGGCGCCAGAGTGATCGGCTTTGATAATATGAACGATTATTACGACGTGAAGCTGAAAGAAGACCGACTGGCGATTCTGGATTCCTACGACAATTTCAGCTTTCTGAGAGGAGACCTTGCGGACTATGCGGATGTGTTCCGCGCCTTTCAGGAGTTTCACCCGCAGATCGTGATGAATCTGGGGGCTCAGGCGGGCGTGCGCTACAGCATCGACAATCCCACCGCCTATATGGAGTCCAATATGATGGGATTTTTCCATATTCTGGAGAGCTGCCGCTTTTTTCCCGTGGAGCATTTGGTCTACGCTTCTTCCAGTTCTGTTTACGGCGGTAATGATAAGGTGCCTTTCTCCACAAAGGATCAGGTGGACGAGCCGGTGAGTCTCTATGCGGCAACCAAGAAGTCCAACGAGCTGATGGCCCATGCTTACAGCAAACTTTACCAGATCCCGGTCACGGGCCTACGCTTCTTTACGGTCTATGGTCCCTTTGGCAGGCCTGATATGGCGTATTTTAAGTTTACGCAAAAGATCCTCACAGGGGAACCGATCCAGATCTACAATAAGGGTGATATGTACCGCGATTTCACTTACATTGATGACATTGTGCGGGGTGTGGAAAACATCCTCTGCAATCCTCCTGCGGAAAATGGAAAGGGTGTGCGTTACAAGCTTTATAATATTGGAAATAATAAACCTGTGAAGCTGATGGATTTTGTGGAGACGTTGGAACGGTGTCTTGGCAGGGAGGGGAAAAAGGAATTTCTGCCCATGCAGCCGGGCGATGTCTATCAGACCTATGCGGATATCAGCGACCTGATGCGGGACTATGATTTTAAGCCGGACACTTCCATTGAGGAGGGATTGCAGAAATTTGTAGACTGGTATCGGGGCTATTATCAATAAAAAATCATGTTCATGATAAGGAAAAACGACAGATGACTGAAACAAAGAGACAAGTTCCGATTTTATATTTGGTGGTGCCCTGCTATAACGAGGAGGAGGTTGTGGAGAAGACAGCTTCCGTGATGAAGGAGAAGCTGGAGCGCCTGGAGCGGGAGCACAAGATCAGGAAGGGTTCCCGCATTATGTTCGTGAACGACGGGAGCAAGGACGACACCCTGCGCCTTCTCCATGAGATCGCGGCGAAGGACGAGATTTTTTCCGTCGTCAGTCTTGCCGGCAATTATGGGCACCAGAGCGCAATCCTGGCCGGGATGATGACGGCAAAAGAGCACGCGGATGTGGTGGTGACCATCGACGCGGACTTGCAGCAGGATATTGAGGCGTTAGACTCCTTTTTAGAAAAATATATGGCAGGCTGTGAGGTGGTCTACGGGGTGCGCAACGACAGGCATTCCGACGGTGTCTTTAAGAAGGCGACAGCCACGGCTTACTACAACCTGATGCACCTTCTGGGCAGCCATGTGATTACCAATCATGCCGACTATAGGCTGCTTTCAAAAAAGGCGCTGGGCGCGCTGGCAGAATATCAGGAGACCAATCTGTTTTTGCGGGGGCTGATCCCCACCATGGGCTTTGCTTCCGACGTGGTTTACTTTGATGTCAAGGCAAGGGAGGCCGGGCATTCCAAATACACGCTGAGTAAGATGCTGACCCTCGCCATGGATGGCATTACCTCCATGAGCGTGCGTCCTCTGCGGTTGATCGGCGGGCTGGGATTCCTGGTATTTTTATTCAGCATGATCATGTGCGTGATCAGTCTCGTGGACTGGGCGATGGGAAACAATGTGCCCGGTTATACCACAACGTTGATCGTCTCGCTGCTGATCGGCGGCATTACCCTGCTCTCTTTGGGGATCATCGGAGAATACATCGGCAAGATTTACATGGAGACAAAACACAGACCCCGCTATATCATTGATACGGTGGTATGGCATGGGGGTGAAGAAAAGTAAGATGCTGACGTTGTTTCCCAACCGGCGTCAGGGAGGGATTTTCACATGAACAGACCGGATATTCACGCTGACGATTACGCGCTGACCCTAAATACCTCAAAGGATATGCTTGAGTGTATGCGCGCGGGGAAGCTTGACAGCATCAGTATCGTTACCAATATGAGCTGCTTTGAAGAGTGTATGGAACTGCTCTATGCGGAGATTCCGAACCTTCCTTTTCTGCCGCTGATGTCAGTGCATTTGGACTTCGTGGAGGGCAGATGCCTTGCGGGAAGGAAGAAAGCGCCTGACCTTGTAAAGAACGGGAGCGATCTGATGGGGCTTGGCTGGGGCGGTCTTTTTTTTGCCTCTTATCTGCCGGGAAAAAGAAAGAAGATAAGAGCCCAGCTTATATGTGAGATCAAGGAGCAGCTGGCAAGGGGAGACAGGGCAGCGAAACGCTGTCTGGAGATCGCCGAAAAAGCGGGTGTTCCCTGCGCACAGAAAGGGCTGCGCATCGACAGCCACCAGCACGCCCATATGATTCCCGTGGTATGGGAAGCGATGCTTGCGGCGGTGAAAGACGAGGGCTATACGGTGGAGTACATCCGTAATTCCAAAGAGGTGCTGGGCGTATTTCTGACAGAAGTGTCACTTTATAAAACTTACCGACCGATTAACTTTATTAAGAATCGGCTGCTGTCTCTCTATTCGCATAAGGCAGACCGCTATTGTAAGGAAAACGGAATCAAGCCCATGTATCTCTGGGGGCTGGTGATGAGCGGGCGCATGGATCAAAAAAGGATCGAGAGGCTCTATCCGAAAATGTGCGCAAAGGCAAAGCGTGACGGCAGGCAATTAGAGATCCTCTTTCATCCGGGGCTGATGCTGGCTGACGAAGTCACGGATGAGGTCGCAGGCGAGGCAGTGGAGGACTTCTACCGTCGGGAAGACAGGCATGTGGAGAAAGAAGCGGTCCTGGGTATGAAATGGTGAGGAATATAGGCGGCATTTTTAGAAAAATGTGCAAAATTTGAGCAAAAAACTCAGAAAAATGTGCAAAATCAAACTAAAAAACTTAGAAAAATGTGCAAAGTTCAATTGAAAACCTCAGAAAAATGTGTAATACTGATATAGGGTACATAAAGGAGGGATTTCATTGAAGCGCAATGTGATTCAGGATTTGACGGATTGGAAAGCCAGTGAAGAACGCAAACCCATGGTATTGAAGGGCGCGCGGCAGGTCGGTAAGACATGGCTCATGAAAGAATTTGGGCGGCACTGTTATGATAATTTTGTGTACTTTAACTTCGATGAAGAAGATGGGTTGAAGTCCATTTTTGAGACCAATAAAAATCCGCATCGTATTATTGAGCTTCTCGCCATGATTGCCGGAGAAAAGATTCTTCCGGGGGAGACGCTGCTCATTTTCGATGAAATACAGGAATGCCCGGAGGCGTTGAATACGCTGAAATATTTCAGAGAGAAGGCAAATGATTACCATGTGATAGCGGCCGGGAGCCTCTTGGGAACGCTTCTTGCAAAGCCGAAATCTTATCCGGTCGGCATGGTAAATCTGCTTGATGTGTTTCCAATGACTTTTGATGAGTTCCTGGATGCGGTCGATCCGGCTCTCTATAACTATTATGTAAGCATTCAGAAAGAGCAGCAGATAGAGGAGATTTTTCACAACCGCCTGCTGGAAGCATACAATTATTATCTCATCATAGGCGGTATGCCGGAATGTGTCGATTCGTGGGTAAAATACCGTGATCCGGAAAAGATATCAAGGATACAGCGAGAACTGATCGAAGTCTACGAAAACGATTTTTCCAAACACAACGGCAAAGTAAACAGCGGACGTATTCTTATGGTGTTCCGCAGTATTGTCTCGCAGCTCGCCAAACCGAACGAGAAGTTTATGTATGGAGCTGTCCGTGAAGGCGGCAGGGCGCGTGATTTTGAGGAAGCGATCGAGTGGCTTGTCTCGGCGGGGATGCTTAACCGTGTGTACAATGTCTCTAAAATGGAGCACCCGCTGGCGGCTTTTGACAGGCTGGATCAGTTTAAGCTCTTTGTGTTTGACACCGGGCTTCTCAAGCAGATGGCGGGGATCGACAACAGCGCGATCCTTTTGAAGAACGACTATCAGTTCAAAGGACCCTTGACGGAAAATTACTGTCTCCAGCAGCTCCGGGGGCAGTTCGAGATAGAGCCCAGATACTTTTCCGATAAAAATAGAGAGATTGATTTTATACTGCAATACGGCACAGAAATGATTCCCATAGAAGCAAAAGCCGGGGAAAATAAATCCGCCCCGTCCTTCAAAAAATATATTGCCGGTCATCAGCCTGCATACGCGATCCGCTTTTCAAAACGCGGTTATCGGAAAGACGGATCGATTACCAATATACCGCTGTACCTTGCCCGAAAGACGAGAGAGCTGCTGTGAGACATGTGTTTTTGCTGCATAGCCGATTTTGGAGCCTGGCGCGGGGGATTTATCTGCGGATGACATCTTGCAGTTCCGGGATCTCCTCCGCTAAGAGTTGTGTAAAATAGGCGGCTCCCGCATCGTTTAGATGATCGGAATCGGAAAAAAGAGACAGATGATCCGAAAATCTTTCATCGTGGGAGTAATCATAATAATTGACACCTGTGTCAGATGCAATGCGGTTGATGGTGCTGTGAAAACGGTCCAGAAAATCTTCCGGCACAGGGGCATTGTAATAACCGGAAAAGGGTGTGGTGATGAGCACGGGCGTGAGTTCGTGCTCTTTGCAGTAGTTTATGATGGCGTAAAGCTGCTCCTCCCGCTCGGGCAGGAAGTATTCTTCCTTATTGTTAAAATGACGGTCGAAGCGCTGGGCTGCCCTGTTTGCAAACTCCGCCACGGCGGCTTCGTCCATGGCGGGCAGATCAGGTGCTTCCGCAGCAAAAGCTGTGAGGCAAAGGCTTGTTTGGGGCAGTATTTTTATCAGGTCCTCCCCGGCGGAGAGGATGGGCAGTCTGTTGGTCACGATGTCCGTAAACAGGTCGTAATGGGGTACATTTTTGGGGGAGAGAAAATGGTAGTATTTGACGGAAAGCGCCTGCGCTTCCGTGGCGTTTGCCGTCTCATTATTAAATGAAAAATAGGACACGGGAATCAGCAGCACGCAGCCCTTGTCCAGATGGCGTCCGTACTCGGCAAGCAGGGCCAGATCATATTCGTAAGTCTGGCTCGTGTGTCCGAAATTAAAGCAGGAAATGCCGCGCTCCGTAAAACTGTCGTAGACGAAGTCATAGGCCCCGTGCGAGCTGCCGACATTGGCAAGCTGCACGTTGGTTACCTGGTTTCCCAGCATCCTAAGATCCCACATATCCATATATTTTTCATCATCGATCTTTCGGTAGGAGCGGTTCAGCCAAAAAAGGAGCAGGACGGCCGCCGCAGAGATCATGATGCACTTGACGAGGAAGATCGGGAATGACTTTTTCATGCTATTTGGTTCCTTTCTTAGAACTGCATATAAATAAACTCTGTCGCGATCCCCTTATACGAAAAAAGGGCAATCACCACCAAAAGCAGCACGTAAATAAGCCACCGCACCGGTGCCCAGGCTTTTGAGATCAGCCCGATCACATCCCGTTTCAAGGAAATCGCGTCATAAATAAGGAGCGCCACGGCGGCAAACGCCATGCCTGCCATCACAGGGTAGGAAAGATTCAGGCAGATGACTGCAGTCTTTAAGTAGTTGAGAGGTCTGCCGATATCCCAGAACAGCCGGGAAAGGATCCACAGCGCGTCTTCGACCGAATTTGCCCGAAAGAAGATCCAGGCAAGGCATACCAGACAAAACGTGACAGACAGCTGCCACCAGTGTTTTTTGCGCGGCGGCGCGCCTGCTTTCCGCTTGGGATAAACAAAGGTTTCCACGATCTGTAAAAGCCCGTGGATCGCGCCCCAGATGAGGAAGGTCAGGGAACTGCCGTGCCAGAAGCCGCTGACCAAAAAGGTGATAAACAGGTTGAGACAGTGGCGGATCCTCCCGGCGCGGCTGCCGCCCAGAGGGATGTAAACATAGTCCCGAAACCAAGTGGAGAGGGAGATGTGCCAACGGCTCCAAAATTCCTTTATGGAAAAGGAGAGGTAAGGACTCCTAAAGTTTGTCGCCAGCTCCACGCCGAACAGTCTGGCACAGCCGATGGCAATGTCCGAATAGCCGGAAAAGTCGCAGTAGATCTGGATGGCATACATCACGGTGGTGATAATAAAGACCAGTCCCACATAGCTGCGGCAGTTGTCGTACACCTGGTTGACGGTCACGGCAAAGCTATCCGCGATCACCAGTTTCTTAAAGTATCCCCAAGCCATCTGCTTCAGCCCGTAAGTTGCGCAGTCGTAGTCGAAGCGCCGTTCGGCTTTTAACTGCGGCAGCAGGGCGTCTGCCCTGCCGATGGGGCCTGCCAGAAGCTGCGGAAAAAAGGAAACAAAGAGGGCATAATGCCCCAAATGCTGCTCGGCTTTGACCTTTCCTTTGTAGACGTCGATCAGATATCCCATGGACTGGAAAAAGTAGAAGGAGACGCCCGCAGGCAGCAGGATCCGCAGCGTAAGCGGATGCAGAGTAAGCCTGCCCGCGTCGATCATAGCGTTGATCTTGTCGATCGCGGGGGCGCCCAGCTTGAATACCAAAAGCAGACCCACCAGAGGGAGGATGCCCCACAGCAGGCAGCGCCGTTTTGCCTGTTTGCCGTCAGCCTTTTCCAACTGCAGAGCAAGACAGTAGGTGAGCAGGGTGGAAAAAAGCAGCAGCAGACCGTAAGCCACATGGAGATTCATGTAAAAACCATAGCTTGCAAGCAGCAAAAAGACCCAACGAAATCTGGCGGGCAGGATATAATAAAAAAGAAACACAGCCGTCAAAAAGACGGCGAACAGTTGAGAATTAAAAAGCATGGTTTCCTCCCTTTCGGTTATCTTCCTTATTTTACTGCAACGCGGGAATTATTACAACTAAAAGAGAGAGGTTTCTTTCGCGCAGATTTTATGATAGAATACAGAAGATATCTGATAGAAAAGCCTGAGACGGGAAGCAGCATGATGGGAATCACATCTTTTTATTTTTTATGCTTTTTTGCGGTTATGCTGATACTTTATTACAGCATCCCCCGGAAATTCCAGTGGGGATTCCTTTTGCTGTGCAGCGTCGCTTATTGCCTGCTTGCGGGACAGGGAGCGCTGCTGCTTTATCCCATTTTTTCCGTGGCAGCCTGTGATATGGGGACGAGGCAGCTGAGTCGGACGCAGGAGCAGAAAAAGCGCAGAGGGATTCTTTTGGTGACTATACTGGTCAATATCGCCATCCTCTTTGCCTTAAAATATGTCAATTTTTTGATCAATACGGCGAATGGCGCAGCGCATTTGTTTGGCGCTTCCGAGGACCCGTTTTCCACAGTGCATTTTTTGGCGCCGCTTGGCATCAGCTTTTATACGTTTTCACTTTTGGGCTATGTGATCGACGTCTATTACGGGCTGGCCGAGCATCAGAAAAACGGCTTAAAGCTTGCACTTTACGGCCTGTATTTTCCAAATCTGATTTCCGGACCGATCTTAAAGTACAGAGAGCAGGCGGAGCAGTTCTTTGTGCCGCACGCCTTTGATTACCGACAGGTGACGCGGGGCTTGCAGCGTATGGTCTGGGGCTTTTTTAAGAAGCTGGTGATCGCGGAACGGCTGGGCGTTTTGGTGAATACGGTCTACGGCAGTTATGAGACTTTTTCAGGGACCTATATCTGGGTGGCAACGGCCGCGTATGCTTTTCAGCTTTACACGGATTTTTCAGGCTGCATGGATATCGTGCTGGGTATGTCGGAGAGCCTGGGGATTCGCCTGCCGGAAAACTTCCGGACGCCTTTTTTCTCAAAGAGTGTGGCGGAGTATTGGCGGCGCTGGCATATCACGCTGGGCGTTTGGATGAAAGACTATGTTTTTTATCCGCTGCTGCGGTCAAAACTCTTTACAAAGATCAATAAAAAGTGCAAGGAAAAATACGGGAAAAAGCGCGGCAAGCAGCTTACGACCTTTGCGGCGATGTTCGTGCTGTGGTTTACGGTGGGCGTCTGGCATGGCGGAGACTGGAAATACGTGATCGGATCGGGGCTTTTGCATTGGTGTTATATCGTCTTGGAAGAACTTTGGGCCCCCGGTTTTGCGCGTCTGCTGGAAAGACTTCATCTGAATGCGCAGGGACGGTTCGTGACGGGCTTTCGGATTCTGCGCACCTTCTTTTTTGTGTGTGTCGGAGACCTGTTTTTCAGGGCAGCTTCGGTGGGGGACGCCTTCTCGATGCTTGCGGGCGCGGTACGTCATTTTGATCCGGGGATCCTTTGGGACGGCTCTCTGCTTCTTCTGGGGCTTGATGGGATCGAGCTGGCAATCGCAGCACTTTCCCTTCTTTTGCTGTGGGCGGTTTCGCTGCTGCAGAGAAAGGGTTCCGTGCGGGACGACATTGCGCAAAAGCCCCTTCCGCTGCGCTGGCTCCTGTGGTATTTCCTCCTGTTTGCGGTGATCCTCTTTGGTTGTTACGGACCGGGTTACAGCGCGACGGAATTTATTTATCAGGGATTTTAACACGCGATCAATAAAATAGGATAGTAAAGAGGAGAAAAATATGCTAGAATAAACACACGGCAATGACAGAATGACGACGGGAAAAAATGCGGCAGGAAAGCAGCCGCTGTGACAGGAGTTTGGGAGATATCAGATGGACAAGATAGCAGTTTTGATTCCATGCTATAATGAGGAAAAGACGATTGCCAAGGTGGTGAAGGACGCCAAAGAAGCGCTTCCCGAGGCAGTCATCTATGTCTATAACAATAATTCGAGCGACCGTACGGTGGAGATCGCAAAAGAGGCCGGCGCGGTGATCCGCAATGAGTATATGCAGGGAAAGGGAAACGTGATCCGCAGGATGTTTCGGGAAGTGGAGGCGGAATGCTATATCATGGTGGATGGGGATGATACCTATCCCATGGAGTATGCGCGGGAGATGGTGGACAAGGTGCTGCTGCACGGCGCGGATATGGTGGTGGGCGACAGGCTTTCCTCCACGTATTTTACGGAGAATAAGAGACCTTTTCACAATTTTGGAAATTCCATCGTACGCGGCAGCATCAACCGCCTGTTCCATTGTGATATCAAAGATATCATGACGGGATACCGCGCATTCAGCTATGGTTTTGTCAAGACGTTTCCTGTGCTTTCCACAGGGTTTGAGATCGAAACGGAGATGACGATCCATGCCGTCTACAACAATATGCAGATCGAGAATGTGATCGTGGATTACCGCGACAGGCCCGAGGGGAGCGAATCCAAACTGAACACCTTTTCGGACGGTTTCAAGGTCCTGCATACGATCATGAAGCTGTACCGCGATTACAAACCCTTCGGCTTTTTTGGTTTATGCGCGATGATTCTGGCGGCGATTGCGGTGATTCTGTTTATTCCCATCCTGATCACCTATATCGAGACGGGGCTGGTGGATCGTTTCCCCACGCTCTTTGTATGCGGGTTCATCGGCTTGGCGGCGCTGCAATCCCTGTTTGCAGGATTGATGTTATCCAATATGGCACTTAAAAACAGACGGGATTTTGAATACAGACTCACGCTTGTGACCAGACGGGTGCGGGAACGGTAAACCGTCAGAGCGGGTGGAACTGATAGACGCAGTATGTGGTATCTCCTGCGGTAAAGGTGTCCGCCACCTGCATCTTAGCATGATAGGTAAGTCGGAAATACATGAGGACGGGATGCTCCTGATTAAAGGGGGCATCCTGTAATATAAAATAGACATGATCGCTGTTCACCAGGTCTCGGCCAAAATTGCCGATGCCTTGGTCGGACAGTTTTTTTTGCGTATTGGGGTTGCACATGACGCCCCAGTTGGTGTAGATAAAGTTCTGATAAACGTCCTGATCTGCGGCAAAGGGTGTTTCGCAGAAATGCTCCAGCGTTCCCGAAGCGTAAGTCCATATGTAGAAATTGTCGGGGTGGGAGAAACAGTAGTCTTTCAATCCTTCCCAATTTTTTTGGTGGACGTAGTAGTTTTCCCGCACATTGGTGCGCGTGATGGAAAAGGAGAGCACGCTAAGCGGCAGGACGATGCAGAGCAGGACCACGAATTTCCGCGCCCGGTCCAGCTGCAGCAGATTAAAGGCAAGCAGGATCGCAAAGAGGATCATATAGTCGACCGTGATAAGCGGCTGCACGATGCGTTTGGGGAAACGCCCCTCATAGAGCACATAACACCAGCTGACGGTGCGCCCAAACAGATACATCAGATAGACAAAGAGTGCCTGCCCGTTTCGCTGAAACAGGATCGATCCCAGAGTAAAAAACAGCAAAAGGCCGGCAAGCAGGTTGGCGGGCTGCATACCGTCTTCGTAGAAAAAGGTGTTTATCAGCCCGACGACGATATTCTTCAGGCGTTCTCTCCAATCGGTGCGGGCCAGATAACATTTTTTGGCGATGCGGTGCATCTGCTCCCAGTCGGAAACGGACATCTCATAACCGATGCAGGGCGCGCCATTGCGGCGATAATAATAGGTTTCTTCGTCTATCCCAAGGGCGGCAAGGTCGTCTTTACACTCCTCGTATTCGGGCCAGGAGTAGAAGTCTCCGACCCGCTCCCTGTAATGATTGATCTTTCTGAAGTCGGACCACTCCGGTGAGGCGTAAGCGGCAGCGTTGATCCCCCACAGGATCCCCATGCCGACGCCGAGGATCAACACAAAGCCCAGGAGCTTAAAAGCGGTATCCTCGTGTCTGTTTCGCCGTGACAGGATCCACTTGGAAAGCCACAGCATACCCGCCATGGGCAGACAGAGATAGAAAATATTCTGGCGCATGGAAAAGGAGATCCAGGCGAGAAGAAACGTGGGGATATTGTCCAGAAAAAAGCGCTTTTTTCCCTGATTGCTCCTGGCAGTGGTAAAGCAAAAGAGCGCAGCGGCGGCAGCAAGTCCTGCGGTAGTGGTATACTGTGCCTCTGAGAGGACATTCAGATCCACGATGAAGAATAGAAGCAGAAATGTGACGAAAGCCACCGGTAAACGGTATTTTTCGGGATCATGCTTTTTGCGGATGCGAAGCGCGCGCTGATAGACGGCGTAGAGACTTCCAACCTGAACGCCGTGCTGAAAAAGGCCGTACCAGGGAATGAAGCTGCACAGGCTGTAAAGCTTTGTGAAGACCCAGGAAAGAGGGTAGAGAAAAAACATGACATGAGCGTCAGGTGTTCCCGTATAAGCGCCTGAAAGAATGCTGTACATTCCCCAGTCATCGTTGATGCCGTCCACCGGGCCGATAAAAAACAGTTCGATTGCATAGAATCCGGCGAGAAGCAGGAAAAAAAAGAGGTTCGACATCAGCGTATCCTTTCGTAAAAGACAATCGGTATGTATATCTGCGCTCATTATACCATAAACTGTAAGGGAGAAAAATATTAAGATTTACGTAAATTTTCTTTAATTCCTGTTTACGGATATAGGAAATAGAGAAAAAATGTGGTAGAGTGAATACGGTAAAGGGAATTGCGCAGGGATTTCCTTTTGGAGATTAGGACAGGAAGGAAAGCAGGAAGGAATGGTAGAGATATGAAAAATACAAGGAGAAGCAGACAAGGTATCAATACACTGTTGGTGATCCTGATTGGTTTTTGTATCCTGGCGATCATAGAGATCCTTTATGGGCAGGCGCAGATTCGTGTTGAGAGAGAGCGGCTGGCTCTGGAGGAGCAGAACAGCCAAACAGTGCAGGAACTCAAAGAGGAATGGCAGAGACTGCAGAATGAGGCGAGCGTGACGACCACCCGGGGCGAACAGCAGCCGGTAGGGAGTGCGGAGACAGTGGAGCAGGCGCCGACTAAGGTGATGGAAAAGACGGAGGATACGCCAAAGGCACAGGAGCAGCAGCCATTGGCGGCAGCAGAGACACAGGAGCAGGAGGACGATCGGAATTACAGTATGCAGGTCGTCATTCTGGGTGACAGTATCATGGACAACGACAGGACAGAGAGCGGCGTGGCGGATATTATTTCCAAGCAGCTTAACGCAAAGGTCTATAATTTGGCCATGGGCGGGACAACGGCGTCAATGATGCCGGGCGAGCGTTACGATGTCACCCAATGGGATTCCCGCAGCCTTCTCGGCGTGGTTAACGCGATCCAGGGAAATATCGGCACGGATATCTTTGAGGGCTATGTGGCAGGAGATCTACTAAAGAGCTGTGATTTTTCCAAAACGGATTACTTTATCATCGAGTATGGCGTCAATGATTTCCTCACCGGTAAGATTCCCAACAGCCGTTATCTGGAAAACGGAGATACGCTGCCGGTGGATAACGTATACACCTATACGGGCGCACTGGAAGAAGCGGTCAGCAGGCTGGAAAGAAGTTTCCCCAATGCACAGATCCTGTTGGTCGGACCGCATTACTGTCAGATTTTCAGCGGTAAGACCTTCCTTGGCGACGGGTATTCCTTGGATTATGGTTACGGGCCCCTCATCAATTTTTCCAGGGGAGCGGGTTATGTTGCAGAGCAGCACAGGGAAAAAGGGCTCCTCTTTTTCAACGCGTTTGAAAACAGCGGTATCGACGCGGAGACAGCGGACAAATATCTGGCGGACGGTGTGCACATGACGCCTCTGGGAGCCAGAGTGTATGCGGAAAAGATCGCGGAGATCATCCGCAGAGATTATGCGCCGGAGGAATGACCATGATGCAGGAGCTTACGTATCCCTTTGACGGGGAACTGATTTTAAAGAAGTCAAAGAAACTAAAGAGAGCGCTTTTGGAGCAGCGGACGGATTTTTTGGAAAAACGGATCGCGGTCCTCGGTGGCAGCACGACGCATGATATCATACGGATATTGGAGTTGTTTTTGCTGGAACAGGGGATCCGTCCCGTCTTTTATGAATCGGAGTATGCGCAGTACTGGCAGGATGCGATGTTTGACAATCAAGTCCTGTCAGACTTTGCACCGGAGCTGATCTTTATTCACACTTCCAACCGCAATGTGACGGACTATCCCGCTCCCGGAGATACCAAAGAGCGGGTCGATGAGCTGTTTTCGGAACAATATGCGCATTTTCAGGTGATGTGGGACAAGCTGGCGGACACATATCACTGCCCCGTGATCCAGAATAATTTTGAGTATCCATACTACAGACTGCTCGGCAATCAGGAAGCAGTGTACATCCAGGGGCGGATTTCCTTTTTGAATCGGCTCAACGAGGCGTTTTATCAGTATGCCAGAGAGCATGAAAACTTTTACATCCATGATATCAACTATCTGTCGGCATCCTACGGGCTTGAGAGCTGGTCGGACCCGCTGTACTGGCACATGTACAAATACGCCTGCTGTATGCAGGCTATTCCTGCTTTTGCGCATAATCTGGCCAATATCATCAAATCCATTTTTGGAAAGAATAAAAAGGCGCTGGCTCTGGATCTGGACAACACGCTCTGGGGCGGCATTGTGGGGGACGACGGCCCCGAGAATCTGGAGATCGGGCAGGAGACGCCCATGGGACAGGTCTATGCGGAGTTTCAGGCTTATATAAAGGCGCAGAAGGATATCGGCGTCATGCTGACGGTCAATTCCAAAAACGAGGAGGAGAATGCGCTGGCAGGGCTGCATCATCCGGAGGGTGTCTTAAAGCCGGAGGACTTTATTCTCATCAAGGCAAATTGGGAACCCAAGAGTCAGAATATCGCCGAGATCGCGCAGGAGCTTGCCATCCTTCCCGACAGTTTGGTGTTTGTGGATGACAACCCGGCGGAGCGGGAGATCGTGCAGATGCAGGTGCCCGGCGTAGCAGTGCCTGCGATCGGCACAGCCGAGCAGTATGTGAGAGTTTTGGATCGCAGCGGATTTTTTGAGGTGACGAAGCTGTCGGAGGATGACAGGAAACGCAATGAAATGTACCGTGCTAACGCGGAACGGAAAAAGCAGCAGGCGCAGTTTGGCGATTATCAGGAGTATCTGCGCTCCCTGGGGATGCAGGGGACGATCAAACCATTCGAAGCCCTCTATATGGCAAGGATCGCCCAGCTCACCAATAAGAGCAACCAGTTCAATTTAACGACCAGAAGATTCACGCAGGCGCAGATCGAGGCGTTTGCGGCGGATGAGCAGTATATCAGCCGCTACGGCAAGCTTGCAGACCGCTTTGGTGACAACGGTGTGGTATCCGTGGTGATCGGCAGGTGCGGAGGGATGGAAGATGTCGCGGCTTATCGACAGGGCGGACAGGCGGCACAGAAAACGGACACATCCGCTGATCGGAGTGTGCTGCATATTGAATTATGGCTGATGAGTTGTCGGGTCTTGAAGCGCGACATGGAATATGCTATGATGGACAGCATAGTGGAAGCGTGCCGGGAGCGCGGCATTGGGATCATCATGGGATATTACTATCCCACCGCAAAAAATGCCATGGTTAAGGACTTTTATGCAGCGATGGGCTTTGAGAAGACGGAAGAAACTGACACTGGTGTCACAATGTGGCGTTTTGTGATTCCTGCGGATTATACGCCGAAGAATACGGTGATCACGGTCAATCAGCAATAAGGATCACTAAGGCTTTCAATGTTTAGAAGCAGAAAGAGAAGCGGTCACAGAATCGTTTCGGATAAGGAGACATATATGAGCAGAGAAGAAGTATTTCAAACCCTAAACGAGGTATTTCGGGATGTGTTCGACGACGAGGAGATCACGGTGACGGATCAGACCACGGCGGATGATATCGAGGAATGGGACTCTTTGGAGCACATCAATCTGCTGGCGGCTGTAGAGCAAGCGTTTGGCATGAAATTCAATATGGGACAGGTCGTGTCCATGAAGAATGTGGGAGAGATGGCGGATATCATTCTCAGTCAGATCGGCTAAGGCAGCAGGATTTCCACCATGCCGATCACAGGGCTGGAAAAGAAGGCGACTTTGCGGTTTCCCATAGCGGGTGCTTCGGTGGGGGTGTCGATCGCCAGAAAACCTGCTGCGGACAGGGCGGCGCCGGCGCTCTCGTAATCCTCGACTTCGTAGCAGATGTGATAGGGGCAGTTTTTATATTTTTTGAGCAGTCCTGCCACTACGGAATCTTCCGAGACAGGAGAGACCAGTTCGACGCGGCAGCCGTCCTTTTGCAGAAAACAGATATCCACGTCGCGGCCGGAATCGTAGACGGTATCCTGTTCCAGACGGTAGCCGAGTGCTTCAAAGGTCTGCTTCGCTGCTTCCATTTTTTTGACCAGATAACCGATGTGATGGATTGTGAACGTTTCCATAGTAATCTCCATATGGGTCTCCTTGTTGATAAATCAATCGGGATTGTGTATACTAATACATAATGTCGGTTGTTTTTTATTATAGGGAAGCGGACCGCATTTGGCAAGCGGAAGGTAAGATCATTTTGTCGGGCGGGGGAGAACGCATGACTGAAAAGAAACAGAAGATCGCTGCTGTCATCAGCGTTATTGTTTTTATGATATTGTTACTGCCGATCGTGTATCTGACAGGAGTAAATCGGGCGAGTGGGGATGATTACGGATACGGTCTCTACACCAGGATGGCGTGGATGAGGACGCATTCTTTGGTGGAGGTGTTTAAGGGGATGTGTCAGACCGTTAAGGAGTTTTACGGCGGCTGGCAGGGGACCTGGTTCAGTATCGCGGTCTTTACGCTGCAGCCCGAAGTGTTTCATGATAAGGCATATGTCATCGTGGCGGTTTTGATGCTCTTTTTGTGGATCGCAAGTACCGCATATCTGTTTCGCGAAGTCTTGTGCAGGAAGCTGGGCTTTAGCGGCTGGAGCTGCCTGTTGATTGCGGTGTGGTTTCTGATCATCAGCATCGAGTTTATTCCCAATACCAGATCTTCCATTTACTGGTTCAACGGGTGTGCGCATTATATGCTGCCCTTTGCCATGTGTCAGGTGCTTACGGTATGGCTGCTTCGATACGGCGAAAGTTATCGGTGGCGCACCTTTGTCGGTATTTTGATTTTTATGACGCTGCTTGGCGGTTCCAACTATCAGGCGGCACTGTTTGGCCTGATCGCGGCGTTTTATGCCTGCGCGTGGGGATTGCTTTTTCGGAAGGACAGACGGATTCTCCTCTTGGGTATCCCCATGCTGACAGAGCTTGTCGGCCTCGTGGTGAGTATGAAATCACCGGGGAACCTGGTGCGCGGCGGAAATGATTTTGGCTTCTCTGCGGCGAGGGCGTTTCAGACGATCGGCAGCTGTTTTGTGCACGCGGTAACGGATATCGGCGTCTATGCAGCAGAGAGGCCGCTGGCGCTGGTGGGTCTGCTGTTTTTATTCCTGCTTTTTTTGCTGCTGCTTAGGCAGCGGCAGGAGAGACTTGCCATTCCGCATCGCTTGATCCTCGGTATCATGCTTTTCTGCCTTTACAGCGCGATGCAGGCGCCGGAGCTTTATGCGGGGGTAACGGTCTCAAAGGGTGTGCCTAACACGAATTATCTGATCTTTTTGTTGACGGCAGCTTTTATCCTGCTGATGGCGGCTGACTGCCTTGTCGCCTGTCTGAAAAAGCGGGAACGGGCTGGCGCATCGCAGAAAGGCTTTTGGAGTGTGATCGTGGCAGGGCTGTTTGTCTGCGCCGTGCTTGGGCTGTTGAATCGGGGCGGGATCAAGCGGTGTGCCTCCTATGAAGCACTGGTTTACATAACTAGTGGACAGGCGGCTGATTTTAAAGAACAGATGGAGCTGCAGACACGGCTTTTGGAAGATGACAGGGTGACGGATGCCGTCATTCCCGGGATCAACGACAGGCAGGGACCGCTGATGCATATGCCGGTCACGAAGAACAAGGACGCTTACACCAATCAGGTGACAGGCAGGTTTTATGGCAAACAGAGCGTGGTCTCGATCGAACGTCCGGTTTGGATGGAGCGATATGCGGCGGAATATGGAATCGAAGCAAAGTAGAAGCAGTCTGAGAAGTGGAAACGGGATCGAGGCAGAAGTAGAAGGCATTTAAGTGAAATCGGGACAGAATGGAAACGGGATATACGGATGAAGACAGTCAGGGCATTATTTGATAAATATCGGGATTTTATAATGGAGGTCATCCATTTCGGGATGGTGGGTGTGATCAATACCCTGATGGGCTGGGGCATCATGGCGCTGCTCTATAATCTGATCCACATGAATTATTGGCTCTCCAGCGGGATCTCCTACTTTATCGGCAGCGTATTTTCCTATCACGCGAACGCGAAACTGACCTTTAAGGTGGAGGAGCGGGACAAGTGGCTGCCCTGGCGTTTTGCGATCAATATCATCGTCTGTTATCTGGTTTCTTTCAGCGTGGCCAAACCGCTGGTTGCCAGGTTGATCGAACTTACGGGTCTGGCACGCGGAGGCGGGCTGTCGCAGGCACTGTTTGAAAATATCGCCATGATCTTTGGCATGGGGATCTTTATTGTGATGAACTTTTTTGGACAGAAATTGTTTGTATTCAAAACGCGGAAGCGCGGGCAGATAGAAAAATGACGTGCGTGTCATCTGCACGGCGGACAGGTTGAAAGGGACTGGCGATGAATAAATTGACCGGGCGGAAATGGTTTCGATGGTTAACAAAATATTGGTTCCTGTTTCCCGTCATCGGGTTCCCGCTGTTTGCGGCAGTGATTTTTTTTGCCTACGGGGAGCGCAGCTATATCGGCGTCCATGACAATATGGACCTGTTTTTGGCGCAGTTTCAGATGCTGAAAAATACGGGTTCTTTCTGGAAACACGGAGTGGATGTGCCATTTTTGGGAGGCGTGAGCAGAAATGATCTCCCCTCGGAGTTTTCTCTTTACAGTCTGCTCTATATGCTCTTTCCTACGTATATTGCCTATATTTTGGGCCTATTGGGAAAAATGCTGTTGGGAATGTTCTCCTTTTGGTTGTTGGCAAGTGAACTTCTTGGCGACCGTTACCTACGGGTCCGCCCGATCGTCTTTATGACGGGGCTTTGTTATGGAGCGCTCTGGGTTTTTCCCGCCTTTGGCTTTGCCTTTGCCTCGATCCCGCTGTGTGTGTATATCCTGATTCGGATTTATCGTGGGCAAAAGGCGGTGGGTTGGTGGTATCCGGCACTGTTTGCCTATCCGTTGGTATCCTATTTTTCCTATCATGGTATTTTTATTTTGGGATATCTGGCACTGTTTGTTTTGTGGCTGTTTGGCAGGCTGGTTTATCGGCGGTCACGCAGCAGGCATGACGAGGTACAGGGTAGCGCGGAAGGAACGGCGCTAAGTAATGCGAGAGATGGGCACAGCGGCGTACAAACGACAGCACAGGGCAGTGTGCGGGGAGAGGATGGTCGAATCGTCCTGCGGATGCTGCTTGCGCTTCTTGTGCTGGCTGCGGGCTATGTGGCCTGCGAGTATCGATTGTTTGGGCAGATGCTTTTCAGTGATGAAGTGACGATCCGCTCCTCCATTGTTAACGCAAGCCTTTCTCCCGCAGAAGTGTTTGCGGAGATTTGGCAGGTGTTTCGGGAGGGGATCTTTCATGCGGACAGCGTACACGGAAAGGTGGTCGTTCCCGTCTGTGCGCTCTATTTTGTGATCAATAACGGATGTTATGTGCTAAAACGGGAATGGAAGCGAATGTTTCGAGATCCCTTCAATTTGATTATGCTCTTTATCGTTTTTAACTGCGCGGTGTACGGTCTCTACGACTTTGAGCCGCTGCGCTCGTTGGTGGAGAAACTGATCCCGCCGCTTGAGGGCTGGCAGTTTAACCGCACCATTTTTTTCAATCCTTTCCTCTGGTATGCGGCGCTGTTTGCGGTGCTGTGTAAGCTCTACGAAGGAGGGCTGTGGCGGGTGTGGCTGGCAAACGGCATTGCCTGCCTGGCGCTGCTTGCGGTGATCCTGACACCGAACCGCTATAATGATTTATATCATACCTGTTATAACAGAGCCTATGAATATTATCACGGCACGGAGGTGGACGAGCTTTCCTACGAACAGTTCTATGCCGAAGACCTGTTTGCAAAGATCAAGGCGGATATCGGCTATCAGGGTGAATGGGCAGCCGCCTACGGTTTCCATCCGGCGGTGCTTGAGTATAACGGGATCGCCACGCTCGACGGGTATCTGGGCTTTTATTCCCAACGCTACAAGGAGGCGTTTCGAGAGATCATTGCGCCTGCTTTAGAGCGGGTGGAGGCCACCAGGATCTACTATGACGACTGGGGCGCGAGAGCCTATCTGTATTCCGGGACGGATCTAAGCATCGTGAGCGCCACCAAGACAGTGTATGCCACGGACGACCGTATTTATATAGATGGGCAAGCGTTTCGAAATCTTGGCGGGGAATATCTTTTTTCCAGGATCAGGCTCTCCAACGCGGAGGAGGTCGGGCTGTCCCTGATGGGGGAGTATATCGCAGAGGACGGGAGTATGTCAATTTATGTGTATGATATGTAATATGCAGGATCGCTGTTTTGGAAAGCGGAAGGCAGCGAGAGCGTGCCTGCGACAGAAACAGTAATTCCGCATGAAATAACAAGGAGGAGTCATCATATGCCGATCAGAGTACACAATTTCGGGGGCGTGATTGGCTGGAATGCCAAAAAATATCTGCCATGGATCGCCAGCGAGAGTTATCTGAAACTGCAGTTTATCAGCCGCAGGAGATCCCAGAAAGGGTATATCGAGTATTTTTTAAGTCATGAGGAGGCGCCGCATCCGCTGGTGGTGAACTTAGAGACGGTGAACCGCTGCAACAGCACTTGTGAATTTTGTACCGCTAATATTCATGCGGAAAAACGTCCCTATAAAAAGATGGACGATGCGCTCTACTACTCTGTCATCGACCAGCTTCGTGACTGGAATTACAAAGGGCATCTGACGCTTTATGGCAACAATGAGCCCTGGCTGGACACGCGCATCGTGGAATTTCATAAATATGCCAGAGAGCAGCTTCCCGATGCTTTTATCTTCATGTCCACCAATGGCCTGCTCCTCAACGTGGACAAGGTGAAACAGATCATCCCTTACGTGGACCAGCTCATCATCAACAATTACGGGCTGGAGATGAAGATGCATGATAATGTGCAGATCATCTATGACTATGTAAAGGCGCATCCTGAAGAATTTCGTGACGTGGATATCCTGATACAGATCCGTTATCTGAAAGAAGTGTTGACAAACCGCGCAGGCAGCGCCCCTAACAAGCAGTCCAAAGGAAAGATCATCAAAGAGACTTGCCTGATGCCTTTTACGGACGTGTGGATCACGCCCTTTGGAAAGATGGGGATCTGTTGCTGCGATAATTTTGAGGTGACGGAGCTGGCGGATCTGAATACGACGCCCTTGCGGGAAGGCTGGAACAGCGATAAATACAGGAAGCTGCGGGAGGCGATCGCCACAGGCAGGCACAATTATCCCTTCTGTAAGAATTGCGATTTTATCGATGCGGGACTGCGTATGGACGCCGTGGACGATGTCTTAAAACACAGACAGATGCACGGCGCGAGACAGTCGATGTTCAAGAAAAAGTAGGCAGTTTATCACAACTTTTATGAGGGCAGAACAAATGAGAAAAAGGATGATGGCGGCACTGTGTATGGCAGCAGTCTCTCTGGTGTTTGCGGGCTGCGGGGGCCGTGCGGGAACGGCAGCGCAGGATAGCAGTCAGGCAGGGCAGGAAAGCCAGGATACAGAGGAACATGACGGCAGCGAAGCGGCCGACATGACAGAAGACGAGAAGGATCAGGGTACGCAGGAACGGGGCGGCAGTGCGGCGCAGGAGAGCGCTGAAACAGCCTCCGAGAAGACGGATAACGGGCAGGAGGAGCCGGCATCTGCAGGGGAGGAAACCGCGCAGCTTGCGGGAAAATCCATTTCCATCCTCGGGGACAGCATTTCCACCTTCCGCGGTCATAACCCCGAAGGGTACGCTGTTTTTTTCCCGGACTACGGAGCAGTACAGGCGGTGGAGGATACCTGGTGGCATCGGGTCGTGGATGATCTGGAGCTCACCCTTTACCAAAACGGTTCCAACGCGGGTGCTACCGTTGTCGGAGATTCCACGGGCATGGAGGATCCGCTTTGCGCTGTCAATGAACTGCGCACCGGTGCGCTCATGGGGCCGCAGGGGGCCTGCCCTGATATCATCCTCGTGTATCTGGGCACCAATGACCTGTTAAATACGGTCCCGATGGGGGAAAATGACGGTACTGTGCTGGTGGAGGAGGGGGAGGTAGAAACCTTTAGCGATGCCTACTCGCTCATGCTGGATAAACTCCAGGCAAAATATCCGCTGGCGGATATTTATTGCTGTACCCTGCTTCCGGTGGGAGATTATGGAACAGAAACGCCCTATGTGGAGTTTGTGAACGGGGATGAACTGACGGCGGTGGATTACAGCGGAATCATTGTAAAAATTGCAAAGACCAGAGGACTTGGCGTGATCGATCTACAAAACTGCGGCGTTACCATTGAAAATCTGCATGAGATGACAAGTGACGGCGTGCATCCCACGGCAGACGGTATGGTTTGTATCGCGGAGGCGGTGAAGAAGGCGTTGACGAAGTGTCCATTTGCAGAACGATAGGGGAAAGGGCGGTGCGGATGGCACAGGAAATGAGAACCAAAATGACGGTGGAAGTGCAAGGCATCCGTAAAGCTTACGGAAAGAAGCAGGTGCTTACGGATGCCTCTTTTTTTGCTGAGAGCGGGCAGTGCGTGGGCATACTCGGCGGAAACGGCAGCGGAAAATCGACGCTGCTGTCGATCCTTTCGGGCGTGCGCAGGGCGGATGGCGGCTCCTTTTTTTATGGGGAGACAGAGCTTTTGCATCACCTCGGGCGGATTTCCGATGTGCTTGGCTATGTTCCGCAGGCGGATCCGCTGATGGAGGAACTTTCCGCTTGGGACAATCTGCGGATGTGGCATGATAAGGCGACCTTAGAGAGGGAGCTTGCGGGGGGCGCTCTGGCTTTTTTGGGGATCGACGGTTTCTTAAAGACGCCTGTACGCAAACTGTCGGGCGGTATGAGAAAGCGACTGTCCCTTGCCTGCGCGATGGCTTCCCGCCCGGGGATCCTGGTGCTCGACGAGCCTTCGGCAGCTCTGGATTTGGTCTGTAAGGAGAATATCATCCGCTGCCTGACGGCTTACAAGGAGGCGGGCGGCATCATTCTGCTGACGACCCATGATGTATGGGACCTTTCACTGTGTGACAAGTGCTTGATCCTGAAAGAAGGCAGCCTGCACGCCTATGAATACGACGGCGATGTCCATAAGCTTGCGGAGGCTTTGTAGATGAGAAGGATAGCAGGGTTTTTTCTGGCACAACTAAAGCGTGTCTGCCGTCTGCTGCAGGTACAGATGGGGGTCAGCCTGATGATCTGTTCCTGTGCGGGTGTTTTGGCTGCCGTATTGGTAGCGCAGGGGGCAGGCGAAGGGCAGCAGCGATATCGGATCGGGCTGGTGGGGGACGTCTCGGGTTCCTATCTGGGCTTTGGATTTGCCGCGCTGCAGACGATGGATGATTCGCGTCTGATGATCGAGCTTCTTGAGATGACGGAGACGGAGGCGGAGGCAGCGCTTGCGCAAGGTGAGCTCACAGCCGTGGTGCGGGTGCCGGACGATTTTTTGGATGCCATTATCTATGGGGATAATGACACGTGTGTCACATACTCGGCGGCTGCGGGACAGACGCAGTTGGGGTATACGGTGATGGGAGAGATCGCGGATGTGGCCTCCACGCTGGTGACGGCTTCTCAGAGCGCGATTTACGGGATGCAGCGTGCGCTTTATGAGAATGGAAGGGCAGACAGGGTCAGCGCAGAGACGGATAAATTCAATCTCATGCTGATCAATCTGGTGCTTTCCCGCAGCGGTTTTAGCGAGGTGGAAATCTTAGGTTATGCGGAAGGACTCAGCCTGGAGGCCTATTACTTTTGCAGGATCGTTCTTTTGCTGCCGCTTTTGGCGGGACTTTCCGGCGGGGTCTTTTTCCTTTACCGCAAGAATGCTCTGGCCGGGATGTTAAAGGCAGGAGGCGTGGGGGCGCTTTCACAGATCGTGGGAGAGTATCTGGCATATCTGGGATTTTTGTGCGCGGGCTTTCTTCTTCCCGTCTTTCTTTTGGCGCAGGGATTGGAACGGGCGCTTATTTCGCTGCCGGAGTGGGAAGGTGTGGGCGCTGCGCCTTTTTTGGCGCTGCTTCCCGCGTTTTTTATGGCGACGGCAATGTTTGCGGCGCTCCAGTTTTTTCTGTATGAGCTGGCGGACGGGATCGTGAATGGGCTGATGCTGCAACTGTTTGTCGGCGCGGGGATGGCGTATCTAGCGGGGTATTTTTATCCGAGCGCCTTTTTCCCGCAGCGGCTGCGTTCTGTGGGAGCATTTCTCCCCTCGGGAGCGGCGGCGCGGTTGGTAGAGGGCAGCTTTTTGGAGAGGTCGGCGCAGGGTGCGGGAGTGGCGGTCATCGTATGGCTGGCGGTGTTTCTGCTGCTGGCAGCCGTGGTCAGACAAAGACGGATCCTGAGAGGATAGAACTGATATCGGCATTGTGGCGGAGAAAAAGGTGCGGAGAGAAATGAGCAGGAAGGAGGAAGCGGATGCTCACGAAGATTGGCAATATGTTTGTGAGAGGATGGTTGATACAAAAACGTCTGCTTTGTAAATACAGTTTCCTGCTTCTGCTTGCGCTGCCGCTCCTGTTTGCGGCGGGGCTTTCAAGGCTTGCCAAGGAGGAGAGCGGGATCGCGGCCATCGCCCTGTATGTGCCGAAGGACGATGCGACGGCAAAGCAGGTGGAAGAGAGGCTGCTTGGCAAAAAGAGTGCCTTTCGCTATCTTTCCTGTGAGACCGGAGAGGAGGCTGTGGCGCTGGTGGAGGCAGGGGCGGCGGATGCCGCCTGGCTCTTTTCCGAGGAGATGGAGGAGACGCTGCGCGAGCTTGCGGAAAAGCGGCGGGTGCGCCCTCTGGTCAAGGTGGTGGAACGGCGGGACAGCGTGCCCCTGCTCCTGGCAAGGGAGACGCTGTCGGCGGCGGTCTATCCCGCCTTTTCCTATGCTGTCTATGAGAGTTATGTGACACAGGATCTGGGATTGACAGAGCTTACCGATGAGATGATTCGTCAAACCTATGAAAGCGTGGCTGTGACGGGCAGTCTGTTTGCACCTGTCTATGCGGATGGGAGTAATGTGGAAACGGAGGATGTCAGTTATGTGCAGGCGCCTCTCAGAGGGATCCTTGCGATCTGGCTTGTCTTTCTGGGGCTTGCCGCGGTCCTTTCTTTTATGCAGGACGAGGAGAGGGGTGTCTATGGCAGACTGTCCGGAGTCAGACGCTTTCTGGCATTTTACGGCGTAGGGGGCGTGTATCTTTTAGACGGGACGGCAGTCCTTCTGTTGTGCTGTAAGCTGTGCGGCGTGTTTACGGATGTTTTGCGGGAAGTGGTGTGCGCGGCAGTCTTTGCCTGCTGCGTGCTGGCATTTGTCAATTTACTGCGGCTTTTGTGCCGAACGCCAAGGTGGATCGGGGTCATTCTGCTGCCGCTTGCGGCGGCGATGCTTGCGCTCTGCCCGATCTTTCTGGACCTGCAAAAGTGCAGGGCGGGAAAACGGCTTCTCCCACCCTGGTATTATCTGCAATCTATTCATAACACACGTTATTTGTACCAAATGGCCGTTTATACGGCGGTGTTGGTTCTGATTGGCGCCGTGATACAGCGCCTGCGCAAGGAAGCCTAATCAACCTCGATCTGGTCCGTCTGCGCGTCCGTTTCTTTCTGCACTTCCTCATGATAAGTCTTTTCCGTGTTGACATTCCAAATATTATCCTTGGAGGAGATGCCGCCTAAGATGTTTTTCACGGTCTCAAAGGAGGTCATCATCGAGTGGTCGATGTTGTTGTAGCGGTGCTGGCCGTTTCTGCCCACGCAGTAGAGGTTGTCGATGGATTTTAAGTAGGCGGTCAGCTTGTCCATATCCTTGTAAGTGTCAAAGTAAGCAGGGTAAGCTTTCTTTACCCGTTCCACATGGGAATCCATCACATCGGAAGCCCGGTCGATCAGGCCCATGCTGACGATTTCATTGACAGCAAAGCGGGTGAAGTCCGCATCCGACATCGTCCAGTATTTGTCCCCCTCGGAGACAAAGTATTCCAGACCGATCCAAACCGTGTGTTCCAAGTCGCGTACCATGTAAGGGGACCAGTTGTTGTAGATCTGGAAGCGTCCCAGCTTCACGGTCCTGTCATGCACATAGATCCAGCAGTCGGGCACGATATTGCCGATGGTCTTTAGGTTTGTTTTATTTTTCAGGTTCAGCTTCGGCAGCAGCAGCCCCACGGTCATGTAGTCGCGATAAGGAAGGCCTGCGGCGATCTCGGCTTCGGCTTTGGGTACGTCGTTCATGCCCGCCACCAGGTCTTTGACCGGCATGGAGGAAATGAAAATATCGCCCTCGGCGGTCACTTCGCCCTCGGGAGTTTCGTAGGTGATGGCGGTCAGACGGTTGTTTTCGTCCTTGTGGAGTTTGACGGCCCTGCTGTGGCAAAGGATCGTTCCCCCCAGTTCCCTGATGCGATCCGCCGTCACTTCCCAGAGCTGGCCGGGGCCGAGCTTGGGGTAGCTGAACTCCTCGATCAAAGAAGTTTCTACCTCGCGGTTTTTCTTGCCCGGCAGCATTTTCGAGAAAATATCTTTTAAGATAGCGGCGATGGACAGGCCTTTTACCCGCTGGGTACCCCAGTCGGGCGCAATCTCGGAAGGGTGTCTGCCCCATAAATTTTCCGTATAATTTTCAAAGAACATGGAGTAGAGTTTTTTGCCGAATCGGTTTACATAAAAATCCTCCAGGGAATTTTCCCGCCGTTTGTGGATCATGGAGGCAAGGTAGCTGAAACCGGCCTGCATGGTGGTGAAAAATCCCATGTTAATAAAGGTCGCCGGTTTTAAGGAAATCGGATAGTCAAAAAATTTGCGGTTGAAGTAAATGCGTGAGACGCGGTTTCTGCGCAACATCACGCGGTCTTCCTTCTCGGGATCGGGGCCGCCTGAGGCAAGCGTCATCTCGCGGTGCAGCACGATGTCGTCGTAGGTGGGGGAACCCTGCGTGGGCAGCATGTGCTCCCACCATTCATTGACCTCGGGCACTTTGGAGAAAAAGCGGTGGCCGCCCATATCCATGCGGTTGCCTTTATAATTGACGGTCTTGGAGATGCCGCCCATGGCGTCGGATTCCTCCAGGACCGTGACCTCGTATTCCTTGTTTTTATCCTGCCTGAGCAGTTCGTAGGCGGCGGTGAGACCTGCGGGGCCCGCGCCGATCACAAATACTTTTTTCATGGGATACCTCATTCATTCCTATTTATAAAACCTGCACTGCCCATTGCCGTTGCGCACATCCAGTTTACCATGTTTTGGGAAAGATGTATACAGGAAAGTCACTGCCGTTACATTCCGGATAATACATGTTTGGCTTTCGGTGCATCTTTCTTTTTTACTAAAATTTTGTAATAATCTTTTACGTTGCCGTCCCTGCATAAAGCGGGACTCGCGTTACCGGAATGATTCATGGATAGCCTTAACTGATTGCTAACGGTATCCGTTTTGTATGAAATTCCCTGCTCATTCAACAGATTGGAAGCCATAAAGAATTTTTCCATTTCAGAAGTAAAGTATATTTCCTCCCAATTACGAAGTAACATGGCATAGCTCCTTTCGGATGATTTCTGTTTGTAACGTTAACGTGCAAGGTACTTATCATATTTTACTGAAAAATCAGAATAATTTCAATAACGCGATGCGGGTGCGGAAAGTTTTGGGGGAATGTGGTAAATTTGGGCGGGGTGTGCTATAGTGATATTGTTTGGAAACACAGTTTTTTGGAGGAAATACTATGTCAGAGACCGTAAGCCTGATCTTTTGGCTTTTGGCCGTCCCGTTTTGTATCGGGGTGGTTCCGACAAACTTTATAGCGAAAAAATGGCGCAGCCCCGGGTTTGTTCTGCTTTCGGGGTATTTTGTGATGTGGGCGCTCTTTGAGATCTCGGCAGTACCGGCGGTCCTTTGGGTGGAATATGACAATTTTAAGACAGCCTCCGCGGTATTTACCGTACTGACGCTGTCCCTTGCGGCGGCGGGCATATGGCTTTTGTATTGCAATCAGAAAGCGGGGAAGCCGGGGCTTGTTACGGGAAAGAGTAAAAGCCGTCCGGAGGTGAGCGAGGCAGAAGGTACAGGAAAAGATAATGACAAGCGTGTCAGTTCCACGGGAGGCATGAAAGCGCGGGCGGCAGCTTTTGGGAAATGGCTGCTTCGCGGCACGGGCATCGAGTGGCTTTTGTTTTTTGCCCTGCTCGGTTTTCAGCTTTATAAGGCGGTGGCATACGCTTCCTTTGACGGGGACGACGCCTACTATGTAGTGGAGTCGCTGCTTGCGCAGGAGGCGGGCGTGATGTACCGCATCCTGCCGCTGACAGGCGGTTCTACGGGCATTGACGTGCGCCACGCGCTGGCGGTCTTTCCCATGTGGATCGCCTTTGTGTCGGTAAGGGCAGGGATCCATGCCACTATTGTCTCCCACGTGGTGATGCCGCTGGTGCTGATCCCCCTGACGTATCTTTTATATTACGAGATTGGGCGGCTGCTTTTTGCGCGCGAGAATTTTCCTGTGTTTATGATTTTAATGGCAGCGTTTCAGATATTCGGCAACGTCTCCATCTACACGACCGAGACCTTCTTCCTGACCCGTACCTGGCAGGGAAAGGCGGTGGCGGGCGCGCTGGCGATTCCGGCCGTATTGTGGCTTTTTCTCCTGCTTTGCGGCGGGAAACAGGAAAAAGAAGCAGAAAATGAAGTAGAAGTGGAAATAGAAAAAGGGAAGGAGAAGGAGGACAGGCGGGGACTGTGGTTTCTCTTTGTCTGCGTGCAGATGTCAGTGGGCATCTGTAGTTCCATCGCCGTGTTTTTGGTCTCTCTTTTGACGGCGCTCACGGCCTTTGTGCTGGCATGTGTGCGGCGGGATCTGCGCCTGCTTTTCAAATTTGGCGCGGCCTGCATCCCGAATCTGATCTATATGGCAATTTACGTGATCGTGGCGTACAGCTATTTACTTTAACAGTTCAGCCAGAGCATTATCTGCGCGGCAAGTCATACGACTGAGAGGGAGTTCTTTGTTTTATGTGGGGTATTTTTTTAGAGAGTGTGGTCATCTTTAAAAATTTCATGGGCTGGCATGAGAATCACCTGTTGGCGGGGCTATACGTCTTTGCCCTGCTGTATCTGTGGCTGACGGAGAAGGATAAGACGAAGCGCGCCATCTTTGTCTATGCGCCGACGATTCTTCTGCTCCTGTTTTTCTGTCCCCTGTTCCGCAAGGTGTTTGTGCGTATCATGGAGGATTCCGAGACCTACTATCGGTTGTTGTGGCTTTTGCAGATGAGCATTGTCAGCGCTTACGGTCTGATTCGGCTGATGGGAAGACACAGGCGGATCGGGCTGGCAGTCGCCTGCCTGGTGATTGCTGCCTGCGGCGATTATGTTTATGACAGCGAGCACATCTCCCAAGCAGAGAATGCTTATCATCTGCCGCAGGAAGCGGTGGATATCGTAGATCTGATAGCGCCCGAGGAAGGGCGGATCACAGTGCTGGTGCCGGCGGACCTGATCTATTATATCAGGCAGTACAGCACCGATATCGAGCTGCCTTACGGCAGGGAAATGCTGATCGACCGCTGGGACTACTACCATGCCATGTACGAGGCGATGGAGAAAGCGGAGGTCATCGATACGCCCGTTTTTGCGGAATTGGCAAGGACCTACCCCTGCGCCTATGTGGTGTTAAAGGAGGACCGGGAAGTGAAGGAGCCGCTGACGGATCACGGCTATTCGGTTTACGGTCAGGTGGGGGAGTTTGTGATTTATAAAGATATGACGTTGCAGGATCAATAGACGGTTGGGCATGACGGGCCTGCACGACAGGAGAATAGCATATGTTATTTAATTCATATATTTTTGTATTTGCATTTTTCCCCATATGTCTGCTCGGTTATTACTGCCTCCTGCAGCGGGGGAAGGCAGAGGCGGCACGCGTGTTTTTGACTGCCATGTCTTTATGGTTCTATGGTTATTTCAACCTCTCTTATCTGTTGATTATGATCTGCAGCATTGCGGGAAATTATCTGTTTCACAGACTGCTGTCCCGTCAGCCGACATCCCGACACATGGAAAAAGATGGAAAGGTAGGGCAGGCGGGATCCCGCAGGGCGATGATGATTTTAGCGGTGGCGCTGAATCTGGGCGTCCTCTTTTACTTTAAGTATTTTAATTTCTTTCTTGACACGGCAAACCATGTGCTTGGGACTGATTTTGTGCTACGGGGCATTCTTTTGCCGCTGGGAATCAGTTTTTTTACTTTTCAGCAGATTTCCTTTATCGTGGATACTTACCGGGGGGAAGTGGCGGATTGTTCGCTTTCCGAGTATGCGCTGTTTGTCTCCTTTTTTCCCCAGTTGATTGCAGGCCCCATCGTGAACCATGGCGAAATGTTCCCGCAGTTTCGAGCCTTTGGCAAAAAAAAGGCGGATTGGGAACGAATCGCGGGCGGGTTGGCGCTTTTTGTGCTTGGGCTTGCCAAGAAAGTGCTGTTAGCGGATACATTTGGCAAGGGTGTGGATTATGGCTATGAAAATCTGGCGCTTCTCGGCCGCGCGGACGCGGCTCTGGTGATCTTCTTTTATGCCCTGCAGCTCTATTTTGATTTCAGCGGCTACTGCGATATGGCGTTGGGACTTGGCAGGATGCTTGGTATCGAGATCCCCGTCAATTTCAATTCTCCCTATAAAGCTGTGAACATCGTGGATTTTTGGAAGCGGTGGCATATTACCCTGAACCGTTTCTTTACCAAATATGTCTATATTCCGCTGGGCGGCAACCGTAAGGGACAGGGGCGGATGTACCTAAATCTCCTGATCGTCTTTTTCCTGAGCGGCTTCTGGCATGGGGCAGGCTTTCATTTTCTGGCCTGGGGGATGCTGCATGGGGCGCTGTATGTGGTGACGCGCTTCTGGCTGGGTCGTATCAAGCCTCGGCTGATGCGGAAAAATGCAGGAAAATCGTCAGCAGGAAAGGCTGGCGGGGAGCAGGAATTGACAGATGCGTCTGAAGCGGGAGTGACATTCCGTATCGGGCACAAAATTATGACAATAGTGTCACAAATACTGACCTTCCTCTATGTCAGCGTGGCATGGGTTTATTTCCGCGCGGAGAGCATTGTGCAGGCGAATACGCTCCTTCGGACGGCGTGCGCGGGCGAGGCGAAAAAGATTTCCCTCGATCTGGCGGAGTGCCTGCGGCCCGACGAATTTTGGTATGTGCTTAAGGTGCTGCGTCTGGATAACTTCTCTTTCAGTCGTTATATTCTGATGTTCCTGATCCTGGCGGCGGGCTTGTATTTGGCTATGGTGGGGAAAAACGCGAAGGAGCGGGTGGAACGGATGAAATACGGCCCGCTGTCGGCGGCGGTGCTGGTGGTGCTGGCGGTGTGGTGTATCTTGAGCTTTTCCGGGGTCAGCACGTTTTTGTACTTTAATTTTTAAGGAGGAATCAGATGAAGCGGTTTAAGAAATGGATCCTTTCCATCGTATCTCTCATCCTTATATTGCTTTTGTTTTCCGCCGCGCTGGTAGTCTGGGTGGATCCCTTTTTCCAATACCATGCGCCGCTTGCAGACTTCCCCTATTTGGTGGACAATCAGCTCACCCAGAATCCGGGAATGGCCAAGCACATGGACTACGACAGCGTGATCCTCGGCTCCTCCATGACGGTGAATTTCAACACGCATTGGTTTGAGGAGATTCTGGGGCTTCATGCCATCAAACTCAACTACAGCGGCGCCTATCCGAAGGATCAGGCGAATATCATGGACATTATTTTCGAGAGCGACCATACGGTGAAGTCTGCTTTTTTGGGCGTGGATGTAACGACTTACACAGGTGGCGTGGAGGAAACGAAATATCCGCTCCCGGTATATCTTTATGATGACAATTATCTCAATGACATACAGTATCTCTTGAATAAGGACGTCTTGTTAAACTATGTGCTGCGCCCCCTTGCCGACCCAGACAAGACGGATCTTGCCACGGTGTATCAGAGCTGGTGGACGGACGAATACTACAATATCCAGTGGGTGATGCACAATTACGTGCCCCCTGCGCCGGTGGAGGAGGAGACGCCTGCCGACGCTTTTTTGGAGAGTACGGACAAAAATCTGCGCGTCAACCTCTGCCCTTATATCGAGCAGAACCCGGATACGACCTTTTATATCTTTTTCCCGCCATACAGCATCCTTTACTGGAACGATGTGATGCAGGAAAATCATCTGGAAGCGACCCTGCGGGAGTATGCGCATATTGCGCAGACGCTGCTCGCCTACGATAACGTGCGGGTGTTCTATTTCCCGGATCGGGAGGAGATCGTGACGGATCTGAATAATTACGCGGATTACACCCATTACCATGCCAGATTCAATCGCTTTATGACAGAGTGTTTTGCGGACGGGACCTGCGAGATAAAGAGCGCGGAGGAGATGGAGCGGGCTTTGTCTAAGACGCGGGATATGATTGAGCGGTTTGACTTTGAGGGATTGTTTTCCGTAGAATATTGATAAATTAGAAAGTCAGCGGCTGTTGTAATGACATTTAAGAATAGATAGCCTTTAGAAGAGTAGGGTGTGTAGAAATACATATCCTGCTTATTTTGCGCGAATGAGAGATGCGAAGCATCTCCAATTTGCTTGATAGAAGACGATAAATGAAAACACTAATCCCCCAGCTATGCTGTCTAATGTAGCAAACTTTCATACAACATAAGCCTT
>CAJTKA010000016.1 GCA_910576815.1 uncultured Lachnospiraceae bacterium
TACACTTAAAGTGTCTCATGCGGCATTTCTTTTAAAAAGTTGTAAAGTGGTGTATTCTGATATGAATGCCAACAAAACAAGTATACAGTTTGATGATCGTCTCATAATACTGCCTGTCCCTGAACGCAAATTTATGATCCGTCGCAAGCCAGTCGGAAAAAAGCTCCTCGGCACGTCCCGCATCCCAGATCAAGAATCGCATCGTCAGGCGCAAGCCGCAGAGGATATTTATCCAACAACTCCGCCGGGATCCTTACACTGTTTGGTCCCATCATCGTTTCCGCAGAACAATATTCCTTAAACTGATCCATATTCATACAACATTTCTCCTACTTTCCATTTGAATTTACATACCCTCCCCATGCTTGCAATAACTTTCTTTGACAAAAACAGGGGAAGCGCAATTCGGCGCTTTTATCATATCACTTTCCTTACTGTGAAGCAATCGCAAGATAAGCTGCGATTACCGTAAACTCCTGATGATTGCATAGACTTTTTCTCTCAATTATGCTATCCTTACATCATAATTATCTATTGAAATCATTCTATTCAAGGAGAACAGCCATGAAGAAAGTAGCGCTATTTTCAGATGGATGGAAAAGACTGATCACCTATGCCTGGGTAGACGGCATCATGCAGTATATCAAAAACAGCGAGGAAGATATCGCGCTGTATCAATATAACTGTCACGGAAACTGGAGTCTTGACGAAAAGCACAATTATGGAGAATACAATATTTACACTTTGCCGGACTTATCCGAGTTTGACGGCATTATTTTGGACTGCACCAATATCCGCGTAAGCTGCTATCTGGAAAAGCTCGTTGCCATGATCCGCAAGGCAGGCAAGCCGACGGTAAGCATCAGCCAGTATATAGAAGGCTTCTATTATACCGGAATCGACAACAAAAAGCCCATCGCGGAACTCATCGAGCATCTGTATCAGGTGCATGACTGCAGACGGTTCGTATTTGCGGGCGGTCCGAAAGACAATTATGAAAATGCGCTGAGAACGGCTTCCTATCTGGAAACCTTAGAAAAGCTCGGCCTCTCCGCGGCAGACAATCCGGTTTGGTACGGAGATTACGACTTTTCCACGGGGCTCCGCTATTTTGATGAATACCTCAAAAGTTTTCACGGTCAGGATATCGTGTTCCCTGACGTATTTGTCTGTACAAATGACAACATCGCGGCCGGCATCTGCTATCAGGCGCAGCAGTGCGGTTATGAGATCCCCAGGGATTTCAAAGTAACGGGCTTTGACAATCTGGATAAGGCGGCTTATTTTGACCCCCAGATCACGACAGTTGCCCATATGCGCGAAAATATCGGAAATAAGACCATGGAGATTTTGGCGGATGTGTGGGCAGGCAAAGAAGTTGCGCAGATCCATTTCATGCCATCTGTCTGTTACTATTCCGAAAGCTGCGGCTGCCCGAACAGCGGCCTGCTTGATTACAGAAAATATGCAAAAGGCCAGGTGATTGCCGAAATCGACAAACTCAACCGGGAAGAGACGCTGATCAAACTGGAAAGCGACATCGTCAAGTGTGCCAATTATGATGAGGTCTTTGAACAGATCGGGGAATATTTTGCCACTCTGGACTGCGACGGCTTTGCCTTTGTCGTTGACAGGCGGATGTATGAAGGTACGGACGAGAGCTGCTTTGGAAAAGACGGCTATGATTTCGACAACCTGACCGTCGCTTATATGGCGGAAGGGAAAAAGCGCCTCCCTATCAGAGACATATCGGAATTTTTCAAATATTGTGACGAGCGGGGCGCAAAAACGGCCTATATCTTTACCCCGATCCATTTCAGAGAACATGCCGTCGGTTTCAGCATGCTCATTAACACCCGATTTTTATACGATAATCCGTATTTATATGATCTGCACAGCACCATCACCAAAACGCTGGAGAATTTGTATAAAAAACTGCTGCTTGAGGTTGCCAACAAAAAGCTTATGGATATCTACAACCGCGATCAGCTGACGGGGCTGTACAACCGCATTGCCTATACGGAAATGATCGAGCCGGAATATCGAAAGCACTGCGATCTCGGCCGAAAATGTGTGGTCAACTTCGTTGATGCCGATCATTTCAAACAGATCAATGACACCTACGGCCATGAAAAAGGCGATATCATTCTCAAACGAATCGCAAATGTGCTGCGCGACAAATGTCCTCAGGAAGGCTATGTCTACCGCTACGGCGGAGATGAGTTTATCGCATTTTTCCCCGTCGATGAGGATGCGCAGATCGAAAAATTCCGCACGGAAGTCATCCGCGAACTGGAAAAAGATCGCATAAGTGTCAGCATCGGATACGCAATTACTGACCCGTTATCAGATAAGACCTTTGATGCGTACATGAAACTGGCAGATGCTGAAATGTACCGGGTAAAAGCCGCCAGAAAGCGGGTAACCTGTTAATAGCCCTGCCTGCACCATACCATCACAGCCTGTTGGACCACCAGCAGGCTTTTCTTAAATGAATAACCCACAAAATCATGGTAGTTCCCTGCACTGATTTCATCCCCCAACAAGTCTGATTTGCAGGAGCGTTCTCAAAAAATTTCTTCCACAATTTTCGTATCTTCATCAAATCTTTATTTTTTCCTGCTACGCTTTCTATAAACAATAAACAGGAAAGAAGGAATCCCTATGGAAATGATACTTCAAACCACGGACCTTAGCAAGTCGTTTCACAACCAAAAGGCGGTAGATCACGTTTCCCTCCATATTGAAAAAGGAACCGTTTACGGACTGCTGGGGCCAAACGGCGCCGGGAAATCCACTACTTTGAAAATGCTTGCCGGCGTTCTAAAACCGACTGCGGGCAAGATCTGTTTCGATGGAAAGCCGTGGATGAGAGAAAGCCTGTCTGAGATTGGCGCACTGATTGAAACCCCGCCCCTTTATGAGAATTTAACCGCAGGCGAAAATCTGAAAGTCAGATCGTTACTGCTGGGAGTGGACGAAAAAAGGATCGACGAAGTATTACAAGTCGTCTCCCTTGCAAATACAGGAAAAAAGAAGGCCGGCCAATTTTCTTTGGGGATGAAGCAGAGGCTTGGCATTGCCATGGCATTGTTGGGAGAACCAAAACTTCTGATCCTGGATGAACCGACAAACGGGTTAGATCCAATCGGAATCGAAGAACTGCGCGAACTGATCCGCTCCTTCCCCGCGCATGGAATCACGGTCATTCTTTCCAGTCACATTCTCTCAGAAGTACAGTTGATCGCGGATCATGTCGGGATCATTTCCAACGGTATCTTAGGATACGAAGGTCCGCTGGCACAGGGACAGGATCTGGAAACCCTTTTTATGGATGTTGTCAGAGGAAAAGGAAAGGCAGGTGAATGCTGTGATTGACATTGTGAAGGCAGAATATCAAAAAACCAAACGATCGATGCGGCGAAATTTGATTTGGGCATTTCCCGCAATCACCCTGGCTTTGGCCTTTATCCTGACTCTCGGAATGACAAACTCCTATGCCGAGAGCGTCTGGAACTGGTGGTACACGCTGCTGCTCCCCGGCATGCTCGCGATCGTCTGCCACCTGACGGTGGCGCAGGAGAAAAAGACACATTATTATCACCTGACGACACTTCCTATCAGTAAAAAGAAATTGATGACGGGTAAGATCATCTGGCTGGGCTGCGCGATCCTGCTTGCAAATAGTATCGTATTTGCAGGCGCCTCCCTAGGCGGACTTCTCCTGACGACCCGTGTGCCCTTGCGCGGCGCAGCGATCGCCGTATTACTTCTTACTGTCACACAGTTATGGGAGATCCCGGTCTTCTTATTTTTCAGTGAACGCTTCGGCATGATCGCGGAATTACTGCTTAGCCTGTTTGTTACGGTCGGCGGTACCATCATCGCCCCAAGCAAAATATGGTATTTATTTGTTTCCGCGATCCCCATGCGGATCCTGTGTCCCTATCTGCACATATTGCCAAACGGTCTCCCGGCAGAAGCGGGTGAGCCGCTGTTAAATCAAAGCGTCGTTGTCCCGGGGATCTGCTTATCCGTTTTGTGGTTCGCTTTGACAAACGTTCTATTCTTAAAATGGTTTGAAAAAAGAGAGGTACAAGTGTAAAAAATCACACTGATGTGCTGATTTTTTACACGCAAATTTGTGCAGGAGCATCACAAATTTGACTGATAGCAGACGCAAATCTGAAATTTGCGTCGCTCCGTCGCATAAATGCTCCGGAAGGGAGAATAAAATGCTTAGAAAACATCTCCATGCTGACATTCTAAAAATGAAGGGCACTCCTGTGATCCTTGCACATATCCTGATCCCCATCATCACAAGCGGGGTGTTTTTGCTCTATTATTCCTTTTCCGCCTGGAATGATGCGACCAAGATCATGGCCTTTTATCAGGCCGTCGGAGCAGGATTTCCTGTACTGATCGGGATATTTTGTGCAAGCGTGGCAGCGCAGGAGAAAAAAGCCGGCGGCTTTCAAAATCTGCTCTCCTTACCGCACAAGACAACGGCATTTTGGTCAAAGGTATTCCTTCTCCTCCTTTTTGGTATGTTCTCTATCCTGTTTACCGCAATCCTGTTCGGTTACGGTTTTTGCAGGACTCCCGGGTGCAGCATAAGCATTGGTCTGTGTATCACGATGGCATTGATCATGTGGTGCAGCAGCATCCCACTCTACCTGTGGCAGATGATTCTGGCGTTTCAGTTTGGAGAAGGCGTGTCTGTCTGTGCGGGAATTGTGTCAAGCCTCGTCAGTGCGTTGATGCTCACGGGACTTGGGAAATTTATCTGGAAATTTACAGTGATCTCATGGACCGCCAGAATCCCCTATACCTTCCTGAAGCTGGTGTTTGGAGAAGTCGGCGCGTATGATGAATTAAAAGCTGTGCTCCCACTCTATGCTATCTTTACCGTGATCAGTATGCTATATTATTTCCTGTGGGCATCTTACTTTGAAGGCTGCAAACTATCAGAATAGAGGGAGCTTACTATGGCAAACATCTTAGCGGTCGATGATGATACGGCCATTCTTGACATGATAGAAACCGTTTTAGGCAAGGACGGCCACACCGTCACGAAAGTGAGCGACCCGCTTGCGCTCAATTTGGAAAAACTGCATCATTTTGATTTGATCCTGCTAGACATTATGATGTCCGGGACGGACGGATTTACCTTATGTGCCAAAATCAGAAAGCTTGTTGACTGCCCCATTTTATTTCTCACGGCAAAGACCGAAGAAAACAGTCTGGTCAACGGTCTGGCATTAGGCGCAGATGATTATCTCTTGAAACCCTTCGGGATCAGGGAGCTCCGTGCGAGGATCGCCGCGCACCTGAGACGGGAACGTCGGGAACATTCCGTAAAAATGGTGTTCGGCCGTATTTGTTTCAACCTGTCTTTTAAGCAAATGCTGATCGACGATCAGGAAATCCCGCTCACGAAATCGGAGTATGAAATCTGTGCATTTCTTGCACAGCATCGGGGACAGGTTTTTTCCAAGGAGCAGATTTTGGAACAGGTATTTGGCTTTGACAGCGAAAGCAGCGACAATACGATCATCACGCATATCAAAAATATCAGAACGAAGCTTGCCGCTTATGAGTGTATGCCGATCAAAACTGTTTGGGGGATTGGATATAAATGGGAAAGTTAAGAAAAAGCGATACCCTGCGCGGGGTCTTCATCCGATATGTGCTGGTCCTTCTTTTCGCATTGTGCGCCTTTGGCGCAGGTATGGTTGTTTTATTCAATCTCCTGGTAAACACAGGGCTGGTATATCCGGCGAATTATGCCGAGCGCAGCATAAACGAATCCTATGATCTGCTGCAGACCGCGGATACCGTGACAAAGGATATGATCCCCCCGCTTTGTCATTATGCCATTTTTTCTTCAGACGGCCAAACCCGCGGCACGGATATGTCAAAACAGTCTCTGGAAGTCGCCCGTCAGATCCTGGATCACGGGACTGCATCGGGAAACGATTTCTATAAGGTGATTCCTCGGGCAGACGAGTATCTTGTCCTGCAGTACAGCCTGATGCCCCAATTCCATTCCGTATTTTTAAGAGAACACTTTATCAATCCACAAAATCTGCTGACAATCATAGCCATCCTTGGCGGCATGGCGATCATTATCCTTTCCTCCGTTCGTTTTGGGAAAAAGATGAAAGGGAAAATGCAGCCGGTCATGGAAACAATCGAAAAAATCAAGGAACAGGATCTTGAATACATTACGTCTTGTTCCGGTATCAGGGAATTTGATGACTGTCTGTCATCCCTAGACGATATGAGAACAGCCTTGAAAGCTTCACTGGAACAGCAATGGAAAACAGAACAGGAGAAAAACAGACAGATGTCTGCCTTGTCACATGACATCAAAACACCTCTCACCGTTGTGAGAGGAAATGCTGAGCTGCTGTCTGAAACGGAGCTGACGAAAGAACAAAAGAACATGATCGATTCTATCATAAACAGCACCGCCCGCATCCAAAATTATGTGCAAAAACTAATTGATATCACCAAATCGGCGGATGGCGATCAGGGAACACCCGAAGAAGTGCGCACAAAAGACCTTCTTTTTGAAATCCAAAAACAGGCTTCCGAATTGGCAGAAGTTTGTCGCCTTAAAATCGACTGGAGCGAACAGTGGCACAGCCAAACGGTAACTGTGATGTATGATCAGGTGATCAGGGCCGTTATCAATATCATTCAAAACGCCGCGGAGCATACGGGGGACAGCGGCGCCATAACCGTTCATGTGGAAGAAACAGACGGAACGTTATCCTTTACCGTGGAGGATGACGGCAGCGGATTTACAAGGGAAGCCCTGATACACGGAACCGAACCGTTTTTTATGGATGATGCGGGCAGGACGGGCGAAGCGCATCATGGAATCGGTTTATATTTTGCCAAAACAATAGCCGAACAGCATGGTGGCAGGATCGTTCTCACCAATTCGGAAGCAACCGGAGGCGCAAAGGTAGTGATTTGTTTCCACTCCCTTATATTGTCTCCATGCGCTTTACCACATCCTCGAACACCTCAAAGTAATCCTCAAAGGTCTTTCTACAGCAGTCAGGATTGGCAATGACAATCCCCTGACTGCGCAGACCTGTCAGGGAAAAGCCCATTGCCATGCGGTGGTCTTCATAGGTCTCCACCGCAGTCGGCAAAGGCGTACCCGGCCAGACGGTGATGCTGTCCTTTCGTTCCTCGCACCTGATGCCCATCTTTGTAAGCTCGGCGGCGATGGCAGCGATACGGTCGCTCTCCTGAAAGCGGATATGGCCAATGCCTGTGATGGTGGTCGGACCTTCCGCAAAAGGCGCAATGGCCGCCAGCGTGATGGCCTGATCGGAACAGGCGGACAGATCGGCTGTGATGCCGTGAAAGATGCCGTCTGTCGGCGGCTCTAAGAGGATGCCCTTTTCAGTATCTGTTGCCTTACAGCCCATTTTTTCCAACAGTCTGATAAAAGCCACATCTCCCTGCATGGAATCAAAGTGCACGTGGCTGACCCTCACCGCACGACGTAACAGGGGGCACATGGCATAGAAATAGCAGGCCGCCGACACATCCGGTTCGATCTGATAATCCAGGGCCTGATAGCGCTGCCCTGCCCCCGTCACAAAGGCGCTGTCAGACAGTCTCTCCACGCAGACACCAAACTGCTCCATCATCTTTAAAGTGATTTCGATATAGGCCATGCCATGCGTTCCTTCGATATGAGTCGTAAAGTCTTTTTCGCACAGGCAGGAAACAATGAGCAGCGCGCTCAAGAACTGACTGCTGCGGTCAATATTGACGGAAATCTCCTCCCTGCCAAAGCCATGCCCTTTTAAGGTAAAGGGGAAATGCCCCTCTGCCGCTTCCGCGTCGTAACGGATCTCGCAGCCAATCTCCTTAAGAGAATGCAGGAGGGGAGCCATGGGCCGCCTGCGCATCTGCTCGGAAGCATCCATATGATATACGCCGTCTGACAGCCCCAAGAAAGCTGTCAGAAAACGGGCCGCAGTTCCGGCGCTGCCCACATACAAATCCGCCTTACTGCGGGGAACCGCACCGCCAAATCCCCGCACGCGCACCACGCGCGCCGCCTCGTCCACCTGCGTCTCAAAGCCTAAGTCCTGCACACATTTGAGAAAATGTCTGGAATCATCGGAAAATAATACCCCCCGCAGGGTGGAAACACCCTTCGCCAACGTCGCCAAAAGAAGCGCACGATTGGTGATGCTCTTGGAACCGGGAACGCTTACCTCTATGGGGCCGGAAGGAACATCCTTTGTCTGTATAGAATCATAAATGCAGGGAACGGCATAGGTCAATCTGTCTGCTGCTTTATTCATTGTGTACCTCCTCATGCTTTTTTATCATAACGCCTTTTCCAGACCATAAATTTCCCAAAGAAGCGCTCTGCCTGTCTTTGTGCGAAAAACCTTTTCATACATATTTCTGATATTGTCCCTATGATAATGGCTCTCATCGGCATTGACCAGATAATCCGCCTCAATCAGGATCTGGTAATCCATCCCCTCAATCTGTGTCAGGGTATGATGGTGTCCTACCAGATAGGAAACCCGCTCGATCAATTCTTCCGAAAAGTCGGTATCTTTCAAAAAATCCGCCGCCAGCACAGCCCCCTCCTGTTCCTGATACTTCCCTTCGGTATTACCGTATTTCTCCCGGCACAGCGGGCAGGCGATGTCATGCAGCACCGCCGCCACTTCCAACATAAGCTGCGTATTCTCGTCCAGATGCTCGCATTCCCCGATCGTCTTTGCATAAGCGTACACTTTCATAAAATGAGCAATATCGTGCAAATTTCCTTTCGAACAGGCAATCATCTTCCTAATCAATTCTGAAACCGTCATTTTTTCTCCATTTCTTACTTCCTGCGCCACATCGACATCCCGTCGCCCGAAAACTCGTTTGGTCTCCTCTTAAAACCAAACTTTTCATAAAAGGGCTCTTTCCCCTGCGCCGCTCCCAGAATGAACATGATCCTTTCCCCCGCAAACGCCGCATCCATCGTTTGGTCGATCAGACTCTGCACGATCTGTCTGCCGATTCCCTGCCCCTGATACTCGGGACGGACGATCACGTCGCCCAGATACGCCGTATAACCAAAATCAAACAACATCCTCCCCATGCCGACGATTCGCTCTCCGTCTCTTGCCGCCACCAGAAACGTCGTGTGCGCAAGTCCTCTTTCGGCCTGTCCCTCCGTGATCGGACGCCACTCTACGCTCACACGAAGTTCATTGTATTCCGCTCCTGTCATCTTGTCCGTATATCGCAAACTCATGGTGATCCCTTTTCCTTTTATAGCATATCTTTTATTCTTCCAATGGTTCTCTTTTCCTGCTGTTTCGTAATAGCACCTGCGCTGATAGCTGGCTGGCAGATATCATATGCCTTGGTTTTCTACAAAGTGTTGCAAAACTCTACCCTAGTGGAATAGTCTTTCTTATTTCGGTTCTGTTGAATTTTTCACTTTTATCATGCGTACGCTCCCGTCATTAACAACAATGCTGTAGTTGTCTAAAGAGCTTCCATCCGGATCGGATACTTCATAGTAAGTGTACCCAAGAGAATTATCTGTCTCGCAATGGAAGTTTGCCGTCACTTTCTTGACCGCTTCCTCAGAATCGCCGACCTTGATACCGCCAGATGTAACTGCCTTCCTAATCATATCATAAAAGCTGTAAAAAGGTTACAAATAATTGACAAGTCTCAGATTCCGTTTGAACTGCGTTTTCGGGTATGCTATGATAAGAATACTGCGAAATCAAACTGGTGCGCCTACGCAGCTTCTTCCCGAATGCTCTGTAAAAGGCGCTCCGATACGGAGGTAAATATGACCACAAAAAAGAATCACAAAAAGAAATATGCTGTCCTGTGTGCTGCCCTGCTGCTCATGAACGCCGCGACAGGCTGCGCCGGCTCACCCGACAGCAGCAAAGGAACGGAAAATGCAGCCTCCTCTCCTGCCGCTGACAGCACTCCGGCAGAAGGCACACAGGGAGAACAGGAAAATACTGCCAATGCCGCATTTCCCGCCTTCACGGCGACGGATTTAGACGGCAACACCGTCACGGAAAGTATTTTTGGTGAAAAAGACCTGACCGTACTCAATATCTGGGGCACCTTCTGCGGACCCTGTATCGGGGAAATGCCGGAGCTTGGCGAGTGGGCCAAAGAAATGCCGGAAAATGTGCAGATACTCGGACTGATCATAGATATCAACGGGGAAAAAGACACAGAACACCGCGACCTTGCGGTTGACATAACACATCAGGCTGGGGTAGCCTTTCCCAATCTGATCGCCAATGCGGACTTCGCACCCATTTTAGAGGATGTGATCGGCGTTCCCACCACCCTTTTTATCGACAAAGAGGGAAATCTTGTGGGCGATCCGATTATGGGTGCGAATGTGGACAGCTATAAAACCTTTGTGGAGGATTATCTAAGTGAACAATAACACGAAGTTGAGCTTTTCATCGCTTTGTCGCACGAAATATTTTGAAATACCGAACCGCATGAAATTACTGCTTAGAATCGCGTGCCTTTTCACCGCCTGCGCCTTTGTCGTTTTCGGCGTCAGACGGGGCGAAGCGCTCGTGGTTCAAAACAAGGCTGTCAATATCTGTCTGGAATGTATCGGGTTGGGATAATATGAAAATAAATTTACAAATCAAACGAAAGCTGCTCCAATTCATCGCCTTTGGCTGCTCCAACGCGCATCTTCTGAATTTTAAGGGCGGAAAACTCTATACGGGAAAGTGGAAACAATTCTGTAATCCGGGCTTAAACTGCTATTCCTGCCCGGCGGCGGGCTTTGCCTGCCCCATCGGCGCCCTGCAGGCAGTGACCGGCTCCAGACAGTTTTCTTTCAGCTTCTATGTGACGGGGTTGCTCCTTGCCTTCGGCGTGCTGCTTGGCAGAGCGGTCTGCGGCTGGTTGTGCCCTTTTGGCCTGTTACAGGAACTGATTCACAAAATTCCCTCACCGAAGCGAAAACTCAAAAGAGGATTTCTCTATGTAAAATATATCGTTCTGCTAGTCTTCGTTCTGATCCTGCCCGTCGCCGTCACAGACTACATGGGCATGGGCAAACCCGCCTTCTGCCAGTACATCTGCCCGGCAGGCACGCTGGAGGGCGGACTCTCTCTCCTTTTGGCACACGAGAGTCTCAGAAAAGCAGCCGGCTCGTTATTTAGTTTGAAAATGACGATTCTTGTCTTGACACTGATAGGCTGTGTATTCTTCTACCGTTTTTTCTGTCGGACGCTCTGCCCTCTAGGGGCGATTTACGGGCTGTTCAATAAAATCAGCATCCTTCATCTGGAAGTGGACAGCCACAAATGCGTCGGCTGCGGAAAATGCAAAAATGTGTGCGGCATGGAAGTGGACCCCGTACAGACGCCGAACGCGGCAGAATGTATCCGCTGCGGCGCCTGCGTGGACGTGTGTCCGACGGGGGCGGTATGTCTGACATGCAGAACAAAAAGTTCACGGACCCCGCCTTATTTGGAACAGACTTGAGCCGCAATCTGCTCTATGACCGCAATATCTTCCTCCAATTCCTCCGCGATTTCCGAAAGCGTTTTTCCTCTGGACAGTTTCTTCTTTACTTTTTCCCGTATCAAAGCGTCACGACCCCTGCTCAGTCCGATCTCAATTCCTCTCTCCATGCCTTCTTTTATGCCTTCTTCCTTCCCTTCACGAAAAAGTGTCCTGAAGTGTTTCTTCTCATCATATTCTGTCAAAATCATATGCAGCACCTCCGCTTTCTGTTTGATCAGGATATCCTGAAGAATCCCTCTTTCAATGCAGATGTCGATTGCCGTATGAATGGCCTCTTCCCTGCGCATTCCCTGCTTTATGTTCTCCTCAATCTCTGCGGAAAATTCCGAATACTCCCAAAGCCTATGGCATTTTTCAAGAAGTACCTGATTGTAGCCGCGGTTGATATTCAGTACCTCACAGGTACATTCCAGACAGCCGCTCCCCCTCCCCGTAGAAAAAGAGTCCGACAGGTAGAGCATCAGGTTATCTGTCTGCATCCCTCCGCCGTTATAAAAAACAATGTATACAGGCGTGGGCAGTTCTACGCGCTTTTTACCGTAAATGTCATCGTTTCGTGAAGTGTGTTTCGTTTTACCATAGATTTTCCTCCATTATATCACATTTTCTGATGCCATTACAGTAAAATATTTAAGTTTTATACTGTTTTTGTGAATTGAATATAAGAGGATTCCCGACAGCTGTGGCAAAACATATGAGACCATATAAGAAATCTGTATTAAGCAATCGTTCTTGTGATTCTTTTCACATAATAAATAGTAAGGAATCATTTCCGACAATCGGAAAGAATCTCTCAGATGGAGAAATACATTCATGAAACGATTTCTCCGTTGACAGAACAGAACTCTGTCAATGTATGGATTATTATAAAACAAGTCCTCTGTATATGCAAGATGCTTTTTTGAACGAATCAGGTTCCCCTTTTTCAATCCGATTTCATTTCCACGGTTTCACAAAAAAGTCAGGCGTTCCCAAAAATACGCTGGCAAACGCCTAACTTTCTCCTTTTGGTTTTTCTACAAAACGCGCCAAAACTCTACTGTAATGTAATAGTTTTTCTATTTTCCGACAAGATAACAGAACCCGTACCCCGGCAGTGAAATCTTCCCCGGGAGCACCTTCTTTTCCGTGATCATGTCCTGATAGGCTCCTTCCACGCCTTCTAGGGACAATTCTTTGTCGTACTCACTGAAATTGAAAACGCCAAGAATCTCCTCATCCCCGTAAACCCTGCCGATTCCGAGCACATTATCATCCCCTGTCGCAAGCGTCCTCGCGTCCGCCTCCACCGTAAACGCCTGACTGGATCTTCTGATCTTTTCCAGACTGTCGAGCTGTGAAAAAATCTGTCCCGCCACGCTTTTTTTGTCGGCAACCTGCGCTGCCTGCTCCCAGTCCATCTTTCCCCGGTGCAGGTATCGGGAATCCGCTGCCTTGTCGGGATCGTCCTTATAACTGTAATCGTTCACCTGCCCGACCTCGTCCCCGCTATAAAGCACGGGGATCCCGGACTGCATGAACATATAGGCGTGAAGTGTCACATCCCGTCTGATTGCCCGCTCCATGGCCACGGCATTCTGTTCTGCGCCTGCCTTCTCGACACCGCACATGGACGCCGTGGTACCGCAGAATCTGGCGTCCCCAGAAACGTTTTGTAAAGGACTTTTTAATCAAGTTCACAGAAAATTTACATTTCAGGGCAAAAAAATAAGGCCAGGAACCTGTTTTTAGATTCCCGGCCTACGGTTTTGTTTTATGCTGTCCGTTCTGCTTTCAATTTTTTCACTTCGTCAAGAGGAAGTCCTGCATATTCCGCAATTTTTTCAAGTGTCAACATTCCATCTGCCAACATTCTTTTAGCAACCTCTTTCAAAGATTCTTTTCTCATATCCTCCATCATTTTACACATTTCCTGAACTCCTTTCGGGTTTTCCTTCAAATATCTTGTTCGTTCTGCCATCAGTTCATAATTCATATCAGCCGCTTGGGTACAGTTAAAATCGTGCATGAGTTTTCCTATATCGGATTCTCCACGATATTCACCATTTACATAAAGAATATGCTCCCCATCTTCAAAAGATTTACCCGTTGCAAGGTTGATTCGCTCAATCGGATAAACTGCTTTACCCTGACCATAAAAATCTTTTTCAATGATAAAGATTGTATATGTGTCTGGCAATTCTTTAAATTCCTGACCTGAATGGAGATTCTCTATATCCATTACACTTGAATGATACCTTGCCCTGTGTGGGTCTGCTCCCTTGTCTTGCCTCTGGACTTCCAAATCGTATTTTTTCCCAACTGAATCTGTTCCATATGCGTCCAAACAGATAGAACGTGCCCCAGCCAATCTTTTCATATCCTTCTGTGTTTCACAATCAGTAATAATTAAATCGGGTTTATCTGTGATAATGCGCAACACAAATTCAGCCAGTGGAATATTGTCTTTAAAAAGACAACGCATGAAATCATCATCGATTGGTCGTAAACCTCTTAAACGCTGTAAATCTTCCTGATATTGCTGTTCCGTTACTGTCAATCTTCCCACCTGCTTTCCTTTTCGTTTTCGTATCTCCATACTACCATAAACCTCCTGATTTTACAAGCCGGGAGCCAGCGCATTTCTGAATCCCGGCCTGTTTCCGTTATCGCTTTTTACATCTGCTGTATCTCATTTTTCAGCATACGCTTGATTTTGTCGCTCATGGTTTCCTTGCTAGTCTTGCTGAAATGAATCCTCACAATATAGGTAGTCCGGCCAATCTTCTTCACCAGTGCGGGGGCGTCCTTAACCGGTGCTGTGGTGATAGTGTCCTCTTTGATTTTCTCGCTTCCCATAAATTCTCCTTTTCATGCAATCAAACTTTGTTATCCTTCCTCACAATCTCCTTCGCTGCTGCTTTGGTCGCCCTGGCTCCTTCCTCCCGGAAGTTCTTACCAGAAAAGAGAACCGGCGCACACCGTTCCAGTATGCGGTCATAAATCCTTGCGTGGGCAAGGTCTGGCGGGTTCTTGATTTCTTCCAGTTTCAGGTTTGTTGTGACAATCAACGGCTTCTTACTCCGATATCGGCTGTCAATGACGGTGAACATCTGCTCCATGGCATACTCGGTACTGCGCTCCACTCCTAAATCATCAATGACAAGCAGGCTGTAATCGTCCAGGCTGGCGATAAAGGCCGCCCTGTCCTCGGCAAACACGCCGGTCAGCCGGTTCAGGATAGACGGGAAATTTGTCATCAGAACCGGCATGTCACGGTCAAGCAGGGCATTGGCGATACAGCCGGCAAAAAAGGATTTCCCGGTTCCCACGTCACCAAAAAGCAGAAGGCCGGCATTGTCCCGGTATGCCTCCTTCCAATGCTCCACATAGGCGTGGGCTTTCTCCATGACGGGATTCTGGCCGTTATCATTGGCAAAAGTGTAATCATAAAGGTATCTGTCCTGAAGCCCCTGCGCCTTCCGGCGTTTGACACGCTCCATGCGTTCCTTCTGTTCCTCCATGGCTTTCCGTTCCTCCTGCGCCTTCTGCTGGCAGGGGCAGAGGCAGCGGGGCATGAAATAGCCGGAGCCTCCGAACCTCGGCACAACGGTCTGGCGGCTACCATGGCATTTCTTACAGTGGATAAGCCCGTCAGCCGGTTCTATGTATTCGTCCCCGGCAAGCTCCATATCCCCGGCGGCCCGGTCAATGGCCGCCCGGACTTCTGCGGTAATCTCTATCATATGGTTTCTCCTTCCTCTACGCTGTAATCCCGGTTCCGGGCAGGCGGTTTCTCCTTCTTTTTGTCGGCGTTCGCCCAGCGCCGGATTGTGGCGGCGTGGTTTTTATATCCTTTTCCGCTGGATTCCATGTACTCGGACAGCCGCTCAATGTACTGTTCCCAAAGAGAGGGAAGTTCCGTCTGGAGTTCTGCCAGTTCTGCGGAAGATAGAAATACATTCCGGTATCTCCCATAAGCGTGTGTTATATCTCCCTCTCTATTCTCTATACTCTTATCTCTAATCTCTTTATCTCTATACTCTAATATAGGCGGACATTTGTCCACCCGGCCATTGGACGGACAAATGTCCGTTTCCCCGGACGGGAGCAGGTTCTGGCGTTTCAGCCTCATGCGCTCCTTTTTCTTCCGCTCCCCCTCGCTGGACGACTGGCCGATCAGCAGCTGGATGTCGCTCATGTAATAGGCCCCGTCCGTCAGTATCTCCACAAGGCCAAACTCCTGGAATATCTTCAAAGCCCGCTCCACCGTGCCTACCTGATGCCGGGTAAAGGTGGCTATGGTCTGCACGGTATGGGGCAGGCAGTTATTCAGCAGGAGTACGCCGCTGCTTTTCAGCGACATTAAATACATCTTGAGCAGGAGATTGGAGTACAGAAGGCCGTCCTGCATACTCTCCAGGATGACCATAGTTTCGCTGTTATAAAAATTCTCTTTCAGCTTGAGGTAATAAAATCGTCGGTTCTCTGTCATTTAGTTGCTCCTTTTGTTCTGAATAGCTTTTTTAAGCCTCTGTACGCATTTTAAAGGGGCTTTGGGAGTGTCAGTGATAAAAAGTATTGCCTCCCCTCCGACACGCTCCTAAAGTGCTTGATTTACAAGGCTTTTTCCGCTCCTAAATGCGTAGAATCATGGTATCTTTTCCGCTGGCGTTCTGCCTCTTTCCTCCGGCGCACCCTGGCGGCACAATCCTTACAGTATTTCGCCCGGTTGGAGCCGGGCAGGAAAAGAGCGCCGCACTCGCTGCACCGCCTGCTTTCCAGCCGGTGGTAAAGGGCCGTTTCCAGCTGGTGGTCTAAAGGCAGCACCGCCGCACGGAACCAGCGGCAGAGCAGGGAGTGGGAAATGCTCTGGACACAGACGCACCCGTCCCCCTCGTCAAGCACCATACACTGGCCGTTGTCATAGTTGCAGCACTCACGCACCAGCCGCCTCGCCCTGCGGTACTGCCGGTAGTCCATGGCCGGGATTCGCTCATGCCGCCTGTTTCCCATATCTCACCTTGCATCGGCATAAAGGCGGCTGCCCCTCCCTGAAAAGGAAAACCGGCTCCGGCACTTTCGCCCCCGCAGGCGCTGGCGGCGTGGGCGGCACGGGTATCTTTACGGTGATAGTGATTGTCATGGTGATAAACTGCTGTGTCATAATTCTTGTTCCTCCTTCTTTCTGGCCGGTTCATTTTCCGTCCTGGCCAACTGCTCCGCTGTCTTTTTCAGGTTCTCCACCGCCTTGATGTCCTCCCGCATGGATTTCATTTTCTGGTACTGTACCGATTTCTCCGCTTTCAGGCGGTCGGCCTCGGCCTGCCATTTCTTCGGGGTGATTTCTCCGCCGGTGGTTTTCAGTTTTTCCAGATACCGGACGGCGGCCTCATATAATGCCAGTTCCGCACTGTGCTTCTGCTCAAACTGCTCCTTTTTCTTTCCCGGCTTCATCTTGTCAAGCTGGCGGCGGGTTCCTTTGTTCCTCTCGTATTTCTCCCACATGGAGAGATGTTCGTCCAGCACTTTAATACGCCGCTCGGCGGTGACAATCTTCCCACGAAGGGAATAGTAATCTTTGTTCATGGCGGCCACTTTTTCATAAAGCTGCTCCATGGAAGTAATGTTGTTGCCGTTCAGGAAATTGAACAGGGCAGCGCTTTCTTTCAGGTTCCTTATCTTCCCATACCAGGAGCCGTGTTTCCCTGTTGACAACTGTGCCTCGTAAAGCTGCGCCATGATACTGTCTTTTCCTTCCGTTTTTCCCGCCTGCTCCTTTGTCCAGTTATAGAGCCGGGTAATCCGTGCTTTAATCTCCTTCAGCAGCTTATTGTCGGCAGCAATCTGGCGGTTGACATTTCCCTTCTCCGTGGCAATGCCTTTCCGCTCCATCTGGCTGGCGGCAACTCCTAAATGAATGGAAGGTATCTTGTCAATGCCCTGACGCTCGTAGGAGCGGTGGTCAATCCGTTCCGGCCTTCCCACCGCCTCCAACGCTTTGTTGGCGTAGGTAGCCCAGGCAGCCCTCCACTTTTCTACATTTCCTTTATCATTCCAGTCAGTGGTGTCCTCCCGGTGGTTCTTCCAACCGCCTTTGCCATTGGGGATTCGCTGGCCGTTTTCGTCCAGTTCATATACTTTCCTGCATTTCGCTCCCCATTGTCCGTTCTCTTTAAGCGGTCTGATAGTGAGCATGACATGGAAATGGGGATTGCCGTCTTTCTTGTCATGGATAGAGAAATCCGCACACATACCGGCGGCGACAAAGGTATCGCTGATGAAGGAGCGGGCAAGCTGTAATTGTTCCTCCCGGTTCAGTTCTACTGGCAGGGAAATTTCTATCTCACGGGCAAGCTGTGCGTCACGGGTCTTTTCAACCATCTCCACACTGTTCCAGAGAGTGCTGCGGTCTTGAAATTCCGGCGGGGCATGGGGCGGCAGGATAATCTCGGAATGGACAACGCCCCTCTTTCTGGTGTAATCATGGGTAAGCCCGTCCCATTCGTTGGTCATTTTGGTTCCGCTCCGGTAAGCGGCAGCGCCTACGGCAGACTTGGCCTTGCTACGCTTGATAATCTGGACGGGCATATGGAAGATGGCTATGGCGGTTCGCCTCCTTTCGGGTGGGATATATCGGCTTCGCTGAAAAGGGCAGACGCAGAGCGGGTGTCCTTTCCGGCGGAACATACAAGGGGTTTGGGGAGTGTAGCTCCCCATTGCGTCCAGAGGACGCCACGCCCCCGGCAGGGCGCACACACCGGAACGGTGTATAAGTGCGCCGTTGGATATTTAAGATTGTTGTGTGCCTTGGCTTTCAGGCGCGTTTTTCAGCAACCGCATGACTTCCGGCAGGCGGGAAATAGCGGATAAAAATGCTTTGACTTCCTCGCCAGTCATAGCGGTAACGGAAGGGAAGATACTTTCCAGAACCGCCCCATGCTCAATCAGGCGGCGTGTCCTGGCTTTCCGCTCTGCGTCCGTTTTCCGGTTCAGGAGAATCTTCTGGCGGTTCTCCAACTGGCGGATTTCCGTCTTTACTTTTTCCTGCTGGTTTTTCAGCTTGTCTATATCTGGCATTTGTAATCACCTCCTTCGGGCGGCAAAAAAGACAACCGTTTCCGGTTGCCCTACTGTGATTTGGATTCGATTGTCTGTCACCGTTCCTGCGCCGGCGGCTTCTTGTCCAGGTAGAGTTTCCCGGCCATGACTGCGGCATGGTTCCTGATTCTGATTTCTCCCCGCTTCTCACTGGCTCTGGCGTTTTTGTAGCCCTCATCAGAGAGGAAAAAGCGGTATCGCTCTCCGGGGAATCCCACCGGACTGTCACTGTTCAGAATATCCACCGTTACCATATGCCTTGTTTCCGGCAGGAACCGCTCCATGCCTGCCAGGTCATGCCCCAGCAGAACCGGCTCCCCCTTCCCGGCTTTGGCGGCGGCAAGCCTCTGGCGGATAGAATTATCATATTTTTCGATAAAGGCCGCCCGGTTATCCGCAATAAACTGGCTGCACTCTGGCTCTGTCAGTTTCTCCAGTTTCCGTATCGTGTTCTCAACAATCACTTTTGACAATAAATCGTCTTTCTTTTCCAGAACCGGCACAATCTCTTTCAGCCCGGCAAGGGTTTCTTCCTTCGTTGGCGCGGCATACTGGTAGAGCGTTTCCAGTTCGCTTTTGGTAAAATTCATTTCCCTCATTCCCTCCATTTCTTTTTCTCAAAATAGCCCCGCATTCGCTTTAATCCACTCTTAACAGTCTGCTGTACCACCGATACGCTCACGCCTTCCTCTGCGGCAATCTCAATCAGTTTTTTGCCAAGTATGTAGCGGGCATGGATACGCCTTGCCTGTATTTCTGTCAGATTCCCCATGGCCTTCGCCAGAAGTTCCAGCGTGGCAAGGTAAACCTGCTCTTCCTCACGTTCCACAAGAATTTCCTCCGGGGATTTGACGGTAAAATCAAAGGCGCAGTTTTCAATCCCGTCCTCACAGTCAAGGGAATAATACGCCTTGTGATACCAGATTTTATGGGTGCGGTTGTTTTCTTCCCTCCGCATAAGCAGCAGAGCCTCGGCCACCTCGTCCGATACCTCAATAAATGTGTCCGTGACAAAAAGCGGGTAATAATACTTTTTCAGGTTGATTGTTTTCATGGCTAATCTCTCCTAAAATGCGGAGAGGACAGGCAGCGGTTTCCTGCCTGTCCTCCCCGGTAATGTGATAGGGAAAAAGTTCCCTTCACTGGTTAGCCCGAAAACGGCCAATCGTAGGGTCTGTATCAGAAAAATTTTTTGATTTTCTTCCGTACTGCCTCAATGCTGTCCTGTATGGCAGCTTTGGAGCAGCGGCAAAGCCCGGCAATCTCGGCATAACTCAAACCCTCCAATGCGTAGAGCAGGAACCGGCGGCGCTGCGCCTCGGTGCAGAGCGCAAGGGCGGCCTTAATCTCCAGCATGGTCTCCTTCCTGCATACCCACTGTTCCGGTGTCTGATAGTAGCAGGAGCGCCCTTCGGTGAGGACTATGTACTCGTCAAACTCCCGGCTGTCCCAGTGCCGCCGCTTCTCATGGGCAAAGTTTTCTTCCTTGTGGTCTGCTCTGTCCAGGTATTCGTATACTTCGACTGTGACCTCCACGGACAGGGCTTGTCCGTCTATGTTGATGGTGACTTCCATCCGACTTTCCTCCGTTCAGATTTTTTGCAAAGGTTTCTGAACGGAGTAGGGCGGGGAGCGGCAGCCTGGACGGGCTGGCATTTGCTTTACCCATAGGCATATAAAAACACCCGGCTGTGTAATGCAATCGGGTGTAATGGAACTGTGAACAGTATTTAATTGGCTTGACAGTGCATACTTATGGGTAAAATATCCCCCAGCCAAGATCAGGCTTTTTTTGATGTGTCAATGACCGTCGGATTTTGTCGATACGGTATGTGCTTCATGGCGGCTACCTCCTTTAGCCGCCGCTTTTAACAGTGAAACCGCGTCATTCCTTGAGAAGATAAAAAAGAAACGGCGGCTTTGATCTCTCAAAAGCCGCCGTGTATGAATAGGCGTGTGAAAATACCTCTGCTGTACGACGGCTTTTTTTCTTTTGCCGTCGTGCGGCAGATCACTTTATCATTCAGTTTTCTATAAGCTGTTCTTACAAATCCGTGTTAAGAAGTTCAATTACAATGACTTCCGGGCGGTTATTAAAACGGATAGGAATAATGCTGTTACCCAATCCCCGGCTAACAATCATATTTGTACTGCCGTTTGTAAACAGCCCTGCGTCATACTTTGGAAATATCCCTTGATTGGGGCAATCAGCCCGCCGATAAATGGCAGACGGAATTGACCGCCGTGTGCGTGTCCGCTTAGAACCAAATCAATATTGCAATGTGCATAGCTCTCAAATAGTTCTGGTCGGTGTGAAAGTAGAATAGTGTAGCTGCTTTCATCATCAACAAGGCTATTCAGCTTTGTGCTAACCATAGCCGGTGCTTCCCCGAACATATCACCTTTCAATGTGAAATTAGGGTCAGAAAGCCCGATAAGCGTTATCGTTTCTTTTTCATGTTTTAATTGTATTGCTTCATCTTCAAGCACGATTACGCCAATCGCTTCAAGCCCCGTTTTGAGTTCGTCATACTGTGACAGGCTTGCTTCGTGGTTCCCTGTCACATAGTAGACGGGCGCAATATTAACCGCCACTTTTGCGAAATCAAGAGCCACGTCAATATCTGTATGTCCTGCGTCCACGAAATCCCCGGTTATTACAATAATGTCCGACTTGCTTTCTGATAGCAATTCCAGCAGCTTTTTATTGTCTTTCCCAAATTCTGCGTTGTGTAAATCTGATACCTGTGCTATCCGAAACCCGGAAAATACGGTGGGAATACGGCTGCTTGAAATTTTTATGTTACTCACTGTCAACGCCGTATTTCCCCATATCGTCCAAATGAGTAGGGCAAAAATTATAGCACTTAGCATACAGAGTATTATCTTTGTTTTTTTAGTGAGCCATTTCTTCATTTTCCCGCTCCATTTATTCGTTGAGGGATTGCCCTGTCAAATTTTATTATTTTTTTCGTTTTCTGATAATGTGAATGACAATGACCGCAACTACAATTAACGCAATCCCTCCAAATAAAGGAATCCATGTGTCAGTAACACTTTGCCAAACAGCACTCCAATTTACATTTTCCGGCATAACTTAAACCTCCAATTCTTCAATTTGTTTTTCCATAACCATATGTTTACATGACAGGTAAGTGGCAATGAAATATCCACCATACACAATCAAGAACATCAAAACAGTAACACCAATATTTGTAGATATGTGCATATTTAGAAATTCTTCTACAATCGCTGTGATTTTTCCAATTCCAAAGGCTGAAAACATTCCTGCAAGCAAAAGCGGCACAACAAAGAATATCGCTATCTGCTTGAATAAAGCTCCGAAAAGTAACCGGCTATCCGTCCCCAGCTTTTGTAATAATCCGTATCGGTAAACATTATCTGCGGTTTCTGTCAACTGTTTTAGGGACAGCAGCGCGGCGCATATCAGCAGAAACACCAGCCCGATATAGCAGCATAAGAATACCAGCAACGCGCAGGAGCCGTAATACATACTGCTCAACATGATTTTTTCAGTATACCGATACCCCTCTGTTTCCCATTCCAGCCCAATCGGTATCATTTTCTGCAATATTTCATCTGTATTTATACCGGGTTTATACTGTACTAACAAAATATTTATATCTTTCGTTAAAGACGCAACGGCATGATCGGGAACAATAAAGGTTCCCCTGTCGTTATTACCTACCGAAGTCATCAAAACAGTTTCACCTAGCGGCTTCTTCCCACCCGGCTGTAAAATCGTCCCATTCAAGTCAATTTCCGTACAGGACTGCAAAAATGAATCAATATATTGCAAAGTGCCTTTGTAATTACAGTTTAAGAGAAATTCATTATCAGCAAGATTTATGGGGGCTTTACCCTGTGCCGCTAATGCACGGTTAAAATCTGAAATGGAAACTACCGAAACACCCACTTCGGGAATGTCACTGTCAATGTGCCATAAGTTTAAGTCCTGTCCCTCAAACAAATCCCCATAGGTTATTTCTGCTTCATAAAGGCTGATCTGCGCTATGCTGTCTGCATAGATACCCATATCCACGTCCCTTGATTTCAGATATACCGCAATGTCCGTTTCTCCCGCCACATCAATATCCGCAACAACATTCAGATCATAAGGAAGCGAAGCCTTAGACGTTTCATTCATGGTTAAAGCAGAACTTATCCCCACGGATATGCCACAAATAGATATGGTGAGCAAAGCGCATACTACGCTCATAGTCATAAAATCCGTCTGCACTTTACTTCCGATCTGTCGGCTTAAAAAGGTATTCAGCCCTTTCAGATAAATTTTCCTGTTTGCCTGTATCGCTGTAAGCAATACTGCCGATACAGAAAAGAAGAAAAGTGCTGTCCCTGCTGCTAATAAAACTACTGCAATCTGAAACCATGAATTTTCGCGGCTGGGAAGTATACCATAGTGCTGAATAATCACGCCGGAAGAAACAATACAAAGGATAGAAAGCGCAGCTAAAGAAATTTGCGCGGCTTTGTTCCTTAGTGCCATGACTTCATTCTTCCTGCTGGCGGTCAACAGGTCGATCAACTTGACCGAAGAAACCGTGCGCACATTGAAAATCATGACAATCAGAAAAATCAATACAAAACAGCCGATTGTCTTTTTCAGCGCACTCATGGAAAAAACAATCTGAAACTTACTCATATCTATTGCAAACAGGCGTAAAGAAAATATGGAAAGTCCCTGTGACAAAAGCAGCCCTAATATAAGCCCAAACACAAGTGACAGAATACCCACGCATAAGGTTTCCCCGGCAAAAATCCTTGATATTTTCCCTTTTTCCATTCCTAACAATGTATAAATCCCTAATTCCTTTTTCCTGCGTTTTAAGAGGAACTGATTTGCATACAGGATAAGAAATGCAAGCACAACAGCCACTACAACAGATAATGCAGAAAGCAATATCCCTAACTGGTTAGAAAGTAATTGCTTTGTTGCGTCAAGATCATTTAATGCTGGCTGGGTCTGAATGGAATTGAAAGCGTAAAACATACTTACCGAAACCGTAAGCGTCAAGAAATAAATCATATAGTCCTGTATGTTTTTACGCACATTGCGAATAATCAATTTACCCTCTGTCATTGGTTTCACCTCCCAATACAGAAACTACCTCCATGATTTCCTCAAAAAATTCTTTCCGTGATTTTGCCCCACGGTGAATTTCGTTGAAAATTTTCCCGTCCTTAATAAAAAGAATACGGCGGCAATAACTGGCTGTGAAAGAATCATGCGTTACCATGAGAATTGTTGCAGAAAGGTTTTGGTTCAATTCTTCCAGCATATCCAAAAGCATATGGGAAGAACGGGAATCCAACGCGCCCGTAGGTTCATCAGCCAAAACAAGAGCCGGATTTGTTACCATTGCACGGGCGGCGGCTACACGCTGCTGCTGTCCGCCGGACATTTGATAGGGGTATTTTTCCAAAACTTCCGTAATATTCAATGCCCTTGCAATTTCCTGTACCCTTTTATCAATTTCTTTTGCTTTTATGCCGGAAATGGATAGGGCAAGGGAGATATTCTCATACGCAGTCAATGTATCAAGCAGATTAAAGTCTTGAAAGATAAAGCCCAGCTTTTCGCGCCGAAAAGCCGACAACTGTTTTCCGCGTAAAGTAGTAATGTCTTTTCCCTCAACTAAAATTTTTCCGCTGGTTACTGTGTCGATTGTGGAAATGCAGTTTAACAATGTTGTCTTACCAGAGCCGGACGCACCCATGATACCGACAAATTCCCCTTTTCCAACAGACAGGGAAATACGATTAACAGCTTTGGTAATGTTTCCTTTGTTTCCATAATATTTTTGAATGTCAGAAACCTCTAAAATCGGGGTATTCATAATTTTGCTCCTTTCGTTTTCCTTTTTTGATATTGTACATTCAGAAATTAAAATGCGCCATTAAATAAGATTACATTTACATTACCGAAATGTAAGGTTTCGGAGAGAAAAGAAGCAGACATTTTTCATGCCTGCTCGTACAATCCCGCTTTGCAGGATATTCCTATGTCAAATAAAGATTTTCTTTGGGGAACATGATCTTTACGGTTGTCCCATTTTCAAGGCTGCTTGCCACAGATATTTCCATATTCATTTTACGGCATAATTTCCGGCATAAATATAACCCAATACCTGTTGATTTTCCAAATTTACGCCCATTTTCCCCGGTAAACCCTTTATCAAAAATCCTCGGAATATCTGCTTCGGTTATACCAATTCCATTATCGGAGATAGAAAGGCTGCACCCGTTATCAAAAGAACTCCCCTCAAAAGTGAGGATCAGATTTTCTTTTGCATATTTTACAGAATTAGCTATGATCTGCCCTATAATGAATATACACCATTTCCGATCAGCAAATACTGGAATATCCAAATTCTCAAATATAGGTCTGCCGTGGGCTTCAATGATCTGTTTGGAATAACTTTTCAACGCTTCCTGTACCAATGTTTTCAAGGTTGTCTTTTCTATCTTAAAATCTTTTTCTAATGTTGTACTTCTCGCATAGAAAAGGGCTTGTTCTACAAAATGGTCTATTTTATTCAATTCATCATCTATGCGGATTGTAGAAATATTCTTGTCATTCTCAATGATTAAATGGGCAGAGGTTATCGGCGTTTTTATTTCATGTACCCACATTTCGATATATTCCCGATATTCTTGATTAGTAGCCCCCGCTTCTGCCAACTTATCATTCATGTACTTATTAGACAGGCGTAGAATTTGGTATAACAGTTTCCCGTCAAGAAATCCCGGCTTTTCTATAAGCTCTGCTAATAAAGTCTTGTCGTCAAGTCCGTCAAATAAAGCCATAAATCCGCAGTAATATTTCTTTTTTCTTGTGTAGTCCCATAACAAGGCTGCAAGAAAGGAAAAGCTAAATATTATTTCGATATAAATAATAAATTCATAACGCAATCCCATTAACCAAAGAAGCCCCATAGAAAAAATAACAGCTACCAAAAACATTACAACAGAAAAAAGGCGGTCAATTATATAATCGGTCAGTTTCATACTTTGTACCCCAATCCACGTTTTGTTTCCAAATAATCGGGCGCGCCAATCTCCGATAACTTCTTACGCAATCGCACAATATTAACATTGAGTGTGTTTTCGTCTATAAATTCGTCGCTCTGCCATAATTCATCTATGATCGCGTCACGCGGTATCACATTGCCTTTGTTTACAACCAGCAAGCGCAGTATGCCAAGCTCATTTTTTGTTAAATCTACCTCTTTATCTCCATAAGAAGCAGTAGCCTTTAGCAGATTGATTGTCAGCCCTTTATGGATAAGGACAGAATTAACCTGTGCTTCATAAGTCCTTTTTAATATTTTTTGAATACGCGCTATCAATACCTGTGCGTTATAAGGCTTTGATATAAAATCGTCTGCGCCGATATTTAGGCTCATCAATTCGTCAAAGTCTGTATTTCTGCTTGTCAGAACGATAATCGGAATATCCGACTGTTTCCGAATCTCACGGCATATCGTATAACCGTCTTGATATGGCAAGTTTATATCCAGCAGTACAAGGTCTGCTTCCGCTTTCAAAATATGGTCTATAATATGTGCGAAATCAGTACTGCTTTCATAAGCATATCCATATTTCTGTAACAGAACGGACAACTCTTTACAAATCTCTGTTTCATCTTCAACAACAAATATTTTCACTTTCTGTTTTCCTCCCGTTTCCTTTTATCTACTGGCTTTTCAGCGTCCTTTGGTATCAGCCACAAGCGGCTGAATTTTGCCACGCCCGGTATACGGTTTTCCTCACATAGCTTTTGCACCCGTCTTTCTGAAATGCCCCATTTCTTCGCCGCTTCCGGGGCAGAAATATACTCTAACATCTTCATTCACCCTTCCCATAAATTCTATTGCTATAATTATATACGGTTAGCCGAATAAATGCAAGATTCACCCCCGTCTTTTTGTAATTATTTAGGCCATTCAATGTAACTGTGTGAACGTATTCAATCAAAAAAGTAAACTGTACAATACAATAGGGTGAACAAATATGTCAAAAAGACCAGTACCACGATATGATTTTAAGGCTTTTGGGGCGGCAATCAAGGCTGCACGGACAGGGCGCAGGGAATCCAGAAAAAAAGTTTGCGATGAGATGTTTATCTCACCTCACTACCTTGCGAACATTGAAAACAAGGGGCAACACCCAAGTCTGCAAATCTTCTTTGAGCTTATGCTCCGCTACAATATATCCGTAGACCAGTTTCTCTTAGACAAGCCTGCAGGAAAAGACACCCGGCGATTACAGCTGGACGCATTGCTGGATAGTATGAGTGACAACGGGCTACAGATTGTGACCGCAACAGCCAAGAAAATTGCAGAGATAGAAAGGCCGCAGGAAATGGAGAACACATAACCCGTGTTCTCCATTTCCTGGCTGTCAACTTAACTGGCATTGTTCTTGTAATATTTTACACCTTATTTTTATTTCCGCTTCTTCTGACGGATTCAGTTCTCTGTCATTCTCCGTCATCTGATCTTCCAGGAAACCGGCATAGGCGTCCAGCAGGGTGTTCAATAACATTTCCGGCGTTTCCATAAGTTCTGCCTGATACCATTCATTCCTTTCCGGCTCCCATGCCATCAGAGTATACCCATGGCTGGTAAGAACAACTTCATAAAGAGGGTCTTGCTGAAGGTAATCGCTAAACACATTTAATACTTTCTCAAAAGTCAACATTCGTCTTTCTCCCTTCCATCAGTCATAAATCAATTCACTTTGTATGATTTCCTCTGCCTGCGCCTTTAATGTATTCATCAGCCCCACCCATTTCATCTGGTTGGCTGCTTTCAGTTCCTCGGTCACACCGGCGGCCTTCATCAGCTGCGGCATAAGAATATCCATTCGCTCATTGGCAGCCTTGTCAATCTCCAACAAATGGGGATAGAGTTTTTCCGTCAGGAGCAGGCTGGTATACAGCCCTTTCCGGTGTTCTTTCAGATAGCGGAACCTCATGCGCCCATACTTGCCGATTGGCGTGTCCGGCTGCTCTTTTAATACCAGATTCGGGAGATAGTAATCTCCAACTTTTGTATAAGTCAGTCCATTCATGTGTATGCCTCCTTGCCTTTTCTGTGGTATGCCAGCCGCCTACATAGCGGCTCTGTCCGGTACTGGTGCTTTTTGGGGTTCTTTCTTTGGCAGGCTGCTGGCCGATGGATAGCGGCTTTCTTCGCCTCGATTTCAGCCTTTTTCTTTACCCTGATTTTTTCCTCGTACCGTTTCTGTGTCCCGTTGGCTTTGCGCCGGAGATATGCCTGGTGCAGCTTGTCCTTGCGTTCCTCTTTCTTCCGCAGGGTTTCCAGTTCCTCCGGCGTGAGGTTTACTTCCCCGAAGTGAGGCGGTATGTATTTCCCGACAAAATTGAAGTAAATCTCAACCTCCTGTGTGGTTTCAGCGCTGCCTTTCCGGTCACGCTCATGAACAAGGATTTTCTCCACAAACTCATTCAGCATGGTGGTAGTCAGGTTGTCAAAATTCTCATACTTGTCAACAAGGGCGATAAATTTCTCCGCTGATTTCCGGCTCTGCTCATATCCGGCGATTGCCTTTTCCAGTTCGGCAATCTCGCCGGAAAGGGATTCCTGTTCCTTTGCGTACTGTGCGTCCAGGGCGGCATATCTTGCGTCCGGCAGCTTGCCCAGCACATCAAATCCGCCCCGTAATAGCATTTGCCGCTCTCCGTATCCCGGTACACCGAAGCGACGTCAAGTCCTCTCAATTTCACATAGCTCACCGACATATTACCATGCGTCTCCAGCATCACCACACTGAGCAGCGCGCGGTCTTTCTCCTTAGAGACAAACATCCACGCCGTATACGCCGCCGTAAACGGATCGGACAGCCGATAATACCTGCCCCGCCGTATCAGTTCTTCCCATTTCTTATACTGTGCGATCTGCTCCCTGACTGCCGCCTTTTCTTCTTCCGTCAGCTTTTCGGGGTCCAGCTCATAACCGAACGCGCCCGCCATCGCTACCACGCTTCTTGTGTGCAGGCTCACGCTCCTGCCGGTCTGATGGTTGGGCACCGCCGACACATGGGAACAGACGGTGGACGCCGGATAAAAGAAGGAAGTGCCGTACTGGATCCGCAGCCTGTCCAGCGCATCCGTGTTATCGCTGCACCAGATCTGAGGCGTGTAGTAGAGCATCCCCGCATCAAACCTGCCGCCGCCGCTGCAGCCCTCTATCAGAAGATACGGATATTTTTGCAGCAGTCTTTCCAGGAAATCATATACCCCGAGCACATAATCGTAAGTCACCTTGCCCTGCACCGTTTTCCCTGAAAATACATCCACAATGCTGCGGTTCATATCCCATTTCACATACTCGATGTTTCCCTGGTCAAGAATATCACAGATCTGCCCGAAAATATGATCTCTCACATCTTTTCTGGAAAAGTCCAACACCAGTTGGTTCCTGCTTCTGACAGGCTCCCTGCCGGAAATCCGCAGCACCCAGTCGGGATGTTTCCTGTACAGTTCGCTGTCCTCCGACACCATCTCCGGCTCGATCCAGATACCGAATTTTATACCCTCCGCATTGACTTTTTCTATCAGCTCCTGCAGGGTGCAGCCCAGTTTTTTCTCGTTGACCTGCCAGTCTCCAAGCCCGCTGTTATCGTCCTCCCGCTTTCCAAACCACCCATCGTCCATCACAAGCATATCGATGCCCAGCGCCGCCGTGCTCCCTGCCAGTTTTAATATGGTCTGCCCGTCGAAGGCAAAGTACGCCGTCTCCCAACTGTTGAGCAATACGGGACGGGGCGCGTCCTGAAACTTCCCTCGGCAAAGATGCTCTCTGATGCAGTCATGAAAATGTGCGGAAAGCAAACCGAATCCCTGATCGGAATAGCACAGGATCGTCTCGGGAATCGTCAGCTTCTCCCCCTGCACTAACGTGTAGTGAAATAAATCGCTCTGCAATCCCATCAAAAGCCTTGTCTGGTCATACTGATCCCGCTCCGCCTCGCAGAGGAAATTGCCGCTGTAGACAAAGACCATACCGTAGCAGCTTCCCGCATCCTCCGTGGCGTTTTTGTCCGCTAGGATCACCGCCGGATTATACTGGTGGCTGGAAGTCCCTCTGCGTCTGCCGATGGCGTAAGTGCCGTGCCTCAGCGTCTCCCGCTGTAAATTTCTCTCCATGGTATGCCTGCCGTAAAAGCTCAACAGATCAAAGCTTCCCGTAACAAAATCCAGACAGGCGGACACCGCCTTCTCGACCGTCACATTTTTGCTTCCCCGATTTTCCAGGATAGCGCTTCTGGTGATGATATCCGCTTCTTCCAGCACGCCGTAGAGAAGTGTCACCCGCAAGCCGCTCACCTTATCCTCCAAAGTGATCTCCAGCGTCTGCGCCTCTCCTGCGTCAGCATAGACTGCCGGAAGTCCCGGCAGCCCATACTTTCCTTCCTTGATCTCATGAGCGATATAGCGTAAGTCACAGCACTCAGAACCGTCTTCGTTTCGGACGATCAAGGCGCTGTTTCTGAAATCCCCAACGCCCATCAGCGGATATTCCTGCGGCAGTGCATCCAGAGAGTACGTCCTGTCGTTCCCCACATCCCACGGATTCCCGGAAAACCCTCTGTCATAACAGGTGAGCAGATAATCCATATTTCCATACACACGCCCGCCATAATACAGATGCAGCAAAAATCCGTACGCATCCACTTTCATTTGATAAGAGGTGTATGCTGTATCCAAAGCAAAAATCCGATTTTCCTGCTGAAATCTACTTGCCATAATCGTTCCCTTCCTACAAAATGATTACTTCACCGCTCCGTTTACCACCCCATTCAAAATCTGTTTCTGGCAGATCACATAGAATACCAGAATCGGGATCAGCGACAGCAGATAGGATGCAAACGCCAGATTATAGTTGGTTCCAAACTGCGACTGGAAATTGAGCTGCGCAAGCGGCAGTGTATTCTCGGAAGATCCCGCCATGATGATGAGCGGCGTCATCACATCATTCCAGACCGCCAGCGCCGTGATGACCGCCACCGTCGCGTGCATCGGCTTCATGATCGGGAAAATGATGGCCCAATAGGTCCGCCAGGTGGAAGCGCCGTCCACTCTCGCCGCCTCCTCAAGCGCCAGTGGAATGTTGGTAAGATAGCCCGAGTACAGCATGACATTCATCGGCATATAAAATACCACATACAACAGGATCACGCCGAACCAGTTCGCAAGTCCCATCTCCGCCGTCTGCTTAGCAAGCGGCATCATCAGGATCGCAAAAGGCACGAACATACCGCTGACGATAAACAGGTATACAAAGTTATAAAATTTACTTTTCTTATTTCGCCCCAGCGTATAGCCCATCAGCGAATGGATCAAAATAGAAAGCCCCACCGTCAACACGGAGATTAAAAGGCTGTTCTTTAAGGAATTCCAGAAATCCGTCACCCGCATGGCCTCCCTAAAATTGTCAAGGCTCCACACCTTGGGCAGCGATAAGATACCGCTGATGCTGTTGGTCATCTCCGAAGGCTGTTTGAATGCGATCACAACAGTCATGTAAAGCGGAAAGATGATCGTGGAAAGACCGAGAATCAAAAGCACCATAGCAGTTCTGTTTGATTTTCCGACTGTCGATGTTTTCTTCATAACTGCTCCTCCTTTGAACTGGAAAATTTCATCTGCGCCACAGAGATCACTACGATCACAATAAAGAATACCACCGCGTTTGCACTCTGGAAGCCGAACTGTCCGCCCGACATACCGTTGTTGTAGATCAGGTAGGAGATGGACTCCGTGCTCTGCGCGGGACCGCCCTTGGTCAGGGCGATGATCTGGTCAAACACCATCAGGAAGTTTTTCACGCACAATACCATATTGATGGAGAAAAACGGAATGATCAGCGGAAATGTCAGATGCTTGAACTGCTTCCAGCCGGTAGCGCCATCCAGACCACCCGCCTCGTAAACATCCTCGGGCACGGTCTGTAATCCCGAGATATAGATGATCGTATTCATGGCAATGGCCTGCCATGCGCAGACGATCATCACGCCAATCCATGCCTTGCTCGGGCTTGACAGGATGCTGGAACTGAGCGACGTTACGCCTGTCATATCCGCCAGCGCAGGCACGATGTAAGTAAAGAAGTAGTTGAAAATGTAACCTACTACCAGGGAACCGAGTATGTTCGGCAAAAAGTACGCCCCGCGGAAAAATCCCTTCGCCCGAATCTTGCTGTTTAGTAAAAGCGCCATGATCAGACTGAGCACATTCACCACAATGGTGGTCACCAGCGCAAGCTTGATGGTAAACAGGTAGGATTTCCCTACGCGTGCATCCGAAAACAAATCGATGTAGTTGCGAAGCCCCACCCAGTCATGACTGCCAAAGCCTCGGTAATTGGTAAAGCTGTAGAGGGCGCCGCGGATCAGCGGAATCGTGTTAAAGCAGATAAACAGCGCCAGAATCGGTATCGTTATCAGTAAAAACGTTCTTTTTCTTTCATTTTCATGTTTTGACATCCCATTTTACCCCCTTCCTACTGTGCACTTCCGTGTGCCGCTTCATACTCCTGCACCATACGGATGATATCTCTGTTATATCTCTGCCAGCTCATGTCGAAATTTTTCAAAAACGCATCTTTATCCTTCTCAATGAGGAAGGTCTGCAGCAGCGCATCCACCGACATCTCCGATGGATAATAGTGATCCTGGTAATCTGTCATATTGCCGCTTGCGTGTTTCACTACTGTCTCTCGGGTACGGGCATCCTGCACGCCGACGACGCCCATGGCGAAACGATCACCCATCAGGTAAAGAGCGGCCAGGGCTTTATGATCTTCCCGAACCAAATCTGTACTTACATAGCGGATCACGATATCCCCTGGGAATATGTGTGGATCGAATTTGACGGACTGCGCGCCAGAGAAACGGTGCAGCTTGCCGGGCTGACCCCCGATCAGCCTGTCTACAAGGCACGCCATAAAGACATTGCCGAGACCATGAAAAACGAGATGCTCTACATCGTAAACCACAAGAAGGAATCTCCCTTTCATCTGATCGGGCACCTCTATCTGTTTATTGACAGCTTTGTCCGCGCCTCCACTTCCACGCAGATCGGCAAGGGCAACAGCCTGCGCGACTTTTATATCAAAGAAGCGTTCTCCTTTATCGAGCAGAACTTCCAAAACGACATCTCGGTGGAGGATATCGCTGCCACCTGCGGCTTAAACCGCAGCTATTTCGGCAAGATTTTTCATGAAAATACGGGCAAATCCCCCCAAGCATTCCTGATCTCCTACCGTATGACCAAGGCTGCTGAGCTGCTAAAACTGACAGAATTGTCAGTCGCTGATATCGGAAACGCCGTAGGCTATCCGAACCAGCTCCATTTTTCGAGAGCATTCAAAAACGTATATGGTATTTCCCCCAGGCAATGGCGCTGCGAAAATAAGGCGATCAGCCTAAAATCATGACCGCAGTTTTCTGTCCCCGGAAAATCAAGTCATCATTCTGATATTTTTTACCTCTTTCTGATTTTCGAAAGGACGATCCTCCTGCTATAATGACAGCATAAAGACACCTATCGACCACAAATTGGAGCAAGGAGGGCCTAATCTTGAAACAGATCACTTTTATTGACGAACATGGAAGCTTTCTCTTAAAACAACCGGAAAACACGAATTACTTATATTTCCCGCTGGCCTCGGAAAAGGGCTTAAAAAGCAGTGTCACCCCGCTGTTTGGCGGCGACGCGAAGCTGGATCAGGAGACTTTTTTATTAGAGCCCGTCAGCTCGGAAAACTTACATAATAACAGGGCCGTCCGCAATTTCTGGTGCCATGTGGAAGGAAACGGCATCTTTTCCGCCATGGGCGCTTCCGCCGGGCAGGAAGCCGCAAGGTTCACCCCCGATCAGGATGAAACGGAACTTACGGCCGGTTTTCAGTGGCAAAGGGTAAAACGCTCCTCCCAAAAGTTTCAGCTGGAATCCACCGTTACCGCCTTTATCCCGACAGACTGCAACGTGGAGATTTTGCATATCACCGTAAAGAACCTGGCAAAACAGCCTCAGACACTTACTCCTTTCGGCGCGCTTCCCATCTACGGCAGAAGCGCGGATAACATCAGAGATCACCGCAACGTGACTTCTATGCTCCACCGCATTGAGACCACGGCGGACGGCGTGTTTGTCTGCCCCACCATGTCCTTTGATGAAAAGGGACACCGCCCCAACCACAAAATCTACTATGCCCTCGGCTGCGGCGGCGACGGTACGAAACCCACAGACTTCTACCCCACGGTGGAAAGCTTTATCGGCGAGGGCGGCTTCTATACGCAGCCGCAGGCCGTCCACGATCTGCTCTCCGGCGTTCCTGCTGGCGCAAAAGCCGAAGGGCGGGAAGCGATGGGCGCTTTCCGTTTTGAAAAACTTACCTTAGCGCCCGATGAAAGCAAAGATTACATCCTGCTGCTCGGTGTGGAGGATACCAAAGAAGCCATCGACGCTATCCTGCAGACATACAATTCCTCCGCAAAAGTGGACGAGGCTCTCAATCAAACAAAAGCGTATTGGCAAAAGAGCGTGAATGCCGCCTTCCATACAGGAGATGCGGATTTTGACAAACTGATGAAATGGGTCTGCTTCCAGCCCTTCCTGCGCCGACTTTTCGGCTGCTCCTTCCTGCCTCACCATGACTACGGCAGAGGCGGCAGAGGCTGGCGCGATCTCTGGCAGGACTGCCTTTCCCTGCTTTTGTTAGAGCCGGGGGACGTAGGCCGCATGATCGCCTTAAACTATGGCGGCGTCCGCATTGACGGCACCAACGCAACCATCATCGGCGCAGGCGACGGCAATTTCATTGCTGACAGAAACGGAATCGCCAGAGTCTGGATGGATCACGCGCTCTGGCCGCAGATGACCACCAAGCTCTACATCGACCAGACAGGAGATATCGGCATCCTCAATCGGGAAGCGCCTTATTTTAAGGATGCGCAGATTCTGCGGGGAACCGGTACGGACACAAATTGGAATCCCCAACTGGGCAGCAGCCAGCGGACACTGGCCGGTGAGATCTATACGGGCACTATTTTGGAGCACCTTTTGATCCAGCAGTTGACTGCCTTTTACGAGGTGGGCGATCACAACGTCTACCGACTGCGCGGCGCGGACTGGAACGACGCGCTGGATATGGCCTCTGAACACGGGGAGAGCGTAGCCTTCACCTGCGCTTATGCGGGAAATCTGCTGGAACTCGCGGCGCTTTTGCGGCTCCTTGACGAACAGAGCGAAAGCCACACGGTATCACTCCTTACGGAAATTTCTATCCTGCTTACAAACAATCCTGCGGTCTATGACAATACAGATAAAAAGCGGGAGATCCTTTTGAATTATGTAAACCAATGCCGCTGCACGGTGGTCGGAACCCGCAGTGAATTTTCTCTCGCTGCTCTCGCCGTCGATCTTACCGAGAAGGCAAACTGGCTGATGAATCACTTACGCTCTCAGGAATGGGTGGATGTATCTGCAGACGAAGGCTGGTACAACAGCTACTATGACGATCACGGAAGGTCTGTGGACGGCATTTTTGACGGCAGGGTGCGCATGATGCTCACGGGACAGGTCTTCTCCATCATGAGCGGTGTGGCGGATGCGGAACAGATCCGCAAGATCACAAAGAGCGCCGACCATTATCTCTACCAAAAGGAAACCGGCGGCTACCGCTTAAACACTGACTTTGAAGAACTGAAATTCGATATGGGACGGATGTTCGGCTTTGCTTACGGCGAAAAGGAAAACGGTGCTGTCTTCTCCCACATGACGGTCATGTACGCCAACGCCCTCTACCGCCGAGGCTTCGTCAGGGAGGGCTGGAAAGCTCTAAAGACGCTGGCCGACACTGCCCTCGACTTCGATACCAGCCACATTTATCCGGGAATCCCCGAATATTTCAGGGCGGACGGCAGAGGGATGTACCACTATCTGACCGGCGCGGCAAGCTGGTATATGCTGACCCTGATCACGGAAGTCTTCGGCGTGCGCGGCGAAGCAGGCGACCTGCTTCTTTCTCCGAAACTTCTGGGCGAACAATTTGACGAAGCGGGTTGCGCTTCCGTCTCCCTTCCTTTTGCAGGCAGGGATCTCACCGTCACCTACCGCAGCCGTGAGAAAAAAGATTTCGGCTCCTACCGCATCGGTTCGGCGGTCTGTGACAAGGAAAATCTTTCCGTAAACGACGACGCTTCCCTCCTTCTGCCGCGAAAGAGCATCGAGGAGCTGTCCGACGGACCTCACGAAATTATTGTGGAGCTGGTATAATATTCCTTTACACTGCGCAATGTTCTTGCTATCATAAAAACAACTGCATGGAAACACTTGGGCGAATACGCTCAGAATGGACTCAAGATTGAAAAATAAGTCTGATGACCTTATTTTTCAATCGGAAATTTGTGCCGAAGCGTCACAAATTTCCTTGATCGCAGAGCAAAATCTGATATTTTGCTCGCGTTCCTCAGCACAGAACGCTTCAGAATGGAGGAAACTATGAAATACGGATACTTTGACGAATTAAACAGAGAATATGTGATCGACCGCCCGGACACCCCGTCCCCTTGGGTCAACTACTTAGGCTCGCCGGCCTACGGCGCGATCATCTCCAACAACGCAGGCGGTTACAGCTTCGAAAAATCAGGGGCCAACGGCCGTATCCTGCGCTATGTGTTCAATAACTTTGACCGGCCCGGCCGCTATCTCTATCTGCGGGACAATGACTCCAAGGATTACTGGTCCGCTTCCTGGCAGCCCGTGGGCAAAGATCTTTCTACTTATAAGAGCGAATGCAGGCATGGTATGGGCTATACCAAGATGTCTGCCGACTACGACGGCATTCACTCCGAAGCCCTCTACTATGTGCCCTTAAACAGCACCTACGAGGTCTGGAACCTGACCGTTGAGAACCGCTCGGACCGTCCGCGCAGCCTCACGCTGACAGGCTATGCCGAATTTACCAACCACGGCAATTATGAGCAGGATCAAATCAATCTCCAGTACTCCCTGTTCATCTCCCGTACCCTCTATGCCGAAGGCAGACTGACCCAGCAGATCCACGGCAATCTGGATGCCAACCCGCTCGGTGAGCCTGTGGATGAGAAAAACACCGTGGAGCGCTTTTTGGGTCTTGCGGGAGCGCCCGTCTCCTCCTACTGTGGGGACAGGAGCGCATTCTTAGGCAGCTATCACGACTATGGCGATCCGCAGGGCGTTGTGTCCGGCGATCTGGGGAATACGACGAACTACAATGAAAATTCCTGCGGCGCACTCTCCTGCGTGCTTACGCTTGCGCCGGGTGAAAAAAGGACGGTCGCTTATCTATTGGGCGCAAAGTATGCAGCTCAGGCGGATGCCATCATCGCTTCTTATGCCGACCCTGCCGGACGGGCCGCCGATGAGATCCGGGCTTTGAAGAATGACTGGTACGAGAAGTTTGACCATCTGAAAGTAAAGACGCCAAGCCCCGTCTTTGATACCATGATCAACACCTGGAACGCCTACAACTGCTTTATGACCTTTATCTGGTCACGGGCAGCTTCCTTCATCTACTGCGGCCTTAGAAACGGCTACGGCTACCGCGACACCGTACAGGACATTCAGGGCATCATTCATCTGGCTCCGGAGATGGCGAAAGAAAAGATCCGCTTTATGCTCTCCGCCCAGGTCCATCACGGCGGCGGCCTGCCTCTTGTCAAGTTCACTCATAATGCAGGCCATGAGGACACTCCCGAGGATGCTTCCTATCGGGAGTCCACGGGCCATCCCGCCTACCGCGCGGACGATGCCCTCTGGCTGTTCCCCACTGTCTTTAAATACATTGCAGAAACAGGCGATGTGGCCTTTCTCGATGAGGTCATCCCCTTCGCCAACAAGGACGAGGGCAGCGTTTACGAGCACTTAAAGCGCGCCATCAGCTTCTCTTTAGAGAGGCTTGGCCCCCACGGTACGCCCGCAGGCCTGCACGCCGACTGGAACGACTGTCTGCGTCTGGGCAAAAACGGAGAATCCTCCTTTGTGGCGATGCAGTTTTACTATGCGCTGCGGATCTTAAAGCTGTTCGCCGCCCGCAAGCAGGACAGCGACTATGAAGCCTATCTGGACAAGATGCTGTCTGAGACCGAAGAAAAACTTCAGCGGCTCTACTGGGACAATGACCGCTTTATCCGCGGCTTCCGCGAGACAGGCGAAAAGATTGGCCAGGCTGCCGATCCGGAGACCAATCTCTGGCTGAACCCCCAGAGCTGGTCCGTGATCAGCGGACTTGCCAGCAAAGAGCAGGCAAAAGCTGCCATGGACAATGTATATGAGAGACTGAATACCCCTTACGGTGCCATCCTCATGGATCCGCCCTTCCACGAGCATATTTTTGAAGGCGCTCTGGCGTCCATCTTCAATCAGGGTACCAAGGAAAACGCCGGTATCTTCTCGCAGTCTCAGGGCTGGCTGATCCTGGCGGAGGCTCTGCGCGGCGCAGGAGACCGCGCCTTCGCTTACTTTATGGAGAATGCGCCCGCGGCCCAGAACGACCGCGCGGAGATCAGAAAGATCGAGCCTTACTGTTACGGGCAGTTTACGGAAGGAAAGGCCAGCCCCAACCTTGGGCGTTCCCATGTGCACTGGCTGACAGGCACTGCTTCCACCGTCATGGTGGGCTGCGTGGAAGGTATTTTGGGACTGCGCCCCGATTTGGATGGCATCCGCTTAAGTCCTGCCATTCCGAAGGACTGGAAACATTTTGAGATGGATAAGGACTTCCGTGGAAAGCACCTGCACATCACCGTGGAAAATCTAAACGGCAAAGAATCCGGTTTTGAAAAGCTGACCGTGAACGGAGAAGACTATGCCGACGCGTACATCCCGGCTGACCGCCTGCAGGATGTCAACGAGATCACTCTGGTTCTTTCGTAGTACGGGCGATCCCCCACTCGATGGCATGATTCTGATCACGATACTTTTTCGGTGTCATGCCGGTCAGTTCGCGAAACTGCTGGATGAAATGACTCTGGGAGGAAAAGGAGAGACGGTTTGCGATCTCGGCAAGGGTATAATCGCTGTAGCGCAGCATATGTTCCGCCATTTCGATTTTCTGTCGGCGGATATATCCGCTGACGGAGTCCCCCGTCTCCTTCTTGAAGATGCGCGAGAGATAACCGGCTGACACCCCCATTTCTTCTGCCAGTTCCTCGATGGTGATGCGCTCCCTGATATGCGCATAGATATATTCTTTACACTGGCGGATCTGTCTTGAGCCTGCGTTGCTCTGGCGGATCCGTCTCATTTTTTCCGCGTAGTCAAGGGCCATCTCGTCGTGAAGATTCCTGACCCCCTGCACCGTATGCACATCGTCCAGCCTCTGAATATAAAAATCGCTCATCCGATAGGCCTGCTCGAGCTGCATTCCTTTTTGGGCGCAGAGTCTTGTCACCATGGCGGTGGTAATAACAAAATGATATTTCATATTGGTCAACTCATTGCGCGACAGGATGCCCACGCCTTCCGTCTCCAAAAAACGCGCCTGTTCGCAATTCGTCCGTACCGACTCTATGTCGCCTTCCGTCACCGCCTGATAGAACAAAAATTCTTCCGTCGGCTGTCGGTGCTCCACATTGTCCATCTCGTCTTCCGCTTCCAGAAGAAGCCATTCATCCCGATATCCCATATTGTTTTCTCCACTTTCTCTCCAGCCAAACGAACACGCCGATACAGATCAGCACCGAGATCCCCGAGCCCGCGGTCGATGCCAGTCCCATGGGTAAAAGAGTGTCCGCAAAATACTTGGAAGCCAGGTAAGCAAAGGGGATCCTCACACAGACGATGGAAATCGAATTGTGGATAAAGGAGATCCCCGACAGCCCATAAGCGCAGAAATACCCGCTGAAACAAAAATGGATCCCCGCCAGGGCTGCATCCCACACATAGCCCCGCATGTACTGTCCGCCCAGCCGCAGCACCGCAGCATCCTCCGCAAAGAGACCGACAAAACGTTCCGCGTCCCACTGCATCAGAGCCACCGCGAGCATTCCCCACAAAAACGAAAGCGCAGCAGCATAAAACAGCGTGCGGCGTGCCCTGTCGTGCTTGCCCGCCCCCACATTCTGCGCAGCCAGGGCCGACACCGACTGCAGCATGGAGGACGGCACCAAAAAGAGGATTCCTATGATCTTCTCCACGATCCCCACCGCCGCCGCGTCACTCAGTCCCCGCCTGTTGGCGATAATGGTGATGACGATGAAGGAAATCTGGATGAAACTGTCCTGCATGGAGATGGGGATTCCGATCCGCAGAATGCGTCCCATCGTCTCCCTATGCGGCCGAAACACCTTTTTTGTCAATGTCAGACCCGTACGTCTTTTTCGAATCACCAGAAACGCAATGATCACGCTGACCGTCTGCGAGAGAGTCGTCCCCAGCGCCGCACCTGCCGCGCCAAGTCCCAAAACGCCGATGAAAAGATAGTCCAGTCCGATATTGACCGCACAGGCCACGGCCACAAAATACATGGGACTTTTCGAGTCCCCCATCCCCCGAAAGATCGAGCTGATGATATTGTAAGCCGTGATAAAAGGGATCCCCAAAAAGCAGATTGTAAGGTAGGCCGTGGTTCCCGCCACCGCTTCTTCCGGGGTTGACATAACATTTACAATCCCCCGAACCATAATCAGCAGGACCGCCGTCGCCGCCAAGGACAACGCAAAAAATAAGGTTGCCGTATTGCCCACTGCCAGAGAAGCCTTCTCCTTTTCTCCCGCGCCCACAGCCTGCCCGATCATCACTGTAGCACCCATGGCCAGCCCCACGATCATTACCGTTAACATGTGCATGACCTGACTGCCGATGGAGACCGCTGTGGTGCCCTCCACCCCGTTAAACTGCCCGATGATGAACAGATCCGCCATGCCGTAGAGGGTCTGTAAAAAATAGGATAATAAAAAGGGTAAGGAAAAACCGAGAAGCGTTTTAAAAACGCTTCCCGTCGTCAGATTCTTTTCCATCTGTCACACCTTAGTCGGAGATGCGGTTTAAGACAAAGTCGTCCACCGTTCCCCAGCTTCCTTTGTTGCTCTTGATACGCACGCCAATGGTAAGGCTGTCCGTCACCTTGATCTCCAAGATCGTCGGATTCTGCCAATTCACCCAGCCGTCCAGGACAAACGAATCCGTCCGCTCTCCGTCCGCGGTGACTGCATAAAGTTCCATCTCGCAGTCGTCCTTGACATCGCCGCCCTGCGCAAAAGCGCTGAGCTTATAGGTGCCCGCAGGCAGCCCCGTGATCTCCTGTTCCAGAGAAAATTCCATGTCAGATTTGTCAGACCAGAAGTGGAACGCGATCTCGCCCTCGTGGGCATCGTCAGCCTTCTTCTGGAAATCGGTAGGGTCGCTGCCCTCACTGGTCACCTTCCACATGGATGTATCCGCTTCCTCGAAGCTGGGATTTACCACATAATTGAGGCTTTCCACCTTGACGTGCGCGGTAACGGCTAAGCCGTCCTCCAGCGTTCCTGTCACCTCGTAGGTACCAGGCATATCCATATCAACTGCCTTAAGCGCCGCTTTCTCCCAGGTGACAGCAGCCTGCTCCTTGACGGAAGGATCGTTGTAGATCACGTCCGCCGCCTCCGGCATCTTGAGCTCGCCGCCGGTTTCCAGGAAAATTTCCACATCGGGAACCTGTTCTACTGCCAGTGGCGCCGTCGCTCCGTATTTCAAATATTTGAAGACATTCAGGGACGCCAACGGATGTCCCTCGAAGTCAAACATGGCCTGATTGTCCCAAGAGCAGCCGCCATAATACTTGCCCGCGTCATTTGGATCGTAATCCTTGGCATAGCTGCTGGCCCAGCCGCTTCCAAATTCTTCCCAAACAGAGGCATTTGCCTCCTTTGTCTTACCGACAGGGATCCAGGTGCCTTCCCAGTAAAAGACGCCCAGTACGCCCGCCTCATTTGCCGCCTCGCAGATATCGCGGATCATGGTCGCCTGGCTCTGCACGGTAGCCCCGTAGCCGGGCACCAAATCGTCCACGCCGTTAATGCTGTTGCCGCTGCCATCACCGTCCTCAGAGGTATAGCAGTAAGAGGTCTCCGCGATTACCACCTGCTTGCCAAACTTCTCCTGCAGCATTTTCGCTATGGCCTGCATATTTTCCAAGTCGCCGTGCCAGAACGGATAGTAGGAGAAAGCAAAGACATCATAGTCCACAGCCGCCTTCTCGAGGTCCGCCGCAATGCCCTCTATGCTCCCCTCGTGGTGAATATCCGTATAATGTACCGTGACTTTGATCTCTCTGCCATACGCTTCTGCCGTCTCGCGAACCGCACGGCTTCCCTCACTAAGCAGCTTCGCCACATCCTCCGCCTTCTTTTCGCCTGCCATGCCGGTGTTGATCTCATTGCCGATCTGCACCATGCCCACATCCACGCCTGCGTTCAGGATCTGAGAAAGGCTGTCCTTCGTAAAATCGTAGAGCGCACTGCCCTTCTCCTCCACACTCATGCCCTCCCAGGCCTTGGGTGCGAACTGCTTCTTGGGATCCGCCCAAAAATCAGAGTAGTGAAAGTCGATGCAAACCTTCATCCCGTATTTCGTGGCCCGCCTCCCCAGCTCGATCGCCGTGGGCACATCGTTGTTGCCACCGCCGTAGCCGTTCCCATTCTCGTCATAGGGATCGTTCCACACCCGCAGGCGAATGTAATTGACACCGGACTGCGCCAGCGTCATAAAGACGTCCTGCTCCTGCCCGTCAAAATCATAGTACTTCACGCCGCTCTTTTCTTCTGCCAACACTGCAGAAGCGTCCATGCCGCGAATAAAATCATCGCTGATATCCGAAATGGGCGCCAGAAAGATCTCCGACTCCTCAGAAGCAGTCGGGAGCGGAAAGGTCGTGATCTCCCCGATCGGCTCCACCTGTACGGCATCGGCGACATCCTCCGTCTGCGCCGCAGGATCCGCATCAGACGCTGACTCCTTTGTTCCGCAGCCCCACATGGCGCCAAGGCAAAGGCTTGCACTCAGACCGATCACCGCCAAATTTTTCCATGACCTTCTCATACTGTTCCTCCCCGTACCGTTGTTTTTCTGCCCCTAAAGTATATCACAATTTATATTTACCTGCTATATTCTCTCCACTTCTCATAGGGACAGGCATTCTTCTTCATCGCTGCCCGCAGCTCCACAAAGCAGCCGCAGGCCCTGCACATTCCGTCCAGAAGCAGATCGCATTCTTTACAAAGTGAGAGCCGCTTCTCATAAAGCGGCTCCTCAACTTTTAATTCTTCATCCAGACCGGCTATGTAATCGTGCAGATTCTGAAAGTATTCCGCCTGGTCCATATCTCTGGTCAGACATTTGCGGCAGACACGTTTCTGTCCTGTCTCCATACCCGATTTCCTCATTCCCTTCCGTCTGCCGCATGCACTGATCCATGCACTCCGCAGACCGGCTGCTTATTTCATACGGAAGCTGATCACGCTGCCTGCAGGCGCGGTGAAGCTGATCTTCCCATCCTTGACTTCATAAGCGTCAAAGGCTTCTTCTTTTACATTCTCAGGCTCCTCAAAGGTGTTATGCGCATGCATCTCACCCTTTAAGACAGCCGCCGTGATCTCCTTCGGCGCCAGTTCGATAAAGGACATCTCCACAGGCGCATCCTCGCTTGCGGAAAGGTTTGCCAGTGTCACATTCACATAACCGTCCTTGTCCATGGAAACAGACTCATTCAAAAACGGTACCTGATTGTCCTTGCTTACGCCAACGGTCTTATTGCCTTCAATATAACTCTCCAAAAGCTCCGCGTCCTGATGGTGCTTATACATATGGAAGATATGGTAGGTGGGCGTGAGGATCATCTTCGGGCCCTCCGTTAGGATCACAGACTGTAATACATTTACCAACTGCGCAATGCAGGCCATCTTCACGCGATCGCAGCGCTTATTGAAGATATTGAGGGTAACGCCCGCCACCAGCGCGTCGCGCATGGTATTCTGCTGATAGAGGAAGCCCGGATTCGTGCCCGGCTCCACGTCGAACCAAGTGCCCCACTCGTCTACCATCATACCGATCTTCTTCTCCGGATCGTACTGATCCATGATCGCGCCGTGACGCTCCACCAATTCCTTCATGAAAAATGCTTTCGCCAGCGTGTCATACCATTTCGCTTCATCAAAGTCCGTCGCGCTGCCCTTATGCTCCCAATCAGGCCCCGGCACCGTATAGTAATGCAAAGACAATCCGTTCATATAACCACTGGCCTGCCCACCGGGCTGAGGCGGCGCAAAACAGGTCTTCATCACGTTCTCCGTCCAATAGTAATCCGCGGCATTGGCTCCGCAGCAAATCTTCTGCAGCGGTCTCTCCGCACTGTACTGGCGCACATAAGTCTGATATCTTCTGTAGAGGTTCGCATAATACTCCGGCGTCATATTGCCGCCGCAGCCCCAGTTCTCGTTACCGACACCAAAATAATCGATCTTCCAGGGCTTCTCATGCCCGTTCTTCTTTCTAAGATCCGCCATCGGGGATACGCCGTCAAAGGTGATGTACTCCACCCACTCGCTCATCTCCTGCACGGTACCGCTGCCCACGTTGCCGTTCACATAGGTCTTACAGCCCAGCTGCTCGCAGAGCTCAAAAAATTCGTGCGTACCGAAACTGTTGTCCTCCACCACACCGCCCCAGTGCGTATTGATCATCTTCTTGCGGCCTTCCTTCGGACCAATGCCGTCCTTCCAGTGATACTCGTCCGCAAAGCAGCCGCCCGGCCAGCGCAGTACGGGAATCTGCATTTCTTTCAAGGCATCCACCACGTCCTTACGCATCCCGTTGACGTTAGGAATGTCGGAATTTTCCCCCACATATAACCCCTCGTAGATACATCTGCCCAGATGTTCCGAGAAATGCCCGTAAATCTCGGGATTGATGTGTCCCTTCTTTTGTTTCTCATTGATCAGTAATTTTGCCATTCCTTCTTCGTTCCTCCTTTATTTTCATTTCCCTTTTACCCGATGTAAAGCAATTGACCTTCCCCATTCCGGACACTCCTATGGAAAAGCAAATAAATTATTTTAGATTCTTTTAAAAGTATAGCGGATGCACCTACGGAAAGCAAGCCGTATTTCCATAATTCTTCCAAAAAAACATTCGGAAGTTCATCCACCAAAATCCAGTTTCTGCATACCTTAAAGTAACACTAAAAACTCGCAGGAAACAATTATGCACGAAAGCCCATCCGTAGCCATCTTTGGCCACAAACAGAATACCAAAAACTATGAAACCGCTCTGGAACGAATGAATATCCCCCATTTCACTACAACAGCCCCCGAAGATGCCGACCGGGCGACCCATCTGCTCCTCCCCGGCGGCGGTGATATCACCCCCGCCTTCTTTGGCCAGGCAGACCACGGCTCCCTCCATGTGGATACCGTCCTTGATATTTTACAGCTCAAGGCGCTCTCCCGCTTCGTTGCAGGATGCAAGCCGGTGCTTGGCATCTGCAAGGGGCTTCAAATCATCAATGTTCATTTCGGCGGCGATCTGTACCAGGATATCATCACCGCAAACAATCATAAATGGATCGGCCGCGATCAGTTCCACCACGTCTATCACAGCAGTCTGGGCCGTCAGGATTTCTTCTATGAGCTCTACGACAAGGGTACCAAGGTAAACTCCGCCCACCACCAGGCTGTAAACCACTTAGGAAACGACCTGATCTCGGTATGCCGCGCAGGAGACAGCGTGATTGAAGGCCTCAAACACAGGACTCTCCCAATTCTGGCTGTGCAATGGCACCCTGAACGGCTCCCCGACGGAGACGGCGATTCGCTGTTTTCCTACTTTTTTTCGCTCCGTTGAAGCTTCAAGCGGCTCTCGAGCTGCGCCATCCCCTCCTCAAACTTCTCACGCTGCAGCTCCCACTTCGTCTTCCGGTCCGAGCGCCTGCTCTTTTTGCTGTTCCGCTTGCTCTGCGCCTGCTCTTTGGCATGGAGAAAGAGCATCTCAAACAGGGCGCGCATGATCTGCATCATCACTCCTGCCGTTTCCTGATCCACCTCGCCTATGGCTTTGCCGATTTTTTGCAGGCTCTGAAACCAGTGCGCCGTAAAATCGATCAGATTGTCCGTCTCCGACGCTTGCACCACCCCGTAAAGTGTATCCACAAAAATGCGCATCTGCTCCTGATTAAGCGACAGGATCCACTCGTTGAGCGCCTGATCCACAAATTTCCGTCTGGGGCGGATCTCATCCGCCACGCAGAACTCACCGTTTTTCACCCGCCAAGTGTAAGGATTGTGCTGGGCCAGACCGATGGTTTTACTTTCCACCACCCGATAATCGCCGTCGATATAAAGCAGCATCCCCACCAGAGAAGATCGCGGCACCGTCTTGCGAATGCGCCCTTCGATCTCCTGCCACGTCTCCTGATTCCTGACCTCCGGCCGAAAACCCGGTCCGTCGTGGTCGTAGATCCTCCCGATCCGTTCCCGCACAGCTGCGCTGCAGTACATGGAAGCATAGACTGCCAGATTACCGCCCTTGGAATGGCCGCCCACATAAAAGCTGCCTTCGATCGTCCGCGCCGCCTGCTCCAGATAAGGCACGCTGTGCAGCTGCCCGGGCACCGGCTCAGAAAAAGCCAGATTCAAGTCTTCCTTCCAGCCTACGATACTCTCGTCCGTTCCCCGAAACACCACATAGGTAAGCTCCTCTGACAGGCCGCACACCACGGCGGAAAACTGGCTTTCCTGCTCTGGTTCAATTAAGTTTACATAATTCCAAAGGCGCATCTTACCGAAGCGCCCGCTGTTTAATACGCCTGTAAAAAGGGCCGTATTATCCTTGCGGTACCGCTCATCCGCATAAAGCTTGTCGTAATCCGCATGGGCTGCAATATCCTTCATACTTACAGACACGCCATTCTCCTCCGGTCCCGGCACAATGCCGTCAAATTTCAGATAGGAGAGCTGGCTTAACACCAGAGAATCCACATCACAAAATGGCTTCTCCTCCAGACTGTAATCCCCGTATTTTTTCAGATACTCTAAAATGGTTGCCATTTTTATACTACGAAAACCTCCTGCCTGCCGTCAGGTTTCCCACTCCCTGCCGCTATATCTTCGCTTCCAAATGCTCGATGTTTTTGATCAGCACACTGATCGTACCATCGGGATTGGTGATAAACTCCACGCACTTGGGATTTTTATACTGCTCCATGGGAATTTTGATCTCAATGCCCGTGTCCGTGAACAGATGCTGGCTTTGATACTTGCGCACCGTGTTTTCGCTGCGCGGCTCGATCGTCTCCTTCACCAGATTATACTTTTCCATTTTATCCTGAAATGCCGTCCTTAATTCAGGCTCGTCCTCAAAAATCTTCTCCGCGATCTCCTCCACCACGAAGCCGCCCTTTTCCTCAATTTCCTCCTGCACGATGCTCTTGGCGCGCATCTGCCTCTCAAAGCGCTCGTTCTCCGCAAACCCTTCCTTCTGCACGCTCTCCACGGCGCGCCCCACAATGGCCAGTTTCGCTTTATGGGAAAGATGGGCGCTGCATTTTAAGAACAGGAAGGAAAAATAGTCCGTCTTCTCCCCGTTCACCTCGTATTTTTTCTCCACCACCTGTAAGGAAAGGTCGGAAAGCCTGATCACCGCTGCCTCAGTGAGACGCTGTGTCTGAGAAGGCAGGATGGACTTATGGCGGATCAGCTCGTTGCTGTTGCCCTCCCCCTCCGAAAGCGGCATCGTTCTGTGCGTGTAGAGGGCTTTGAAATTGAGTTTGAGGAGGGCCAGATATTCCTCCTCCCCCTCCCGAAAGCGCACCGCCATCAGATCCGCCGAAGGAATGTCGACGTTTGCCGCCATGATCTCATACAAAAGCCCCGCGATTTCCTGACTGACCGCCACAAAATCCTCGTCGTCATATCCGGTCAGCAGCTTATACACTTCCGATTCCTGCTCATAAAAACGACACTCCTTGGCGTCGTCCCCCGCGCAGATCTTTCCGATGTGCTCCCGCACAAAGTCAGCCACCTCTGAGCCGAACTCCAGCTCCGTGTCAGAGAGCACCGGCATCCCGATGGTGGAGTCTAAAATATGGACAATAATGTGTTTGATCCTGATGTCTTCTTTGTTCATACGTAATCCTCTTTTGTCAATCTGCATTAATACTTATCAACGTAGTCTGTCCCGGTCTCGGTCTGCATTAAGTTTACATAATATTCCGGGTCCTGTTCCATCAGCAGCATGGTATGAAAGGCCATCAGGAGCATCTTATCCCCGTTTTCTTTCATGTCCCGTCTGTCCCTGTCAAGCTGCGCCTTAAAATGATCCATCTGCCAGACCATGATGTCGATCAGGTCGTAGCCCGCCACCTTGTATTGGCTGAGGAAATTTTGATGCTCCAGATAGTATACAAATTCCTGAAAAACCCCCTCCGAAGCCGTGAGCATCGCAAAAAATCTCTCCAAAAAGGCTTCGTTCTCCCCCGCCTGTTTGCAGAGCACCTTTGCCCATTCGTACGCACGGCGTTTTTCTTCGTCACTCATCCATCGTTCCCCCTGCCTTCTTACTTTTCCGTTCCCGTATCTTCTCTCTTATTTGTTTCTTCCTGCGCGCGTCAGTTCTTTTTTCCCGCCCGTCCTCATAAGATTAGTAACAACCTCAGGATGTGATTCCTATGACGCTTCTGGAACGTATCAACGATTATCTGTGGGGCTTTCCCCTGCTCATTTTATTACTCGGTACTCATATTTATTTTACGCTGCGGCTGCATTTTCCGCAAAGAAACCTGTTTCGCGCCATCCGCCTCTCCCTCGTTGGAGACGGGACAACGGAGCGAAACCTCTCTCCCTTTGCCGCGCTTTCCACCACTCTGGCAGCCACCCTCGGCACGGGAAACATCATCGGCGTCTCCACCGCGGTTGCGCTCGGCGGCCCCGGCGCCATCTTCTGGTGTTGGCTCACCGGCATTCTCGGCATGGCCACCGCCTACGGCGAATGCTATTTAAGCCTCATCCACCGCCAAAAAACAGCGGACGGTGCCTATGTGGGCGGTCCTATGTATGTCCTTAAAAATGGTTTACATAACAAATATTTGGGGAGCTTCTACGCTTTCTGCGCGCTGGCGGCCGCCTTCGGCGTGGGCTGCACCACGCAGGCAAACTCTGTGACCAGGGCAACCTCCTTAAGCTTCGGCCTTTCCCCACACCTTGTGGGGATCGTCCTTGCCGTGGTGACAGCGGCTGTGATCCTGGGCGGCGTAAAGACCATCGGCGCCCTCTGCGAACGCACGGTTCCCGCCATCAGCTTTCTCTATCTTGTCGGCTGCCTGCTCTTACTGATCCTCTACAGACACCAGCTGATCACCGCCATTGTCTGGATCATGAAGGATGCCTTCTCCTTCGTCAGCTTTGGCGGCGGTGTGGCAGGCGCCTTTCTCACACAGTCTCTGCGCTACGGCATTGCCAGAGGGCTTTTTACCAACGAAGCGGGCATCGGCACCTCCGCCATCGCGGCTGCCGCCTCCCGCACCGAAGACCCCCGTGTCCAGGCCTATGTATCCATGACCGCCGTCTTTTGGGACACGGTCGTCATGTGCCTGATGACGGGCTTAGTCGTGGTCTGCAATATGCTCTACGACCCGACTTCCACTGCGGATGCGGCTGAAACCGACCTGACGGCCGCTGCTTTCTCCCATCTGCCCTATGTGGGAGACGCCTTTTTGACCGTCTCGCTGTGCGCCTTTGCCGTGACCACCCTCATCGGCTGGTCCTATTTTGGGGAGAAGGCTGCCGAATATCTGGCGGGGCAAAAAAGCATCTCCGTTTATAAGCTGTGCTATGTCCTGATGATCTATCTGGGCGCCATCATTCCCATGCGCCTGGTCTGGGAGTGCACCGACCTGATCAACGCACTGATGGCGCTGCCGAATCTGCTGGCGCTGTGGGTGCTGCGGAAGGAAATAAAATCGTAGAACATATACATAATATAAGTATACCTGAAACCTACGGATTGCTACGGCGCTATAGCGCCTCCCGCGATCTTGATAACCTTAGGCTTCAAAATACCCCGCCACAGTCTTTAGGTGTTCGATCACCGGCAGATGCTGCGGGCAGGCGTTCTCACACTGTCCGCAGGCAATGCAGTCCCCCGCCTTACCAAAGGTCCCCGTCAGCCTCTCGTAATACTCGCCCTGCGGCGTCCAGCCCTTTCCTTCCACTTCCTGCATCTCGGCATTGTAAAGTGAAAAATATTTCGGAATCGCGATCTTTTTCGGGCAGCCCTCCGTACAGTAAGAACAGCCGGTACAGGGAATGGCGATATTGCCGTTGATCATGGCCGCCGCCCGGTACACCATATGTCTCTCCTCCTCCGTAAGAGGCTTGAAACCGCTCATATAACTAGTGTTATCTAATACCTGTTCCATCGTGCTCATGCCGCTTAAAACCATCTTTACATTGTCAAGACTTGCCGCAAAGCGAATCGCCCAGGAAGGGATCGACATCTGCGGATCGTAATTTTTGAACATTTCTTCCACGGCCTGCGGCACCTGCGCCAGCGTACCGCCTTTGACAGGCTCCATCACCCACACGGGCACCCCGTGCTTGGTGGCTACCTCATAGCAGAGCTTCGACTGTATGGCGCTGCTCTCCCAGTCCAGATAATTGAGCTGCAGCTGCACGAACTCCATTTCGGGATGCTCCGTCAGCACCTGATCCAGGAACTCCGCATTGTCATGATAGGAGAAGCCCATATGTTTGACCAGACCCTGTTTTTTCTTCTCCGTAAGCCAGGCAAAGCAGTCCAGATCCGTATAGATCTTATAATGCCCAAATCCGATATCGTGCAGCAGATAGTAATCGAAATATGTAACACCTGTTTTTTTAAGCTGCTGTGCAAAGATCTTATCCCGGTCTTCCTTATTTTGGATAAAGCTCGCGTGCAGTTTCGTGGCCAGCGTAAAGCTGTCCCGCGGATGTCTGTCCACCAGACAGACCTTTGCCGCATCTTCGCTCTTAAAGCCGCAGTACATCCAGGCAGTATCAAAATAGGTGAAGCCCCGCTCGATAAAGGTATCCACCATCTTCTTTGTCGTTTCCAGATCGATGCTCGTCGCGTCGTTTGCATCTGATAGCGGCAGGCGCATCAAACCAAAACCCAATTTTTTCGCTTCCATTCTTTTATCTCCTTTCTATCCCAGGGAAACATCTAAAATCATCATGATTACAAACCCGACGGCCACACCCACGGTTGCAATGTTGCTGTGCTCCCCCGCCTGTGCCTCGGGGATCAGTTCCTCCACCACCACATAGATCATCGCCCCCGCCGCAAATGCCAAAAATACAGGCAGCGCCGAGACGATCTGTTCCGCCAGCAGGATCGTGACACACGCGCCGATCGGCTCCACGATGCCCGACAAAGCTCCATAGACAAAGGCGCGCATTTTGGAAACGCCTTCACTTCGAAGCGGCAGGGAAATAATCGCGCCTTCCGGAAAATTCTGGATAGCAATGCCGACTGCCAGGGCAAAGGCGCCCGCCATGGTAATGCCCGCATCCCCAATCAATGCTCCCGCAAACGTCACGCCCACGGACATGCCTTCGGGGATATTATGCAGCGTCACCGCAAGGACAAGCATGGTCGTTTTTTTTAACGTGCTTTCCACACCCTCCGGCTTCGTGCTCTCCAAATGCAGATGCGGAATCAGGCTGTCCAGCACAAGCAGGAACGCCATACCGCCCAAAAAGCCCCCAGCCGCCGGAATCCAGGCAATCTGCCCCATCTCCCCCGCCATATCGATCGCCGGAATCAAAAGCGACCACACCGATGCGGCGATCATCACACCCGCAGCAAAGCCCAAAAGAAACTTCTCTATCTGTTTATTCATTCCCCGCATAAAAAATACCATCGCGGACCCGAGGGTCGTTCCTGCAAAGGGAATCAATAATCCTGCTGCCAACTGCATACTCTGTCTGCCCTTCCTTTATTTTACGGTTAGCGGATACTTGACGGTGACAGGTTTCACATTGTCCGCCTGCTCCGCAAAAGTAACCTGAAATTGCAGGGAATAACGCTTGCCTTTCACGGCGCGTCCCGTGCGCTTCATAGTAAGCGTCCCCTTCCCATCCTTATTATATACATATTCAAAGGCATCCGTGTTTCCCGAAAGGACCACATTCTCTATCTCCGGCGCGTCCTCGCCCTTTAATACCGCGTTCATGGCAATCTCCACGGAACTGTAGGTATTGCTGTACATCAGCGTCGTTTTGGGCGCTGCGCTTACTTTTACGCTGCCCTGCTTCACCTTGAACTTCACAGGTGCCGTTCGGATCTCCTCCGTCACCCCGTTGACATTGCATATGCTCAGAATGGGCGTGACTGTATAATTATATTTAATAACAAGTGTTACTCCCCTTTTCGCCCGCAGTTCAATGGTTTTTCCATCTGCACTCCAATCGGCCCGGAACAGATGGGCATCCTGCCCCGTCAGCTTTACCTCCCTGTTTTCCGGTATCTCAAAGACACCGTTCACTGCCTTTAAGGAAGGCGTAAGTGTCATAAAGCTGCCATCTCTGTCTAGCACGTCGATACTGCCCTTGGCGGCGATCTTTACCGCCTTGTCGGGCGCAGTGTTCACCACTTTTAAGGTCAGCGGCGTTTTCCAGACCTTTCCGTCCTTTGCCGCCTGTACGATGAATTTATAATTTCCTTTGGCAACAGCCTTGTTATTCAACCGCGCCCTCACCTGATAAAATCCGCCGTCTCTGCCCACGCTAAAAATGACACCGCTGTCCGTTATCAGCGCCTTCGCATTGTTATCTTTCGGGTCGCAGTATACGCTCACTCTGGCACCCTGACCGGTCGTTACCACGCCGCCGTTCTTCCATTTGACCGCAGTAGAGTCCGCATCATAACCTTTGTAGGCATCGTTTGCATTGAGCTGTAAGGTTTTCTTTTCCAAGACGATCGCGGGCTGCCCCATATTAACCTTCACATTGCAGACAAGATTTGCCGACTCCGTCCAGTCGTTGCCGCGAAGCGATATCGTCATGCGGAAACTTTCCGCCTGGTTCAGGTTCCTGCCCTGCAGGAAAATGCACTGCTCCTCCTTTTGCAGGACTGCCTCATAGTTTCCTTTCGCATTGCAGGAAACCCCTTCGATTGCCAATTGATCCCAAGAAATCGCCTCCGCGTTTTTGATATCGATCCGTGCCGAAGTAAGGCCGCTTTGCGGATACAGTGTCACAGTATTGATAGCAGATGATATTTTTGGTGCCTTTTTCTCCACATTGACGGTGAACGGCATCTCCAACGGTTTCCAACCTTTTAACTGAATCTTGAGCGTTCCCTTTTTTACGCTGTTTAAGGTTGCTCCCGAACCTGGGTGCAAATAATAACCGTCTCCCGAATTGGACAGTTCCACCTGATAATTGCAGCCCGTGAGACTGACCGACTCGATGTCCTCCTCCGTATCAAAGGTCACAAGGCTTTTTGTATCCTTATAGAAGAGGTTCAGCCTCTCTTTCTGCTTTACGCTGCATTTTGGTTTAGTGGACACCACTTTTACGGTGAAAGGCAGATCATAAGCCTTGTTCTCCCCCACTCGGACATAAAGCCGCATCCTGTAAGTGCCCGTCTTCGTATCCGACTTTGCCGTAATGCTGCCATTCCAGCGGCTGCCGTCCGGCGCACCTTCACCCTTCAGATTGAATTTCCGGCTATTCGTACCATTTTTATCCACATCCTCAAGAGAAACAGCTGTTATGCTATAAAAATGATTCGCTTCATCTTGGCCCGCATAGAGGCAAAAATCCGTCCCCACAGTCCGCCAGGTATTGACCGTGACCGTCTCCTCGCCAAGCCCCGGACGGTCGTCCGTTACCACCAACGTCAAGGTGTGCGAGGTCTTTGCCGCATCGTTTCCCGTCACCGTGATCTCCGCCGTCCCCGCAGCCTTGACCATCAGCGGAAACTCAAACTGCACCGTCTCCGTCGGCTTAACGGTGGATGACTTTAACGCTACCACTTTACTGTTGCTGCTCTTGACCGTAAGTTTGGTTACGCCTGTCATTTCCAAGCGTATCTTGCTGTTGATCCCTCCCTGCGCTGACATCGGAAAATCACTGAGCTTAGCCGCATACTGATACGAATCTTCCCCGCCGATCTTTCCAAAAATATCCAGCCATTTCACTTGAAAAGCGGCTCCCACATGCTCCGCCACGGTAAGCTTCTGACTGGCGCGGAAGGTCTTTTCTCCCAGTTTCAGCTCTGCTTTCAACTCTGCACTGCCGAGTGTTTTTGCGCTCACAGCCGTCTTACCCGCCGCATTTTTCACGGATTCCACAGTAAGAACCTCCGGCTTACTGCTGGTCAATGTAATGCTCTTGTCCAACTGTTTTAATAGTTTTGCCTTTTCATTTTGATACCACGTGTTATTTTTTAATTCCTCGTTCCTTCTCTCAAACTGTTCCAACGTATCCTCAAAGGAATAGTTTACATAACAATGCGACACCCAACCGGGTTTCAAAACGGAAACTTCCGACAGCACATTGTTATTATCACGATGTTTCACGCACATCGAAATCTTCTCCAGCGTGAGGAAATACACGGGCAAAAACGCCTCCACAGGCTGGATTTCTTCCGCAGGCTGTCCATTCTCCGTAAGCCGATATTCCGCCGCAAACGTCTTAGACTGCTGACCTGCAAACTGTGCCAGAGAGGTATCCGGATATTTCCAGCTCCAGCCCTCAGGCAATTCTACATCCAGTAAGGTACTCTGGGTATTGGTCAGGGCAAGGAGACAGGGGCTGTCCGCAGGCAGCTCGGCCATCTGCTGTACCGTCACCTCGCAGGCAGCCGTTCCCCTGCCCTGCGCCGCATCTATTCCTGCGGCCGGATTTCCTGCTTCGTCCACGATCTCGGCCGTGATCGTTGTGGTACCTGCGGCAAGCGCCAGTACCGTGACCGTGTTCCCGCCAATCAGTTCCTCCCCTGATATCATCCCTCCGTTTTCCTGCCGATACCAAAAGACAGCCTTGCCGGGATCAGAGGACTTCCATTTGATATACTTCTCTCCACCATTTTCCCACTTTGTGCCCGCCGGGCTCAGATAAACCCGCAGCTGCCTTTCCTCTTGCGGGCTCATCGTGACACTGCCCTCCCGCATCTGCATCGTCGGCAGTTCGGCATTTGTTACCGTCACCTCGCAGGAAAGGATTTTCAGCCCGTTATCGATATTGGCCCAGATCCTGGCTTCGCCCACACCCACGGGTGTGACGACGCCGTCCGCATCCACAGAGGCCACATTCGCGTTTTCACTGGTCCACAAAATGGTATCCTCAGCGGGTGCACTCCCGTCCATAACCGTCAGCTTCTTTTCCATCCCCCGGGAATCCCCGCCCGGAAGCTCAAACGCCAGGCTGTAGGAGTCCGCCTGTTCCCCGGATACGATCCCCTCCGCTGACAGTGTGTACTTGGATACCTTAACGGTACAGGCAGCCTGCACGTCGTTTGCGGCCGTGGCCGTGACTGTGGTCTCCCCCACACCCTTTGCCGTCACTGTACCATTGTTATCCACCGTCGCTACATCTTCCTTTAAGCTCGTCCATGTCAGAGTCTTATCCGCCGCATTGGATGGCTTCAGAGTCGCATAAAGCGCCGCCTGCTCCTTCCCTTCCGCATCGTCCAGCAGAAGATGAAGGTTTTGCGTGCTCAGGTTCACCCGCTCCACTTCCTTCGGCGTATCTGACAAAGAAAAGAAATCCACATAATAACTTAACGTCGCCGCCTCGCCATCCTTGTCCTTGAGTCCGGTGACGCTCACATAAAACTGGGATGTTTTATCATAACTGATGTTATTTGGACGAAAGATAATGCAGTTGGGCATTCCATACCCGCCGCTATTCACCTGAAAATACCCGTCCTGTTTCTTCTCCGCAAAGGTCCAGGTCTTTCCTGTAGAAACATTTTTCAGGGTCACGGTCACCTGCCCCCGCTCCGCCGTTTTATAATCGTTTCCCAGGCTCAGCGTCCAGGGCGTCCCCGAACCGTTCATCAGCTCAATCGGCATATTTCGGGCGGGCCAGGCCACATAATTCGTGATGCTGCTGCCCTTTCTGTCAAAGGCATACATGGCGGAGTAGGCTCCCACTGCACCAAACCCCGTCTGCGTCATAGACGGGTTTAACACCCATCTGCGGTGTCCCATGACACCAATATTGTCGGAATCCCCGTCATACATCCAGCCGTTTAACAGTGACCGCGCCATATTACCGTAATTATATGCAATATTGCTGCTGCCACACCCTTTTTTTGCCTTTTCGTAAAGTTCATCCGGAAATCCACTCGGCTGTTTCGGTGTATGTGACAATTCATTATTGACACAGTTCACCAACGCACCCGCCTGCGCCAATTCAATGTAATCCTCGTTCAGCGTGACATCAGCCGGAATCCCTGCCACATAACGGATGAAATTTAACAGATTCAAGGCATTATGCAGGCTTTCATCCGACAAATGCCCCGCCTTGTACGGGCTTTTCGTAGAAGGATTATCACTGTAGGTATTCGACATCGTCATATTCCAGGAAGAAGCCTTATAGCGGGCAATGATATCCACTGTACTCGGCGTCTGTAAGGTGGTATCGCCCTCTTTAGTTGACATAACATTATTCCCATAGGACATAATGCCATTCATGCCGCTATCTTCCGTCATAAACGGCGGCTCTCCCAGCGCCTCCTCTGCTCCGGGAATCTGTTCCGGCAGAAGTTCTTCATCGGACTCCAACGTATTCTCTGAGACGCTTTCCTCAGATTCCTCCCCCACATCAGACGTATTCTCCGAGACACTCTCGTCAGGTGCTAAAGCTTCCCCTTCCGTTGGCTGCTCTGCTTCTTCCGGTGCAGGATTTTCTCCTTCCACAGGCTTCTCCGTCTCCTCAGGCGCGGGGGCTTCCCCCTCCGTTGGCTGTTCTGTCTCCTCAGGCGCAGGATTCTCCCCGTCTACAGGCACCCGGCCGTCTTCCTCTGGGACCGTGACAGCCGTATTTTCCGACACCGTCTCCGGCGCAGCATACGCGCTCCCCAGCGTTCCCTCCGCCCACAACAAAGCTGCAAGCAAAAAGGCAAGCGCACTCTTTCCGTTTCTCCTAACGTTTCTTTTTCTCATGGAATTTTCTTCCCTCTTTTTTCTTTTTCCCCGACACCAAATCGTAGCTCTCCGCGATCATACGCTTGATCTCCTCATTGGGAATCGTGCCGTCCAACAGCACCGTATTCCAGTGCTCCTTGTTCTGATGGTAGCCCGGTAGCACCGCCTCGTAAGCCCCCCGCCAGAAGTCCCGCCATTCGGGATCTACCTTGATATTGATGCGCATGGTCCCTTCATATTCATATGTCCACAAAAATGCCTTTCTGTTACTGCTGCATCTTACCAACACCCAGTTATCGTCATGAAAGGGCGCATCCAAATAAACGCCCGCAAAAGACATTCCGTAACGCAAAGCTTCCTCTCTTGTTTTCATAAGTTACCCCATTTTTGCGCATAATCGAGTTTGTGTCAAGCAATGCGCAGACACAAATCTCGCGATTGAAAATTATAATTTTCAATCTTACCTCCAGTATTTCCAGTATAACACTCACCTGCCCGCCTTTTCAATGGTTTTCCTTTCCTTTCCGTTTCGTCCATCTTTCTCCCCATCGCCGCGCCCATATATCATTTTCATAATTCAAAATTTTCTGAAATTTGCGCAGTTTATGATTTTCAACTTTACCGTCTTACTTCTTCTATAGTATAGTATTGTTATACATACAATTCAGATTCCGCACAGGAATCACACAGAAAGGGATATACGCTTATGGACAAAAGTGCAGAAATCAGAAAACTGTGTCAGGAGAAGGAGATCCGCATGATCGACTTCAAAATGACCGACATCGACGGACGCTGGCGTCACATCACCATACCGGTGGAGCGGTTTGATGAAAACGTCTTCGTCTACGGAATCGGCTTCGACGGTTCCAACTACGGATACGCACCCGTTGAAAAAAGCGACATGGTCTTTTTGCCGGACCCCGATACCGCCTATGTGGATCCTTTTGCGGATGTGCCCACACTGACCATGTGCGGCAACGTCTGCGTGATCGGAAAGGGCGAGAACACACCCTTCGACCAGTACCCGAAAAATGTCAGCCTGCGCGCCATGGATTACATGAAAAAGACCGGCGTTGCGGATGAGATGGTGATCGGACCCGAGTTTGAATTTTATCTGTTCGACTCCGCCCGCTACGAGGTGTCGCCCAGACAGTGCGCTTACCAAATAGATACAAGACAGGCTGAATGGAACTGCAGGCTTGATACGCCCGGCAACAACGGCTACGAAGTGACCCACGGCGGCTACCACATCGCCGCGCCGCAAGATGTGGGCTACGATCTGCGCAGCCGTATGTGTGTGGAAATGGAAAAATGGGGTATCAAGGTGAAGTATCACCACCACGAAGTCGGCGGTCCCGGTCAGATGGAGATCGAGGTGGAGCTCGCCGATATGCCCACCATGGCTGACAACACCATGATTATCAAATATATCATCAAAAACATGGCGGCTCGCGAAGGCAAGACTGCTACCTTCCTGCCCAAGCCCATCTACAAGGAAGCCGGCAACGGGCTTCACGTACATATGCTTCTCAAAAAGGACGGCAATCCCGTCTTCTACGACGAGAACGGCTACTCCGGCTTAAGCCAGACCGCCCACTACTTTATCGGCGGACTGCTCTCACACATCGCGTCGCTGTGCGCTTTCACCAACCCTTCCACCAATTCTTTCAAGAGACTGGTGCCCGGTTATGAGGCTCCCGTGACGGTCGGTTACGCCACATCGAACCGCAGCGCGGTCATCCGCATTCCCGCCTACGCGAAATCCCCGGAGGCAAAGCGTTTCGAGCTGCGAAACCCTGACGCCACCGCCAATCCCTACTACGCTTACGCGGCAATCCTGATGGCGGGCTTGGACGGCATTGAAAAGAAGATCGACCCTGCGGAAAGCGGCTGGGGGCCTTACGACTTTAACCTCTACACCCTCTCCCCGGAAGAGCAGAAGAAAATAAAAGGTCTGCCCAAATCGCTAGACGAAGCACTTGATGCGCTGGAGAAGGATCACGACTATCTGACGAAGGACGGGGTGTTCCCGGAGCGGCTGATCGACGTGTGGATTGCAAGAAAACGCGCCGAGGCAAAGGAGGCAGGACAGATTCCTACGCCGGCGGAGTTTATGATGTATTATGACCTGTAAAACTATTGCTATAAGGAAATTATATCACAGCCCTTAAGCGAGACAGTTATAAGCGAGTGTTTCGCCACTCTAAGCGCGAGCGTAACAGTGGGGCGGAGATTCCGCCCCATTTTCTATGTACAGAAAACTTGAAGAGAAATGCAGACTTCATCAATAGTTTATTGTCACCAAGACTGACGCAACATATTATACAAAATTAAAAACACACAAGGAGACCACTTCATGGATAATATCCTACATTTTACCACCCGAGAAGAATTTAGAAACTGGCTTTCCGAGAACTGTCTCTCAGAAGACGGCGTCTGGCTCCTATTTGGCAAGGCGGACGGTCCAAAAACCCTGAAAGCCGGGGAAGCTCTGGAAGAAGCCCTCTGCTTCGGCTGGATCGACGGACAGATGCAGAGCATCGACGTGAAAAGTTATCAGAAATATTTTTCGAAACGCCGCGAAAACAGCAAGTGGTCGGAGAAGAACAAGGCGCTGGTCAAAGAACTGGAAGAACGGGGCATTATGACCGACTTCGGCAGGAAGAAAATCGAGGAGGCGAAGCAGAACGGTCAGTGGGACAAGCCAAAACCCGCGGCAGTTACGGAGGAGCAGATTGAAATGCTCTCCGCCCTGTTGAAAGAATACGAGCCAGCCTTCACAAACTTTCAGGCAATGTCCCCTTCCGTGAAGAAAACATACACGAAAGCGTATCTCGACGCCAAGACAGATGCCGGACGGGAAAAGCGAATCGCGTGGATGGTGGACAGGCTGAATCGGAATCTGAAGCCGATGTAGTTCATTATGACCTGAAAAATGTTGCTACATATACACTCACAGAGGGAGCCAAAATTATGTCAAACGTTTTATTCCTGGACATCGACGGCGTGCTCAATTCTAATTTTTGGAATGAGAACCACCAGACAGAAATCAGTGACGGCACATTGATTGATGAGGAAAAAATCAAACTGCTAGCACGTTTGGTAAAAGAGACGGATGCGAAAATCATTCTTCATTCCGGCTGGCGTTTTTGGTTTGACGCCGAATTAAAACCGCTATGCACAGAAGCGCGGAAACTGGCGGAGCTATTAGCAAAAGAAAACTTGTATATAAGCGGGGTAACCCCGGATCTGACCACAGAAGAAATCAGAAAAACAAAGAAGTTCAGTCTGGTAAAGGCCGACGAGATTCTGTCGTGGATAGGTTTACATAATGATGTTACGGCATGGGTCGTTCTCGACGATCTTGATTTGCATAATGATCAGGTCAGACAGCATCAGGTGAAAACGGACCCGACCACAGGACTGACACTGAAGGATGTAGAACAGGCTGTGAAAATTCTGACTGGTAATCTAAAATTGTGAATGGGAGAAACCAAGTAACTATGAAAACAGTAGTTTTTGATTTGGGCGGAACAATAATGCAGTATGTCGGAATGCCTTATTCGTGGGTGGATTTCTACTATAAAGGATTTGAATCAATTATTCAGAAATACAATATCAACATCTCACAAGAGATTATAGGAAATTCAGTGCAAATGTTAAAGGAATTTAACCCACGCATTAGTGGTCGGGAGATTGAGTATTCCCCAGAGTATATTTTCACAAAAGTATTGGAACCGTGGCATATAGATATCGCGCTCCAAAGCTGTATAGAAATTTTCTGGAATGGATTACAGTTGAAGGCTGAAATATATCCGGAAACAACAAATATATTACATACGCTTAAGGAAAGGGGATATGCGATAGCTGCATTGACTGATTTACCCTGTGCAATGCCCGATGAAATTTTCAAACGGGATATTTCAGAATTATTGGGTTATTTTGATTATTATGTCTCCTCCTCTGTTTCGGGATATCGAAAGCCGAACTGCAGAGGATTACAAATGATTGCCGAAAAATTCACCATACCAATCACAGAATTGATTTTTATTGGGGATGAAGAAAAGGATAGGAAAACCGCTTACAATGCTAATTGTAAATTTATCCGGGTACAGCACGCAAGAAAGGAAACGGATAGCATTAACAATTTGTATGAACTATTAGAAGTATTGCCCTAATACTCTTTTACAATTTTGCACCCATTGGGGGAAATTTTAAAGCAGTATTAAAAACTCATGCTTTTTATACATTTATTCCTTTTCCAAAAAGTTGACGCAGGATGTCAGCTTTTTTGTGTTATCCTATCAGCAAACAGGCTGTAAAAAGGAGCATGGAGATATGAATATAAAAACGGAACTTGAAACAAAATTAAGTACGGCAAGCGGCATCTATCTAAACAATATTGAAATTGACCCGCCCACAATCAAGGCAATTATGATCAATGAAGTCGTCCCCTCCGACCCCATACAGGATTTTTACGGAGCCGCCGACGCCGATTATCTGAAAACAACGATACCCCTTTTCCAGATGGCAGGGGCGAAGGTCACTTCCATACAGGACATATTGCAAAAGGGAATCTATATCACAAACGCCGTAAAAACACCTAAGTCAGAATACAACATTGATAAGGGCAGCATCGAGAACAGCCTGCCTTACCTGGAAGCGGAGCTTTCGCTGCTCCCCAACGTAAAGGTGATTATGCTTATGGGCGATGTGGCAAAGAAAGCTTTTAACATGATTACGAAAAAGGCATCAAAGAAAAATGCGGTGCCCGCCGTTTCCACCTACAAACTGCGAAACAGCGAAATCTATTATGAAGGGATACGGATCATGCCGTCCTACATTATGACTGGTGGAAATATCCTGATCGAAAAGTCAAAAGTGTCGATGGCGGCAGAGGACATTTCCACTATGTTGGAAATCATCAGGTAGTCTCGCGCCATAACAGAGACAGCCTGACCACGCCACCAGGCTTTTAGCTAATATATTAACCATTATGATACTCAATGTATAGTGAAACAGGCAGCACAACCGCGCCGCCTGTTTCCAGTCTTTTCTTCAAAACTCTCCCATTGTAGTATAGTTTTACATCCACTCTTTCAAAACACCCTGATCCCGCATCACCTTCTCCACTGCTGTGCCTTTCACCAGCTTCAGTAGAAGCTTCTTCACCGGGTTCAGTGGTCCCAGATTGATTTCAAGCGGGGACTTGCCGTCCATCAGCTTCACGCTGCTGGAGAGAAGCTCCCTGATATCGTAAACGCTGCCCCACACTTCCGGCACGCCCCTGTCCACGCCGAGCAGCCCGTAAACGGCTTCCATAGCGGTTCTGACAGAATACTCTGTGGTGAACACGGTGTCTCTCGGGGTCTGTGCAAACTGGCCAAGGAACGCGAAATTCACGCAGCCGTCGGGAATCACGTCAGGCCTGTCGCCCGCTGTTCTCGGCATGAAGAATGCGGTAATATAAGGCATCATGGTAGGCACGCACACTGCGCTCTTCTCTGCAAGTTCGTCAATTTCCTCCACCGGCACGCCCAGATGGTAGAGCCACTCCTGGGTGATTTCCTTGCCGGTACAATCCTTCATGGGCTTTTTCACATAATCGCCCTCCACGTCCGTAAACAGACCGTACACCCAGACGCAGACTTTCTTCTTATCCTGCTCTTTGAACTGCCCCTGTCTGTTGATGGTCCAGCTAAGGAGCCATGAGGAATCCTGGCAGCTCACGATACCACCGGTCACCACCTTGCCGCTTCTCGGGTCGCGCTTGCAGATTGCCTCGATATAAGGAAGGATCTTGTCATCCAGCGTGGTGACAGTCGCGGACTCCCAGTTTGTCTTCGCCACGTCGGAACAGAACTTCTCGGGACGCCCGAAGGAAGGATCCTGCTTCGCAATATTTTTCCAGAGGCTCCAGCAGCCGCTTGTGCGCACCTCCGCGTCCCCGTTGGGCGCGTGATTCTGGTCGCCGTAAATCGTCCCTTCCGTACAGCTGCCGTTGGTCACGAAGACAAGGTCGTTTTCGGTTAACATAATACCTTTTTCCACACCTTTCACCTTGCACTCGATGGCCTTGGCTATCTTTTTATCTCCTTCAAAATCGAAGATCACGTTGGTCACTTCGGTGTTAAACTGGAAGTCAACGCCCGCTGCCTCCAGATACTTCTGCATGGGCAGGATCAGTGACTCATACTGATTGTATTTCGTAAATTTCAGGGCGCTGAAATCTGGCAGTCCCGCGATATGGTGGATGAAGCGCTGGAAATAAAGCTTCATCTCCAATGCACTGTGCCAGTTCTCGAAAGCAAACATGGTGCGCCAATACAGCCAGAACGTGGAGTCAAACACTTCCTCATCGAACACGTCCTCGATGGTCTTGTCGTAGAGGTCCTCATCCTTTGTCATAAAGAGCTTCATGATCTCCATACAGCCCTTTTGACTTAAATTGAATTTGCCGTCCGTGTGGGCGTCCTGCCCCCTGTTTACCGTGGCACGGCAGAGGGAATAGTTCGGATCCTCCTTGTTCAGCCAGTAATATTCGTCCAGCACCGACACGCCCGGCGTCTCGATGGAAGGAATGCTGCGGAACAAATCCCACAGGCATTCGAAATGGTTCTCCATCTCTCTGCCGCCGCGCATCACATACCCCCTATTCGGGTCGTTTATGCCGTCGCAGGCGCCGCCCGCAATGTCCATGGATTCTAAAATATGAATATGGCTGCCGGGCATCTGTCCGTCGCGGACCAGAAAACAGGCCGCCGCCAGGGAGGCAAGACCGCTGCCCACGATATAGGCGTTTTTCTCGTCAACCCCATCCGGTTTTTTCGGCGTTGCAAATGCCTCGTAGTTACCGTTGCTGTAATAAATACCCTTGCTGTTTTTATCGTACCGTCCAAGCTCCGTGTTGCGATAGTCCAGCTCCGTATATTTTCTCCTACGGCGCTTTTCGTCTGCAGAAAGTTCCTCCCCACTCTCCAATCCGTCTTCCGCCTGTCCAGACGCGGATCCTACTTGTGCTTTCTTCTGCAAGGTTTTCGCCGCCAGCGCCGCGCCCGCTCCTGCTGCCGCCACAGCCGCCACGCCAAGTCCGATGTTTTTCTTATTTGCCATAATAAATTCCGCCTTTCTCTCCTGCTTTTAATTTTGCTACTAGGGCTATCATAGCCATTCTTCGCGCCGATTCCAAATGACAAAAAGGGCGAAATGATAAAAAACTTATCATTCCGCCTTACTTGCTTAGTAAAACAGCTTTGCAAATATAGTTATGTAAACCAATTTCAGCAGTTGCCACATATTATGTAAACTGATTCAGTCTCCGCTCTCGGCTTTTTCAAAATTTTTAATGGAACGCACGATATTGCCGTGCAGCATAACGCCCATGTTCTCTACGATTTTCCCGTAATCTTCCTTCATCCCGCCGCCGATCCAGTCGAGCATGATGCCCACGATCCCATATTTATAAAAATCCGCGATAAAGGCCTTGTGTTCCGCCGATACCTCGCTGCCCCGGCATTTTTCTTCCACCACCGACTTTACCAGATCGTATGTAAATTTGTATAGATAACTCTCGATCTTTTCCCTGCCGATACTGCGGTACACATTCAGGATAAACGCCTTGTTCTCGAGAACCGCCTCGAAAATCTGGCTCATTCCCTCCTGCCAGGTCTCGTAGGTTTTTTTGCCCTGCAATGCCTTCTTTCCGTCCTCCACGCAAAGCCACTCCACCAGATCGTAAATATCCTTGAAATGATAGTAAAATGCCATTCTGCTGATGCCGCAGTCTGATGTGAGATCGTTGATCGTTATCTTCTCCAGCCGCTTTGTCAAAACCAGTTTTTTCAGGGATTCTCCCAACGCGGCCTTGGTCGTATTTGTGTTTGGCATAGCCATTTCCTCCCGCTTCTCACAGTATAACACAGATGCCTTCGATCTGAAAAGAGCCCGTCCTCATTCTGCTTCACCCCAATACCTCCCGATCTGCTCCTGTGTCAGCGAATCGGCAAATTCCTCCTTCAACTGTAAAAAGTATTCTAAGTCCGTCATGATGCCATAAAGCACCGCCCGATCTTCAAACTCCTGCCTTGTACGCGGCAGCTCGGAATCCTTCATCTGTAAAAGCGCTTCCTCCCGCTTCGCAAGCAGCTCCTTTGCATTGTTGGATTCCCCAAAAGTCACAGCGGTTTCCCGAAGTAACTCTGCCACCTGCACGGTCTGCGGCAGGATGGTTTGCATACTGATGATCTTCTTATAAATATCCCGCAGGACGACCGTCTGCTGTTCCCGCATATTCATATAGTCGATGAAATATTTGGACTCCTGAAAGAAGGTGTTGTTCATGTAGGCAAAAGCCTGCTTCTTGCCCGCCTCTATATCTGTTTGCAGTTTGTCAAAACAACTGCCCGTATAATCCGACTTGTCCTCTTTCCCAATATATTCCGACATCCGCAAAAGCACCGCCCGCAAATCTTCTTCCAATTGGTACTGCATTACGCGGATCTCTTTTCCCTTTCCGGGCATATACAGGTTCAAAAGCGTGCCGATCCCCGCCCCGATCAGCAAAAGCAGCGCTTCGTTCCCAATCTGCACCGGCCTCATACTCTGCTCCAGAAGATAATGCGTAGCCAGCACCGCATTGGTGGAGACGGCATTTGAAAGACGGAGCGGGCCGCAGACAGCAACAAAAAGAAACAGAAAAATACCGTAAGAGAATACATGATATCCGAAAAGATGAAACACCAGAAAAGAAAGAAGCGTCGCCACCAAAAAAGCGAAGATTCTTTTTACAGAAATCACAATTGTTTCCCGACTCGTATCCTGAATCGTCAGAAGCGTTATGATACCCGCCGCCGTACTGTAACGAAGGCCCAGCAAATCGGCGAAGAAAATAGCCGCCGCGCTTCCGACCGCAATCTTTAAAAGTTTCAGCATGCTTTGCCTTTCTCTGCCACTCCTGTTTATTCTGACGGGATATACCTGTTATAGATCTCCACGTGATCGTAGATACACCGCCAACTGCTGTTAGAACCCGCCGTCACGCAAAGATACGGCGTTCCTTTGGCAGACATCTCATAGCTTACGGCACAATTTTTGGACTGCACGATAAAGCCTGTCTTGGCGCAGAGCACTTCGCCGCCCGTATCCTTGTCCTCGATTTTCCGCAGGAACCAGTTGGAGATCTCGATCCCCTCGGGATGTTGTGTCGTAGGCTTTGTGGTGTAAATATGCTTCGACATCACTTCCCTGCAAAAGTCGTTCTGCACTGCCGCCTTCATAATGACCGCCATATCGTAGACCGTGCTGTAATGCGCCTCGTCATAAAGCCCGACACAGTTGGTAAAATGCGTGCTGTCCGCGATACCGAGTGCTTCCAGTTTTTGGTTCATCAGTTCCACAAAGGCTTCCTGAGAACCCGCCACATAACAGGCCAGCCCCAGCGCTGCGTCCCCTCCGGACTGCATGGCCGTCCCGTAAAACAAATCACGCACCGATACTGCTTCCCCATCCAAAAAACCTACGGAGCTGCAGTCATTGACATAGGCATAATCCGTGATCTCCAGCGTCATCTCAAAGGTATCGTCAAGCTTCTCCTCGGGAATCTGTTCCGCCGCCACCAACACTGTCAGGACCTTCGTCATGGAAGCGGGCATGATTCTCTCCTTCGCCCCCTTTGAGGCAATGATGTTGTCAGTACTTTCATCTACCAAAATGGCATAGGAACTGATCACGTCCGCACTGTCAATATAGGCGGTATCCTCTGTCTGTGCGAAACGGTAAACTGCGGTCTCTGCCTCAACCGTTGCTTCTTCTGATTGCATTTCCTCTATCTCGGGTTCTTCCGCAATCCTCTCCCCTATCTTTTCCACTTCCGTTACCGATATCCCTGCTGCTTCCGTGATTTTTTTCGCTATTTCCGCGATTCCTGTTCCGTCAGGCTGATTCGTGGCTGCTATTTCCTGCGATTGCAGCGTGCTTTCCTCCGCCACTTTTCCGTCAAATCTAACTGCCACAACGCGCAGGACAACGATTGCACCAAGCAGGCAAGCAAGGAGAAGCACCGCCAGCATACGCTTCTGTTTTTCACGCCGCAGTCTTGCAAGCCGCCGCTGCTGCCTTCTCTCATAGCGGAGGCGGTCTCGTCTGTATTCCTCTGGGTCTGTATCCCAATCTAAACTGATTTGCATTTCATCAAAACAGGCTTCTGTCATAATTCCTCCCATTTTTTTATGAGCCATTGGCTCCATCTGTCGATCTCTTGTTGAAAATCAACGTTGTATCCTCGTCTTTATAAATAAAATCTATTTTCAACCGGCATTTTCCGCTCGATCTTTCCAAATGGATTCAAATCATTCCATATATTCCGCATATTCAATGATAGGCTTTAAAATGCGCTGCCATAAAATAAACGTTTCTCCACATATGATTGTAAATTACCACTGCGCATCTGTATTCTTGAAACTCCTGAACCACAACGTTTTCTCCGTTCATTCTGCTTTTGTACCAGGCGCAGTAGGCAATATAGGAAAGTCCGGCACTGTAAAACGGGACCCAGGATTTTGCGCACAGGTACTCTCCCCTGCCATCGCAAAACATCGTCATCGCTTCTTCTTTCCCAGAGGTACAAACTTAGAATATGGAACGGCTTCCATACCCAAAACCGGAAGCGTGATGCATTCCATAAACGCCAGTCTCCATGAAAGGCCATCGCAGGAAAAATCCAGGCGATAATCATCATCTGAACAATGCAATACCACCGATATTCCCCCGGCGCTTTCGTACACATCATATGACGCTTCCAAAAACTTTTTCTTCTGGATGCAGAGCTTTCTCCGCACAATAACGGTTGTAAAAATGCACGCATTTCTTCGGCAAAGCAGACTCCACCAATGCATCATCCTTTAGCTTATTCCGACATTCATTCCATATATCCATATATTTGCCTGCTCCATTGCCGCCCTTCTTCTCCGCCGCCGTCAGATCTCTCCCGTCCATTGTTGGTTCGCCTCGATATGTCGCTTACGATAGCGTTATGACAAAAGGCAAACCGCCTCGACAGTTGTTTCAGTTTCCAAGGGAAGTTCTTTCACTTCCTCGCCATCAACAGGTACGGGGAAATCCGTTGCGGAATGGTAGACCTCATCAAATGCCAGTAAGAGTCGATAAATGTTATCACCAGAGATTTTCTCTTGCTGGATGCTGCGGATCTGCCCTTGCAACTCACCAATCTGAACTTCAATTTCCTCTATGGTATCATACTGCTCATCATAGCGGCGCTGCAAGTCCAAAATCTTTCTGTCATAGTGGGCATCATTGATATCCAAGGTATCCATCTGACGCTCCAAGCGGTTTTTCGTTCCAAAGGCTTGCTTTAGCCGCCCTTGCAGGACAGCAATCTGCTTTTCCATATCCTCTGTATCAACTGCTGTTCCGATTTTCGTCTGAATTGCTTCTACAAACCGTGGATTGTTGACCATAGCGGAAATGACCTTCGCCACAAATTTGTTGATTTCCATCTGCTCGATATTCAGACGGAAGCTGCACTCATGCCCGGTAGGTGTAACCGTATTTTTGCAGTAGTAATAATATCTTGTTTTCTTGTCCTTGCTGTGTGCCTTGACAATATTACCGTACATACTCTTGCCGCAGCATGGGCATTTCAAGATACCGGACAGGATGTGTGCATGGTCTGGATTGTTGACCTTTTCCCGCTTAAAGGAATTGATCTTGCGCTTTTCCTGTGCCAGATACCAATCTTCTTCGGAAATGATAGCTTCGTGCTGTCCTTCATAAACCGGGAACTCCGACTGCTCAACCACGTGCATCTCATTTCTTGTACCCTGTTTCTTTTCTGTTCTTCGTCTGCCGTAAGCAATCTTTCCCATATAAACAGGATTGTACAATACATTTTTCACAAAATCTCTTGAAAATCCCGGAATGGTATTATTCTGTCTTAGTTTCTTAGTATAACCATTGCGGTTCAGATATTTTGCAACTCCTGCAACACCCTCGTTTGTATGAATATAACGATCATAGATTACTCGGATAACTTCTACTTCATCTTCGGCAATAACAAGTTCACCATTATCCAGTTTGTATCCATATGGAGCAAAACCGCCGTTCCATTTGCCCTCACGAGCCTTTTGTTCACGTCCTGCCATTGTCTGTGTGCGGATATTTTCTCGCTCAATCTCTGCCACCGCAGACAGCACAGAGATCATCAGCTTTCCTGCATCCTTAGAGCTGTCAATGCCATCCTCCACGCAGATCAGATTGACACCGAAATCCTGCATAAGTTGCAAAGAGTTCAGAACGTCCGCTGCATTTCTGCCAAATCGAGACAGCTTAAAGACCAACACATAAGAAACATCATCTTTGCCGTCCTGGATGTCATTCAGCATCCGTTGAAACTCCTGCCGCCCTTGAATGTTCTTTCCGGAAAAGCCCTCGTCAGAATACTCCCCGGCAACGATCATATCCTCGTATGCCGCATACTTCCGCAGCTTGTCACGCTGGGCATCCAAGCTGTATCCGTCAACCTGCATCGAGGTGGACACTCTTGTATAAAGATAGCATTTAAGTTGTTTCTTTTTCAGAATCTCCACCTCCCTCATTCATTCTTTTTACCATAAGTCCCTCGTTGCGGATATAATACTCCAAAAGCCACAGCACATAATCCGGTGCATGGCGGTTGTCCAGTTCCCATTCAGTCATAGTCCGGTAAGGAATATGGACAAGCTTGCAAAAATCTTTCCGGTTCAGTCCTGTGCTTTCACGCAACTTTATAATTCTGTTTTTACAATCCATCCGTCTTTTCTCCACAAAAGCAAAAAGTACACGTTGCGTAATCACTTCCTGCGGTGCGTCCTGTTCCAATTTATCCAAAACCTGATGTCCATATTTCTGGAGCATCTGGCTCATAACATCCACACAGCGGTCAAATGCCGCATTATATTTCGCTTCCTCATAATATTTCTTCAATAGGCGTTTCCTCCATCAAAGTTCCATATCCTGTCCACGCTTCCGGGCAGGGTATTCGTGTTCCTGTGTTTCCTTTCCTCTGATAAGGACAGAATTGATAAAAGCCCGAACCTTTTCGGATGCGATTTCCAGTGCATCCAGAAAAGGTTGGGCTTTCTGTTTGAGTTCCATATATTTTTCGTTTACTGCTTCATACCGCTGTTTCCAGATGGAAACCGTCTTTTCTGCGGAAGCCAATTTTTCTTTCAGCCGCTTGTTGTCAGCATTGGCAATAACACCGTTGACCGCATAGCGTTTGAGCGTGTCGCATTCATCCGGTGTCAGCGTGATGTTGTTCCCGAATGTAGCTTTTTTGCCCATCGTTTCAATGTCCTGCACCGTCAGCGCAATGGTCTTTGCCGCCTTGGTTTCCTTTTGCAGAGCTTCCAGTTTCTTTTTCTGTTTCTCCGTGGCAGCTTTGGCATCCTCCAACCCCCTCTCCGCCTGTGCCACCTGTCCGGTCACAGCTTCCAAACGCTGCTGCTCTGCCTGTACCTTGAACTGCGTCACCGTCAGATGTTCCTCGGTGCTGCCACGCTCTCCACGCTCCACATCGGTGTAACCGACACTTCGCATAAAATTGAAAAAGTCATCCTGCAACACACTGTAGGACGACTTCAAAATCTTTTTTCCTTTTGCGTTCATCATAGGGTTCCCGTTTTCATCGAGAACGGGCTTAGACTCCCATTTCTTACTGCGGCTGACCTGTGTGATCGTTTCTTTTATCGTCCCCCGAAGTGATTCATCCTTACACCGCTTCAGAATGTTCACGCACATTATTAAAACGGAAGGAGGTGCGCTATGCTGAATGATTTTTCATGGAATATGACCGGATACATACCGAAATATCCTGTTGATTCATTCGGTGCGGACATCCGCCCCTATGTGGCAGAGCGCATCTTCCAACTGGAACCGGAGCCGCCAACGGTGAACAGTCTGAATGAGTATATCCTATCTGCCTTGCAGGAAAAGAACTTGATGTATTTTTCGTTCTTCCTGCACCATTATGAGCCGCAACTCAACAAGCGCACCAAGAGCTTTCTTGGCGTGGATAGCGGCGATTTGTACGACACAGACCGATTTATAGATATAAAGCTCTCCTGCCGAGAGCAAATGCTCCAAAAGCTGATGGACTATGACCCCGCCAAGGGTGCGGAGTACGCTACATACATTTTTCCGTTCATCCGGGATGCTATGCTCCGTTTCCGCATGGGTGAAGAAAAATGGTCGGTGTCCTCTCTGACCAATTACAAAATGGTGCGGTCAATGGCATGGCTGTACCATAACACCAAGGATGCGGTCAGCGAGTTTGCCAAGAAATACAACTGCGACCTTGCCCTTGCGGAAGAATATCTGAAAGTAGTCCGTGGCATCCGCAATCAGCAGCCGTTCTATGTGACGGGCGAAGACGGCGAGGAAACGGGCGAAGATGTTGCCCTTGACGATACTTGGAACTATGCCGACATCCTCTGGAACGGCATACAGGCTGAAAAGGTGCAGCGGGCATTTGAGAAGCTGAATTACCGGGAACAGACCTTACTTGAAAAACGGTTAGCAATCTGTATGACCTGTGGGCGAGTTGGCTCATGGAAGAACCGCCCCACTTTTGAAGAACTGGCGATTATGTTTGAGGGCAGCACTGCCAGCGGTGCAGAGCGAGCCTACCGGAAAGCGGTGGACAAACTGACAGAACTGCTGGTTGCCGAAGGTGCGCTCCATGCTGTCCGGCTGAAACAGAAATCCAAAACCAAGCGCAAAAAGAAAATCGCCGCCGCAATCTACGAATACCAAGCAGACTGCGACGGCGAATGGGGCGAGATTTCATTTAATTTTGAGAATGGCACAGCTGAGATCATTCAACTTGCCGATTGGGACACGATGATAACAAAATGCTTTGCAAATCAGGCAATATCGTATCTTCTGAACTGCGAAAATGAGAAGCTACCAAAGGAAACATTGGTGGCGTTTGAACTCTAAAAATAACCGCTGCAATTTTACGGAAATTGCAGCGGTTTCATTGGTTGCGCTTGACTCAACTTATTATTTAAGTGTATTACGAGGATCAATACTCATCGTGTCCTATTGATGAACACGGCTTCGGCGGGATCGAAGTAGTCTGCGGTATTGCTACTTAGTCCGCTGGCCTTCCAAGCCTGTTCAAATGTAATATTCTCGATGTTGCTCAAAATAACATAGGTTGTATCCTCAACGGCGTTATTCAACCGTCCGGTAACTTCCAGCCTGTACTTGTAAGTATAGCAAGTCACAGTTCCTTCCATTCCATTTATAGATGCAAAACTTGCACTGTAAGTGCCAGCATCCCACAGTTCATCCCTAAAGATATGTTCATACGTTTCAGCTTCGACTTCATAGACATAGCCACCAATTTCTACTGTAATATTGTTAGAACCTTCATTGTTTACGAAAATACACCAATACGGTGCCTCCTCAGTAAGTACCATCTTATTTTGTAAAGATGTATTTCCAGCAAGATTTAGTTCAAATCCGTTTAGTCTACCCTTTTCTGCTGCAACTTTGATGCTATAAACATCCGCAATTCGTGCAGGATAAGTTTCAAGGATTTCACCGGAGTATTCGATTTCAATTGCATCTCCGACTTCTGGTTCGGGTGACGGCCGAGCATTTCTGATAGGCACTTCAATTCTGTCTGCACTACTCAGTTCCCAACTACCCTCAACAGGTTTCACAAGATAATACCCATCATGGATTTCCAGAATTTCAGCTTGGAACACCTGATGTGCTTCGTTAGAAAAGCCTTCAATCTGAAGACAATTATTCTTGAAAACCAATCGTCCGGTTTCTACCAGTTCTTCAGAATTGTACTTTGTTTTATCTACGTACAGATGACCGTCTTGCTTATCCAGTCTAAGTGCGAAATCGAAACATCCTCGGTCAGACAGTTCATAGCTTACACCATTTACATAGTCATAAATGGTAATGCGATTATCAATCATTCCAGAACCAAAGCTGTATGTTGCACAGATTTCTGGGAAATCATCCCCAGTAAGGTCAGTAAAATAAGCGTTCCATATTGGCATACCATCAATCAAAATTGTTTGGCCAGTAAGTTCCGAAGTGTCAAAGGGTTTTGACGCAATTATTTGTGTCTGGTTGTAGCTGAAAGTAACATCTGGATATATCGGAAGTTTTATAGTTGATTCATCATCCATAGCAGAGGGGTTCTCTGTGTAGTCAAACCACTCTATGACGGAATTTACCTCATCAGCAATACGCACCTCTACATTTTCCACTTCGACATATACAATAATGTCCTCGTCAGTGGAGTTCTGCATATTTACACCAATCTTAAACCACGTATCTTTTTCAGCATCAAATTCCACCGGCATTCCATGTGTAAGATAGGTAGCAGTATATCCGGTTTCTGTTGTTTCATTGACCGGAGATAACAGGACTTCAGTATCACCCAATCCATCACCAGACCATATTTTGATTGAGTTCTTGATTGTGCTGACTTCTTCATCCGAATACACAAATTCTTCTTGACTTCCCGCTGGAACAACGATTCGCAGTGTGTAACTGTCTTGCTTCGGATTTGTCAGAAAGCAGACCACAACAACTACACAGGCAATCACTGCAAGAATGATAATCCAAAACGCAGGTTTCTTATAATTCATCACGGATTTCACACGCTCCTTTACACCTACCTCACCAAAGGCAAGAGGACAGGCGGCAATCATACGACGATTTACGCTGCAAGCCACAAGTGCTTGGGTATAATCTGCTCTCTGTTCATTTCCGAGTTCCTTGATAACCTTTTCATCACAGGCAAGCTCGATGTCACGACACAGCAGAACATAAGCCAGCCACATCAAAGGATTGAACCAGTGAATTGTCAGCAGGAGAAAACCAAGAGGTTTCCACCAATGGTCTTTGCGGCGAATGTGTGCTTGTTCATGGGCAACAACGTGTTCCATATCCTGCTCATCCATTTTGAACGGCAGATAGATTTTCGGCTTGATGATGCCCAAGACAAACGGAGAACCGACATTCTCACTTTGGAAAATATTGTCCTCGTAGCGAACGGCAGTATCCACCTTACGGCGCAGACGCCAGTAACTGATGGCTGTATATAATGCCAGTGCAATCATGCCGAAAATCCAAATATATTCATAGATACCAATGGTAATCTGCAACGGATTTGCACTTGCGCCAGCCATCGGAGTGTTAGATTGGCCGATAATAGGATTGACTGCGTTGTTTATTGCATTTATACCGCTATTGATGGTTGGTGTAGTATCCATTCCAATGTCCAGAGGAATGGTTTCTGCACTTGGAATCAGACTCAATGCACTCTCAAAAGAGAATGGGCAAACCAATCTGACAGCTACAATACCCCAAAGTAGAACATTGACCCATTTGGGAGCTTTCTTCAAAACAAGCCTGAGTATCAGCACAGCCAGGATAAGCCAGCTTGCCAATATGCTCATGTTGATAATTTTCAAAAAGAGTTCGTTCATTGTGAACCTCCTTTCCTGATGCGGTCGATCATGCGCTGTACCTCATCAAGCTCATCTTCGGACATAGCCTGATGCTTTGTAAAAGCAGCGATAAAGGCAGGCAGAGAACCCTCGAATTTCTTCTCAACCAGTTCATCGATCTCACACGCCTGGGCTTCATCTTTGGAAACGAGAGAAGTAACAGTGCCATTGTCGTTCTTCAGCACACCACGCTCTCCAAGACGCTTGATAACGGTATAAGTCGTAGTTCTTTTCCATCCGAGTTGATCCTGGCACAGCTTTACAAGCTGGGTAGCAGTAACCGGCTCATGCTCCCACATAATCAAACAGAAACGATATTCACTTTCGTGAATCTTCGGAAAATCCATATTCACGCCCTCCTTGTCTATACCGTTAGACTTCATATATAGTCTACAACATTAGACAATCAAAATCAATAGCGTTCACAGAGAAGATACAAAAAATTGCCCGCAGAATTTCTCCCACGGGCAAAGTGTTGGTTAACTATCAAGCGGTTTGTATTCAGTTACAGTTTTCAAATAGGTTTCGGGATCACCGTTCAATATCAAGTCTGCATATCCAATCGGATCATTGTAGATCAGATAGTCCAATTCTGACCGCTGATACATATTATCGGCAACCTCATTCTCCACGGCGATGGTATCAATGGCAATCATACTGCCATCTAAGAATTTCAGTTCCACACAGGCATTATCCATGTTGAACTCACAAGAAATCAATCTATCCATAAGAAACCTCCATTTTGCTGGATGTTAGATCATCCCAAAATATTTGAATGCTTCTCGGATTGCTTTCTCTTTTTCCGGCGGGCATTGTGGCTGTCTGGAATCCTCAGCCTGTCATGCGTCGAATTATAGTTCCCACCTACGGCAGCTTTACCGCAAATCAAAT
>CAJTKA010000017.1 GCA_910576815.1 uncultured Lachnospiraceae bacterium
GGCGTAACCAGAGGCGGCTCGCCGCAGTCCTTACGAACTCTGGGGATCTCCTCCAGCACATCCTGGTATTTATCCTCTGCCTTCTGCTCCTTGAGCTGGCTCACCATGTTGGACAGCATACCTCCGGGAACCTGATAACGCAGCGTGTTGATGTTGACGCCAAGCACCTTGGTGCTCATCAGGCCGGATGCGATGCACTCCTCACGGTAAGGACGGAAGTAATCCGCGATCTCTGCCAGAATATTCTGGTCATATCCGGTATCATACTCTGTCCCCTTAAAGGTCTCCACCATAACCTCCGTTGCAGGCTGGGAAGTACCGAGCGCAAACGGAGAAATTGCGCAGTCGATGATATCCACGCCAGCCTCTACCGCTTTCAGATAGGTCATGGAAGCGACACCGGACGTATAGTGTGTATGCAGCTGGATCGGCAGCTTGGTGCTCTCCTTTAAGGTCTTAACAAGCTCCGCCGCACGATAAGGAACGAGCAGACCTGCCATATCCTTGATACAGATGGAATCTGCGCCCATCTCCTCGATCTTCTTCGCCATATCCGCCCAATACTCCAAGGTATAAGCGTCGCCGAGCGTATAGGAAAGCGCGATCTGAGACTCACCTCTGCCCTCCTGCTTCTTGATCTTGTTGGTAGCATCTACCGCCGCCTGCAGATTGCGAATATCGTTCAGACAGTCGAAGATCCTGATCACATCGATACCGTTTGCAATGGATTTCTCCACAAACGCATAAACCACATCATCCGCATAAGGTCTGTAACCTAAAATGTTCTGGCCGCGGAATAACATCTGCAGCTTGGTATTCTTAAAGCCGTCTCTTAACTTTCTAAGCCTCTCCCAGGGATCCTCTTTCAGGAAACGAAGGGAAGCGTCAAAAGTTGCACCGCCCCAGCACTCTACTGCTGCATAACCGACTTTATCCATTTTATCTACGATTGGAAGCATCTTCTCGGTGGGCATTCTGGTCGCGATCAGAGACTGATGTGCGTCACGAAGAACGGTTTCCATGATTCCAACCGGCTTTTTAATCTGTTCTGCCATTTTTTTATTTTCCTTTCTATTTTTTGCCGAGGTCGCGAAGCGATCCTCGAAAGTTAAATCCGAAGGATTTTACTTTAGAATACTCCAAACACTGCCATGAAAGTACCGGCTGCTACAGCCGTACCGATAACGCCCGCCACATTAGGTCCCATCGCGTGCATCAGCAGGAAGTTTGTGGGATCATACTCCGCACCCACCTTCTGAGATACTCTGGCCGCCATAGGCACCGCAGAAACACCCGCGGAACCGATCAGCGGATTCACTTTGCCCTTTGTGATCACACACATCAACTTGCCAAAGAGCACGCCTGCCGCCGTACCAAACATAAACGCGATCAATCCCAAAGCCACGATTTTCAGCGTATCCATGTTCAGGAAGGCTTCTGCGCTGGTAGTCGCACCTACGGAAGTGCCAAGGATGATGACCACGATATACATCAGGGCATTGGAAGCCGTATCTGTGAGCTGTCTCACCACGCCACTCTCTCTGAACAGGTTACCCAGCATCAGCATACCGACAAGGGGCGCCGTGGTGGGAAGGATCAGGGATACCACGATCGTAACCACGATGGGGAACAGGATCTTCTCCAGCTTGCTGACGGGACGAAGCTGCCCCATCTTGATCTTTCTTTCCTTCTCTGTTGTCAAAAGCTTCATGATCGGCGGCTGGATGATCGGCACCAGAGACATATAGGAATAAGCCGCCACCGCGATCGGACCAAGCAGCGTCGTCTGTCCCAGCTTACCCGCAAGGAAAATGGAAGTCGGACCGTCTGCACCACCGATGATGGAAATGGCTGCTGCCGCCTTATCGTTAAAGCCCATTGCAATTGCGCCAAAGTATGCCGCAAAGATACCGAACTGTGCCGCCGCACCCAAAAGGAAACTCTTAGGGTTCGCGATCAGCGGACCAAAATCTGTCATGGCTCCCACGCCCATAAAGATCAGAGACGGCAGGATTGCCCACTCATCCAGCTTATAGAAATAATACAACAGACCGCCGCCTGCGCCGCCTTCTCCGTAAGGCACCATGATATCCGGATAGATATTCACGAGCAGCATACCAAACGCGATCGGCACAAGCAGGAGCGGCTCAAATTCAAACTTGATAGCCAAAAGCAGGAATAACAGCGCTACCGCGATCATCAGATAATTGCCCGGCTCCAGATTGAAGAACGCAGTCTGATGAATCAGATTATTAAGCGTCTCAGCTATATAATTCATTTTCTTACCTCCTGTAGTTTTTGTAACGCCAGCCCGCCCTCTCGGGAAGGCCGTTAAAGATTAGTTCAATGTCGCCAGAAGCGCACCAGCCTCTACCGCGTCGCCCACTGCCACATTGATGCTGGCTACCGTGCCGTCCTCAGGTGCCACTACAGGGATTTCCATCTTCATAGCCTCAACGATCACGACTGCATCGCCCTTCTTCACTGCCTGTCCGACACTGGCCTCGATCTTGAAGACCTTGCCTGCCGCGCCTGCTTCGATCTTGATGCTGCCTGCTGCGCCGCCTGCTGCCGCAGGTGCAGGAGCTGCCTTCGGAATCGCTCTGGGTGCCGCAGGTGCTGCCGCTGCAGATGCGCCGCTAGTCGCGCCTTCTTCCACCACTACATCATATACGCTGCCATTTACGGTAATTGTATAATTCTTCATCTTCATATCCTCCTATACTTTAGGCATTCTGCCATTTGCTCTTATTCGATTTTCTGATGGATCTCACCACAAAGCCGTCTGTAGACGCCGCGCCTTCATAAGCCGCGATCGCCGCCGCGATCACTGCCACGAGCTCCGTATCATCGGAAAGCTCCTCTTTGGCTGCAATCTGCTGTACCACGGGCGCCTGTGCCGGAGCCGGTTCTTCCTTCTTCTGCTTCTTTTCCAGTTTGGAAATGAAGGTGAAGCAGGAAATGATCAGGCTGATCAGGATCAATACCACAAATACGGTGCCCATACCGATGAGGGTATTCATACCCGCCTTTGCCAGGATCTCTCCCGTAGAATAATGCACATTGGTGGTGATGCCGATGTAACTTGCCAGCTTATCATCAAGAACGATCTCCACCTCTGCATTGTGTAAGCTGCCGAGCACCTCTACGGAGATGATCACCTCTCCGTCCTTAAAGGAAACGGAGGCATCGCTCACACCATTATAAGTGCCGATATCTTTCAGTGCGCTTTTCCAGCCTTCAAATCCGTTCACAAGGATCGGATCATCCCCAACGGACTGCTGGATGGCGTCCTGAACCACGATCGTATTCATCTGATCGACGATGGTCGTACCGATCTGCTGTGCCTGCTCTCTACTGATGGGACCGCTCTGCGCTTCTTCCTCACCACAGGCCGCAAGACAAAACATACAGGTGATCATCGCCAATATTGCCCATATTTTCTTCATAATGCCTCCTTAAACCGTGCCATGTTTCTTCTCGGGACGTCCCTCTGTCTTGGAGGAGAGCATCTCGAAGGCACCGATCACATACTTTCTGGTGTCTGCCGGCTCAACGATCTGATCCACATACCCTCTCTTTGCCGCGCTCGTCACGTTGTTCTGTAAAGCCGCATATTCCTTTGCGCAGGCATCGATCGCCTCTGCGCCCTGACCGTCGCAGATGATCTTCGCTGCCAGCTTTGCATCCATCATGCCAACCTCAGCATCCGGCCATGCGATAGTGATATCCGCGCCGATCGCCTTGGAGTTCATCGCCACATATGCGCTGCCGTACGCCTTGCCAATGATCACGTTCACCTTAGGCACCGTAGCATTCGCAAACGCGTATGTCAATCTGCCTGCTGCCTTAGCCATGCGCTTCTCCGCACACTTGGTGGCCGCAAAGCCAGTCACGTTGGTAAGGGAAAGCACCGGGATGTCGAACGCGTCACAGAAGCTCACAAACTCAGCCGCCTTCTCCGCGCCTCTTGCAGAAAGCGCCGAGTCAAACTTCTCGACTACCTCGCCGTTTTCATCACAAACCTCAGTACGGTTCGCTACTGCACCGATGGTCGCGCCGTTCAAACGGATGAAACCTGCCACCATGTCTTTTGCGTAATCCTGTTTTACCTCCACGAACAGGTTGTCGTCCGCGATCTGGGAAAGTGCGATCGCTGTGTCACCCACACAGTTAGCGATCTGCGCGCAGGCACGATTCAAGTCGTCCGCACAGTCCGTCCATGCAAGATCGGAATTGTTTGCGGGCAGGATCGATACCAGCTGTCTGATCTGTGCCAGAATGGAAGGCTCGTCCGCCGCCATATCTACCAGACCTGTTTCCTCGCTCTGGAATGCCGCCGCCGAAGTATCGCAGCGGGAGATCTCATTGCCTTCTAATGCATTCGGAGAATTGACGAACAGCTTCGCCTTTTCTTTCTCCATAAATGTGAAGTCCGCCATCGCCGGGATCAGGGCAAGTCCGCCGCCGCAGCTTCCAAACACAGCCGTGATCTGCGGGATCACACCCGAAGCCATCACCTGACTCCTGTAAATCTCGCCAAAACCGTTCAAGGCATCTGTTGCCTCCTGCAGACGTAAGCCCGCAGAGTCGATGAGCCCGATCACCGGTGCGCCCATCTTCATCGCCATCTCGTAGAGATTCACGATCTTTTTCGCGTGCATCTCTCCCACGGATCCGCTCAGCACGGATGCGTCCTGGCTGTACACATACACGAGATTGCCGTCGATCACGCCGTAGCCGGTCACAACGCCATCGGACGGAGTCTCAGTCTGTTTCAGATTGAAATCCGTGGCTCTCGCTGTCACGAGACCGCCGATCTCAACGAAACTGTTTTCATCGAGTAAAGCATTGATTCTTTGACTCGCTTGAGATGTAGTACTCATTTTTCAGCCCTCCATTTATATAATGATAAATTATAAATAATAAAACTTTACCACAAAGTGGCATAACACACGAAAGTAGTATAACACAGAATCCCCTTTCCGACCAGCAGATTTTATAAAAATATTGCAAGTTTTACAATATAATCCAATATCCATAAAAAGCTCTGTTCCTCCACCGCATCCTCCGTCAAAATGTCATAACTTTTTATGAGTTCACCGTTCAGATAATAGGACACCTCTCCCACCTTCGCTCCCGTGGCAACAGGCGCGTCAAGGACCGTCTCCACACGGGTCTTCACCTCCACATGATCCTCATCACAAAGCAGGAAAGGAAGACTCCCCTCCCCCTTCTCTATGGCAGCACTGACAACTGCCTGATCCCAGGGCTTCGCCGCTTTGCCTGCTATGCCGCTCCTCACGGGGATGTCCGCAAAGGTCTTCTTCTCGTAGATATCCCGGTAATGGTAATGCTCCATGCCGTAATCGGCAAGCTTTTTCATATCGCTCCACTTATAGCTCCTGTTATTAGGCCAGCCACAGGCAAGAAGCGCCACCGTATAAATACGCCCCTCACTCTCGACCGCTCCCACATAACAGTAGCCCGCATTGTTTGTAAATCCCGTCTTCCCTGAGAGTGCCTCCTGCATCATGCCCAGAAATGCGTTGTGATTATCGCAGTGAAAACTCCTGCTGCCGTCCACATCGGTAAAATCATAGCTTAAAGTGCGGGTAATCTCTAAAAATGCGTCCTTTTGCGGAGAATCCGTCACGCAGTAAGCCATGATCTTTGCCAGATCCTCCGCTGTTGTGGAATGTACCTTTCCGCTCTCATTCACCGCCGCATCCAGACCGTTAGGCGTGATAAAGTATGTATCGTAACAGCCGATATCACGCGCTTTCTGATTCATCATGGCCGCGAACTGTTCCACGCTGCCGCCCACCGCCTCCGCTACCACCACTGCCGCATCATTGTGGGACTCAAGCATCAGGGAATAGAGAAGGTCTTTCAGGCGGAATTTCTCCCCCTGTCTGACATAAAGCTTTACCTTGGGCATACTTGCTGCATAGGCAGATGCTTCCACGACTTGCTCCAGATTCCCGTATTCCAAAGCCAGGATACAGGTCATGATCTTTGTCGTGCTGGCCATGGGAAGCACTGCATCTTCGTTTTTCCCGTAGAGCACCCGCCCCGAATCCGCATCCATCAAAACAGCTGCCTGCGCGTAGAGCTGTAACTGCTCTTTGGCAGTCTCCTTTTCATGATTCCCACTTTCTGCGCGTATCAACGTCCCCGAACAACAAAACAAGGCAATCGCCAATACCACTGCGATCACCTTGTCTATCCGACATATTTTCCAATGACAAATAGATTTGAAAAAAATATCCATATATCAACCCGACTGTTTCATCGTTAATATATATGCTCCTTTTGTCTTCTTATGCCACTTTTCCACTTCTCGGTTTTCTCTGCCTTTTCCCTGAAACTAATCCCAGCTTCCCGTTTCTTCTGCCGTCAGCGTTTTTTTCCCACATACAGGACAGACTGCATCTTCCAAGTCCGTCACAAGCGCCGCCTTTCCTCTGCACACAGGGCAGTGTCCCATATATTCCACATCTTTCTCGTCGAACCTGAGCACAGGAACACTCACTGCATTTCTACAGTCGCCGCACACGGAAAGTTGGTATCCAAAATCAAATACCGGAAATTCTTCCCCGTTTTCTTTTCTAATTTTATCGCCAATTTCCTGCGGGAACTCCCGCACCACATCCTGCAGCAGCGCATGAGAAATCCCACAGCCGGTCATACACTCCCACTCCCCTTTACAGGATGTACAGGTAACCTTTATCATTTTCCCCATTCCATCATGCCCCTTTCCTGCATGACTGATTATCCAATCAGATTCAGTATCAGTTGTGACTGCTGATTGGACTGCGACAGTACGGATGCCCCCGCCTGCAATAAAATCCGGTGATTGGAATACTCCACCATTTCATCCGCGATATCGACATCTCTGATCCTGGATTCTGCCGCCGTCGTATTCTCCGTAATATTATTCAAATTATGGATCGTGTGCTCCAGACGGTTCTGTATAGCGCCGTATTCACTCCGCACATTGCTGACCATCTTGATCGCCGCCTTAATCTCGCCGATCGCCATATCTGCGTCATCGGTAGTCGTCACATTGGTTACTGCCAGTCCCAGTGCATCTGCGTTCATCCGATAGAGCGGCACTACGATGTGCTGTCCCGCCTCAGCGCCAACCTGTAACTCCAACAATCTGCCGTTACCCATGACACCCCCCATGGGCTGATTGGATGGATCTGACGGGTCCGGCACAACGATCGTACCGCCACCACCTCCCGAACCGTCTATCACTCCGCTGACACCAAGCGTGGGGGTAATGACGGAACCTGCGCCGCCCAGAGAGTTATAGGACAATTTGCGGACAAATTCCAAGGCATCGCCGCCGCTGTTGGTAATATGGCTCGTAATCGTCGAAGCCGACAGTCCTGTGCACTTCTGTATCGCCGTGGCAAAAGAACTACCATTGATAAGTTCCCCCATGATCTTATCCATGCCTGCGGCAATATTGGCGCCTGTCACAGCGCCGCCGCCGTTTGCAAGCCACCCCGCGTAGGCTGCAGCCAGATAACCGTGACCGTAAGCTCTGTTCGCAGGAGTATACCTTTTCAAGTACGCTTTGATATTGGCATCCTGACTGACATCGTTCTCATCCGCCAGTAAATTTGCATAGTAAATCAATGTGTTATTCCAGTTGGTGGGGAATCCGCCTCCCGAAAGCTGAGCGACACCTTCCGCGAACCACTCTGGCAGTTCATTTTTCATTTTTTTTGGCATGACATACTGCATCACGGAGTGCATCAGCTCATGCGCTACGGTCGATTGCAACGCCTTTGCCATGCTTCCCGTCCCCTCCGCATCTTCCATCTTAAAATCATTGGAATCAAACTGGATTTCCAAATTAAACCCTCTATTGGTGGAGCCGCCGGACGTATAATATCTGTATCCTGCCCGTGCCAGCATTTGCCCTTTTCCATCCAGTGACTTGACCGTGATCTTAAGATTCACCATCTCGCTGCCGATTTCATTTTTCAGGGAAGGAAAGGCATCAAATATCTGCGTTGCCGCCTTGGGAATAAAGTCCGTCGCTATCTTTGCCGCCAGCGCTCCGCCTGACGATGTCGGATTTACCGCCGCGCGACCCGCTGCCACTTCTGCAGCGGAAACATTATCAGACATCCCGTTAACGACTACCGATCCGTCCGCTATATGATAAGTCAGATCAAACTCATAAACCTCTGACACTCCTTCCGAGGGATTCAGCCCGTCTTCCGGAAAAAGCCGTATCTCATTAAAGGTGGTGTTTCGCGCCGTGCTGTCGATTTCCGCCTTCAACTGCTGAATTTCCGCATCGATCATCATACGATCTGCATCCTGCAGGGTACCGGTAGCCGCTTTGACTGCCAGTTCGTTCGCACGGTGCAGCATACTGTGCACCTCATTCAGTGCGCCTTCTCCAATCTGCACCATGGAGATCCCATCCTGTGCATTCGCTGCCGCCTGTGTCAAGCCTCTGATCTGTCTGCGCATTTTTTCGGAAATAGAAAGACCCGCCGCATCGTCTGCGGCGCGATTGATCCGATAACCGGAAGATAACTTTTCTGAACTTTTGGCATTCGCCTTCGTAGTCCTGCCAAGATTCCGACTTGCATTTGCTGCACGAATATTAGTCTGTACTGAGAGCATTTTACCCCCCCCCGACGAAATCAGCTTCCATGCCTTATTTCATTGATAGCCGGTCGATACAGGCACCGCTATCTGTTCAGGGAACTATATGTTTGGTTTTTGAGCAGCAATGTATAACTATAATTTTTATATCGGCACACAGGCCCAATTCCTTTAGTCTTATTTTGTTAAATATCAAGCTGCATCTCTACTTCGGACTCCGCCTGCTGCTTAAACTCCTCGATCTGCACCGCGGAAAGCTCCGGCAGCTCCTCGATGGATTTCACGCCAAAGCTCCGAAGAAACTGCTCTGTCGTACCGAACAATAAGGGTCTGCCCGGCGCATCCATCCTCCCCACCTCGGTGATCAGCTCAAACTCCAGAAGTCTGTTGACCGCGTGATCGCAGCTCACTCCCCTCACCTTTTCGATCTCCAATCTGGTGATGGGCTGCTTGTAGGCAATGATGGAGAGGGTCTCCAACAGGGTGTCCGTAAGTACAAACTTTTTGGGGGTCTTGGCAATCTTGATCAAATACTCGTAAAGCTCGCTCTTTGTGCACAGCTGCACGGCATCTTCCAATGTGGTTAGCGCGATTCCCCTGCCCTCCTCCTGATAGGCTTCCGCCATCTCGTCGAGCAGCTTTTTTGTCGTGTCCTTATCTTCTTCGATCACGGCGGCAAGTCTGTCGATCTCCACCGAATCCCCCATGGTGAACAGAATCGCCTCCAACACCGCCTTCGCCTTGTTCTTCTCCATATCCGCTTCCTCTTGTCTAATTTACTTCAGCCGAGGTTGCGAAGCAATCCTCGAAAGTTAAATCCGAAGGATTTTACTTTAGCTCACACTTGTGAGCTGCAGCGGCCCCTCGTCCGCCATCTCCCTAGCCGTAATGATAATATCCGAAAAGGTATCTTCCTGCTCGATACCGATGCGCCCCGTCTTGATCATCTCTAAAATCACCAGAAAGGTCACAATGATCTCCATCTTGCTGTGCTGCTTTTCCAAAAGTTTTCGGAAGCTGAAGCTTCTGTGACTTCGCACATACGTCTCCACATAAGCGGTCTTTGCATCCAGGTCGATCTCATCCTTCTCGATCTTGCCGAAAGTGCTCCTGACAGGGTCGATCTTGTCCTCCTGCCGCTTCATCGTCTGCTTGAAGATCTCGTGCAGCTTATTTAAGGTCATGTCCCCGATCAGTTCCTCGTAGTCTACGGGCTGGCGGTACTGCGCCACCTCAGGCGGCAGCGTCGGCCGCTTGTAAAGATTTCTCTCCGCATCCACCATGCGGTCCCGCAGCTCATAGGACATGTATTTGCACATCTTATATTCCAGGAGTCTTTCCACCAGTTCCGCTCTGGGATCTTCCTCCTCCCCTTCTTCGTTTACTTCCTTGGGAAGGAGCATCCGGCACTTGATGTCGATGAGGGTGGCTGCCATCACGAGAAACTCGCTCATAACGTTCATGTCCTCGGTCTCCATCTGTTTGATATAATCCAGATACTGCTCGGTGATCTCCACGATGGGAATGTCATAGATATCTACTTTATTTTTGTCGATCAGGTGCAGGAGGAGATCCAAGGGTCCCTCAAACACCTCCAGTTTCACAGGAATCGCCATAGCCTGCCCTCTCTAAAAAAACTACTTGTCCGGCGCAAGATCGATCACGATCAATTCACCCGGATTAAAGATCCTGACGGGGATCGTGTGGCTGCTCAGCCCTCTACTTAAAATCATCGTACTGCCCCGCTCTTTGAACATACCGCCGTCATATCTGGGAAACAGGGTAAGGCTCGGTGAGAGCACGCCCCCAAAAAACGGCAGACGCATGATACCGCCGTGTACATGGCCGGACACCACAAGATCCGCACCCCAGTCCGCGTAAGCGTCAAAATAAACAGGATTGTGCGCGATGAGCAGTTGAAATTTATCCCTGTCAGGCGTTCCCAAAAGCTTTCGCAGATAGGACGGCTCCATGGGCGCCCTCCTGAAATGCCTGTAATAGTTCCTGTCGATCTGTGCCCCGCAGACAGCGATATTCCATGCCGGCAGATAAGCAGTCTCATTGATCAGCGGCTCGATCCCCGCCTTTTTAAGTCCCGCGGTGTAGCCCCCATACATACCCGGATAGCGTTCAGGATATAGTCCCAGACGGTACTCATGATTTCCCATACCATAATAAATCGGATAGCTTTCAGCCAATCTCTCCATCAGGAAAAGCGCATTCGTGAAATCCTCGCCGCGCTCCGCTGTCAGCATGTCCCCTGCCGTTATGATCGCGTCAGGCCCTATTTCCCTGATTGCGGAAATCAGCCTGTCGTTTCCCTTTCCAAAGGACTTATTATGCAGATCAGCCAGCAAAACCAATCTGCAGGGCTTTGTCAGCTTTTTGGAGCTGATCTCATAGGTACGCGTCACAAAGCGGTTGCTGTCAAAGACTGCCGAGAGCAGCACAATCAGAATGACCCCACAGATAACCGCTACAATGCACTCCGTCATAGTTCCCCCTGTCATGAGGCGCGTTCTTTCTTACAAGCACAATATCTGTTTCGCTCCCCTTCTCCGTTCATACACACAGAAGAACGGCTGCCTGACGTCTCTGCCAGACAGCCACTTATACAGTGTATCACACCGCCTACTTCACCGCAATCGGTGAACTTCTGTTCTATCGGTTCATCAAGTAACGCTTCCACACTTTCTTACAATAATCCCTGTAGCGCGCCTTCTCGACATCCTTTGCCGCAAGGATGGATACGCTGCCGATGCGGGCGCCGTTCAACTTATAGACTGCCTCACCGATGGCATCCCCCTCGGCGATGGGCGCTGTCACCACGCCGGGCAGGCTGATTTCTTTCTCGATCTCATTGATGTTATTTCCTGCCGTATCCAGATAGGAAAACGGCGAGGCGTAAAGCAGATTTACCGTATCCTCGATGCCGCCCTCGACCTTCTGCGCCGGCAGGGGATCCGTGTTTTCGTCCGTATACATCTGACTCACGCTGTAACCATAGCTTAAAAGTGACATGGCATCCTGAAAACGGGTCTTGGGATCGGGCGCCGCCATCACCACCGCGATCAGTTCCATGCCGCCCTTATTTGCCGTAGCGGACAGACAGTACAGTGCCTTCGAGGTAGATCCGGTCTTTAGGCCCGTGGTAAACTCGTACTGCTTTAGAAGCTTATTGGTGCTGGACAGTGTAAATTTGTTCGTGCCCCTTGCCGTCTTATGCTCGATGTCCTCCATCCAGATCGTCGTGTAATCAAAGACCTCCGGATATTTCGTGATCAGCTCTCTGGACATGATGGCCACGTCTCTGGCAGAAGAATAATGCCCGTCAGAATCCGTCAGACCGCAGCAGTCCTCAAACTGCGTATTCTGCATCCCCAGCGCTTCCGCCTTATCATTCATCAGCTTGACAAACTCCGCCTCGCTTCCCGCTATGTACTCCGCCACCGCGACGCTGGCATCGTTGCCGCTCGCCACCGCGATACACTTGATCATGGTTTCCAACGTCTGCGTCTCGCCCTCCTCCAAAAAGACCTGTGACCCGCCCATAGACTGGGCATAGGCGCTGGTAGTCACCTGATCTTCCAGATGAATCCTGCCGCTCTTTAGGTGCTCAAAGATAATGAGCAGGGTCATGATCTTTGTGATGCTTGCCGGGCTGCGTCTCGTGTCCGCATCCTGCTCACAGATCACCTGTCCCGTGGACGCCTCCATCACGATATAAGATGGTGTCCCTACCTCCGGTGCTGCGCTGACTGATATGGTCAATGATGTAAAAAGAAGATTGGACGCTATTCCTCCCAGCAAAAACCATATGATGATTCGTTTTCCTGCTGCTCGCAAACTAAGTCACCCCCAAGGGTTCTTATTTACTATAGTTATGCCTCACAGGAGTAAAATATGAAAAGAACAGGTCATCAGACCTGTTCTCGTTAAGCTTAGTTATACTTGCGCTTTCTAGCCGCTTCGGACTTTTTCTTACGTCTTACGCTGGGCTTCTCGTAATGCTCTCTCTTACGAATCTCCTGCTGGATACCCGCCTTTGCACAGCTTCTTTTGAAGCGGCGTAACGCGCTGTCCAGAGTCTCGTTTTCTTTTACGATTACGTTTGACATTCCGCACCTGACCTCCCTTCAGTCCCAGAGTATTTCGACTGATTGGGTTATTTGCGTGTTCTCACACAACACAAATTATACCACATTTTAGGTGTGCGTCAACCGAAAATTGTAAATTTATTCTTTTTCTGCAATTCTGACGATAACGCCTTACCCAAGCTGCCCCTCAAGCACCTTCGCACAGGCCGCGATCGCCTCGTCCATGCCTGCCGGATTTTTGCCGCCTGCCTGCGCCATATTGGGACGTCCGCCGCCGCCACCGCCTACGATTCCGGCAATGCCCTTGATCAAATTGCCCGCGTGCGCGCCCTTTGCCATCGCACCGTCCGTGGCCATGGCGATCAGGCTGACTTTGCCCTCATTCTCGGAAAGCAATACCACCACACCATCAGCAAGCTTCTCTTTGAGCTGGTCTCCCAGATCACGCAGCCCGTTCATATCAACACCCGCCACCTTCGCGGCCAGGAGCTTCACGCCCTTCACTTCCTGCACCTGATCCATCACGTCGCCCAGCGCGTCTTTTGCCGCCTTGCTCTTTAAGGATTCGTTCTCGCTATGCAGTGCCTTGAGCTCTGCCATCAGGTGAGACAGCCTTGCAAGCAGCTCCGTCGGCGCCGTCTTTACGATCGCTGCCGCCTCTGTCAGCTCCTGCTCCATCTTCGCATAATATTCCATCACGCCGTTTCCGGTCAGCGCCTCGATTCTCCTTACGCCCGCTGCCACGCCGCTCTCCGAAAGGATCTTAAACAGGCGCACTTCTCCGGTATTGCCCACATGGGTACCGCCGCACAGCTCTGTGGAGAACTCTCCCATTTTAACGACCCGTACCGTCTCGCCGTACTTTTCGCCAAACAATGCCATCGCGCCCGTCTTTTTCGCGTCCTCAATGGACATGACCTCTGTTACCACAGGCAGGGAAAGCCCGATCTGCTCATTGACGATCCGCTCCGTCTTTTCCAGTTCTTCTTTTGTCATCGCCGAGGAATGGCTGAAATCAAAGCGCAGTCTGTCTCCGTTTACAAAGGAACCCGCCTGCTCCACATGATCCCCCAGGACCATACGCAGCGCCTTTTGCAGAAGGTGGGTCGCGCTGTGGTTTTTACAGGTATCGCCGCGTTTTGCTTCGTCTACCTGCAAAGTAACGGTATCTCCCGTTTTCAGGCTGCCCTTCGTCACTCTGCCGATATGCCCGATCCGATCTCCGGGAAGCTTCACGGTATCCTCGACTGCAAATTCACTGCCGCCGCAGGTAATGACACCGGTGTCACCGCACTGTCCGCCCATGGTCGCATAAAAGGGCGTCTTTGCCGTAATGATCGTTGCTTCTTCCCCTTCGGCCAAAGCATCCTTCCATTCCGCGCCGTTACCAATCGCCACGATAACGCTTTCTGCTTTCAGGGCGTCATAGCCTACAAATTTGCTGACCACAGAGGCATCCAGGCTCTCATAAAGCGCCGCGCTTTCCACAGAAAGCTTGGCCTCGAAATTCTGGTTCTCCCTCGCCTTCTGCTTCTGTTCCTCCATCGCCGTGGTAAAGCCGTCTTCGTCTACTTTCAGGCCTTCTTCCTGCGCCATCTCCACCGTCAGCTCGATGGGGAAGCCAAAGGTATCATATAAGTAAAAGGCTGACTTTCCGTCGATCTCGCCCGCTTTCGCCTGTTTCTTCTGCTTCAGGATCTTGCGAAATTCTTTCATTCCGTTTTCCAGCGTACTCTCAAAGCGGTTGATCTCCCGTTTCAGCTCCGTGAGCACAAACTCTTTGTTGTCTTTCAGGCGGGGATAGCTTTCCGCATAGATATCGTCAATAAAGATCTCCGCCGTTTTGATGATATGTTCCGCCGTCAATCCCAGCACCCTTCCATGTCTGACGGCCCGTCTGATCAGGCGGCGCAGCACATATCCTGCCCCCACATTGGAAGGAAGAAGCTTCGCCTCATCGCCGATCAGCATCACGCCGGTACGGATATGATCCGCCAAAATGCGCATGGATCTGGTCAGATTCTCGTCCTGTTCATATTTGGTGCCCGATGCTTTTTCGATATAAGCGATCACAGGCGCAAACAAATCGATCTGATAAACGTCTCTGGTGCCATTTAAGAATGCCAGAATACGCTCCAATCCCCAGCCGGTATCCACGTTTTTCTGTTTTAAAGGGGTCAGGCTGCCGTCATGATGCTTTTCGTACTGCATAAAGACATCATTGCCCAATTCCGTATATTTTCCGCAGTCACAGCCGGGGCCGCAGTTCGGGCCGCAATCCGGGCGGTCGGCAATATAAAACATCTCACTGTCGGGACCGCAGGGACCATATTCTAAGCCCCACCAGTTGTCTTCCGCCGGCAGATAATAAATGTTTTCCTTCTTAAAGCCGGAGGCAATGCGGAACTGCGCACCTTCCTCGTCTCTGGGCGCATTCTCGTCCCCGGCAAACACGGTGGCCGCCAGATGATCCGCATCGAAGCCAAACACCTGCGTCAGCAGCTCAAAGCTCCACTTGCAACGTTCTTCCTTGAAATAATCTCCCAAGCTCCAGCTTCCCATCATTTCAAAAAAGGTCACATGACTCTTATCGCCCACTGAATCGATATCATTCGTGCGCACACAGCCCTGCACGTTGCACAGCCTCGTTCCCAAAGGGTGCTTTTGACCCAGCAGATAGGGCATCAACGGCTGCATCCCTGCCACGTTGAATAAAACGCCCGTGGAACCGTCGGACACCAGGGAAACCGCCCCTACATCTACATGGCCGCGGTCGATATAAAACTGCTTCCAGGTTTTTCTCAGCTCATCCGAAGTAAATTGTCTCATTGGTTCTTCTCCTCATTTCTAAAAAGTAAACTTGTCTGCAAAGTAAGCATCCAGCTGATCGATCGCTACCCGCTCCTGCTCCATGGAATCACGGAAACGCACGGTCACGCAGTGATCCGTCTCGGAATCAAAATCATAGGTCACGCAAAACGGCGTACCGATCTCGTCCTGTCTGCGGTAACGCTTACCGATATTGCCGCGGTCGTCAAATTCGCAGTTGTACTTTTTGGAAAGATCCGCAAAAATCTTCTCCGCACCCTCATTTAACTTCTTGGAAAGAGGCAGCACACCGATCTTTACGGGCGCAAGCGCGGGATGGAAATGCAGCACGGTACGCATATCGCCGTCGCCCAGATCCTCCTCGTCATACGCGCCGCAAAGCACTGCCAGGAACAGTCTCTCCACACCCAGAGACGGCTCGATCACGTAAGGAATGTACTTTTCGTTCTTCGTATCGTCAAAATAAGTTAAGTCTTCCCCGGAAGTGTTCTGGTGCTGGGTCAGGTCGTAATCCGTCCTGTCCGCAATCCCCCACAGCTCGCCCCAGCCGAAGGGGAATAGAAATTCAATGTCCGTCGTGGCCTTAGAATAGAAGGAAAGCTCCTCGGGATCGTGATCGCGCACCCGCATCTCCTCCTCCTTCATGCCAAGGCTCTTAAGGAAGTCGATACAGTACTTTTTCCAGTATGCAAACCACTCAAGGTCAGTATCAGGCTCGCAGAAAAACTCCATCTCCATCTGCTCGAACTCGCGCACGCGGAAGATAAAGTTACCCGGTGTGATCTCATTTCGAAAGGACTTACCAACCTGACAAATACCGAAAGGGATCTTCTTTCTGGATGTGCGCTGCACATTCTTAAAGTTGACGAAAATACCCTGTGCTGTCTCGGGGCGCAGATAAACCGTGTTCTTCGCGTCCTCGGTCACGCCCTGAAAGGTCTTGAACATCAGGTTGAACTGTCTGATATCGGTAAAATTATGTTTGCCGCAGGTCGGGCAGGGAATGTTATGTTCTTCGACAAAGTCTTTCATCTGCTGCTGGCTCCAGCCGTCCACGGAGGAATCCAGGGTCATGCCTTTTTCCGCCACATAATCCTCGATGATCTTGTCTGCACGGAACCGCTCGTGGCACTCCTTACAATCCATCAGCGGATCGGAAAAGCTGCCCAAATGACCGCTGGCCACCCAGGTCTGGGGATTCATCAGGATTGCGCAGTCCACACCCACGTTGTAAGGGCTCTCCATCACAAACTTCTGCCACCAGGCCTTCTTGATATTATTCTTTAACTCCACGCCCAGATTTCCAAAATCCCAAGTATTCGCCAGACCGCCGTAAATCTCAGATCCGGGATAGACAAACCCTCTCGCCTTCGATAATGCCACGATCTTCTCCATTGTTTTTTCCATTTTTATCTCCTCCGTCAGTTATTGGTATATGATGTAAGAGAGCGCACGTGCCCCCTCATCTTCCTGATTACTGATCTTCACACTCCTTTTGCCGACAAACGACACATCCTGCCCGCTGTGAGCGCTCTGATTGGTATAAAGTGTCTTCCCGGGCAGATTGACGAGCATTTCCTCGCCGCTTTTCGTCTCCAAAACAACGAGCTGCTTCTTTGCCCAATCCTCGATATAACCGATTTCTACCGCCTGACCGTCCACCGAGACAAGCGGGACCGCCTCAAGCGCATAGCCGTCGTCTGCCGCATCTTCCAAAGACCCCACATATAAGATCCTGTTGTTAAAACCGCTGTAATCTTCTGCGGAAGCATAGGTAAAGTCCAGAGTAATGCTGCCGTTCTTCTCCTCCACCGCTTTCAGGGCAACACGCCCTTCCCCGCTGTCCGCGCAGTATTCCTCCACGCGCGACGCCGCAAAGCTTTCCAGATCAGCCGTTTCGATCTGATAGTAGCTTTGATCCGCTCTGCCAACGATGTGATGCGATATGCCTCCCTCCTTGTTCAAGGACAGGGAAGTGATCTCCGGCGCCTTCTTCTGTCCACAGCCTGCAAGCCCCAGAATCATTGTCAACAGCAAAAGCGCACTAATAACCTTCCGCATAGGGTTTCCTTTCTATATTTCAAATATTATGGCACGGCTCATTCTTGCTCATTGTATTACATATTTTCCACAATTTCAAGACTTTTAAGCGGTCTGTCGATGGAACGGGCGCGGCAGTCGGACGCGATTTCTCCAAGCTGCGCCAGAACCTGCGGCGTTACGGTGAACGTGTAGAGCTTTTCGATCCCGGATGCCGCTATGTAAGAGACCGCGTAACGCGTGGATTCCTCCCATTTTTCCCCCTCCGGCATTCCGGCGAACTCCCCGTTTATCACCACAGCCTTGATCTCAAAGATATAACGCACCAGCAGATGGGAAAGCCCCTCGTGCATAAGTGCGCGAAGGGACTGGTAGAGGAGCTTTAAGAGTTCCTTTTCATCATTGTTCTCCCTTGTATAATAATCCATGACCTCCAAAAAATACATCCCATAGAAGGCGCTCTCATAATCTTCCCGCAGTCCTTCAAAATAATTGGAGATATCCGCCTCCATCAGATTATAAGATGTCCTTCCCTCATAAAACTTAAACGTGCCAAAGCAGAAGGGATTCGTGGCCGCCAGGAGCTTACTGCTCGGTTTTCTTGCCCCCCTCGCGAAAGCGGCTATCTTACCTCTTTCTTTCGTGAGCAGAACCACCCGTCTGTCATAGTCACCGATCGGTTCAGCCTTTAGCACCATCCCTGTAAGCTCCGTGACCCCCTGCATCAGAATCCTCCTCGGCTGCTCTCATTGCTTCCTTCTCCTCCTGCCTTTGCACATTTTTATATGCCAAAAAATCCTCTATCTTTCCCGTCGCCATAAACTGCTCCCAGTAGTTTATCTCCTTCATCTTACGCCCCCTGTTTCATCCTTATCCTGCACCGTCCTCTTATCTGACGTGTCAAAAAATAGGGTTCGCAGATTTGCCTTTTTCTATTCTACCGCGCCGGGATCATATCCAAAATTTTTCATCAAAAAGTCACTGTCCCGCCAGTCCTTTTTCACTTTTACCCAGAGCTTTAGATTGACCTGATTTTCTACCAGATCCTCGACATCCTTTCTGGCCAGAGAGCCGATCTTTTTTAACATTGCGCCCTGTTTGCCGATGATGATCCCCTTGTGGGACTCCCGCTCGCAAATGATGGTGGCCTCGATATCCACGATCTTCTTTTTGAACTTCATCTGCTCGATGGTGACGGCAATGCCGTGAGGGATCTCCTCCTCCAGACAGCGCAGGGCTTTCTCCCTGATCAGTTCCGCCACGATCTGGCGCATCGGCTGGTCGGTCACCATATCCTCGTCGTAGAAGGGTTCCCCGTAAGGAAGATATTTGAAAATACAGGCAATGAGTTCCCCCGTGCCGTCCTTTTTCAGGGCGGACACGGGTACGATCTCCGCAAAGTCAAGCTCTTTTCGATAAGCATCGATATAGGTCAGCAGCAATTCTTTCTTGACCGTATCGATCTTGTTGATTACTAAAATAACAGGTGTTTTTATTTTTTTCAGTTCTTCTATGATATGCCGCTCCCCCGCACCGATATAGTCCGTCGGCTCCACCAGCCACAGGATCACGTCTACTTCGGAGATGCTGCTCTCGGCGGCATTCACCATATAGTCACCCAGCTTATTCTTCGCTTTGTGGATGCCGGGCGTATCCACAAACACGATTTGTCCCTCCTCGCAGGTATAGACGGTGCGGATACGGTTCCTCGTGGTCTGGGGTTTCTTAGAGGTAATGGCGATCTTCTGACCGATCAGGGCATTCATCAGGGTAGATTTCCCCACGTTCGGCCTGCCGATCAACGTGGCGAACCCTGCTTTCAGCTTCTGATCATCCTGTCTGTTGTTTTGAATATCACCCGTCATTTTATTCTCATCCCATTCTTTTTCTATGATTCTTGTTTTGTTGCCGCTTCTGTCTATTCCTGATTCGTGTCCTGTCCTGCGCCTGCTTCTGTTCCATCCTGCTCTGGCTTTCTCGTCTCAGGCTGATTCAGTCCGCTCCATCTGTCCATTTCCGATGTCCCGCTCACCGCTTCAACCTCCGCACGCTCTGCCCTGCGCTTTCTCCATGCTTTCCGCACGATACGGAAGATAAGCACCGCCACGACGATGATCACGCCCCAGAAAACGAGATAGGGAATGTCGATCACAAAGCCGATGGCGAAATCGCGGATCCCGAAGCCAATATCCTCAATGCTCTTGATAAAGCCGCTTTTGATCCGCTCCCATGCAGTGGCCGTCTGCGGCGCCGAATACTTACGCACTTCGTCGAGGTTTAGATACACCGTGCTGTAATCTATCTGGTTGTCATAGGTGCGAAGCTGGGACTCCATGCTCTCAAGCTGGTAACGAACCTCGGATAGCCGCCCTTCGATCGCAATAATATCTTCTACGCTTTCTGCCTGCCCAAGCAGGGTAAGCAGTCTGTCCCGCTCCGTGAGAAGGGCTTTTTTGTGACTTTCCAGATCCACATACTGTAAGGTGACGTCCTCCACGCTCTCGGAACGGTTGGTCACATTGGTCTGCTCGCCTACCTGCGTAAGGAAACCGTCCAGCTTCTCCTTGGGCACCCGTGCTGTCAGATTGGCGCAGCGCTGCTTTACATGCTGTTCTTCCACATAATAGCTTCTCACATCATAGACGGAAATGCTTTCTATGTATCCGCCGAGCGCTTCCACCTGTTTTTGCAGATTCGGCACCAGCGTGTCAAAGTCCTCTGTCTCCGCAGAGATATTCACAGTCTTGATCAGCTTGCGCCCGGAAGCTGCCTGCCCGGTCTCCTGCACTGAGCCTCCCTCAGCCAGCGATTCCTCCGCAATTTCCGCCGCCTCATATTGATTGGAAGTCCTCGCAGCCTCGTTGCTTATCACCACGCCGCCGTCATCAGCCGCCGCTGTGTCATAGGCATATTCTTCCGTCATTGCCGCAGGCGCCTCGGCCGAAAGTGAAGCCGTGCCTGCTCCGGTGCTGCCGCAGGCGCTAATAACAACTGTTATTCCAAGAATTGCTGCTATCAACCGCAGCATGCCTCTCTTTTCCCCGTTCATGTGCTCTCTGTCTTTCCTTCTTTCTCTTTTCATGATCCTTTCCTCCCTTTCCCTGTCAGCTTTCCCAATCAGCTGTCTCTATCCTTAATACCTTTAATGGAAAGAAAAAGTTGCACTCTCATAAAATACCACCTGTTTTTTAATGAATCAGATATTCCACGGAACCAAAAAGATCTTTCTGTTCCTTGATTTTCTCCTCGTTTCCGACCACGCAGAGGCAGTCGTCATCCATAAAGGCGCGGATATAGGCGGCAAGCCCTCTGACGGTTTCCACGTCCGTAGCCAGCAATTCGTCGCGCTCCTGCTGCACCCGCTCCTCAGAAAAGCCCGTCAGATAACCAGCCAGCGAATATGTCCCGTACACCTGCGGCGGCATGGGTGTATCCAGCGCGCTGACCGCCCCAATGATATACTTCAACATGGTGCGCTCGTCGGCCTCAAACCCTTCCACAAAGTCAGCCGCCTTCTCGTAGACCTCGATGGTCTTTTCCAGATTGGGGTCCCGGTAAGAGACAAAGTAGCTCTCCCCGGTCTTTCCAAACTGACACATACACCCGTAGGCCCCGCCTTTGACACGAACCTGCGTCCAGAGGTACTCATAGCTCATCATCACCTTGAGCGCCCGCAGCGCTCCCGTGTAGGCTAACCCCTTTTTCGCAAAGTTACCCGCCCGGCATACATACTGGATCTGGGCGGCGCTCATCAAGCCTTCGTTCTTCTTCTTCGGCTGAGGATCGCAGGGCATTCCCTGCACAGGCTCTGTGTAAAGCTTTCCTTTCAGGCCTTCGATCAACGGCTCAATGCCCGTCAGCCCCTGTTTTTCGGCTGTATAGTCCACCATCAGGTTTTCCGGGCGGAAGATGTGGCGCACCAGCTGCTCCATCTTTTCGCTCAGTTCTTCCTTCTTGCTGTCGAAATCCTGCTCTAATTCTTCCAACAGGCGGTAAAAGCTAAGCCCGTTCACACGGTCCATCATCCAAGCCTGCTTCGACAGATAGGAAAGCGCCTGCCCAGCCGCCAGAGAATGTCCGGCTGACATCATCTGTGCCTGTTTGTCGGAGCGGTTTTCTGCCACCAGCTCAAGCAGCCGTTTCTCATTGGTATAGACTGATTCGGTCAATATTTCTTCTGCCAGCGCAAACGCTTTGGGAAGGTTCTCGTAAAACGTCTTTACCTTCAAGTCGAAGGTCAGTCTATAATCAGAGAGATCGTTCGCATTTGTGTAAACGTTCACTGCCGGTGCAACGCCGCCTGTCCGCAGATTGATCTCGTTGTACAATTCCTGATAAGAGCGTTTTTCCGTGTCCACCAACCCCAGCATCACCTGCAAAAGCCCCACATAGGGGAACAGCGCCTCCGGCACCTGTCTAAGATCAAAGACAAGCCGCAGATAGCCGATGCCGTTGGTGTCGATCTCATGATAAAGAAGTGTGGTATCTCCCACCTTTCTCTCCTCGTTTTTGTAGCCGCGCGCCTTTTTGCCGATATCCTCTATGGCAAGAATCGGTATCTTTTCCACATCTTCCGGTTTATCGGGCGTCTCCTGAAAAATGGCAAGCGCCTCCGTCTCCTCCACAACAGCCGCAATCTCCTCCGCCGTCATGGCCGCCTTCTTCGCCGCAAGACGCTCCGCCAGCGCTTTTTCCTTCTTCCCGGTAAGCCCCTTCACAGGCCGCACTACCACAATGCTCTTATGATGATTATTGAGAACAAAGTCTCGCAGCATCGTTTCGTAACAGTCGTTATCTATGTTCCGCTTCAATTGCCTGTAGGTCTCTCCCAGCTCCAGATAATCAAAGGGTCTGTTGTCGTCGTAGAGCCAAGTCTCAAACATATGCAGGCCGTACATCAGCCCCTTGGGGTAAGCGCCGTAGTCCGCCTCCCGGTAGGCAAATTCATCACGATTCAAGGCCGCCAGAAGCGCCTTTTTCTCTACGCCGTCCTGCGCAAGCCCCCGCAGGGTCTCCTCGATGATGCGCACAAATTCATCCTTCTGCGCATACTCGGCATTCTTTGCCACTATGGAAAAAAAGGGCTGTTTTACGTCCGACTCGCAAAAACTGCTGATATCCGTACCGATGCCCGCATCCAAAAGTGCCTTTCTCACAGGGGCACCCGGCGCGCCGACCACTGCGTCCGCCAGCGCCTGAAAGCCTCTGTGCTCTTTTCTGTCAAGCGCCTCTCCCAGACAGACATTGTAGGAAAGATAGGTGTTTGATGCCTCCGATTCACTTTCCATGATCGGATATTCCTTCTCCACCACCGCCGTCTCCTGAAACGGCGTCTCCGACAAAAGAGCGGAATCCACGGAAAGCGCGTCATACTTGGACAGATACTCTCTGTCAAGATACGTCAGTTTCTCCTCCATATCCATATCGCCGTAGAGATAGATGTAGCTGTTGGAGGGATGATAATATTTCTTATGGAAATCCAAAAAGCCCTCGTAAGTCAGCTCCGGGATCACATCCGGGTCGCCGCCCGACTCCACCCCGTATGAGGTATGCGGATAGAGGGAGTTCATGATCTCCCGATAAAGCACGTCGTCCGGGGAGGAAAAGGCCCCCTTCATCTCATTGTAGACCACGCCGTTGATTGTTAGTTCATCGTCCGCATTTTCCAGCTCATAGTGCCAGCCTTCCTGTCTGAAGATCTTTTCCTCGCGGTAAATGTTCGGATGAAACACTGCGTCCAGATAGACGTCCATCAGATTCTGAAAATCCTTGTCGTTGCAGCTCGCTACCGGATAGACGGTCTTATCAGGATAAGTCATGGCATTTAAAAAGGTGTTGAGCGACCCCTTCGCCAGTTCGATGAAAGGATCCTTAATCGGATATTTTTCGGAACCGCAAAGTACCGTGTGCTCTATGATGTGTGCCACCCCTGTGCTGTCTTTGGGCGGGGTACGGAAGCCGATGTAAAACACCTTGTTGTCGTCATTGTTGGAAAGAAGCGCCACCCGCGCACCCGTTTTGTTATGTTTCAAAAGAAAGCCGTCCGATTTCAATTCTTCGATCCGCTGTTTTGAGATCAGGGTGTATGCCTGTAAGTTTTCTAAATTCATATATACTCCTTCCTTGGTTTCCATCTATGCAGAGAATGCCCGTTTTCTGACATTCTCCTATACGAGACTTAGAAGTTCTTTACGAAACAGCCTTTGCTGCGAGTAATTTAGAACTTCTTCTCGTATAGTATATCATTTTCCGGAAAAATTATCTATCTATAGTTTCTATTGCTTTGTTTCTTTTGCTGCCGTCATTTCTTTCCAAAGACACCAACTTCCACGCGATCTTTCCCTTTTTTGCTCACGCCTGTCTGTCCGTAATAAATAAATTTTCCGAAACCGCGCACGGTAACGGCGTCCTCCTCCTTAAGCTGGCAGGAAGCGTTTTCCGTCTGGATGCCGTTAATAAAAATACGGCCGTTATTAAATAAATCGCGGCTCTCCTCACGGGAAAGGTTGTACACCTTGGAGATCACGCCGTCTGCCCTGGGAGACGAAACCGTCACCGAAATCCGCTCCGGCTCAGCGCTTTGTACTATGGCTTCTCCTTGCGTCCGTTTACATGAGACATTGGTGTGCCTCACCCTGTCTAAATGTTCCACGATATAATTTGCAATGTTTTCATGGCAGAAAAGCAGGGCTCCCTGCTCTTTTTTGGCTTCCACAAACAAATCGCCCAGCACGTCCCGCTCGATCCCCAGATTCATGAGCGCACCGAGAAAGTCCCTGTGCGTCAGGCTTTCCGCAAATTTAGGCGCTTTGGGAGCGATCCTGACTGACGCGATCGGATACGCCTCCTCATAGCCCGGATCCCCGAAGCGGAGCATCTTCCGCTCGCACAGGGGCGCGCCACCTTCCATTCTGACCCCCGCATAGGAGACTTCCCGCTCTACCGCATAGTAAGCCTGCTGCTCGGCCAGCCCCAAAAAGGGCGTGTAGGTGTATCTGTTCTGCGTGTAAGCCGTATCCGCCAGCTCGGTCAGCCTGCGCTTTAACTGCTGCAATTCTTTCTCATCCATAACAGGTTCCTTCTATGATAATTGACAGAATTCGCAATATATGGTATTCTTAAACTTAATTTTTGTCAATATTTTGTAAAATCGAGTGCCCGCGCACTCGATCAAGAGAATGCTTCGCATTCTCCCTAAATGGTTTACACTGTCGCAATTTTCTTAAATCATTAAGAGTAACAGGGGGTTCAAAATGAAAAAAACAAACACAAAAGCTAACTTTTCAAACCGCATCGGCTTCGTGCTGGCGGCGGCAGGCTCCGCGGTGGGCATGGGAAACCTGTGGCGTTTTCCGTATCTGGCTGCAAAATACGGCGGCGGCATCTTTCTGCTCGTCTACATCATCCTGGCTGTGACCTTCGGCTTCTCGCTGATGATCACGGAGATCGCGATCGGCCGAAAGACGGGAAAAAGCCCGCTCTATGCCTATGGGGAACTGCATCCGAAATTTGGTTTCCTGGGGATCGCGGCATCGGCTGTGCCCATTATCATCTTTCCCTACTACTGCGTGATCGGCGGATGGGTCATTAAATATCTTACCATCTACGTCACCGGTCAGGCCGGCGCTGCGGCTGACGACGCCTACTTCGGCTCTTTCATCAGCAACACGGCCAATCCCATCCTCTGCCTTTTCGTGTTTCTCTTTCTCACCGCGGCGGTTGTCATGTTCGGCGTGGAGAAAGGCATCGAGCGGGTGAGCCGGGTGATGATGCCCCTGCTGGTACTTCTGGCGATCGGCATATCGATTTACAGCCTTACTCTGGACGGCGCCTTAGAGGGGCTTGTCTACTATGTAAAGCCTGATTTCTCTCAATTTTCAATCAAGACCATCATTGCTGCCATGGGACAACTTTTCTACTCTATGTCCTTAGCGATGGGCATTATGATCACCTACGGCTCTTATATGCGCCAGGAGGACAACCTGGAAGCTTCGGTGCGGCATATCGAGATCTTCGACACGGCCATTGCCTTTCTGGCGGGTCTGATGATCATCCCCTCTGTTTTCGTCTTTTCAGGCGGCAGCAGCGAAGCGCTGAAACAGGGACCGACGCTGATGTTTGTCATGCTTCCCAAAGTATTTAACGCTATGCCCGGCGGCATCCTCATCGGCTTCGTTTTCTTTGTGCTGGTGTTATTTGCTGCCCTGACATCGGCGATTTCTCTGATGGAAACCATCGTCTCCATCTTTATGGAAAAATTTCATCTGGGAAGAAAACCAGTCTGTCTGGCCGTTTTTATCGCCTCCTTCCTGCTCGCCCTGCCCTCTACCCTGGGTTACGGCGTGCTCTCGAACGTGACGATCTTTGGCTATCAGATCCTGGATTTCTTTGACTTTATCAGCAATAACATTGCCATGCCCATTGTCGCGCTTTTGACGGCGATTCTCATCGGTTACGCCGTCCGTCCCGAGGCCGTCATCGACGAGGTGGAAAAAAACGGCATTTTCCGCTCCAAAAAGTTGTATGTCTATATGATCCGGTTTGTCGTGCCCCTGTGCATGATCATTATCCTGATTTCCTCCCTTTTTGGTATCGTATAACCTCAACGACAGTCTCACTCGGTTTGGTGAAATAACAAGTGTTTTTATTCCTGGCAGAATGAATCATACAACACTGGTAAAAGGAAGAAAATCATATGATCACAGATGAGATACAGAAAGAACTTTTTTCCAAACAGGACACCGCCTACCGCGATTTTCAGGCGAAGCTGATCCCCAATCTGGCTGATGGCACGATGATCGGCGTGCGGACGCCGGAATTGCGGAAACTGGCAAAACAGTATGCAAAACGGGAAGATATCTCTGTCTTTTTAGATGCGCTGCCCCACGCTTATTTTGACGAAAACCAGCTCCATGCCTTCATCATTTGTGAGCGCAGGGACTTTGCGCAGTGTATGGCGGAACTGACCCGGTTTCTGCCCTTTTTGGATAACTGGGCGACCTGCGACCAGCTCTCGCCCAAACTGTTCAAAAAACACCGTCAGGAACTGCTTCCCTATATCGACGAGTGGCTGGCTTCCGAGCAGACCTATGTGGTACGCTTTGGCATCGGTATGCTGATGGAGCATTTTCTGGACGAGGATTTCGATCTTCGCTATCCGGAAGCGGTCGCAGGGATCCGTTCCGACGAATACTATGTCAATATGATGATCGCCTGGTACTTTGCCACAGCGCTGGCAAAACAGTATCAGGCGGTACTGCCGTTTCTGGAACAGAACAGACTTGACTCTTGGGCGCACAATAAGACCATCCAAAAGGCTGTGGAAAGCCTGCGCATCACGCAGGAGCAGAAAGCATATCTGAAGACGTTGAAGCGCGTATAGAAACGATTGCTTATACGCGCAAAAGACCAGACTCAAAGCACGAAGCTTTTTGTCTGGTCAGTGTAAAAGGGGAATTTTACATTAGTTATCATATCAGAGATTCTTGTCGAAAGCAAGCATAATTTGCTAAAATTCGCAAGAAATTTTTTCCAGCCCGTTACAAAGGGCAAAATGCGTTTATACGCTGAACGACATAAGCGCAAGCTTCGAGATCGCAAGCTCCTGAATCACAAGACCTTTCGCCTTTTTCTGCGCCAGATTCATATCCACAAGCGCCGCAAGCGGCATAAGTTTTGTGGTATAGCCCATCTTTTTCTTCCCCAAAAGGGATCTCTTTTCCTCCAGAATGCTGACCTTCAGCTTTACTCTCAGCTGTTCATACGTGCGACAGGAAAACTGCTCTTTTGTCATGTAATAAAAATGACTTTCCAGTGTCGTCTCGGGATCGGTATCCTTAAAGATATAATGCTCCACGATACTCTTATACTTAAAGTTTACCATTTCATCCTGCATGATCTCCGCATAACTCAGCTTCGCGCCCAGATAAACGGAACCCGTATCCTGCATAAAATACTTATAATCTTTATTTTCTGTCTCCATCAATATTCCTCTTTGGCCGGGGCTTCTATGGCTTCGATTTTTCCGCCGCTTACGCGCACAGCATCCTCGATGGCCTTTCTGGAAATCCCTGATTCCTCCATCAGCTCCTCTACCGTCACCTTTCTGCGCAGTTCTTCCTGCAGGGCATTCGCCGCGTCCGCCACTTTATTGACCTTATCCGCGATCTTCCGATCGCTCTTTTCCTCAGCCGCGTTTTCCGCGATGCTTTCCTCCATGGCATCCATGATCATCTTCGTGAGCATCCCCAGCGCTTCGCCTGCATTTTCTTCGGCTCCCAGCATGGTAACGCCAAACGAGAGCGCCACATTGCCCTCCCCGATCAAGTCCTCCAGACTGACGCCCTGTCCCGTATAAAGTTTAGCGATCTGCGGAACCTCCGGCAGCATCAGTTCCGTCACCCGCCTGATCGCATCCGCATCTCCCGCCATGGCAGAAAGGGTAATCGCCTCCCTCTCGCCTTCTGTAACCATAGGGATCGCTCCCAGCGCCTCCAGATAAGAATCCAGATAATTGCGCTCCTCCTCCTGCAAAAAGGCGTCCGCATCCACCGGCTCGTCCACGCCGATCTTATTTTGGCGCAGATAGTCATAGACCATCTCCATCTGCTCATCAGAAAGAGAAAGCGTCTGAAACGCTTCCTCCACCTCTGCCTTTGTGATAAAATTCTGCTGTTCCCTTGCCTTGTGCTTTACTTCCTCAAGGGTCTTCCCAAATTCGATTTCCCGATTCATTTCTCTCCCTGTTTATTTGATAACGTATGATATTTATTTTCATCGCACATAAAATCTCAGCCGCCGTCTGCACCATCAGTTTCTCTTGATATGCGTATGGGTATACAAATGCTCCTCGCAGTACTCGTAGTTTCCGTCGCATTTCGAACAGAAACGGAACTGCATCTGCGGGCTGTCCACCTCGGTCCTGCCGCAGATTGCACACTTGTGTTTAGTGATCCCCGTGCTTCTTCTCACTTCCCGCTTAAACTCCTGCCGCCTGTGGATCTGCTTCGGATTCAGGTGCATCATATTGCGCGAAGTCAGGAAGAACACCACAAAATTAAGCAGGGACGCACCGATCGCAAACTTCCCGTACACGCTCGTGCCAAGGAACTGGAACAGTAACATCACCGCGTAGATGATACCCAACCACTTCACACGAATCGGGATAATAAACATAAGCAGTACCTGCGCGTCCGGGAAAGTCGCCGCATACGCCAAAAAGATCGACATATTGATATAATAGGTGCTGAACACCATCGCTATAACGGTAAAATACTCGTCAGGCGTATTGATCGTCAAAACCATATTCATCAACGGGATTTTCGGCTGAAACAGATAGCAGTATCCCATCAGCAAAAAACTGCCCGCAATGGTAAAGAGCATCCCCTGGAACAGATAGACATTATAGCGGTAGGTACCCCATACCCGTTCCAGTGAGGTACCGATCGAACAGTAAAAATATAACATCAGTAATGTAAAGAACAGCCCGCCGCTGCTCGGCGGTATCAGGATCCAGGTCACGAGCCGCCAGATCTGCCCGTGCAGAATCGCATAAGGATTTAAGGTCAGGTAGGAAATCAGCAGACCGCTTCTGTCAAACATCTGCAGCAGATACCCGACCGCATAGCACATGACCAGCACAAAAGAAAGATTTCTGATCGCATATTTTCCAAATTTCCGTTCAAAAGGGCTCATGTTTCACACTCCATCCAAAATATATAATATAATATAGCATCCCTCCTACTAAAAGTAAACGACGCAGCCCGCCAAAAACGCCAAGTTATAAAAATTTTATATTTGCCTCCCGAAAACTTCACTTTTTTCTTTGTTTTCTAGGAATTGGATGATTGCTTTTTTGCACGTCGTGTCGTATAATGACGTCGTATGCCGAAAAACACATAATAATAGGTATAAATAACATTTGACCACGATTTAAGGAGTGATGAAAAAGTGAGTGATATGCAATATACTCTTGGCATCGATATCGGCTCTACTACCGTTAAGATCGCCATCCTGGATAACAGACAGCAGATCCTCTTTTCCGACTATCAGAGACACTTTGCAAATATCAAAGAGACGCTCGCAGGGCTTTTATCCCAGGCTTACGAAAAGCTCGGAAACCTTACCGTACATCCCATGATCACGGGTTCCGGCGGTCTCACCCTGGCCAACCACCTGCAGATCCCCTTCGTGCAGGAGGTCATTGCGGTATCGACTTCCCTGCAGACCTTTGCGCCTGTCACAGACGTGGCGATTGAACTGGGCGGCGAGGATGCCAAGATCATCTACTTTGAGGACGGCAATGTCGAACAGCGCATGAACGGCATTTGCGCCGGCGGCACGGGTTCCTTTATCGACCAGATGGCTTCCCTGTTACAGACGGACGCCGCGGGCCTAAATGAGTACGCGAAAAACTATCATTCTCTCTATACCATAGCCGCCCGCTGCGGCGTATTTGCAAAGTCAGACATCCAGCCTCTGATCAACGAGGGCGCCACCAAAGAAGACCTCTCCGCCTCTATTTTTCAGGCGGTGGTCAACCAGACCATCAGCGGCCTCGCCTGCGGCAAACCGATCAGAGGTCATGTAGCCTTTCTCGGCGGTCCGCTGCACTTTTTATCGGAATTAAAGCAGTCCTTTATCCGCACGTTAAAGCTGGATGACGCCCACATCATCGATATGGACAACTCGCATCTGTTCGCCGCCATCGGCTCCGCCTTAAATGCCGGGGAAGAAACGCACTACTCGATGGAAGATTTGAAGGATAAGCTCTCCGGCGATATCAAAATGGAGTTTGAGGTAGAACGCATGGAGCCGCTCTTTGCCGCCCGGGCGGATTATGACGCCTTTCTTGCGCGCCATAATACCCATCATGTGACAACGGGCGATCTTGCCTCCTATCAGGGCAGGTGTTTTCTGGGCATCGACGCAGGTTCCACCACCACCAAGGTCGCGCTCGTGGACGAGCAGGGCTCTCTGCTCTACTCCTTCTACAGCAGCAACGACGGCAGCCCCTTAAAAACGGCCATCCGTTCCTTAAAGGAAATCTATCGTCTGCTCCCGGAAGGCGTGACCATCGCCCGTTCCTGCTCCACTGGCTACGGTGAGGCGCTGATGAAGGCTGCCTTTTTGCTGGATGACGGCGAGGTGGAGACCGTAGCGCACTACAATGCCGCCGCCTTCTTTGACCCAGAGGTGGACTGTATCTTAGACATCGGCGGACAGGACATGAAATGTATCAAAATCAAAAATCAGACCGTGGACAGCGTGCAGCTCAACGAAGCTTGCTCCTCAGGCTGTGGTTCCTTTATTGAAACCTTCGCCAAGTCATTAAACTACGGAGTGGAGGACTTTGCCCAGACCGCGCTTTTTGCCGAGCATCCAATCGATCTGGGCACCCGCTGTACCGTATTTATGAACTCCAAAGTAAAACAGGCGCAGAAGGAGGGCGCATCCGTCTCCGATATCTCGGCGGGTCTGGCCTACTCCGTTATCAAGAACGCGCTTTTTAAGGTCATCAAGGTCTCCGACGCCTCAGAACTTGGCAAAAACATCGTCGTACAGGGCGGCACCTTCTACAATGACGCCGTCCTTCGCAGCTTTGAGAAAATCGCCGGCTGTGAAGCGATCCGCCCCGATATCGCCGGGATCATGGGCGCCTTCGGCGCGGCGCTGATTGCCAGAGAACGCTTCCGGGAAGGCTATCAGACCTCGATGCTGAATCTGGAACAGATAACCAATTTACAGTTTGAGACCAGCATGGCCAAGTGCAAGGGCTGCACCAACAACTGTCGGCTTACCATCAACAAATTTACGGGCGGTCGCCAATACATCTCCGGCAACCGCTGCGAAAGAGGCTTAGGGCGACAGAAAAAGGAAAACGGCGTCCCCAATCTTTTTGAATACAAACTGAAACGCTATTTTGATTATGAACCGCTACCCACAGACGAGGCGATGCGCGGCACCGTTGGTATCCCACGCGTTCTGAATATGTACGAAAATTATCCTTTCTGGTTCACCTTCTTTACGAAGCTGGGCTTTCGCGTGGTGCTTTCCCCGCTCTCTAACCGCAAGATCTATGAGCTGGGCATCGAATCCATCCCCAGCGAGTCGGAATGTTATCCGGCAAAGCTGGCGCACGGTCATGTATCCTGGCTCATCAAACAAAACGTGGACTTTATCTTCTACCCTGCCCTTTTTTACGAGCGGGACGAGTTCCACGACGCTAACAACCACTATAACTGCCCCATCGTCACCTCCTACTCTGAGAATATCAAGAATAACGTGGAGGAGATCGGGCGCGGCGAAGTACGCTTCCGCAATCCGTTTATGTCCTTTAAAAGCTTGCAGACTGTCACGGAAGCGCTTACCAGAGAATTTCAAGAGCTTCCCATAACAGCCGTTATGGATGCAGCGGAGGCTGCGTGGTCAGAGCTTGCGGCGGCAAGACAGGACATGCGCAACAAAGGTGAAGAAGTGCTGCGCTATCTGGAAACCAACCACAAACGCGGCATCGTGCTGGCAGGGCGGCCTTACCATGTCGACCCGGAAATCAACCACGGTATTCCCGAGCTGATCACCTCCTACGACATCGCGGTGCTGACCGAGGACTCCGTCTCTCATCTGACTGCCCCAGAGCGGCCACTGATCGTCTCCGACCAGTGGATGTACCACTCCAGGCTCTACGCGGCAGCCAGCTTTGTCAAGACCAGAGACGATCTGGATCTCATTCAATTGAACTCCTTTGGCTGCGGCCTGGACGCTGTGACCACCGATCAGGTGAACGACATCCTCACAGGCTCAGACAAGATCTACACCTGCCTAAAAATCGACGAAGTCAACAATCTGGGAGCAGCGAGGATCCGCATCCGTTCCCTGCTCTCCGCCATCCAGGTCAGAGAGCAGAAAAAGAAGCCCCGCACCATCCGTTCCAGCGCCATCGAGAAACGGCCTTTCACGGAAGAAATGCGAAAGGATTACACCATCCTCTGTCCACAGATGTCGCCCATCCACTTCGATATCATGGAGGCTGCCTTCGGCGCCTGCGGTTACCACTTCGAAGTACTTAACAATGATACCAGACAGGCCATTGACACCGGTCTGAAATACGTGAATAATGACGCCTGTTATCCTTCCCTGATCGTGGTAGGACAAATCATGGACGCCCTGCTCTCCGGAAAATATGACCTGAATCAGGTGGCTGTCATCATGACTCAGACAGGCGGCGGCTGCCGCGCTACCAACTACGTGGGCTTTATCAGACGGGCTCTGGAAAAGGCAGGTATGCAGCAAATTCCCGTGATTTCCTTAAATCTGGGCGGCATCGAGAGCAATCCCGGTTTCCACATAGGCGCCGATCTCTTGCTGCGCGCTGCTTACAGTGCCCTCTTTGGCGATATCTTTATGCGCTGTGTCTACCGTATGCGCCCCTATGAGAAAGAAGCAGGCTCTGTAGACGCCCTGCATGCTGCTTGGGCGAAACGCTGCCGCAGCTTTGTCTCCAAAAAGCACATGAACCATCTGACCTTCCGCAAGATGTGCCGTCAGATCGTGCGCGATTTTGACGCCATCCCCATAGACGAGACATTGCAAAAACCCCGTGTCGGCATAGTGGGCGAGATCCTGGTGAAGTTTGCCCCCGCCGCCAACAATCATCTGGTGGAACTTTTGGAAGCGGAAGGCGCAGAGGCTGTCGTGCCTGATCTTCTGGATTTCATGCTCTACTGCTTCTACAACCAGATTTACAAAGCGGAATACCTGGGCACCTCCAAAAAGGCCTCTCTGTTCTCAGCCCTCGGCATCAGGGCATTGGAGTGGCTGCGCGCCCCCGCCGCCAAGGAATTTGCCAAGAGTAAACATTTTACCCCGCCCGTGAGTATCTACACACTGGTGGATTACGCCAAACCCATCGTCGATATCGGCAACCAGACGGGAGAAGGCTGGTTTCTCACCGGTGAAATGGTGGAGCTCATCCACAGCGGCGTAGAAAACATTGTCTGCACCCAGCCCTTCGGCTGCCTGCCGAACCATGTGGTGGGTAAGGGCGTTATCAAAGAGTTACGGCATCGTTTCCCCGGCGCCAATATCGTAGCCATCGACTACGATCCCGGCGCCAGCGAGGTCAATCAACTAAACCGTATCAAACTGATGCTCTCCACGGCACAGAAGAATCTGAAAAAGCAGAACAAATAAAGAAGGCGCAGGGAAAACCCTGCGCCTTCTTTATTTCGTATTAGGTTTAGTAGAACGTCCTGTCCACCTTGCGGTTTATGAAACGAATCTTGTCCCGCGTCTCCTCATCCAGCTCCTGGATCGCATCGTCCGCACTCTCTTTTTGCAGTTGATTGACACAGAACACACAGGCTCCAAAAGTCTCGCCCGAGAAAAGCTTTGGCTTCTCCCACTTCACAAAATAGGATACCCGATGCTTTAAGAGTACCTTTTCAATCTTTTCCTTGGTCTCCATATCCTTGACCTGGCACCATTCCAATTCGTTGTGCACCTTTACCTTTTGATAAGCAGTCTCCATAATTCGCCATTTCCCCCGTATCGAAGTTTCATCGGGACGCCGCCCGCATTCTTTCCAAAATACAAGTCAATTATAATGCAAAATTTTGAATTATGCAAACTTTTTTCAAATACACTCCATGCAATTTACTCAAAAGTTTAAGAAAATCTTAAACAACTCTTTCGTACTTTTGACAGTCCTTGATACCATCGCGCCTTGCAGTGCCTCCCCATTTATGTTATGATTGACGAAACATAACACAAGAAAATAAGGAGGCCCATCATGCCTATCAAAGTAGCGGATCTTCTTCCCGCAACCAGCATTCTGGAACAGGAAAATATCTTCGTTATGACGGAGTTTCGCGCCTTACATCAGGACATCCGTCCACTGGACGTATTGATCTTAAATCTCATGCCCACAAAAGAAGTCACGGAGACTCAGCTTTTGCGCAAACTTTCCAACTCACCCCTGCAGGTGAACGTGGAATTTCTGCAGACTGCCAGCTACAAGCCGATCCATGCCGATTCCGGTCATATGCAGTCTTTCTACACTACCTTTGATCAGATCAAAGACCGCAAATTTGACGGTATGATCATCACCGGCGCGCCTTTGGATCATGTTCGCTTTGAAAAAGTCGCCTACTGGGATGAAATCTGTACCATTATGGAATGGGGCCGCACCCACGTACACTGCACCCTCCATCTGTGCTGGGGGGCCTTTGCCGCACTGTACTACTTCTACGGTTTGGACAGAGAGGACTTGGACGAAAAGCTCTCCGGCGTTTACCTGCATCAGATATTAAAGAAAAAATCACCCTTATTCCGAGGCTTTGACGACGTCTTCTACGCCCCACAATCCAGGGCGATGACCATCGCGCCTTCACAGATTGCCTCGGTGCCCGGTCTGGAGTTGATGGCTGTCTCCGACGAGGCAGGTGTTGCCATCGCCAAAACCGAGGACAGCCGCCATTTCTTCGTCACCTGCCATCTGGAGTATGACGCAAACACGCTGGCGCTCGAGTATGCGCGTGACCTGGAAAAAGGAATGAATCCAAAGATTCCGGTGAATTACTTCCCGGAGGATAACCCCGCGAGAGACCCCATCGTCAACTGGCGGGCCGCCGGGCAGCTTTTCTTCTCCAACTGGCTCAATTATTACGTCTATCAGACTACGCCCTACGATGTGCGGGAAATTTAGAATAACTACCGTTATTAAAATAAAGAGAGCAGGATGATCTCCCTGCTCTCTTTTCATTTCTGATAAACTCCGGATCTTTACTGATACAATCCAATCAAATAGTCGATCGCCATCTGTTTGAGCTCACCCTGCGCCAGATAACCGGCTCCGTACCTCTTTGCGTAGTCTTCACCCATCATCTCTGCTTGTTCGTTATAATACGCTTCCGCATCAAAGGCCAGCCCTGCGTCATCAAAGACAGCCTGCCAGACCATGGCTTCCTTTACCTGCTCCTGCGCTCTCTGCGTGAGTTCTTTCTCATAGGCGATCTCCTCCGCCGCCTTCATTTCTGAGTTGTTATCAGCATTCTTCAAAAGAGACTTGGTTGCCTTCACATACTTCTTAGGATACGTTTTCACTGTGGAGTGATCCACTACATAGGTTTTAAGATACTCCTGAAAATGCTGCTGATAAATATCATCTTCCACTTTTGCCCGATACTCGGCAGCTGTGGATACCTCCTCTGCATCCGCCAGATTCTCCGCCACAAAAGCATCCGTAAGCTCCGGCGTCACATTGATACCATTGACCGTGACCGCAAAGACAGCGTCTTTTCCCGCCAGCTCCTCCTCGTAATCCGCCGGCAACGTAACCTCCACCGATACTTCCTCACCGGGCTTATGTCCAATCAGCTGCTGCTCAAAATCATCTACAAAAGATCCCGAACCAATGGTCAGATCATATCCTGCGCCTTCGCTGCTTCCGCCGTCAAACTCGACGCCATCGACAGTACCCACAAAATCTATGTTGACTTCATCGCCATCAGCAATGACGAGCTGCTCATCCGTGCTCAGTTCCTTATAGGATTCCAGAGTTGTCGCAATCTCGCTCTCTACTTCTTCCTCCGTAGCTGCAACCTCGTCCGCCGGCACGGAAATATTTTTATAATCAACCAGATCGAGCATTCCTGCCAGATCTGCATTCGCTATCCTGCCGTCATCTGCAAGCCCTGCGCTGTAATCGGTGCCGGGCGTTGTGCGGATCGCCATGAGATACAACTGCTTCCCCAATAACAGCACGATTCCAATCACGATGACCGCCGTCACCACATATCCGACTACCCTGGCGATGCCGGCATCTCTCTTTGCCTTCTGCACCTGCTTTTTACGCGCTTCCCGCTTAGCCTTACTTTTGCTTATGCCCGCGTCTGTCTCCCTCTTGTCTGACTTTTTCATTCCCATGATAGGTTCCTTCTTTCTGACAAATTTTTTTATCCAGAAAATAATTTATCACATCTTTGCCAGAAAGGAAATAGTTTGGACAAAGTTCACAAAGAATGCACAATTTATTTCTCTGCCTTATGGTTTTAGTTTTTTCCCGCTGCAGCCATGAACGCCTCATACTCCTTCAACACTTCATCTGCCTCCCCGATTCGTCTGACTTCCCCGTCATGCAGCCACAATACCTGATCACACAACTCTTTCAGAGTAGAAATGCTGTGCGAAACAATAATGACCGTCCGTTTTCTGTCATTGATCAGTTCCTTCATCTTATTCAGACTTTTTTGCCGAAACTGTTCATCCCCCACACTCAGCACCTCGTCCACAAGCATGATATCGGTCTCCAGCATTGCCGTAATAGAGAATGCCAACTTGGAATACATGCCACTTGAATAGGTTCTCACCGGTCTGTCAATAAACTCCCCAATACCCGCAAAATCAATGATCTCCTGAGCCCTATCCTCAATCTCTTTCTCTGAAAAACCCAGAAGCATTCCGGAAAGAACAATATTTTCCCTTCCCGAAAGCGTATCCTTGAAACCCACGCCCAGCGACATTAGCGATACGGAATGACCTTTTAAATCGATCGTCCCGGCATTTGGGGAAAACACTCCTGCAATCGACTTTAAAAGCGTGGATTTTCCGCTGCCGTTTTTACCGATAATCCCTAAAATATCTCCCTTCCGCACTGAAAATGTCACATGCTTTACCGCCTCGAACACCTCGTTTCGTTTCCTTTTTTGCAGAAAGGTTTTCCGAATACTTATGTTATTCATGATATAGTAATGAATACATACATCCTGTAATTCAATCGCATTGTCATTTTCTTTCATTTGTTTCTCCGTACCAAAGCATATTATACTAATAGGAGCCAGTCTTCTTTCAGAAAGTTTCGACTATATTACTTTTACATAAGAGTTCTCATTGCGATAAATAATCACCACACCGATCCACACAAAAAGAACGGATATTGCGCACCACCCAAACAATAATTTCCAGTCCAAAATCTGTCCGTAAAGTAGCGCATTCCTCATTTCAGCAATCAAAAACGCAATCGGGTTGGATTTCTCAAGAATCGGTCCGAAAGGCTCCGGTATCCGTTTCCCGATGTCATAGAAAGTTCCCGTCAAATACATCATCATAGTAAGCAGGATTCCCGTAATATATGACAAATCGTTTACATATACTCCATAGTGCATCAAGATGCTCCCAATGCCAAATGTAATCAGAAAAAGAATCGCCAGTATCGGCAGCATCGCCAGTATGCTTCCCGTTATCTTTACGCGAAACACAACAAGCATCACCGCAATCACGGCAAAGGACACCAGCATCTTAAAGCCGTTTACCATAAGCTTTGAGAACAGGAGGATATATTTTGGCAGATAGATTCTGGTGACGATCCCTCTGTTCACGCGTACCATCTCCACACTTCCCGTGATTCCTCTGGTAAAAAAGCTCCACATGGTGATTCCAATGAAAATAAAAATCGGAAAATACTGTTCCGAAGCGTCAAAAACAATCCCGAACATGACCGTATAGATCAGCATCATGCAAAACGGTTCAATCAGCCACCACATCCAATCCAGAAATGAGTTGGATACTTCTGCCTTTAGATCCGCCTTTGCTGCGCGGACGGCATAGGGAAAGTATTTCTTCATATCATAAAAAAATCTCAGCGAATATCGCCTGATTTCAGGAACGGTAATGCCCTTATTGAAAAATCTGTACAATTCGTATTTTACCTCCGATCTTCTAACCTTTCTTTCAGAACTGCCAGCTCATGTTCCAGACTGACAATCTTTTGGCATAACATGTCATGATTCCGATCTGTACGTTTCCATAGTTCGTCGATCCTCCCATCTGTCATATCAAAGGTCGACAACGGCTTTTTCAGCTTTTTTCCTTCTTCTATCGCATTACACAGCCATTGCAGGGATTTTTTTCTCTCTCTTTCTAATATCCGGTCAACCTTTTCATAGTCGATCAGCGGAAGATGATTAAACTTTTCCGCCAATTCAACGCCGGAATAGACCATCCTCTGTTCCAGTCCAAGCAGATGAAGCAGGGAGACAAAACGAGTCTCACCGCGCAGTTTATTTACGATCACAATAAATTGCCTATGATTTAGGATTGCCAGGCACATCCCATGAAAGGAATCTGTAATTACAAACTCGCTTTTTGCAATATGCGCAATCCAACTTTCTATGCTGACAGCCGTTACTGTTTCTATATCCCACATTCCGTCTATATCTTCTTCCGAATAAAAGTATTTATCTGCGATTGCCTTTATCGTCAACCTGCTCATATCCGAATAGTTTCTTAAAACCCCCTCCTTTTCCTTGTCAGGATCCAAAATATAGGCAAACAGATACGGTTTGTCTGGAATCTCGCTGTTACCTATTGCAATAAGATCTTCGAATCTTTCCTGCGGACACAAAAACACCGGGTCAAGAACCTGAACGGCATCTACTCCAAACTCTTGTTTACAGATTTTCACCGCCGAAGTTTCCCTTACGGAAAAATAGTCAAATTTTCTCATAAAAAAAGATTCTGATGCCCGTTCCTGTTCTGTCCCCCAAATCTTATCGTGCCCAAAGGACGCCGCATACGCGATTTTACAGTGATTATCCATCACGAAATTCTGCGTCATATATTTGTTAAACTCATTAAATAGAGTATTATTAAACATCTGATCCGAACCGGTAACAAAAACACCGCACTGTTGATTCAAAAATTTCATTTCGGCTATATTGGCAAAATATCTGCTTTTATCCCATTGCGCATAAGGATCTCTCTCAAAAAGATGTGCTCCTTTCGGGCTCGGCTTTATAATGGAATCCAGCGGTTGCGCAATCATAAGCACAGAATATCCCAAGTCCGATAACGTCTGATATAGCGCATACTGCGTCAACTCCCCTCCATAATTATCCACTGCATAGATGCCGACCAGCCCAATATCATACAAGGAATGTCTGCACTGCATGACCGCATCGCTGAAAGAATGCCCCGGATATAACAGTTTGAAGCGCTCCTTCTGCGGATGTGCCTCAAACTTTTCCGAAAATCTGTTAAATCTTGCTGCCTCTATAGGCGTTTCCTGCATATCATATAAGTTTCCCTTGATCTGGTTTAAGACTTTTCCCCCACGCTCATTATTTACAAGCACAACGCTTGTCCCTTTTCCGTCATTCAGACACGGATCATACTCCTCCACCCTCCAGAAATCACCTATTGTGAGGTCTCCCTGCCTGCGCATTCCGCAAAATTCACAATCCTCACAACCGTCCCGCAGGGAAATACCCCTGTGAAATCCTTCTTCATAGGCGCTCTCCTCCCACGGAATTAACTGTGACGTATAGTCTTTATAAAACACCCGAAGCTGATCCGACCTCCATCCGTTCTGTTTGCTCCTAAACTGTATCTCTTTCACCTGATTCAAATTAAAATTTTCCCGCATATAATCCTGTAGCATCTGTACGGAAGGGACGCCATGACATAGCAGATCCACATACAGAATGAGTTTTTGCTCCCCAAAATAATTGCGGGCTGCAGCCACCTGACAAGGGCATCCTACAAAGAGCACCTTTCTGTTATCATCCAGATAACTTCTAATTTCCCTGTAAACCAGCCCCGTATCGCTCTGCACATACTTCGACTGCCTCAATCGGTCCAAATCATCTTCTGTGTCAATACATATGTGATGTACCTGAAAATCCGCTTCCATTGCCGCCCCGCAGACCACGCCAGCCTCTCCCAATATGTACTGTGCCAGAAGCGTAAACATCCCGCCCGACGAGCTGACCTTTCTGACAGAATCCTGTGCCCTTGCGGCATAACACTCAGGAGAAGCGGTATTGCCGGTCCAAGCGTGTAACTTTGGACAGATATTTTCACATCGTTTACAGTCAATACATATATCCGAATCTATCACCGGATAAAAAAAACCCTGCGGATTTTTCTCCATATGGATGGCATCAACGGGGCAAGTATTCAGGCAGGCGCCACAGCCTGTACAGTGTTTCTTTTCCGCTTCTAACATACCTAACAGACGAGTCATTGCTATCTCCTTTTCTCACGCAATTTACTTACTTCAAACCGTCTTCCATCCCTATCGACTTGGATACGACTCCTTCACATTACTCGCTCCCGAAATATAGTCCATGGACACATCATAAAATCTTGCAAGAATCAGCAGGCTTTTGACAGGGATTCTTGTCTTGCCGCTCTCATAGTCGGCATAGGTACGCTGCCCTACCTTAAGCATATCCGCGATTTCCTGCTGTACCATGGAATTATCCTGTCTGAGTTCCCTTATTCTTTCGTTGTAGTTCATGGTGTACTCCTTCCTGCGTAATTTATCTGATTTCTATCTATGCCATTTATAGCTCCAGACAGCTTCCATAAAGAGCAAGAACAGAAAGAACGAAATATAGTAGTTGAAAAAATATCCAAAGGGATATATTATATCAATAAAGAGACTTTTGAAATACAGATTATCGTCACCAACTGACCACAGCAAACACCCGTATGACAGGGAAAAACTGTTGCCGCACCTTCTGATATTTCTGCCCTTCATGGCTAAATGGCCGTGCCGTCTCTATGGGTATCAATTTCTCACAAGTATTTCAGGAAGCCCTTCTTTCCAAAATACAAGTCTGCCTTTCTATATGATTCAAGGAAGCGCAGGTGCATTGCACCTGCCTTTCTATCTATTGCGCTTTCCGCGTACAATTCATTTCTTCCGTATGTGTATCAAAAGATACTGCATCAATAATGCGCTTTGACGCGTTATCCCGAACAACAATATTAAGTCCTCTGCCGTGCGCAGAGTAATGTCCGTTTCCAATATCAATTACTGCACAATTACCATGATTCAACGTTCCACTTTCCATCCATACATTACAGCCGTCTGCCTGTCCTTCCCCATAATAAGTAATGTATTCATCGCTTCCAATCTGCTCTGTTATCATTTGTCCATTATTAACAATGCCAAGAAAACTATGGGATTCATTTTCAAGCAGAGCATCAATATCTTCATCAAATCCAATCTGTTTCATTTTTTCTAATGTTGTTTTCGTCAGACTGTAACCCTGAATATCCTTTACTGCAATAAATATCATACAGTCTTTACCGTATAAATAATCAAGATATTCATCTATCGTATCAATACTTCTTATTTTTGAAAGATTTCCACTGATCGGCAGCCATTTATACTGATTACTATCAACAGCTTTCGCAAAAATATCGAAAAAGATTGATTGATCAACCTCTGTTACAACCGGTATTTGAAAACCGCCTTCATAACCTAATATATCTGAAAAGGATACAACTGATCGATGCTGGACTGAAATGCTCTTGTTTATATTCATTGTTTTTACATTATTTATCCAATCAAATATTGGAGTAGTAAATGCCAATCCTAAAAAGAGCACAAGGAAACAATTCCTTATTCCGATATTTGCCCAACACTTTACTTTACTACTCAAAAATTCTTCTTTAATATAGCCAATCATATAGATCATCAAAAAATAAAGTTGCGGCAAGGTAGCATCCATACAAAAATCTCTGGAATAACGTGAAGATACCCATACAAAAGGCATTATTATCAACATTATTAAAACAGAAACATACAAATAATCCTTTTTATACTTTCGCCAAGTCAAATAATAAAATATTCCAAATTCACATATCCAAAATATTGCAGCACCAACCCAAATCTGAGGTGTTAATTCTTCCGGTTTCAATATACCAAATCCTTTAGAATCTCCGGATATATTATTACAACCAAGAAACATGGAAAAAACCAAAAAAACCGATAACGCTGCACTCAAATTAGGTAATGAGAATATCTCGCCCATCATCCTAAACAACGACTTCTCTTTTACTATAAACACAAAAGCATCAACCAGCATCATCAATGCAACTCCTACTGTACCCCATGGAGAAAATGGAAATAACAGCAAGCCTAAAAAGGCATAATTATGTATATTACGATTTTGTAACATTAAAGGTACAACGATCCAAATTGGAAGCTGATTATAACATTGCCCTAGAAAATCTTCATTCGATCTGTACAAAAAGCAAAATGGTTGTCCATTCGTATTCCAAAGTGCATCACAATATCCTTCATTATTTCCAATTCCTGCAGGATATTGATAGAGTCCAACATGATACATCAAAAACTGACCCAAAATATTAATTCCAGACCACATAATCATAAAAATCACTATAATTTTCAAAAAAGAAACATTATAATTTTTGAAGTAATAGGCAATCAGCAAAAATGCCGTCATTAAAATAAGAACAAGCCAAGCAGCAAGTGTAACGTAAGCCGCGACCATTCCGCCAAATATTTTTCCAACAAAAGCCGGCACCATCCAAAACACAAAATAATAACATAAATAGCCATTCCTATCGGGATAATATACCGGCCAATCATAATTCACTAAATCATAAAGCGTAGCATTACGCCATATAATATCTCCTTTTGCCACAGAGGTATAACAATTACCCGAAATAAACACCCAAAACGCAAATGCGCCGACTATAAACAAAAACGTAGGGAAGGGCATCTCAATATAATCTTTATTATTCCAGTAATCTCTCTTGAATGAGAAATAAAATCCACACAGCAGAATGCCTGAAAAAAGCAATGCAAAATACCATTTCAGCCATCCAAAAAAGAAAAGTATGATTGGAATAATCAAAATTGCATATGCCATCATTGCAACTGCTCTAAAAGAAAATTGCATTTTTACTTTTCCTATTTTATGTACCACTTTATCCGGCATTTTCTTTTACCCCATTCCTGATATCATTACTCCAAGCATAATTATTACAAGCCCTATTATTTTACAGATAGTTATCTTCTCTTTTAGAATTAAATGGCCTAAAAGCGTAACCCATAAATACCCTGTTGTCTCTAATACCGCTCCCATTGAAAGCGGCACACCATTGTATGCCAGAATCGTCATGACACTTGATACAAAAAATATTCCATATGCGGCAATCACCCTAAAATTTAAATATTCCTTTATTTTGGATTCATATTGCCTGTCTGCACTTGTTTTCAATATAATCTGAGATACAGATGATATCAGAACTGACAATAAAAATAGCACTATATAGATTCCCATCATGTTATCTGCCCCTCTCCGGCTACCACAATGTATACCCCTGCTATTGTCACCCCCGCACCTATGATTTTCCCCAGACTAATCTGCTCATCAAAAATCAACACGCCCCACACGATCCCCCACACAACTGTGACCGCCTTGTTTGCATAAGCTGTGATCAACGGAAGTTTCTTAATCATCTGCTGCCAGAATAATGCGTATAGAAACAGCATCAAAACCACAATGCCATACAGCAAACAGAATCTCACAGACAAGAATTCCTGCTGTGCGGCATATTTTGATGCGATTCCCGACACAGAGTAAATTGCCAGCAGAACGTGCAGTTCTAAAATATATTTATACTTTTTCATAGTTGATAACTGTCCTTATCACATACTGCGGCGAATTGTTCAAACTGATATAAATACGACCGATATATTCCCCGATCATCCCAAGCACAAGTAAAATAAATCCGCCCAAAATCAACAGAACGGCGATTGTTGAACTCCAACCTATAACCCTGTTCGGATCTACTATCTTTGCGATTACTGTATAAACGGCATACAAAAATCCCATAATTGCTACAAACACACCGCCGTATGATGCCATTCTCAGCGGCACAACAGAAAACGATGTAAATCCGTTCATCCAGAGCGCTATCAGTTTTTTTAACGAATATCCCGATGTCCCTTCTATCCTGTCTCTGTGATTCACTCGTACATTACAAATATTTTTTGTGGTTCGCAAAACAAGACCTATTACATACGGATACGCATTTTGGTACTTCAGCATTTCCTCTACAATAAACCGTTTTGCCGCAAAATAACTTGATATGTACAATTCTTTCGGCTTTCCCAACATCACTTCCGTCATTTTCCGATTGATATTGCTGCCAACATTGCGGAAGGACGAATGTTTCTTGTTCTCATATGCTGCATATACAACGTCATAGCCTTCTTCGATCTTATCAAGCAGTTTGTCCACTTCATTGGCAGGCGTCTGCCCATCATCGTCCAGACATACGATGATATCCCCTGTTGCAAAATGAAACCCTGCCATCAAAGCGGCATGCTGTCCAAAATTTTTGGTATGATCCAGACCGATAATATTGTGATTTTCCGCACATAATTTTTGAATAACAGCAAATGTACAATCCGGAGAGCAATCATTTACCAGAATAATTTCATACTCATACTTCTGCAACGAAACCATCTTTTCCTTGATCTCATTTACTACTGCCTCCAAAGTATTCTCTGACCGATAGCAGGGAATCACAAAAGAAACTTTCATGCCCGTTCTCACCCCACATTTCTATTTTGAAAATTTTATATTTTTCATATTTTTTGATCATCTATTGTCAATATGTATGTTATATATAGAATAAAAGGGTCTCAACCCCAATGAGTTCCATACTCCCTGTACAATAAAATTATCAAATTGCGTGCTTGTAACGAAACTTTTATTTTTCTGATGTGCATAATTGATTAAATAGGCTATCATTGCTTTATATGCCCCTAATTTTCTGTTCTTTGAATCTACCGCCGACAGAACGCCTTCGACTGCATTATCTGTCTCTTTAATCGTTACAAATCCAACCGGCAGTTCCTTTATTTTGGCAACAGCGCATCGCTCATTATTCTGCTCGCTCATTGATCCCTTAATCCAGTTCTCGTAAATAAGCCCCGCCTTATCCTGTGTAACCCCGGATATATGATACTGCCCCTGATATGTTTCAAAGGATTTAAGCGTCATTTCCAATAAATCCGCTTTATATTTTTCGATGTATTCCCTGTCTGCAAATTCTATTGTCAGCTTATTTGCATTACAGTCATCCACGTACTTTCCATGAATCAGTTCTTCCACTGTTCCGCCGCAAAAAATGGGATTCACAAACGTCACATTCAACGCCTTGATCAAGTCAACAATATGCGTCGGAATTCTTAAGTTATAATATCCCTTATGGATATTAATATATTGCTCTAATTTCATCAGCAGCTGACACAATATCTGTTCCTGTCTGCTGTCATGCAGCTGTGAAATATTTGAAAAAACGAACTTTACTACATAACAGTCCATGCCATAGATTTGGGAAACATTTTGATTTCGCGTTATATTGAAACCAAACACTTCTCCCCCATCTGTTAAAGATTCTGTTACACAGTACCCTCCCCCCTTTATTTTTTCTTTCAATTCGTCATACGCTCTTTTTACATAGCAGTCACACAATAATAAATTATCATCTACAAAGGCTACCTTTTGCATTTTGGTCCCCTCATCCCTTCTTCATGATATACGCATATCCCTCAATTACAGTTTTGCCATCCTGATTTCTGCAAACAGTACTCAATTTGATTTTGTCAGATATTTCATTGATATCCAAAACCTTTATCATCACACCGATCTCATCTCCGTACCGCACCGGTCTGACAAACTTCAAATTCTGTTCCAAATACACAGTTCCGCATCCCGGAAATTCATTACCCAGCACACCGGAAATAAAACTTGCCGCTAACATACCATGTGCAATTCTTCCTCCAAACATTGTATTTTTTGCGTATTCTTCATCCAAATGGAGTCGATTATAATCCTGTGAAACATCCGCAAATGCGCGTCCTTTTTCCTCTGTAACCTGAAAAGTTTTACAGTATTCCTGACCTACATATAATTCACTAAAACTCATTCCCATACCAGTTTTCCTACTCTACTTACGGGTTTTGACCGCTTTTACTTCTTTTTATAAAAAGCTTTGATTGCATGAATCACTTTTTCCTGATCCTGCTCACTAAAGCCATAATACAACGGCAGCCTTGCCAGCCTTTCACTCTCCGCTGTCGTATATTTGTCCTTCCCTCTAAATTCACCATACTTTTTCCCGGCCGGCGCTGAATGCAGTGGAATATAATGAAACACTGCCATAACACCATTTTCTTTCATATACGAAATTAACTTGGTCCTCTCCTCTAAATCCTTCGCCTTAATGTAAAACATATGTCCATTGTGTGTACATTCTCCGGGAACATATGGCAGTTCTATGTATCCCGCTTCTGCAAGTCCATTTAATTCCTCATAATATCGATTCCATGACTTCATTCTGTTTTTACAGATTTCATCCGCCTTCAAAAGCTGCGCCCACAGATACGCTGCGTTTAGCTCACTTGGTAAATAAGATGATCCTGCCGCTACCCATGTATATTTATCAATCTGTCCTCTGAAAAATTTGCTTCGGTTCGTGCCCTTTTCCCTGATAACCTCTGCCTCCTCAAGCATTGCGCCATCTTTTAGCAGAATTGCACCGCCTTCTCCCATGCTGTAATTTTTTGTCTCATGAAAGCTATAACATCCAATATCGCCAATTGTCCCTAACTGCTGCCCTTTATAGGACGACATCATACCCTGCGCTGCATCTTCAATGACATAAAGATGATGCTTCTTAGCAATTCCCATGATTTTATCCATTTCACAGGCAATTCCTGCATAATGAACCGGTACGATCGCCTTCGTTTTCTCTGTGACAGCAGACTCAATCAAATTCTCATCCATATTCATCGTATCCGGTCTGATATCCACAAATACAACTTTGGCTCCCCGTAAAACAAACGCATCTGCGGTTGAGACAAAAGTATAAGACGGCATAATGATCTCGTCCCCCGCCTTGATATTACATAGAATTGCTGCCAGTTCCGTCGCATGTGTGCACGACGTAGTCAAAAGAACACCTTCTGAATCCGTTTTTTCCTTAATCCAGTTACTACACATATGCGTATATTTTCCGTCACCGCAAATCTTTCCGGATTCAATTGCATCCTTGATAAAACTTAATTCTTCACCAGTCACCGGTGGTACATTAAAATTGATCATCCTTTTGCTCCTGTCAAACTATTGTATTAAATTTCCCTCCCCGCCATCTCCAGCGCCCTGCCAACAACCTTGTCCATATCGTAATACCGATACTCCCCCAGCCGTCCTCCGAAGATTACTTTCTTTTCTTCTGCTGCCAGCTTTTGATATGTCCCGTATATCGCAGTATTCTTCTCATCGTTGACAGGATAATAGGGCTCCTCACCCTTATGCCACTCACTCGGATATTCTTTTGAAATCACTGTTTTTGGCTGCGTTCCATACTCAAAATGTTTATGTTCAATGATCCTCGTATACGGCACTTCCCGCTCCGTATAATTCACGACCGCATTTCCCTGATAATTGTCACATTCAAGAACCTCCTGCTCGAAACGAACCATCCGGTAGGCAAGCACGCCTTCGCAATAATCAAAATAGCGATCGATCTGTCCTGTGTAGACAATCCTGTCCGCCATAGCGTCAAACGCCGCCTTGTCCTCCAGATAATCAACGCCCGTCTTTACTTCGATTCCTTTCAGCATCTTTTCCACCATCGCCGTGTATCCGCCGATTGGTATACCCTGATATCTGTCGTTAAAGTAATTATTGTCATACGTAAATCGGAGCGGCAGCCGTCTAATGATAAAGGCGGGAAGGTCGGTGCAATCCCGTCCCCACTGCTTTTCCGTATATCCTTTTACCAGTTTTCGGTATACATCTTCTCCCACAAGAGAAAGCGCCTGCTCCTCCAGATTCTTGGGCTCCGTTATCTGTAATCCGGCGATCTGCCCGGCTATCTTCTCTTTTGCCTCCTGCGGTGTCCTGATTCCCCACATTTTGCTGAAGGTATTCATATTGAAAGGCAAGTTATACAGTTCGTCCCGATAGACCGCCACCGGCGAATTGATATAATGGTTAAATTCGGAAAATTGGTTTACATAATCCCAAATCTGTCGACTCGAAGTATGAAAGATATGGGCGCCGTACTCATGAACCTGTATCCCCTCCACTTCTTTCGTGTAAATATTACCGGCAATATGTCCCCTTTTATCTATCACCAGACATCTTTTTCCTTTCGCCGCTGCCTCATGGGCAAATATAGCGCCATACAGGCCTGCTCCAACAATGAGAAAATCATATTTCAATTGTCTGTCCCCTCCATTTCTAAGTATTTCTCCCAGAATGCAAGCTGCCTGATTTCATGCCCTCGGCTGATATAGCTTTGTTTTGCCTTCTCATACTTTGCCAGTATGACAAATATCATCCCGACCACTTCAAATCCCTGTCTGATAAAGGTCCGTAAACTTCTATGTGTAACAAATCCTTTGTTCTCCACAATGTCATAGAATAGGATCGTCTTTGCCCGCCAGACAAACTCGGGTCTTGCCGTTGCCATCGGCACCGTTCGTATATGCTTTGCGGGAAGCAAATATCCGTTAAATGTGAGTCGCCTTACTACCTCATGCAGAATAGAATGTTTCTCCTTGCAGCCTCTTTGATACTCTCGATCATAAAAAGGCACATCCAACTGTTCCGCCGGCATCGCCTGGTAGCCGGATGCCATGATTTGTTTATGAAGCACCTCCGCATCTGTCTGTTCCAGAAAATCGATTCCTTTCAGAAAATCCCTGATGCCCCGCAGATACAGCGACACATTCTGATATCTGTACAAATATCCCTCCCTGCGGTACTCTCTAAGCAGCTCCCGGATCAATTCCTTTTTTCCCCATCCCGGAAAATGGAAGCTATTGTCTATCAGCCTGTTCCGGATGATATAGTATTCCAAAAAAGAGGAATACTTGTTTTCAAAGGGTTCATGCCAGACACAGATGCCATTCATCAAAATGAGCGTTTTCATATTACGGAGACCATACTCCAAATCATCTCCCCGTATAAAAATTGGCAGCGGCAGGTTGTTCGCATTGACAATGTCCATCGGAAAGCAACAGTACCACCACGCATTGTATTCCCGATACTCCTCCTGCTCGTTTAACAGACAGTTCTGCCACAGACGTAAATCGAGGTTTTGTTTCAAAGGAATCAGATTGCCGGCATTCCAGGATGCACCCGACTCGACCTGAATATTCCTCTGGTCAGAGCGAAGCATAGCACCGCCAATAAAAGCGTCGGCATACTCCTCTTTTAACAGCGACAAGAGTACGGCGGTACGCAATATGGAAGCCGTATCCACCACCACATCATCGTCCGTCAGCAGTATATGCGTAATTCCTCTCTCCGGACGTTTCAGGATCTCTATCATTCCTCTTGTAAAACCTCCTGCACCGCCCGCATTTTTATTGGGGAATATATGTATCTTTTCACCTGCAAGGTCATAGGGCTCCAACGTTTTCCCATTATCTGAAATAAACAATTCCAATCTGCCATAAAGCGAACTTTCCGGATTCTCGATAATATCCCGTCTAATCAGCTTGACATTTTCGCATATGTACTTTTCCCGCCGGTAAGTACAGACCACAATGCCAATCTTTACAGTCCGGCATTCCTCTTGTATTACAGTCTCGTAAGAGCCTCCGTAAAATTTTCCTCCTTCTTCCAGCGTCTCCAGCCGGAAATAGAACATCCCCTTCGTCTCCTCAGGAAATTCCAACGTGATTTCCGTCTTTTCGTCCGCAATGACCGTAATATTTTTCAGTTCGCGCGCAGCATAAAAATCGTTTATTTTTTGTTTCCAGCACAGACTTACATTAAATCTTCCCTGCAAAGACAACGTGAGCGTCACCTTACTCACCTTTGTGTATTTCCGCCACTTTTCAATTGTCAGGCCATTAAAATAAGTATCTGTCGTCATGATGCCGTCTTTCTGAAAGAAGATACAGACACTTTCATCCCTGACAAATTTTATCTTATGATTAGAATGAAAATACATTTCCACATCCGTGCATATACTGTCTTTTGGCCATAAAACATCTTGAATCTTCACTGCAAACGTGTACTCCTCTCTGTGTACCATATCTGCCTTTTATCAAAATTCCGGAATGCCTTTGCGGACAACGTCCGCTTCCTTTGCATCTCTGTATGCTTCTCTGACCAGACGCTTCTCATAAGCCCAATCATAGTCATCCATATTGATTATGCTAAACAGCCAGTTGCGAAATATGATGTGGCAGAACATATCCGCGCCATTCACCGCCCTGTCCAACACGTTCCCATGCCTTTTTACACACAAGATACGGTTCCTGATTCCGTAATATTCTTTCCAATCGTAACGTCGATGGGGATATTGGGAATTATTCACAGTAGTCCTGTGATCCAACTTCGCGTCCGGTATCACTAAAAATCGTGTATAGTGATTGATCCGCATGGAATATTCCGTATCGTCAAACCATATAAAGTATTCGCTGCATGGCAGACCTACTTTTCTCACCAGCTCCTGATTGACCACCATGCCGCAAAAAGAAGCAATGTCACAGGCAAAAGGCTGCCCTTCATATTTCCCCGTATAACTATTTTCCGGACAATTGATGAGCCGCATCCCCGGTTTCGCAATGTTTCTGCGGTGCCATGTATCTATTCTGCCAGCTGTCATCACGGTGCCCGCAAAAGCCTGATAATCCGGATAATACTGCCTCGCCTCCATGATATTTTCCATATAATCGTTTCTCAGAATCGCGTCATCGTCAATCATCAGGACACAGTCTACCTTTTCTTCCGTGGAAACCTGTATTCCCTTTGCAAATCCACCTGCACCTCCCAAATTCTCCATGCAGGTAATTGTTCGATATTGTTTATTTTTCTCTTTGCATTCCCGCAGATATTCCGCCGTACCGTCCGTGGACGCATTGTTTACCACGATGATCCTCTTTGCCGGAACCGTCTGGTTCTCAACCTGCTTCAAACATTCCTTCAAAAGTTCAAGCCTGTTGTATGTCACCACAACGACTGCATAATCCGCTGCCATAATTTCCTCCTTGCAGAAGCATTTTTAGCAAAATCACGCCCTTGTCGGCTGTACAACATTTCGTAGTTTTTTTTGAAATGTGTACTTTTTAATAAAAACTTATCGGGTGATACGTCTCCGAAAAAAAAGGTGAATATTGTGAAATTGAAGTGAAAATTCATGAAAAAGAAAAAAACAATTGAACAATCAAAGTTTTTATGATAGACTAATAAATTATTAAAGAAGGTATGTAAGTTTTTGCAAAAGTACACATTTACAAATCCGATTTTACTCAGTTACAATTCTCCAGTTTTCTGGCTTTCCCATAGAATGTCCCAACAGACATTTCACAGGCGTCCGCTGCCTGGCGAAGTGTTATTTTTTTGTTTCTCCATTCCCGATGCACTTCCCCAAAATTATCCGGATAGGGAATTGCAGGACGACCGAACCTCACCCCCCTCGCCTTCGCCGCCGCAATTCCTTCCGCTTGGCGTTGTCTGATGTTAGATCGTTCATTTTCCGCCACAAAAGACAGTACCTGCAAGACGATATCGCTTAAGAACATACCCATCAGGTCTTTTCCCCTGCGTGTGTCTAAAAGCGGCATATCCAATACCACAATATCGATTTCCTTCTCCTTTGTAAGGAACTGCCACTGCTCCAAAATCTCCCCATAATTGCGGCCCAGCCGATCTATGCTCTTTATATAGAGCAAATCGTTTTTTTTCATCCGCCGCAGCATACGCTTATACGCCGGACGTTCAAAGTCCTTTCCTGACTGCTTATCCATAAAGATATTTTTGTCCGCAACTGACAGTTCTCTCAGTGCTATCATCTGTCTGTCCTCATTTTGATCCCGACTGCTGACACGTACATAGCCATATACATCCGCCATTTTATCTTCTCCTTCCTGTCGGAACAGGCAAACTAAACCATTCCGGCAATATGATAGGTTTCCCTATTTTTTTCTATTAAATCGATTCTCCCGGAAATTACCCTATCTCACAAGATTCCGTTTCCCCATGCCAATCGTCAAAAAAAGCAGGTACAGAATCCCCTCTGCCCCTGCCTTTCTCTGCTTTTCAATACGGCTTCCTTTCTATCCCAGATACTCCTGCATAAATTCCTCCTCCGACATGATCCGCACGCCCAGCTCTTTTGCTTTCTTGTTCTTGGAAGACTGCGAGGCCGTATCGTTATTGATCAGGCAGACCGTTTTTCCCGTCACGCTGCCTGTCACCTTCCCGCCGCGCCGCTCGATCTCCTCTTTTAAGGCGTTTCGGTTCTCAAAGTGCGCAAGGCTGCCCGTAATTACAAAACTCATGCCGTCAAGGGACTGTCCACCCTCCTGCACGGGTTTTTCCTCGATCACAAGCTCCGTCAAAAGATCGCTAAGCTGCTCCATCGCCTTTTCATGGTGGAAGAAATCATAAATGCTCTTAGCGATCACCTCGCCGATCCCGTCGATCGCTGCCAGTTCCTCCAGAGATGCGTTTCGCAGTGCATTTAAGTCATAATCAAACTGTCTGCATAAAAGCTTCGCTTTCGCCACGCCGATATTCTCGATTCCCAGACCGTAAATCAACCGGGGCAGCGTGGTATTTCTTGCCCGGTCCAGGCTTTCAGACAGGTTCTGCCATGACTTTTCCCCAAACCCCTCCATCTGCGTGATCTCCTCCTGATGCCGTTCCAGACGAAAAAGATCCGCAAAGCTGTGCAGAAAGCCTCTAGCGAGGAATTTCTCCAAAGTAGACTCTGAGAGACCGTCCACACTCAGGGCATCGCGGCTCACAAACAGGGTGAAGGCCTTGATCTTCTTTGCATCACAATCCGGATTATCACAGTAGAGGGTCTGCACATCGTTTTCCTGACTGATACGGGTGGGTTTTCCGCAGACAGGACAATACTTGGGGATTTCCAGACTGTCGCTCCCCGTCAGGTTCTCCGCGATCTGAGGAATGATCATATTCGCCTTATAGACAGTGATCCGATCCCCGATTCCCAGCTTTAATCCCCTGACAATACTGATATTATGGACGGAGGCGCGGCTGACCGTAGTGCCCTCCAGCTCCACCGGCTCAAAGATGGCCACAGGATTGATCAGTCCCGTGCGGCTGGCGCTCCACTCCATCTCCAAAAGCGTGGTCTCCCGCAGTTCATCCGCCCACTTGAAGGCAATGGAATCCCGCGGGAATTTGGCGGTCCTGCCCAGAGACGCGCCGTAAGCCATATCGTCATAGGTCAGGACAAGGCCGTCAGAGGGCACATCATAGGTCTTGATCTTCTCTTCAAAATAACTAATGTTATCTAATATATTTTCCGGTTCCACCTCACGGTACTCCACTACCTCGAACCCCTGCTCCTGCAGAAATGCAAACTGCTCCTTTCTGGCATTGTGAAAGTCCACATCGGCCCGCACCAGAGAAAATGCAAAAAAGCGCACGTTCCTTCCTGCCGTGACCTGATTGTCCAGCTGTCTGACGCTGCCGCTGCAAAGGTTTCTGGGATTTTTGTATTTCGCCTGTTCCTCCTCGATCTCCCGGTTTAACTTCTCAAAATCGCTGTAGGTGATGACCGCCTCGCCCCGCAGCACCAGTTCCCCCTGATAAGGAATCTTAAGCGGCAGATTGCGAAATACTCTGGCGTTTCCCGTAACGACCTCACCTACCTCGCCGTTTCCTCTGGTGACCGCTTTTTCCAGCTTTCCGTCCCTGTAGGTCAAAACGATAGTCAATCCGTCCAGCTTCCAGGAAAGGAGGCCCTTTTTCCCATTCAGCCAGTCCTGCAGTTCCTCTCTGCTCTTTGTCTTTGCCAGAGAGAGCATGGGCGTCTCATGGCGCTCCTTAGGCAGTTCATCCACCGCCTCATACCCCACCTTCACCGTAGGGCTGTCCGCAAAAATAACACCCGTCTCTTTTTCAAGCGCCGTCAACTCATCATAGAGTCTGTCGTACTCAAAATTCGACATGATCTCCTCGTCCTTCGCATAGTATGCCTCGGAAGCCTTATTCAACAGCGCGGTTAGTTCCCGCATCCGTTCTCTCTTATTCTCTGCCATATCTCCTACCCATCATTCCCTTCGCCGATTTCCTGTTCTCTTTTGCTTCTGTACGCGCTATTGCTTCGGCTCCAGCCCACAGAGGCCATAAAGCGCCGTCCGTTCCGCCTCCGTAAGCTCTCTGTATTCCCCCGGCTTGAGATTGCCGAGTTCAATATTCATAACACGCGTTCTTTTAAGGCTTTTGATCTCATAGCCCTGCGTCTTACACATACGGCGTATCTGTCTGTTCAAGCCCTGCGTGAGGGTCATTTTTACGGTCTTATCCCCGATCTGCTCGATTTTGCAGGGACGTGTCGTCTGCCCTAGATCTTCCAGATACACCCCCTCCCGCAGATTGGCGATGGCGGCTTCCTCCCACTTTCTGCCGCTCTTTACGATATATTCCTTCTCATGCCCGTTCCGCGCCCGCATCATCGCGTCGATCAGCGCGCCATCATCCGTGAGCAGCAAAAGTCCTTCAGAATCTTTATCTAACCGCCCGGCGTAAGTCACCCGCCTGGAATATCCGATCTCCTTTGTCACGATCCGTCCTGCATGGGCATCCCGCTCCGTACAGACCACATCCCGCGGCTTATAATAAGCCAAAACCACATGATTTTGCGGTGCGTGCAGCGTTTTCCCGCGAACGGTCACCACATCCGCATCCGACACCTTCCTTCCTGTCTGCGCCTTCTCCCCGTTCACAAAGACAACGCCTTCCTCTATCAGCTTATCCGCATCCCGCCTGGAACATACCCCACAGGCGGCTAGATATTTATTCAAACGTACTGCTTCCATATTCAGCCTTCCCCCGCACCCGCAGCGCTATCCTCCACCGCTTCTGTTTCATCGGCAGACGCTTCGGTTTTTTCCGTCTCCGTTCTCTCCACCCCGTGTTCCATCAGAAACGTGCGCCACTTATCGTAATGCTGCGCGTAAAGATGCACGCCGTCAAAAGTCAGCTCCGACTGCAGATACCCCTCCTCGTCCGTAAATAAAGGGTTACAGTCCAGATAAAAGACATCTCTGCCATCGGCAAGTCTGGCTGCGGCCACATTCTTATCGTTGATGTTGATATTGTTAAACTCTGACTCCATATTATTCTTCTCCCGACTCACATGGAGATTCGCCATCAAATAGATGACTGCCTCAGGCTGCCAATCCTGAATCTGGCGGATCACTTTCAGATACTGCTTCATATACATCAGCGTGTCACCATATCCCAGCTCGTTCATGCCCAGCATGATATAGATCTTGCCATAGTGATTTTCCTGCAGGATCTTTTTCATGTCAACTTTCTCTCCCGTCCGCTGCCATGTCACCCCTGCATCCTCTAAAAGCTTATAGATGGTCATCCCATTATCGCAAAAAAAGTCTGCGCCATCCAACCCTGCATAGTCAGATATCCCCAAAGTCCTGGAATCTCCCAGAAAAGCAGCGTCATTAAAATAACTATCGTTCTCCAATACATAGTCATAGGTAGTGGTCAATGCAACTTTTCCTGCATCTGAGTAATATCGGGAATTTGTCTCAATCGGCGCATACTCCACAAATTCTGTGGCGCGAGTTTCCCTTCTCTCATATTTCACGCCTGTTTCTGCTATTTTTGTATCGTTATTTTGCTCCTTTATATTCTCTTTTTTAGAAATACCTTCCTTGCGTGTTCCTTCATTTTTCTCTATTTTATCATCCTCGCTCGTATTTCTTTCGCTTTCATCATTTGCCGCGTAATCGACATTCGGTTTTCTTTCAAATATTTTATCAATTATTTCAATGCTGTTTCCGCCCTCCGCCGCTGTCTCGGCGTCCTCATTCATGGTTTTTGATACCGCTATTTTATGATCGCATTCCCGATTCTCTATCCGATCAAAAAAAGGGACTGCAAGAAGGCTGGTGACTACGATCAGCAAAATAAACGGACAGTTATACACAATTTCCCATAGATGCTTTATCTTATTATCGCTCATCTCTCATTCCACCCTTCTATGCAATGTCCGTTAAAATCTAAAATAAAGAAACGGATTATTGCTGCCTGACAGGATCTCATATACAGACCACCAAAATACCGCCAGCAAAAACAGCACCATGAACCAGCGGTCCTTCCATTTCCAATACAACTTGCCCGGCAGAGGTGTTATAAAAATAACGCAAGTTATTAAAAGTACTGCATACTCCTTGAGATATCGGAGCAGTTGTGTCATCCCCACCAGAACTTCCTCTCTGTGCAGACCGATCAGATTTTCCAGATATCCCGCAAGCTGTCCCATATCCGTGATGCCAAAGATCACCCACGTTACGGGAATCAATAAGAGCGTATAGATATGCCCCAAAATGCGCTTCCTCTCCATCCACTTTCCGTAAGTTCTCTTTTCCAGCGAAAGCAGCAGAAAAAAAGTGATGCCCCAGAGAACAAAATTCCAATCAGCGCCATGCCAAAGCCCCGTAAGCGCCCAGACGACAAACAGATTAAAAATCGTACGCAGCCGCCCCTTGCGGCTGCCGCCAAGCGGAAAATAGACATACTCCCGAAACCATCTCCCCAGCGTCATATGCCAGCGTCTCCAAAACTCCGATAGAGAACGGGACGCATAGGGATTATTAAAATTCCTGGGAATAGAAAAACCCAACATCTTACCAAGTCCCATCGCCATCACAGAATAGCCCCAGAAATCAAAATAGATCTGAAAAGAATAGGCAAAAGCGCCCAGCCAGGCAACCAGCGTATGCAGCCGCCCGGCACCCGCCGTCATGATCAGGTTCCAAAGCGTACCGATCTGATTCGCTAAAAGCACCTTGATTCCCAGCCCAAGCGTAAAGAGCTTCAGTCCGTTCTCCAGATCACGGATCCGCACTTTTCGACTAATCAGGCGCTGCTCCACCTCTCCATAACGAATGATAGGACCCGCGATGAGCTGCGGAAACATACAGATGTAGGTGGCAAAGTTGAGCAGCCCCGCCGGCTTCTCCACCGTCCCCCGATAACAGTCGATCTGATAAGAAAGCATTTGAAACGTATAAAAACTAATACCCAGCGGCAGCGCCAGGGAAAGCAGCGGCAGCCACTCCTGCCCTGTCAGATGATTGATGTTTTTCGCCGTAAAATCCCAATATTTGAACAAAAATAAAATGCTAAGGTCAAGAACCACAGCCAATACAAGCGCTCTCCTTTTTCGCCTCGCCGTCTTCTGTTTTCTGTTGGACTGAGGCGACCGCGGTTCCCAGAACATATAGCGATTAAAGCCATAATTTACCAGAATAGACAAAAGAAGCAGCAGAACAAAGTACGGTTCTCCCACTCCATAGAAGATCAGACTTCCCAGTAAAAGTATGATGTTGCGATATTTGGGCAGCACTACATATATGATGATAAAAATCGGCAAAAACCGAAACAAAAATCCAATACTGGAAAATAACATTGCGAAACTCCCTGCGCAAACACTAGCTAAAGTGGTTCCCATCTTGCAAAAATCTATATCTAGTATATTGCAGGCGACAGCATTTGACAAGTACCTATCAAAAATTTAAGTATTTTATAAGGATTTCCGTAAGCCTTTGGGATAATGGTTTTTCATCTGTCCCCCGGATGCTTTTCCAAACCCAATGCAAAATCCCTCATAAAAAAGCGCCGTCCATCCCTTTTCCCCTTGAGAAGAAAGACTCTCCCCCCGCAGCCAGGCAGAGGCCTCTGCCAGAGAGACATCCTGCCTTTTCCCGATATCGTCCGGCAATAGAGATAGGGCAAGCGCATGCGCCGGCTCAAAGCGATTCTTTTTCTCCGTCAAAAGCTGCAGTCCCGGCCGCAGAATACGGATCCCCGTAAGCGCCGGCATTTCGCAGGGCGTAAGGTAGATCTGCTCTCCAAAGCGGATCATGCGTCCCGCATGTTTCTTGTTCCATGCCTCCTTTATTTCCAATTCCTTCTCCAGAAACAACGCTGCTTCGCCTGACAATTGAGAATCTTCTTTCCCCACATTTCCCTTTCTGTTCTTTTTCCTGTCAAACCTTTTCTCACTCGCTGCTTTACTCTCCTCTACCTCTGTTTCCTCCACTCCCGCGTTTCCATTCCTCCGCAGTCTGGCTACAAAATGTCCCTCTCCTGCCAGTCGATGCGGCCAAAGCCTTGCCGTCTGCCCGATTCCGGGCGCAGCATGTTCCAGCCAATCAGGCCTCCCCGGTGCCAAAAGATCCGCGAAGGATATTTCTTCTATATCATATGCGTTGTTTTCTCGCAAAAATGCCGAGATCGTCCCTTCATTCTCCTCCGGAGAAAAGGTACAGGTGGAATAGACTAAAACACCGCCCGGTTTTACCAGTTTCGCCGCCTCCCGCAAAATCGCCATCTGCCTTTCGGCGCACATAAGAACCGCCGTCTCGCTCCACTCTCCCCTCGCCGCTTCTTCCTTGCGAAACATTCCTTCACCCGAGCAGGGCGCATCTACCAGCACCCGATCAAAAAAGGCAGAAAAAAGCGTCGAGAGACGCTCCGGCTTCTCCGAACATACCACACAGTTTGCGATTCCCATGCGCTCCACATTCTGGGAAAGGATCTTTGCCCGATCTCCAATGACTTCATTTGCCACAAGCAGTCCTTCTCCCTGCATTTTCCCTGCAATCTGCGTGGTTTTCCCGCCCGGCGCCGCACACAGATCGAGGATCCGCTCACCCGGCTTTGGCGCCAGTGCCTCCACCACTGCCATGGCGGAAGGCTCCTGAATATAATATGCCCCTGCCTCGTGGAGCACATGGCGTCCCGGCTGTGAAACGGCATCATAATAATACCCTTCCCGCGCCCAAGATATCTTTTGAAGCGGAAAGGGCATCACCCTAAGGAAATCTTCTTCCGTAATTTTTAAGGGATTTCGCCGCAGCCCGTACCGGCGTTGCTCCCCGTAACTGTTTAAAAAAGCCTCATACTCGCCGCCTAAAAGTCTCTCCATCTTTGCAAGGAAGGCTGTCGGCAGACTCCTCTCATTGCACATGACAGTATCTCCACAGAATCGTGTTTCAAATTAAATAACAATAGTTATGTATCGTTATGACAGCAGCGCGCCTCCAAAGAACGCCTTTTGCTCCTCCGTGATGAGGATCCGCAACGGCTTATCCTGTTCTTTTCTGCGTCCGAGCTTTGCCATAAATCGTCCGTAAGCTTTAAATGCTCCCTTAGGGACTGGCTGAATACATACTTTGCCAAGCTCCGCCAATTCCCTATCTCTCTTGTAACCGGAGCAGCTCTCCATCAGACACTCATCCAAAATCTCCGCCGCGTCCTCCGGCAGCTCCCCGTCTGCCAATTCCAGATAGAGGATATAACGGGGCAGCCGCTTGGTATAATCCCCGTCCACACAGTAGCCCTCTGCGCCGCAATGTGCCCTTCGCTGAAATTTCCGCATCGCATTCTCCAACTGGCGCACATTCATCTTTTCATCCGCAATGTTGATGACCTGACTCTTACGGTAGCATACCCGCACCACCGGCGCCTGTCCCTCAAAACCCACAACCTCCACCACGTCACCAATGGCGTAACGATACATTCCGGAAAGCGTAGTGATCAAGATCTCATATTTGCTGCCAACCTCAACATCACGAATCGTATAGATCCGCTCACCGTCCCCGGTCTCAGACAAAAATTCATAAAAACAGGTATCCGGGAGCAGCACATAATAGGCGTCTCCTTCTCCCAGGTTCTTCGCTATGCCAAAACAGCCTTCTGATGCTGCATAGGTAAAGAAATGAATCGGCAGATCTTCCACGTACATCCAAAGCATATCCATGTAAGCGGCAAACATGCTGCCGCCAATGAGCTGTCCATATCTGATTTTCGGCCAGATCTTCCTCACCAGCCCCTGGGGCAGGTTGTCCGTCGGGATCTTACGCAGTTCGGCAGCCCGCTCCGGATCCGCCGGCAGTTTTTCTTCCAGATAGCGGCGCCATTCATGACTCACAGGAAAGCATTCGCTGACCTTTCCCGTCTCAATATCGGTAAGAAATTCTTCCCAGTTATCCACCAAATAGCGGAACAGTCCCACCACACGGTTGACAAAAACACCATGAATCGCCGTCACATCCCTGCATGCAAGAGCAAAGCGCAGCTTTACATACAGCATATCTTCCATCTGATCCGGAAACATGACCTCAAGAGGCGCCGTATAACAGTTACTGTCAAATTCTCCTTTCGCCTCCAGATATCGGTGCAGCGCAGACGCACGAACCCCACTCATCGTACCGTCTGACATAAAATTACGCCGAAACTCTCCCGTCTCAAAAATCCTGCCAAACAACTCCTCATCCGTTGCATCCGGGATCTGCCGCCTGATCGTCTCTCTGATCAGATCATGCCAGTAAAAATACTGTCTCTGGAGGTCCTTCTCCACGATCGGCACATATTTTGGCGAATCCGTGCTGCCCGAACTGATACAGTAAAACACCGGCTTATCCGCCGTGAGCAGTCCTTCTTCTCCCTCTACCTGGCGATCGATTGCCGCCTCATAATCATAGTGAAACGTGATGGGCAGTTCCTTCTGATAATCCTCTACCGAATGAATATCTTCAAACCCAAACAGTTTTCCATACTCCGTATCCTTATTTTCTGCAAGCCTCTCCAACAGGAATTTTTCCTGCAATTCCACCGCATCCCTGCAGAGTGCCTGAAACTGTTCGGTTACGCTCGTCTCCTTATTTGACTCCCCCATGTTTTCCTCCTTCATTCGTATCGCACCGTAACCCCCGTTAAAAATGGTGCGGATAGAAACATTATATTCGATTTTTCAGCTAAAATCAATATAATCTGCCCCACTATACCGTTTTTGTCCCAATTTTTATTGCGCATTCACGACAAACCCGCTATAATAGCAAATGATTGCTAACAAGGAAAGAAGATGAGGAGGAGAAAAATGACATCACAGATCTGTATTATTATTGCCATCATAGCCTATCTGGGCATGATGATTTACATTGGTATCTCTTATTCCAAAAAAAATACCCAGGCAGCGGAATTTTATCTGGGCGGCCGCAAGCTCGGCCCCTTAGTCACTGCCATGAGCGCAGAAGCCTCCGATATGAGCAGCTACCTTTTGATGGGGCTTCCGGGTCTAGCCTACCTGTCCGGCCTCTCCGAAGTTGGCTGGACTGCCATCGGTCTGGCTGTCGGCACTTACTTAAACTGGCTCTTTGTTTCCAAACGGATCCGCCGCTATTCCAGCAGGATCGGCTCCTTTACCCTACCGGAATTCTTTTCCAGAAGATATGGAGATGACAGGCATATCCTGACCTGCATTGCCGCCATCGTGATCGTGATTTTTTTCGTACCTTACACTGCGTCCGGCTTTGCGGCCTGCGGTAAACTGTTCAGCACCCTGTTTGGCATGAATTACACCATTGCCATGCTGCTTAGCGCCGCCGTCATCGTACTTTACTGCACGCTGGGCGGTTTTCTGGCTGTGAGCACCACTGACTTGATCCAGGGCATCACCATGAGCATTGCCCTGCTCATCATAGTAGGCTTCGGCGCAGTCGTCACCAGCGGCTTCGACTCTGTTTTTAACGCGGCAAAGGAACTTCCCGGCTACTTAAGTCTGGTACAGTCCTATTCCCCGCAGACAGACACCGCATCCCCCTACACATTCCTGATGATCGTTTCCACGCTCGCCTGGGGCCTCGGCTACTTTGGGATGCCCCACATCCTGCTGCGCTTCATGGCCATTGAGGACGAGGAGAAACTGACCCTCTCCAGAAGGATCGCGACCGTCTGGGTGGTGATTTCCATGGGTGTTGCCGTGCTGATCGGTGTAGTGGGTTACGGTCTGTCACAGGCAGGCATCCTTCCCGTCCTGGAGGGAAGCAATTCCGAGACCGTCATCATTCAAATTGCTTCCGTATTAAGCGGTTATGGCATCTTTCCCGCATTGATAGCAGGTGTTATTTTATCTGGCATCCTGGCAGCTACCATGTCCACCGCTGATTCACAGCTCCTGGCGGCGGCATCCAGTATCTCCCAAAATCTGGTGCAGGATTTCGGCAAAAAGAAGCTTGAGACAAAAACCTCTCTGATCATCGCGAGGATCACGGTCATCGCAATCTCCCTGATCGCTGTCTTTATCGCTCAGGACCCCAACAGCTCCATCTTCACCATCGTCTCCTTTGCCTGGGCAGGCTTCGGCGCTGCTTTCGGTCCGGTGGTCCTTCTGGCGCTGTTCTGGAAGCGTTCCAACAAACAGGGCGCGCTTGCGGGCATGATTGCCGGCGGTGTGATGGTCTTTGCCTGGAAGTACGGCATCGCCAAGCTGGGCGGCGCCTTTGCCATCTATGAACTGCTCCCCGCTTTCGTCGTTGCGCTGCTCGTCAATGTAGCAGTTTCCCTCTTGACCAAAGAACCTGATGCAGAGATCGTTAAGACATACGAAGAAGTGATGAACAAGTAAGCCAGACGAAAAATCCTGTCACGTTCAGGACCGATCCGCTTGGCATGGAAAGCAATAACAGAGGGCCCGGACATCTCCGGACCCTTTGTTTTGTCTGATGATCTGTGATTTTCTCATTCTCCCACCGCGATATCGATCTTGCGGAGTTTTTCCATAAGGATTTCTTCTTCCGTCGGCAGATCTTCCGATTGTTCGATCTGCTGGCGCACCTGCCACATCTGTTCATCGATAGCCGCGATCTGTTCGGCGCACGCAGTCAGGCTCCTTACGATTTCTGCCTGATTTGGCACCTCCTGCTTATATTTGAGCTGATGCTCCAAGCTCGCCCAGAAGTCCATGGCGATCGTGCGGATCTGCACTTCCACCGCCATCTCTCTGGTCTGATCTGAGAAGAAAACCGGCACACTCACGATCATATGGTAACTGCGATAGCCGTTGGGTTTCGGATTCCTGATATAATCCTTCCTGCGAATCACCGTGATATCATCCTGCTGCGCCAACGCCTCCGCCAACACATAAATATCATCGACATAAGAACAGACCACACGGATGCCTGCTACATCATAGAGGTTGTCCTCCACATTTTCAATCGTAAAGGGAAGTCCCTTACGGCTCAGCTTCTCCCGAATGCTTGTACTGCTCTTTAAGCGGGAATTGATGGAAGTGATGGGATTGCGCTGATATCTCACATTAAACTCAGAATTGAGGACGTCGAATTTCGTCCGCACTTCCTTGATCGCACAGCTGTAACGCATACGCATCTCTTTATAGTCCACCATCGTCCCCGCCATCTTTCGGCGCTGTTCATAAATTTCCTGATCTACCTTGGGAATCACCATCATTTGATTCTCCTCGGGGTCAAATCCCATCTCCTCTAATGGGAAAAATGGATTGGGGCTCATTTTTTCATCCTCCGTTCATTTTCCTAATATATACCAAATACCGAAGAAAAACAAGGAAAGAATTATTAACTTTTTATTAGAATTTTAAGAAATTCCCGATTCACCCGATTCTTCATAATAATTGACTTCCCGCGCGCCTCTACTATATAATGAAAAGAAAACAATAAGCTTTGGAACGAAGACAAGGTTGAAAAATAAGTCTATGCTTCGACATGGAGGTAATCATGCAATATAGAACAATGAAAGACGGCACGGAAGTGTCCATCCTCGGTTACGGCTGTATGCGTTTTACCTCGTCAGCCGGACGGATCAACCTCGAAAAGGCAGAAAAGGAAGTGATGCTCGCCATCGAAAACGGCGTCAATTACTTTGATACTGCCTACATCTACGGCGGGAGTGAGGAAGCACTCGGTTCTATCTTAGAACGCAACCACTGCCGTGAAAAAGTGCAGATCGCCACCAAACTCCCCTACTATTTGCTGAAAAATGCCTCCTCCGTCGAAAAGCTTTTTCAGGAGCAGTTAAAGCGCCTGCGCACGGATCATATTGACTTTTACCTAATGCATATGCTCTTTGATGTGGAGGTCTGGAACCGCCTAAAGAGTATCGGCATCGAAGAATGGATCGCCGAGAAGAAAAATACGGGTGTGATTCGCAATATCGGATTCTCTTTTCATGGTGACACGGATACCTTTAAGGCATTGATCGATGCCTACGACTGGGATTTTTGTCAGATCCAGTACAATTATCTGGATGAATATACGCAGGCCGGAAGACCCGGGCTGCTCTATGCCGCCGAAAGAAACATTCCCGTGATCATCATGGAGCCGCTGCGTGGAGGAAGGCTGGTTGAGGGCTTACCCGACGCTGCCAAAAAAGCAATTGCAGACTATCCCATAAAACGCACGCCTGCCCAATGGGCATTTCATTGGCTCTGGGATCAGCCTCAGGTGACCTGCGTACTCTCCGGTATGAACGCAACGCAGATGGTGACGAAAAATATCGCTTCCGCAGACGAGGCCGGTGTCGGCACCTTTACCAAGGCAGACCATCACCTAATCGACATTCTGCGCCAAAAAATCAATCAAACGCTCAAAGTTGGCTGCACCGGCTGCGGATACTGTATGCCCTGTCCTCACGGCGTGGACATTCCTACCGCCTTTCGCTGCTACAATCAGTCTGCCTCCAATAAGAAATTCAGCGCGGTGCTGGAGTACGCACAGATCACTTCCCTGAAAAAGGATTCCTCCGCCATGACGCAGTGCACCAAATGTGGCGCCTGTGAAAAGCACTGCCCGCAGCATATCGAGATCCGTAAAGAACTGCAAAACGCAAAAAAGGCTTTACAGCCCTTCTATATCCGCGCTTTTCTGAAACTCGTCGGAAAGCTGGTAAAACGGGAAAGTACATAAGCAGAGCAGAAAAGGAAGTGACTCTCGTCACTTCCCCAGCATACTGTAATTTCCTTTCTGATCATAGGAATCCAATAAATAATGATTCTCTGACTGCATGGCAAGCACCGCTTCCCTGTCAGCCATCCGCGTCCCTTTTTTCACCTTTTTCCCGGGCGGTTCTGACTTGCTTTTCCAAAAAGAAAACTTTAACGCCTTTTCCTTTTGTTTCTGATAGAACTCCCACAGTTTAGCTGCACTGTCCCGCAGCTTGTTTTTGATATTGCCCCTGCCGGTCGCCGAAACGGTGGTACTCTCCTGCAAGTTGCGCTCTCTGGCCTGTTCGTCCCGCAAAGGTTCCCGCTTCTGTTCCGGCGTCACCAAATGCTCCGCCGCCTGCGTCTGCGCCGCTGCCTGCATGACCCCAGGCACCGATCCCACGGTCCTGCCTGCCCGAAGGCCGCTGCCACTATTTCGGACAACACTCTGTGCCATCTCCTCCTGCATCGTCTTCAGCGCATAATCCTCTAATCCGTTTCCTAATCCCAGCCCGATCCTGCCGCTTCCCATCCTGCCTGCCCGCACATAACCGATGCCCTCTCCCTCGGGCAGTTGTGACTGCTTTGCCGCTTCTGCCGCCGCGCTGTCCCTCAACTTCAGGCCCGCTCCCGCATGCGCGGAAAAAGGCTCGTGAAAATGCGAAGTTTTCCACTTTAATACATGATATTTTGTATTGAAATCTTCTCTCTGCTGGACCCAAGTGATGTGGTTCATGGCGACACCCATTCTTTCATCAGCGTTATCTCAAATAACGCATGATACTAATCGATTACCTGCGGGAATTAAAACGACTTCCCACATTGCTGCCATAATTATAGAGATTCGATTTCGCAAAGGGATTGTAAGTAGTGCTTTTCTCCGCCTCGATATTTTTCTCCGCCGCAGCCTCTACAGAATCAGCTCTGGCCGCTGCCCTGGCTGAAAATCCGTTCCCGCCCCAGACTTTTTCCAACGTGTCTACATCTGCCGCCAGAAGCTTTTTCTCATCGATTACAAGCTTTCCATCCGACTGCCTGCTCACACCTGTTTTAGAAAACTCGATTTCTCCCAATCTGGACATACTGTTAAACTGACTCAGGAAGCTTTCGTCCGTCCTCGTGCCCGATTCTTCCAAATCATCCAACATTTGATTATACTGCGATACAAAACCCTTGATATGATCTACGATTTTTTCCGTACTGCCGCTTTCCCGCGCCTTATCGTAGATCGAATCCTTCTCCGTCTTCTGAAGCGCCTGTCCGTATGCCTGCACCTGTCCCGCATGATACTTCATATCATAGTAGAACTTCTGTGTTTTCTGCGTTTCCTGCGGCGATGTGATAAATTCTCTGTTGTAAATGTCACTCGCCTTAGAAGTTGCTCTGCCACCAAAAATACTATCCAAACGACTGGAGCGATTTTTCAGGCTGTTACGTTTTAACGCCTTATATAACTTCGTCCCCGCGTTCTCCTTTTTTCTGGTGTTCATCAAATTCGTTCTGTAATTTCTTGTAACTCTCATATGCCCTCCATCTCTTTCTTTTCTGCCTGATACTGCTGTCTTACGTTTCTCCTATATCTCCTCGTCCACCTCAATGCCTTTGATGTCCGCCTCGATCAGCTTAAGCTTATTTAACATATCCTTGATCTCTGCCTTGACTGTGTCATTCGCACCGGCAACATTCAATCCTGCGTCCGCCATATCGCCCAGAAGCTCCGCTTCCTCTCTGGAGTCTTTCTCCTGCTGTCTCTGCGCTTCCTGTGCCTCGTTTCTTTCCTCTCTGACGGCTTCGGTCCGCGCTTCCATCAGCTCCTTCTGTTCCTTGCGAAGCTCGATCTTTTCTTCCTGTTCTTCCTTCTTCTCGGCCTTTTCCTTTTCTTCCTCTCTCGTTTCCTCGTAGGTCTCGTCTACATGATCTTGGGCTTCTTCCCAGATCATTCCCTGAATATCCTTGCTCGCCTCATCCATCACCTTCTTCGCATTATTCTGCGCGTCCGTCATCTCGTGGGACTTCAAACGTTCCTGCTTGATAGATCTGACCGCGCCATTATATGCCTCAAGAGCCGATTCCGCCTTGCCTTCACGAATCTGAAATATCTGCTCCTCGCCGTCAATTTCAAGGCATCTCTGCTGGTATTCTGTCAGCGGTTCATCCTCTAATTCCTCCAGTCTCTTACGCTCTTCTGCTGTAAAATCAGCATCTGCAAATTCACCATTATTGGGATAATGCAGACGCTCCAGAAGCTCCAGATCCTTCTGTTCCTGAGAATCCTTCTCCACGCCATAGCCTTCCCGCAGATTTTCCTTTCTTTCCCGGCATTCATAAATTCTATCACGATTGATCAGAATCTCTTTTTTCTGCTCTCGCGCAAGCCCCTCGTACTCTGCTATGCTCTGATCCGTCTTACGATCCGTGTCCCAGGCATTCTGCACAAGTTTCATTGCCTTCTTCTGCGCCTGCTGTCTGCGGAGCGTGATAGAATCTTTATGTAACGGGAGGTCCCCCGCAAAGATCGTATTCTTTCGCTGCTGTTTCTCGGAAGCCTTTTGCCCAATATTCTCCTGTGCTTTTTCCTGCGCCTGTGCCGCTATCTGAACGCCCTGTGCCTCTCTATCTCCAAATCTGACTAACATACTCTGCACCTCCCTGTCATACCATTTTGTCAATCCGTTGACCTCTGCTATAGTTATCGGACGTTTCCGCCCTTTTGATAAGGAAAATTTAACCCTTTTATGCCTAAAAACATACCAGTCACAACATTTTGTCTCACAGCTTTAGAAATTTCAGAAATGCCTCGCACCCTTCCAGCACATCACCATAGGTCACCTCGAAGTTTCCCGTATACCAGGGATCAGCGATTGCCTTGCCACTGCCCGCGAACTCCAGAAGCTTGTATATCTTATGCTCCGGATCTCCGCCCGCGATCCGCTCCATGTTGCGGACATTGGCATCGTCCATGCCGATCAGATAGTCGAACTCCTGATAGTCCTGCTTCGTCATCTGACGCGCCCGATGGGGAATCAGCGGGATTCCCACCTGCCGCAGCTTTTGGACTGTGCCGTAGTGGGGCGGGTTGCCGATCTCCTCACGGCTGGTGGCGGCGGAGTCGATGTGGAATTTGGATGAAAGCCCCTTCTCCTTTACCATGTGGGTGAGGAGGCTTTGGGCCATGGTGCTTCTGCAAATATTGCCGTGGCAGACAAATAATATTTTTATCATAACGCTAAAACTCCTTTATTTCCTATATTTTCAAGGCTTGTAGCCGTTTTCATTGTTCTTGATTTCAAACATTTTTTCTTAGATTGTCACATATTTTCTTAGGTTTTCTTCTGCAAAAGGGGTAAAATAAGGGGTAAATTATTTCATTTTACCCCTTGCCTTTTTACTCGCCCACTACGCGCTGTAACTCGCTCTGCGCGTCCTCAAAATTCACATGGGTATAAGTGTTTAAAGTAACACTTATGTCAGAATGTCCCATGATGTATTGTAACGTTTTCGGGTTCATTCCGCTTTTTGCCATGTTTGAGCAGAATGTATGTCGGCAGACATGCGGGGTAATTTTCGGCATCTGCACCTTGTAGATACTGTTATACTTTTCGAGGATATGTTGCATATACTTTTCCCAATGCAGGGCAACCATAGGCATATCATTCTTATCCAAAAATAGAAATCCTGTATATCCCGCAATGATTGGCTCTGCTTTTGGGGCAGTCCGATTTTTGATGATTCTTCGGAAACACTCTGCCACTTCTTCCGTCATGGGTACATAGCGAATCCCTTTTTCCGTCTTAGGCGCTTCTATCACATATTCCATCTGGCTTGTGCGCTGTAACTGATGATTGACCCGAATACGCTTTTTCTTGAAATCAATATCTGCAATCGTCAGACCGCAAAATTCTGATATGCGCAAGCCTGTATGGAACAGGATAAAGATACCGTCATAGTATCTGCAAAAATGTTTGTCCTCTTGAATAAATCTCAAATATTCCCTTTGCTGTTTTCTTGTGACGGCTTCCCTTGTCACGCTGTCATTTACAATGACGGTGGCTAATTCAAACTGAAACGGGTTTTTTCGGATTAAATCGTCATTTTCTGCCATTTGAAATGCCGGTCTTAACACACCCCTAATCGTATGAATGGAACTGTACCCCCGTCCGTCCACCTGCTGTAATTTAATCAGCCACGCCTTTGCGTCAGACAGCTTTACTTTGTCAATCCGCTTATCCCCGAACGGGTCTTTCTTCAAGATGTTTATAACGGTTTTATACCCTGCTTTGGTGCTATGCCTTACGCCTATTTTAAGGGAAACATATTTTTCTACCAATGACAGCACCGTATAATTGCCGCCGTTTGATGCAATCTGATTGAACATATCCTGTTCAATCTGTTTCTCCTTTTCCCGAAGCGACAGGTCTTTGCGCTTGCCTTTCGGGTATGGGTCGTTATGGTCTAACCGCCAACTGTAAACACTCTTTTCCTTGCCGTCCGAGTCGGTATATTTAAAGCGGTATCTGCCGTCTGGTCTCTGGGTCTCTCCATTGTGTAAAATCCTGTTTCTTTTGTCTCTCCTTTTTTCACTCATGGTTATTTTGTCTCCTTTCTGAAAAAGAGACCCAAACTCGTGATAATATACTAACACAAATTGAGGTCTCTTTCCATACCCAACCGCTATTTATACCACCGTTGCACGGTCTAAATATTCTTCAAACTTCTGCCGTTTAATCAGTATGCGGTTGCCGTTCATAATGATAAAGTCCGCTTCGGGGTGTTCGTCTGCTATCATGCGCAGTTTGTTTTCTCCTATATGGTAATACTCCGCCGCTTCTGTAATTGTTAATATGTACCTTTTCCATACAGGAATTGTATTTTCTTGTACTTTGTTTTTTTCCATGTCAATCTCCTGTATTATTTTTCATATTTGCTGATTTCCCAATAATGGGATTTTAAAAATTGTACCATTGTCAACGAACCGTTATCACACAACACTCGAAACCAATCAGTGCGGTTTTCCTTTGCGAACAAAAGTAACTGTGCATAGCTTACAATACCATTTTGCAAGCAAAACTCAATCATTTCCCCGATTGCGCTGTACTTGTCCGTTGCAAGATTTATCATGGTCTGATAATCAGCACCCGAACAGGAAATTACATTTTTCATATCGTATTGTGCCTTTTCGGGGTTGTCTAAATGGCACAGATAACGCGCATACGCTCTCGCACACTTAATCGGCTCAATTCCTACGCCGCCAATGACTGAAAATACTTCCTGTGCCTGTTCGCTTGTCTTTACGCCGTCAAAAAGTATCATTACATGAAAATGCTCTTTCTTTAATGTGCCGTCCGTATTCAAATCTTTGTCATGTAGGGGAGAAATCAGTGCCGGAACACATTGTTCCTGCAACAGCCTAATCCAGTCAGCAGGGGCAGATTCGGGATAGACCACCGTTGCATAGTTTCTTGTCCTCTTTTTCTCCATATTTTTTCTGTGAACATTGAACAATGTTCCCTATGGGGTGTCGTAGTTGCCCCATAGGGGCGGTGACGGTCGCTCCGCTCTGTTTCTCCGAAACAGCCGCCACCCTTAACGCTATTCCCTGCTCAATGCTCCTTTCTCAATATATGGTGCGAGAAACTCACGCGGTTTTGTATCTACTCCCTGCCTGTAAATCAATCCCGAACCAATTTCTCGCCGAAGATTTTTCACGTCTGCAAAGTCAGAACCAAAAGCCATTTTGTATGCGGTATCGCTCATTTGCCCCATGCAGATACGACAGCCGAGGTTATCACGGATTGCGCCCTCTATAAAAGCAGTATCAGGTCTTTGTAAAATCAGTCCTGCATACACGCGCTTGCTTCTCCCCATGACCACGATAGACGCAATGCGCCTCGCGGTTTCTTCATAGGTCTTTTTCTCTGCAATCTTTGAAAAGGCAATCAGCTCATCAAACACAAGATACAACGGTTGAAAATCGGTTTCCTGTATTCCGAGATTGTCTAACTCCTTTCCGCGTTTACGCATTTCTTCTTCCGTTTCCCTTACCGCCTTTGCAATCTCGTTTTCCTCCGACACATACACAGCACCGCAGTTCTCCGCAAAATAGCGCATTTCATAGTCATTCTTCGGGTCGCAGTAAATGACTCTGATACCTCTTTTAATCAGACAGGAAATCATATATTGTGCTAATTGCGTCTTACCGCTCCCCGTATTTCCTACCAGTAAAAAATGTGGACACTTCTTCCAGTTCCATACCATATCACAGGAAAATGCAATCTCATTCTTCCCAGCTTGCGGAATGTCTTTACAGGACTTAATTCTAATCCGATTTTGTTTCCGCAGTTCAAAAATGTATGTAAGATATCCCCTTTCTACGATTGTGTCGATACAGACAGTTTTGAACATTCTGGCAAGCGGTTCTTCCATATCTCTGAACCTTTCAGCGTATGGACTGCCATCCATTCGGATTTTGATGTGAAAAGCGTTGTCCTGCACACTTTTCCTGTATTCCACAATAGGGTAATAGTCCATTCTTTCTGTCTTCCATTCTCCCAGTAGCCCTTGTTCCTTTACTGAATGAGATTGATACAACTTGTTTCTTCTGATGAATTTCTCTATCCGCTTAGATGTCTTCATCGTTTCTCTTATTATTGGATAGACCATTCCGAAGCAAGCCGTGCCGCTTACGCCTACCACCACCATACACGATATAAGATTGCTATTCTGAAACACGATGTAGAACAGGAACAGACCCAGCAGGGACACAAGCCACAAGAGGAATAAAGCGCCAAACCATGCAAACTGTCTATTCTTTAATTGTTTCCACACTCTATTTTTCATGCCTTATCACCCCCTAACTTAATCTGTTTTGAAGCAAGCGGTTTGACCTCTTTAGCGATAATGGATAGTTTTACGTCGGCCTTGTTGTTCCAGTCCTGCCATACCTTTGCTTCTAAACCCTCAAATTCCACAGGAATAGGCGCACCAGCAAACTCAAAGGGCGGTTGCAACAGTCCTGCTATCTTAATATCAATTTTTTCGTAGTCCATTGTTTCGGATAAGCAGTTAAACGTAAGTCCTTCCTGTTCGCCTTTAATCCCCTCTTTGTATCCTGCATACGGGCGGACACCAAGCAGTAAAAGTTTGTTCCCTATTGTTTTTTCAGCGTCGATTACTAAGTGTTTTACAATGCTAGCCATGATTTATGACCTCCTTTGTTTAATATTTTTTGTAGCTTTGCGTGGGTGCGCACCTCACATTCATATATATACATCATTTTTTATGCCAAAGTGTCACTTACAAAATAACACTCGAAATCACAAAAAAAGCGCCTTTTCCCATTTTGATTATGTGAAAAAGCACTTTTCTCTGCCTATTTGTAATTTTACAAATTACTATGAATTTATTTTTTTATTTTTCTTTCCTATCCTCTGCTGTAAATGTACCCAACAAATCCGCTTCATCGGTAATGCCCAAACTACATAGTATAGCGTATTGAAAGTTCTTGTGTAAATAATGTGTATCTGCTATAGTGGTT
>CAJTKA010000018.1 GCA_910576815.1 uncultured Lachnospiraceae bacterium
GCAGAGGACTGAAAATCCTCGTGTCACTGGTTCGATTCCGGTTCTGGGCATTTTATTTTTGCTTCAAATGCTGGTTTAGATAGTATTTGGAGCATTTTACTCTTTAATAAATCTGTTTGTACATGTTTGTACACCGCATGAATAATAACTATCCGAGTGATGAAAGCATGATTTGTTTCGTAGTTTCAATGTAATATTTTTTCAAGTGTTCATTAAAAGTACTCGGTGGCAACTGCTTCCCATTTTGCATTTGTATTGCAAGGGAATCAATAATAGATAAGTATGAAGGATAGATGATTACAGGATATGATTTTAGAAACAAAAAGACTGATCATAAGAAGCATACAGCCCACTGACGAAAAAGCTTTTATCGATATGGCATCAGACGGCAGTTTGTGGGAGATTTTCGGTGATTGCAGCGAATGTCATAAATGGATGGAAGAATTTATCAGTGAGGCGATCAAGTTAGAAGCAGAAGACAACCCCTATCATGAATATCTGGCATTTGCCATTGAGGATAAGAACAGTCATATGATGGTCGGTTCTGTGGGAAGTTCGTATTATGAGGATTTTGAGGAAGTCGGTGTTACTTATTTTATAGGCGCAGAATATCGCGGAAACGGATATGCAGCGGAAGCATTGCAATGTTTTGTGGAGTATTTGTTTGCGAGATATCATTTCAAAAAATTGGTCGCTACAGCAAGTGTAAATAATACTGCCTCCTGTAAAACACTGGAAAAAGCAGGCTTTTCTGTGATTGAAACGAAAATGTATCAGGATTTATATGATGAGTGTGAAAATATGAGTAATATCTATGGACGGGTACGGGGAACTACTTATCACACTTCTTAAATGGGAAACGCAAAGGGTATCAGCGTTTCCTTTGTTTTGTTGTGGTGATTTTTACATTTTCGTAAACGACACTAGTTTTTGACAATGGTATTTTTTTATAAAATATGATACGATAAATAAGAGTATAGCCTTTTATGAGTTTATGCGCAGATAAGTAACGGGCGCGTAACGATGGAGAGATATGAGAAAGATCAAAAATGGACTTTTGGCAGTATTTGATCATGTCACGGCGTGTATGCTGCCGATCATACCGCTTCTTTTGGCGGGCGGCATTTTGAAAATCATTGTAATGCTCTTGACGGCGGTACATATCCTGTCGGGATCGACGGAAGTTATCCTATCGTCGCTGGCAACGACGCCGTTTTACTTTCTGCCGGTGTTTGTCGCTTATTCTGCGGCCAAGCATTTTGAGACGGACCGCTTGCTGGCGCTGGCCAGTGTGTGCGTGATGCTTTTGCCTGATTTTGCGGCCTTGATGGAGAGCGGAGAGCGTATCACCTTTGCGGGGATTCCCGTAGTGGCGGCGACCTATGCCTACAATGTGATTCCCATTATTTTATTGATCTATTTGATGTCTCACATTGTAAAGTGGCTGAAAAAGTGGATCAAAGAGAGCCTACAACCGTACTTTCTGGCGGTTTGTGTGATTGCGGTGACCTCCCTGTTGGGGATTTTGGTCATTGAGCCAATTGTCAGCCTTTTGAGCGGCTTGCTGGCGGATGGCCTGGAGGTCATGCAGCTTAAGGTACCGATGATTGCCTGGGCTTTGTTTGCGGGGTTGACGACGATACTGGTATCTACGGGAATGCACTGGATCTTTATCACGTTAGCAATTACGCAGATTGGCGTGACGGGCGTAGACTATGGCATTATGGTTGGGTTCTTGATTTCCAATATCTCGCTGGCAGGGTGCGACTTTGCTGTGTTTGTCAAGTCAAAGACAGCGGAGAAAAAGGCGATGTCGATCAGCGCGATGATTACGGAATTTGCGTCAGGGATTGCGGAGCCGTCTATTTTCGGCGTTTGTTTTAAGGAAAAAACGCCATTGATCGGAAATGTGCTGGGCTGCATGATCGCGGGCGTGGTGCAGGGTATTTTGACGGTGCATTGCTATACGTTTGCCTTTCCCTGCATTCCGACGATTTTAATGTTTTACAGTGTGGAGGAGCCGAACAATCTGTGGAAGGCGGTCGCTGTGGCAGCAGTGGCGTTTGCGGCGAGTTTTGTGATCACTGCGCTTGTGTACCGCGACGCAGAGCAGACTGCGGCGGAATAAGAGAGATGTTGATGTCCGCAGAAAATAGATGGGATGTCCGGAAGGAAACGAACAGTGGAAAATAAGGTGACAAAAGTTTGCCCGGGCTGCGGCGCGGCACTGCCGGATACACGGACGGCGGTCTGCCCCTATTGCGGCAGGGAATTGATTGATTTAAGCAGACTGCATACGGATCAAAAGATTGCAGAAGTAAAAAAGGTGCAGTCGGAAACAATGGCGGTTCCGAAAAAAATCGGGCTCATTGTGGCGGCGACACTGGTTGTTCTGTTTCTGGTTTTTATGCTTGTTATTATTTTGGATGTGCCGGGGAAGATGAAAGAGGCCGGGATGGAAAGGGAGATGGACCACCTTTCCCGCGATATGAAGGAAGCGTACGAGGACGGGGATTGGGACAAGCTGGAGCAGTATCTGATTCTTGAGTGTGAAGATTATATCAGTGCGCCTGATTATTTCCTTTATCGCACGGCATGGTATCTGCACACGTTTCCGACGGAGTTTGATGACGCGGCATCGTCGAATGATACGGCGAAAATGTTGGAGATCTATGAGATTTTGGCGGAAGATTACAATATGCGTAGCGACGGGATCTTTTTTCAGATCTACGAGACGGATGAGACAATAGAGAATGCTTTGAAAGAGGAAGTGGAACGGGAGAAAGCGATCCTGACGGAGGAAGGATTAGAGGATGAAATGTATAAACTGCGGGGCTGACTTTGCCAGTGATCAATTGAAATGTCCTTATTGCGGCAGGGTCAATGAGCACGCTTTGAAGTTGGCCAAGGAGCTCCAGACCTATGACGAGGCGTATGAAGAAAAGCGGGATGAACTGTTAGAGACCGGTACGGGGCAGGTACTTAAGCATCTCACGTTTGGGATGGGAATTATTTTTGCGGTCATCATTGTGATAGCATTTGGCTGTGTTGCCTTTTATCAGTACCGTTATTCCGAGCATTCGACTTATGAGGTGACGGGAACGCGCCTTACCAAAAATAAGGAGACGGTCGGGCAGTATCTGGAGGATGGGCAGTATCTTCGGGCTTATCTGCTGGCTACGACTACAGATCCGACGAATGAATACTTTCAATATTATCCGGAGTACGCGGCAGATCTTTCGGATATTTACTCTTACTCGCTGATTCTGACCGGGGTCCTGCAATCCATGGAGGCCATGGATGAAGGCAATCATTATGCCCCGCTGCGGGATACGGATGTCATTACCATGCAGATTTTTTACGGCTCCGAAAACGACAGCCTGATCAAGGCAGAGCTGGTGCGGGAGGTTGACGGCTATTTGAAGAATTACTATCGGTTGACAGATGATGAGGTTGAGGATTTGAAGGAGTCAGTTTCGGGCGGGCAGTTCACGCTGGAAGGAAGCGCTGATATCGAGGACGTGACCGGGAGCAGAATGGAGGCCTATTTTGAAAAGTAGATCCAATTCAAAATATTATATCTTGATCGTTGTGTTTACCATTATCTTTTTCCTGTGTATGGCATTTTGCTTCACCAGATTTCGGACGCTGTCCCGCGATCATAAATTCAGATCGCTTGCTTACCGAAAGGAAAGTATCGAACTGGACGAGCGGATGTTTGGGCCGGAACATATTTATTCCTCGCTGTATTTTTCAAAGGATTATGAGGAGGCGTTTGACGATTACTGGAAATTCAGCGAGGCGTATCTCGCTTATGTGAGAGGTCGGTTTTCGGAGGAGAAGACATCTGAAATTGAAGTTTTGCAGAAGTATCTGGATACAGCGCCGGGAGGAGAGCGGGAGAAGGTTGTGCAGAAATATCTGGAAGAACTTCAGAAACGGTAAGCGGCAGAGAGGACATCGACGATGAAAAAACTGATGTTTTTTGTGGGCGACATAGAGACGCAGGGCTATTTTTCCCTACAGATCGCGGAGGCGATGAAGGCGCTTGGCCACGAAACTTTTATTTTTGATTTAAGCCGCCCCAGAGCCAGTACGGAAAAGTTTTTCCGCTTCTTTGAAAAAGGAAATACGGCGCTTATCAATTTTAACTTTCACGGGATGAGCGGGGAAGAGTACTTTCTGGACGAAAATGATACGATGATGTGGGATGCGCTTAAGATTCCCGCTTACAACATTGTAGTGGATCATCCCATGTACTATCATCATTTTTTGGAGAAGGTGCCGCGGCGCTACTGCCATATCAGCATTGATAAAAATCATCTTGCCTATATGCAGCGGTTTTTTCCGAACATTATAAATGGACCTTTTTTGCCGCTGGCGGGCACGAAGTTGTACTCGAATAAGGGAAATGTGCCGATTGCCTATCGCAAATATGACGTGACCATGGTGGGGAATTATTGCAGGCCTTCCACTTTTGATAAATATATTACCAGGATCGATGACGAATATACGGCCTTTTATCACGGGATGATCGACGATCTTTTGGCGAACCCGCAAAAGACAGTGGAAGAGGTAGCCGAAGCGCATCTGCGGGAAGAACTTGCGGAAGTGCCGGAAGATGAGCTGAAAAAGACAATGGCAGCCCTCACGTTTATTGATCTGTATGTGCGCTATACATTCAGAGGGCGGGCGGTGCAGGAGCTTGCGGATGCAGGGATCAGGGTGCATGTGTTTGGGGACGGTTGGGAGCTTTTGGATTGTGCTCATCCGGAGAATCTGAAGATCATGAACAATCTGGATTCGGAGGGGTGCTTAAAAAAGCTGTGCCAGACAAAGCTTTCCCTTAATGTGATGCCCTGGTTTAAGGACGGTGCGCACGACCGCATTTTTAATACCATGCTGAATGGCGCAGTGTGCCTGACGGACAGCAGCATTTATTTGGACGGGATATTACATGACAAAGAAGATTGCGCGATCTATTCACTGGAGCAGATGGAAAAGCTCCCTGAGATCGCATCATCGCTGCTTGCAGATCCTGACCGTATGCAAAAAATCGCGGATGGCGGTGATGCGCTGGCACAGGCGGGGCATACCTGGGCACACAGGGCAAAGGTGCTGCATGAGCTGGTAGAGGGGGAGGAGTAAAAGCCGGAACAGAATCGGCAATAGTAAAGTTGCTTCGCAACTTAACTATGCGAGGATCTGCAATCCTCAGCATAAGATAAAAGAGAGTACAAAACGGGAGAGAGGTATCATGGATTTACTCAAAGGATTGAGAAAGAGGCGCAGGGAGCGTCTGCACAGACTTTACGAACGGCATAAGAGGATTCGCGCACTTCTGAAAGAACACGCAGAAGACATATTGGAGTCGAAGAATTTTAAGGGGACCAGAGCGCATATCCAGCACGGGAGCATGACGGTACACAACCATTGCATGGATGTGGCACGCTACAGCCTGCTGATCAATAAAAAATTGGGAGTTGGCTGCAATAAGCACGATTTGATTCGCGGGGCGCTTTTGCATGACTATTTTTTGTATGACTGGCACGACAAGGCGTATCTGGCGAACAGACAGCGTCTGCACGGGTTTCATCATCCGATGACGGCATTAAAGAATGCGGAAAAGGAATATGCGCTGACCGATACACAGCGGGAGATCATCAAAAAGCATATGTGGCCTCTGTCAGTGATACCGCCCATGTGCAGAGAAGCCTGGGTGGTGACGGCAGCAGACAAGTACTGTTCGTTTTTGGAGACGGTGGGCTTACATAAGGGACATGGTGCGTATCATGGCGTGGAAAGGTCACCGGTTAGGGCGGAGAGTCTTCGAGAGCGAAAGGGTGTGTTTGGCGCAGACGGTGGGGCGCAGGCATCGTGAGTGCAGATCAGAGTCTCTACCAAACGCTGCGGGAGTACGCCGTGGGGGATACCTATCCCTGTCATATGCCGGGGCATAAGCGAAATGCCGCGGGCGGCGAGATGGCGGATTATTTTGCCATTGATATTACGGAGATCGAGGGTTTTGATGATCTCCACCACGCGGAAGGGATCTTACGGACGGCGCAGGAGCGGGCAAACCGACTTTACGGAGCCGACGAGACGTTTTTTTTGGTGAACGGAAGTACCGGTGGGATCCTGGCAGCGGTGATGGCGGCGACAAGGCCGGGCGAGGAGATCCTGATTGCCCGCAACTGCCACAGATCGGTTTATCACGCGGCGCTTATGCAGGACCTCAAGGTGCATTACTATCAACCAAAACAGATTCAAGAATATGATATCTGTGACGGCGTAAGTGCGCAGGAGATCGGAAGGCTGTTAGACAGATATCCCAAGAGCAAAGCGGTGGTGATCACTTCTCCTACCTACGAAGGAATCCTTTCCGATGTAGCGGGCATTGCGGCGGCGGTGCATGAGCGGGGTAAGATCCTGATCGTGGATGAGGCGCATGGCGCGCATCTATCCTGCGGCGCTGTCACTGCGGGGGCGGATCTGGTGATCCACAGTCTGCACAAGACGCTTCCAAGCCCTACGCAGACGGCGCTTTTGCACGTAAACGGCAATCGTGTAGACAGGGGCAGGCTTCGCAGTTATCTGGCCATGGTGCAGAGCAGCAGCCCTTCCTATATCCTGATGGCAGGAATAGATGCCTGTGTGCGATTTCTGGAACAGGAAGGGCAGGAGAGATTTGCCTTTTTTCAGGAGCAATGGAAAGGATTTTTGCAAAAAACTGCGCAGATGCACAACCTGTGCATTGGAAAAATGACAGATATGTCAGAAAAAGGGCTGGCACTCACTGCCTGGGACATGGGTAAAATCCTGATATCCGTAAAACATACGGATATGACGGGAAAACAGCTTGCCGATGTGCTGCGCAGCGATTATCAGATCGAATTGGAGATGGCAGCGGCGACTTACGGGTTGGCGCTGATGACGCTGATGGACACGGTGGAAGGCTGGCAGAGATTGGCTGACGCGCTTTTGCAAATAGATGATAGGATAGAGAAGAAGCGAGGCGGCGAGCAGTTGCGGCGGGGGTCAAAGACTGCGGAAGACGTGCTGCTGGAGCAAAAGTCTGCGAATGGCGGGCAGCAGGATTTGCAGACGGATGTAAAGGCGAAGGATGGCGAATCGCCGTCTAAAGTGGCTGCCGACGAATGGCAGCAGGAAGCGGCGCTGACGCTGGCGCAGGCGTTTCACAGTGAGAGCGAGGAAATTTTGCTGCGCGAGGCGGCAGGCAGGATCAGTGCGGATTTTATCAATCTCTATCCGCCGGGGATTCCGCTGGCTGCGCCGGGAGAGAAACTGACGCAGAAGCTTCTTGATGAAATAGAGCGGTGTTTGAAAAAGGGTTTTACAGTGCACGGCGTCTCGTCTGCGGGAGGAATCCGTGTTATAGTTGAAATTCGCGAAAAAATGTGGCATTATTAAATGTATGGGAAAAATAATTTGCCTGATGGGAAAAAGCTCGTCGGGAAAGGATACCATATACAAAAAGTTATTGTCGCAGAAGGACATCTTGCTGCAGACGATCGTGCCCTATACGACCAGACCGATCCGCGCGGGAGAGCAGGAAGGCGTGGAGTATCACTTTACGGATGAAGCAGGGTTTCAACAGCTTCTGGCACAGGGGAGCGTTGTGGAGCACAGGGCGTATGATACCTGCTACGGAGTCTGGCGGTATTTCACGGTGGCAGATGCAGCTATTGACTTGGATAGTCAAAATTATTTGATGATCGGTACGCCGGAAGCTTACAGTAAACTTTGCGGCTTTTACGGGGAGGAGCAGGTGCTGCCCGTCATGATCGAACTGGACGACGGCGTGCGCTTACAGCGGGCGCTTGACAGAGAAAAGGCGCAGGATCACCCGAAGTATGAGGAGATGTGCAGGAGGTATCTAGCGGATAAGCAGGATTTTTCGGAGGAAAAACTTGCGCATTCGGGGATCGAGAGGACATTTTACAACGATAGTCTGGAACGCTGCATCGAGGAGATCGTGGAGTATTTGCGGGGGAAATTGAATGAAAAATCATGCTGAAGCAGTGATTTCTCATCGCGGGGCATCGCAAGTTGCTGCGATGTCAGGGAGGTTATAGTGGATATTAAGGTAAATCAGGTGCAGCAGGCGCCGCAGATCGAGCAGCCGGTGCAGCCACAGGAGACGGATGGCAATTTCAAATTTACGCTTGTCAGCAGGATCGAGGAGCAGGATCTGCAAAATGCCCTCGCGGGGATGATGGAGGAGATCACCAGACAGGGAGATAAGCTGGCCAAGCACCGCGATATCAAGGATATGAAGCGCTACCGTGCGCTGGTGAAGGACTTTCTGAATGAAATCGTCAACCGCTCTCACGCCTTTGCCAGAGAGAACTTTCTGGACAGGAGGGGACGCCATCGGGTGTACGGAATCATCCGCCTGATCGATAAGAATCTGGATGAGCTGGCGCAGGAATTGGTTAAGGATGAGCAGGATAACCTGTCGATCTTGGAAAAAATCGGGGAGATCAGAGGGCTTTTGTTGGATATCTTTACTTAAGGAGTTAATACAAATGGCAAAATTTTCGGACATTGTCGGACAGGAAGAATTAAAACAGCATTTGCAGAAGGCGATCGAGACGGACAAGGTGTCTCATGCCTATATCATCAATGGAGAACGCAATGCGGGGAAAGAGTTTATCGCCCGTCTTTTTGCCATGACCTTACAGTGCGAGCAAGGCGGCACAGACCCTTGTGGGGAATGCCATTCCTGCAAGCAGGCGGCAAGCCGCAATCATCCCGACATTATCTATGTCAGCCATGAGAAGCCAAACACCATCGGCGTGGAGGATATCAGAGAGCAGATCAACAATGATATCGGAATCAAGCCCTACAGCGGTCCGCGTAAGATTTATATTATGAATGAAGGCGAAAAGATGACGCCTCAGGCGCAGAACGCGCTTTTAAAGACGCTTGAGGAGCCGCCTGCCTACGCGGTGATTATGATCCTTACTTCCAACGTAGAGGAGCTTTTGCCGACGATCATCAGCCGTTGTGTGGTTTTAAACATGAAGCCGGTTTCCGATGCGCAGGTAAAGAAATTCCTGATGGAAGAACTTGCCATTCCTGATTACAAGGCCAATATCTGCGTGGCTTTTGCCAGAGGAAATGTGGGAAAAGCAAAGCATCTGGCAGGCAGCGAGGAATTTGAGAAGGTCAAGGATGAAGCCATATCGTTAGTGAAATACATCAACGATATGGAGATCAACGAGATTGTAAAAGCAATCAAAAAGATAACGGAATACAATCTGGATATCAATGATTATTTGGATATTTTAACGGTGTGGTATCGGGATGTGCTCCTGTACAAGGCGACTAAGGATATGAACAGTCTGGTTTTCCGCCAGGAGATTCAGCAGATCAGAAAGGTGGGAGACAGAAGTACTTATGAGGGGATCGAGACCATAGTAAATGCGCTTCAGCAGGCGAAAAGGCGGCTGGAAGCCAATGTGAATTTTGACTTGACGATGGAGCTGCTGCTCCTGACGATCAAGGAAAACTAATTTTTGGAGGAAAATTTATTTTGGAAAAAGTGATAGGCGTGCGGTTTCGGACCGCCGGTAAGGTATATTTTTTTGATCCGGGAAATTTTGAGATCAAAAAGAACGATCATGTGATCGTGGAGACAGCCAGGGGAATCGAGTATGGCACGGTGGTAAGTCCTCCCGCTGAAGTGGAGGATGAAAAAGTGGTGCAGCCGCTAAAGGCGGTTCTTCGGATTGCAAATCAGAAGGATGATGAGCAGGAGGCCGCGAACAAGCAAAAGGAGAAGGAAGCATTCAAGATATGCTTGGAAAAGATCAGAGAACATGGGCTGCAGATGAAACTAATCGACGCGGAATATACGTTTGATAACAACAAGGTGCTCTTTTATTTTACGGCGGACGGCCGTATTGATTTCAGAGAGCTGGTGAAGGATCTGGCATCAGTCTTTAAAACGAGGATCGAGCTGCGTCAGATCGGGGTGCGGGATGAGACGAAGATTCTCGGAGGCATTGGGATCTGCGGCAGACCGCTTTGCTGCCATACGCATCTTTCGGAGTTTGCGCCCGTATCCATCAAGATGGCAAAGGAACAGAACCTTTCCCTGAATCCCACCAAGATATCAGGCGTCTGCGGCAGACTGATGTGCTGCTTAAAGAACGAGGAGGAGACCTACGAGGAGCTGAACAGAAAGCTTCCCAGTGTAGGCGATTTCGTGACCACGGATGACGGCTTAAAGGGAGAAGTGCAGAGCGTCAACGTGTTGCGGCAGATGGTCAAGGTTATAGTGGATGTGGGCGATGAAAAGGAGATTCAGGAATACCCTGCGGATCAGCTTCACTTTAAAAAGAGGCACGGCAAAAAGAATAAGGCGGAGAATGAAGACGCTGAACTGAAAGAACTGGAAAACCTGGAGAAGCAGGATGGAGAAGGAGAGAAAGAGCAGCATTCCGAGAGAAAGAAAGAGCATTCCGAACGTTCCGAAGGAAAAAACAGAGGGCGTTTTGAAGGAAAAGGCAGACAGCGAAATCGTTCTGAAAGAAAACGAGAGAATTGACGACTTGCAGAGAAACGGGTATCGCATCATTCAGGATTCGAAGCGTTTTTGTTTCGGGATGGATGCGGTGCTCCTCTCAGGGTTTGCACAGGTAAAGGACGGGGCGCGAGTTTTGGATCTTGGAACCGGTACAGGCATTATCCCGCTGCTTTTGGCGGCAAAAACAGGGGCGGCGCATCTGACGGGCTTAGAGATCCAAAAGGACAGCGCGGATATGGCAAAGCGCAGCGTCTGGCTAAACGGTCTGGAAGAAAGAATCGACATTGTGACAGGAGATATCAAAGAGGCAGGGGAGCTGTTTGCCGCTGCCTCTTTTGACGTTATCACCTGCAATCCTCCGTACATGATTGGACAGCACGGCCTGAAAAATCCTGCGGATGCCAAAGCCATTGCCAGACATGAGATCCTCTGCACGTTGGAAGATGTGATCATGCAGACGGAGAGGCTGCTAAAGCCCGGCGGGAAATTTTTTTTGGTACACAGGCCTTTTCGGCTGGCGGAAATCATGACTACGCTTGAGAATCATCATCTTGAGCCGAAGCGGATGCGGCTGGTCTATCCCTTTGTAGATAAGGAGCCGAATATGGTGCTTTTGGAGGCGGTCAGAGGGGGCAGAGCGCGGATGACGGTGGAAAAGCCCCTGATCGTGTACAGCGAACCGGGGGTATATATGCCCGAGATTTATGAGGTGTACGGATATTAAACCATCTGTCCGCTGCGATGAAAGTGGAGATTGTTGGTAGTATGATATGGTTGTTTGGAGCATTTGCGGTCAGAGGATGGCAGTTAGGGATACGAGGGAAGAAGGTTCAGGCGGTGTATGGATTTGGCATAAGCAAGCATGGGGATCGAAATAACCGCATCAGGAAATGGCTGTGCAGGAGCCTTGTCTTAGTCGCCATTGGCATAATGAATGTTGGCTGCGGCGATACTGCACAGGAAACCATGACGGACATATCGGCTGAGACGGAAACGTCGCAGGAAGCCCTGAATGACAGATCAGTCGAAATGGAATCATCGCAGGAAAACCTGTCGGGCAATACGGCGGATGCGGCACGGAAAGACGGGGCGGATATGTCGGATGAGACAGCTAAGGGCGGGAAAGGACAATCGCCGCAGAACGGCATCTCTGAAAATGAGGTGGCGGGTGCGGAAGCCGAAGATACAGAAGCCGGTAACGAGGAGCAGATACCGCGCCCGCAGCCTGTAAAAGTCAAGGGGATCTATGTCAGCGGCCCGGTTGCGGGAATCGACAAAATGGACGAACTGATCGACCTGGTGGACAGAACAGAGTTAAACGCCATGGTGATCGACGTCAAGAATGACGAGGGAAAAGTAACTTACAAAATGCAGTCCCCGCAGGTGCAGGAATTGGAGACATCGATTCGTTATATCCCTGACATCGACGCGCTTGTGGAAAAATGCAAGGCAAAAAATATTTATCTGATTGCCAGGATCGTAGCTTTTCGCGATCCCTATCTGGCGGAAAAGAAGCCTGAATGGGCGTTACAGACAAAGGATGGAGAGATTTTCCGTGATCAAAACGGGATGGCGTGGATCAACCCGTATGAGCGGGAGGTTTGGGATTATCTGGTAGAGATTGCTTCGCAGGCTGCGGCGGATGGCTTTGACGAAGCGCAGTTTGACTACATTCGATTTTCAACCGATGTAGGAGAAGATGAAGTGGACTACGGGCCGCAGGCGGCCGAAACGGATAAGGTGGAGATCATTACCCAATTTACGGATTATCTGTATGAGAAGCTGGCGCCTAAGGGCGTATATGTGGCGGCGGACGTATTTGGTACGGTGATCGATAATCAGACGGACCAAAAGATCGTGGGACAGGAGTATGCCGCGATGGCACAGCGTCTGGATTATATCTGTCCGATGGTGTATCCGTCTCATTATTATAATGGAGCATACGGGATCGACGTGCCTGATGCGGATCCTTACGCAACGATTTATGCGGCAGCGTCTTCCTCCGCGCGAGAACTGGAAGCGGTGCCCGAAGAAAAGCGCGCCCATGTGCGCCTGTGGCTGCAGAGCTTTACGGCGGGCTGGATTCAGGGGCATATCAGTTACGGGCCGCAGCAGATTAGAGAGCAGATTCAGGGCGTTTACGATGCGGGCTACGAGGAGTGGATCCTTTGGAATGCGGCGGTCAATTATCAGCCTGATTCGCTGCTTGGCGCGGATGCGGAAGCCGAGGCGGATACGCAGGCGGGAACAGATGCCGAAGCAGCAGATACGGAATAAGGAGAAAATGAATGTCGGGAATGTTATATTTGTGTGCAACGCCTATCGGTAATCTGGGAGACATGACGCCGCGTGTGCAGCAGACGCTGGAGAGCGTCGATCTGATTGCCGCCGAGGACACGCGCAACAGCCTAAAGCTCCTTACCCATTTTGGGATCAGGACTGCGATGACAAGCTATCACGAATATAATAAGGTGGAAAAAGCGGACTACTTGGTGGAGCAGCTGCGCGAGGGAAAGGATGTGGCGCTGATCACGGACGCGGGAACGCCTGCAATCTCCGATCCGGGCGAAGTTTTGGTTGCGAAGTGCCAGGAGGCGGGGATTCCCGTGACTTCTCTGCCGGGTCCTGTTGCCTGTATCACGGCCCTGACGCTTTCGGGACTTTCCACCAGACGATTTTGCTTCGAGGGTTTTCTGCCTGCTGACAAAAAGGAAAAGCAGGAGGTGTTTGCAGAGCTTACGGAGGAGTCACGAACGATCATCCTTTATGAGGCGCCCCATCATCTTTTGCGGACACTGAAAGAGTTATATGAAGCGCTGGGCGACCGCAGGATCACCCTTTGCAGGGAATTGACAAAGAAGTTTGAGACGGTGCTTCCTACGACCTTACAGGAGGCTGCCTCCCGCTACGAGAGCGAGGAGCCGCGCGGGGAGTATGTGCTGGTGGTGGAGGGGAAAAGCCTGCGACAGAAAAAGGAGGAGCGGCAGGCGGCTTGGCAGAGCATGAGTATCGAGGAGCATATGGCGTTTTATCAAAAGGATGGCATGGACGAAAAGGCGGCCATGAAGCAGGTGGCGAAGGATCGCGGTGTGCCTAAGAGGGAGATTTACGCTGCCGTTCATGGGGCCCATAAGACGAACTAGGTGCTATTGATTGTAATTCTATTTAAATAGTTGATGATATTTTGTCCCTGCTGATTGCAGCATAAAATAACTACCTTTTTCAATAATTCTGCCATTTTCCATTATATATATAACATCACAGTCCTTAATGATATCTTCTTTATGAGAGATGATTAGGCATAGTATATTTTTTAACTGGAATATTGCTTTTTTAATATCTTCTTCACTTTCTCTGTCTAAATTGCACGTTGCCTCATCAAAAATTACGACTTCCGGATTTCTTACCAAAGCTCTCGCGATTGCTATCCGCTGCCTTTGACCGCTTGATAAGTTCATGCCGTTTTCTTCTAAGACAGTATCAATTCCAAAAGGTAATTTTTGCGCAAATTCATTGATGCCGCACAATTCACATATTGCATGAATCTCATCATCGTTTATGCTGCTGCATCCCAGTACAATATTATTGTATATCGTATCAGATAAAAGGAACGTTTCCTGATTGATATAAGCAATTTTTTCTCTTATGTCATTTAAAGAAAACTTCCCAATTGGCTGTCCATTTATAAAAATATTACTTCCGGTATTGTAAAACTGCAAAAGTAGTTTCACAGCGGTGGATTTACCGCATCCACTTTTACCAACTAAAGCAATCTTTTCTCCTTTATGGGCTTTTAAGGAAAATCCATCTAATATTTTATTTGCTCCATCATATGAAAATATAGTTTCTTTATATTCTACCATGTCTATATGATCTAAGACACAGGATTTATCCATTTGTTCATCTTCTGCCTTAGAACTTAGAATGTCATTTAATCTTTCAACAGAAACCATTGCTCTCTGGATAATAGGCTGCAATTCTACTAAATTTTTTACCGGAGTTACAAAATAACCTAATAAAAGATAGAATGTTACAAGTCCCCCTATTGTTATTGTCCCGGCAGCTACTTCATGAAATCCAATCCATATCAATGAGGTGGTTCCTACCGAATTGATTAATGCAATAAAAGCATCTTCAGATGCAAAAAATAAATTGCCTCGGAAGATATTATTCACTAAGCTATTAAATTTTTCTTTAAAATTTCTTATCACAATTTCAGTAGCGTTATTGCCTTTTATTGTTTCTATACCGTCAATGCTTTCTTTAAAAAATGACTGTACCTTCGCATTATCTTCCATTATTGTATGATTTATTTTAAAAATATGATTTCGATAAAGAAAAATGATTATTATATAAACAGCTACCATAATTAGTGAATATCGAAATAGAAAATTGCACTGTTCATACAATAGCCATCCGCCAAATATAACCATCGCCCCATCTAAAACAAGTGTAACCGTGACGCTGGATATTGCATTGCGTATTGCTGCAGTGTCAGAGAATCGGGATATATAATCACCCGTCATTCTGGAATTTAATATTGATAGTGGAAGTTTTTGAAGATGTATATAATAATCAGTTACTATTTTAATATCAATTTTTTTCGATATCCAAGCTATGAGATAGCTTCTAATATATAAAATCATACTTTGCAATATGTAAAGAATAATTACAGTAGCAAAAAATGTATTTGCATTCTCTTCTATATTTAAAAAAGCAACCAATGACTCCAAGGGATTCTTATCAAATTCTTCTTCATGTACTGATTCATTATCAGCGGTAACACTGTGAATATATTCATCAATCACTGTTTGAAATAAATAGGTGCCGAGCAAACCAATTAGTGATATCATTATTGATATTACTAATATTATAAACAATGCCTTGCAGTGTAGATTCATTATTCCTATATATTTTTTATAGCTGCCTTTATTTAGGTTGACTTTTTTAAAATCTTCTTTTTTTTCAAAAGAAAGTACATATCCTGACCATTGATTTTCAAACTCTATCTTACTCACTTTAATTCTTCCATGATCGGGATCAATTATAATAATTTTGTTTTTAGTAATTCGTTCAATAATAACAAAATGATTCGTTTTTAAATGTACAATTAAAGGAAGTTGAATTTCTTTTGTACTAATAGCCTGCAGTAATTCTTCCATGCTGCCTTCTTTTGCATCACAATGTAAGCCTATTTTTTCACAAGCTTCTACAAGATTGAATATTGTTGTGCCATTTTTCCCGGAATACGTTATTTCTCTGGCTGTTTGAATTGGCATTTTATATCCATAGTAATAAGCGATCATGGCGAGACAAGCTGCGCCGCAATCTGTGCTATCATGCTGTTTGATTATTTTCATGAAGCTCTCCTGTCTAATACATAACTTATAAGAAGCTATCCCCGCTATCATATTAAAAGTTTACTAAACTGTTACCGTCTTCTCAGATCATCGTAATGTACTTCGATTTCATGATTCCTTACGACGCCTTCACATAATACTTTTGCAGTGCTCCAGCTTAATCCACCATATTCGCCAGTATAGGTGGCTTTTTTTGAGAACGTACAAAAACGGCAATTTGCTATATATGTTCCGCCGCCTGTGATTTTTTTCATTTCGGTAGTACTCATTGATTTCATATTTTTATCCTCCATATCATATATCTTTTTATATAGCGGGGTGCCCCTTCTGCCGAGAATTGGCCTAAACAAATTATAGAGATTTGACTACAGGATGTCAATAGTCTATATCCGGTTTTTTTCCTTCTATTTCCAGTGTAACAAGAAAAATAAGCAACCCTATTATTAAGAAGGAAAGACCTTTGTATAATATTTTTTTCTCGTTTTTCAAATCGACAATCTTAATTTGATAATAAGAAGATACTGATTTGTTAATCTTAGATTTATTTTCTGTCCCTAAGCATTTTGCAATCATTTCATAATCTAATGGATAAGCTAATTTTTCAAATTTGCCAAATATATGGTAGCTTTCGTCACCATAGCTTGTTTTACTAAACTTTTTAATATATTTATCCGTAACAACTAGTGGAACATAATAATTTGACTTTTCATTTATAGAAACGATATAGGTCTGTTTCGCAATATAACCAAACTCGGCACAATAAGGACCATATCCAGTCGAACCGTCAGGATTCGTATAATAGCTTCCTATCAGATTTTCCTTTGATATATCATATTCGATATATCGCCCCTTTTTTATTTCGAACTTATTGTAGGATTCTTTGATATTTGCTAGATTGTATCTGATTATAATCCCCTGTATTGTAAAGATAGCGCCAATAATACAAAGGAAACAACCCAAAACGCTCATTTTTGAAAGTATGTACCGCATTCTTCCTCCTTGTTTTTCAGCAACTCTATTCATCAAACCGTGCCCACACATAAGCCCTGGTATTTACCTAATTGGAAAACTTTTCGGTATTCATTGACCTCATAGTTCTTTCTGTTCATATATCTTTTTATATAGCTCGGCTTCTTTGGCTAAAAGAGACTTAAATAAATTATAGGAAATTGACTACTAGCCGTCAACTTCTATGTTCAAATTTTTTCGTGATTTATTATACTTAATGGGCGCAGTAATATCAATGACCGCATAAAATAAAATGAAATAGAAGAAGCGAAATTCGATGTGAGAAATGAAATGTGGGCATTTATAGCCACAACGCTTCACTTAAGGCTTTTTGTGCCCTGACGTCTTCTAAGCATACCATCTTTACCAACAGCCAGGCCCGTTCATCTTCTGTCATTTCCGTAAGTTTTTGTGCCGCGTGGGAATCCTGAACATTTTTAATGATCTCGCACAGACATTCTTCTTTGTACTTGGCGCTGTTCATGGCTTCCAGCCACGCCTGCCGTTTCTTTTCCAGTATTTCAAGAAGAGCTGCTTTCGCTGTTTTTCCATCCATGATCTGTTTGATTTCATCAAGAGAAAATCCCAATGCCTTTAATTCCAGCAGTGCATTTAACTGCTGCACCTGCTCTGCCGAATAGTAGCGATACCCATTGGCAGCGTCTGTTTTCACAGGCTTAATGATGCCCTTCTTTTCATATAAACGCATTGCTTTTCTGGAAACTCCAAAAAAATCTGCGATCTCACCAATCAGCATAAGGTCGTTTTTCATATTTTTCTTCTCCAATCCCGAAAGACTCTTCAGTGCATCTTTCTTTTATTTATTCTTCTAATGTTTCAAGAATCCTGTTTACACATACGGCGTTTGCTTTTAAGTTGTTTAGGCAGGTCATGAGCATCAGCGTGCCCGTTAAAATGGAACCCCTGACCTGAAAGCAGTAAACGATATCCGAAAATGCCATGCGCCCATGATAAATAAATTGGTATCCGATCAACAGGATCATAAGATAGCCGCTGATTCCGAAGAAACACATACCCGCATCGCTGATTGCTTTTCTGATATGTGTTTTCATATTGATTTTCAACAGTTTTCTGCTGGTTTTGGCACAGTTTTTCATCATCAATTCCTGGGCAGCATATAACAGGATGGTGTCTGCGTCAGTCAGTAACGGCTTGATAGCGGAAGTATTCTCAGCCAAGGCTCTTTGCGATTCTTCCTTTAATTTGGGAATCGTTTTCAGCACAATCCGATCATTGATTATAAATGGAGGAATCGCAGATATCCATGTGATCCCCAGAAAAAGCAGACTGCTTTTCTGCATCAAATAGCAGGACAATGTAATATTGATGACTGCGACAATCAGATGGGGCATATTTAACGGACCGTTCATCATGGTAAAAGCCGTCTGGATATCACTGTTTAGCCTTGTCATCCATTCACCGTTGAAACGGCTGTCTATCCGCTGAAGCGGCATACTTAACATTTTTTCAAACATCTTTTTTTGTAGAAGGATTTCTACTTTTGCAGAAAATGCCGCATATTTGGTCCATATGGTTCCATTATAGACAAACAGCGCTGCGCATAGCAAGCCGTATATGACACAGTGTTTCAAAAGTGCGTCGGCATCATTCCTTTCCAGATAACCAAAAACGGATTTCATTAAATTTGCACACAGGCAGGTCATGAGAGCATCGAACGGAGACCGCAGCAAAAGTAAGAACAGATATTTACGCCAAATGCCTATCTTGCTGATCAATTTTCTAAGAGCACCCACGAGCCATCCTGCCTCCTTCCATACGATAGATGGTATAGCTGTCGTCCAAAGTTTCCAGGTGATGGGTGACATGGATCACGGTCCTGCCATCTGTTAATTTGCGCAGGGCATCCAGAACGGAATGCCCGGTATCCTGATCCAGTGCCGAAATTGGCTCATCCAGCAAAATGACAGGGGCATCCTTACAAAGTGCTCTGGCGATTTGGATTCTCTGCGCCTGCCCGCCTGATACCTGATTTCCCCGTTCCCCTACATTGGTGTCCAGCCCGTTCGGAAGGTGTTCGATCCACTTTGTAAGACTTGCATTTTCGCAGGCCGCTCGGACTGCTTCATCTGTAATCGGGTGACCGCAGGTAATATTATCTCTTATGGATAATGGGAAAAGGCTGTTACTTTGCATCACAAGCGATACCTGCTTTCTTATCTTCTCAAGGCTATGTTCACCCGCTATGACAGCCGTTCCTTGATCAGGCGCATAAAGACCCGCAAGGATTTTAAGCAGCGTACTTTTGCCGCATCCGCTGTCTCCGACGATACCGATGTGTTCACCGGGGTTGGCCCTGAGAGATAAGTTATTTATCACCATATGATTCCCATAAGAAAAGGAAATATTTTCTAAGTAAACTGCGTATGGAAACATAATTTTCCCTCCAATCTGTCAGCAGAGGCACGAAATCGTCTGAAAGAGGCATAGATTCCCGGCATATTCTGCAGGAAGCCGGAAATACTTCCCGACAGATTGATAAAGATATAAAAAGTCCCCAGGCTGATTTCTCCGTGAATCACCATAGCTCCGCCGGATCCAAGCAATAACAGAAGGGGTACAAAGGAAAGCACGCCCGAAAGAGACATCAGTTTGGCTGTGATTCGTTCCTTCTTAACGGCTGCCTTACCCCATTGAGAAAGCGCCTCCTCCATAGAGCCTTTGATCAGCTGACAGGCGTCGTAGATCTGAATGATTGGAAATAATCCCAAAATCATGTCAGCCAATCCGTTGATTTTTTGTTTGCTGTTTTGGCATTGCCGTGTCTCGTTTTGAATGATCTTGCTGGAAAAGGAGCAATAGGCAATCAGCGGGAGCACGGGAACGACAGAAAGCAGAGTCAATTTTAAGTTCTGACAAAGCAGAAATAAAACCGTGACGACAAACGCACCAAACTGTTTCATCAGAGGAAAAAGACTTTCCGTCAAATAAGCAGAGATTTCCTGCAGCTCATTTTGCATGGTGGACTGTTCTTCTCCCACATTGAGCTTTGAAATGGTTCGCGGATCACTTTGTAAATAAGATTTTGCATAACCCATCCGCAGCTCATGTGCAAACATTTCGCAGGTATAGGAGGAAAGAAACAATGAAGCAAATTCGCTGATCGTGTGGATCAAAACGACTAATATTCCAAGGGTAAAAAAGACAGCCGTTTCCTTCTTGAAAGAAAAGAAATCTGCATTTCCAAGCAGATCCAGCAGCTGTGCCAAAAATTTGTTCCAGCATAAATTGATAATGACAGACAGGAAGGTGAACAGAACTGCCATCATAAAAAGGATTTTGTGTAATTTGATCAGCTGCTTTAACAGTTTCATAACAGTTCTCCTGCTTCTCTTTGGGGGATTGGCGTGACTTTGAAAATTGTTTTTTACAAGTGTAAGCTATGTCCCAGGGGCAGGGTCAAGCAGGAAAACACATTCTTGTGCTAAAAAATGCAATATTTGTTGCAAAGAGATTGACAAAATAGTAAGAATCCGTAAAAATAGGATTGACAAACGTCCGGGCAGGACATATACTTTGAATGTCAAACTATTTTATATGACGAAAAGGAGAACGGAGAAATGTTAGAGAGAGTTATTGAGATCATTCAGGAGCAGTTAAACTTGGACGGTGTAGAAATCACCGAGGAATCGTCTTTTAAAGAGGATCTGGGTGCGGATTCTCTGGATTTGTTTGAGCTGGTAATGGCTTTTGAGGAGGAGTACGGTGTGGAGATCCCTTCCGAAGATCTGGAGCAGATCACGACCGTAGGCGCTGTTGTAGAGTATATGAAAAGTAAAGGCGTTGAGGCGTAAGCTGCCGAGCGACGATCAGTTAGAGGATATCAAATGAAGACGAAAATTACGGAGCTTTTGGGGATCGAATATCCGATCATCCAGGGCGGTATGGCATGGGTAGCTGAGTATCATCTGGCAGCGGCGGTGTCCGAGGCGGGTGGTCTTGGTATCATTGGCGCGGGCGGCGCGCCGGCATCCTTTGTCAGGGAGCAGATTCAGAAGACGAAGGAGCTGACAAAAAAGCCTTTTGGCGTCAATGTAATGCTGATGAATCCCGAGGCGGACGAGATCGCGAAAGTGATCGTCGACGAGGGCGTGCAAGTGGTAACGACTGGTGCAGGTAATCCGGGCAAGTATTTGGCTGACTGGAAAGCTGCGGGCATTAAGGTGGCGCCCGTGGTTGCAAGTGTGGCACTGGCAAAAATGATGGAGCGTGCCGGGGTTGACGCAGTGATCGCGGAGGGTACGGAATCCGGCGGCCATATCGGTTCGGCGACGACCATGACGCTTGTGCCCCAGGTGGTGGATGCGGTGAGCATTCCCGTGATCGCGGCAGGCGGCATTGCAGACGGCAGAGGATTTGCCGCGGCGATGATGCTGGGCGCGGAGGCGGTGCAGATGGGCACCCGTTTTGTGGTGGCGAAAGAGTCCATCGTACATGAAAATTATAAGAAAAAAATCCTGGCGGCGAAGGATATTGACTCTGAGGTAACGGGTACGACCCACGGTCATCCGGTGCGCCAGATCCGCAACAATATGACCAGAGAGTACATAAAGCTTGAGAAGGCAGGAGCGCCGTTCGAGGAGCTGGAGCATCTGACGCTGGGTGCGCTGCGTAAGGCTGTTGTAGAGGGCGATACCGTGAACGGTACGCTGATGGCAGGCCAGATCGCAGGCATGATCAAGGAGGAGATGACCTGTGCGGAGATGATCCATGAGATCATGGAGCAGGCAGAGTCTCTCTTGCAGGGCAGGGCTTAATAGAATATTTTGGCGGAGAATGCCAACAGTTGGCATTCTCCTTTTTCTAAACTAAATACTTTGAAATTCAAACTAATTGAAGCAATCGGAATGGAGGAAGGTTTTATGGGTAAAATTGCTTTTATGTTCCCAGGACAGGGAGCACAGTATGTGGGGATGGGTAAAGATTTTTACGAGCAGATCCCAGTCTGTAAAGAGATGTTTGAGCTGGCGGGCAAGGCAAGTGGGCTGGATGTGGCGGCTCTCTGCTTTGAGGAAAATGAGCAGATCAACATTACGGAGTACACGCAGATCGCTATGCTGGCAGCAGAGGTAGCGATGTTAAAGGCTGTCGAGGAGAAAGGCGTGAAGCCCGATGTGACAGGGGGACTCAGCTTAGGCGAGTACGGCGCTCTGGTGGCAAGCGGCGTGATGAGTCCTGAGGATGTCTTTCAGATCGTGAGAAAGCGCGGCATCTATATGCAGGAGGCGGTGCCAAACGGCGGCGCGATGGTGGCGGTACTGGGTCTGGATACGGCAGTGATTGAAAAGATTTGTGAGGAGACTCCCGGGATGGTGACGATCGCAAATTATAACTGCCCCGGTCAGATCGTGATTACAGGCGAGGAGACTGCGGCGCAGGCGGCAGTGGAGAAACTGACGGCAGCAGGCGCTAAGCGGTGTGTGACTTTGAATGTGAGCGGCCCCTTCCATTCTCCGCTGCTTGTGGGTGCAGGAGAGAAATTAGCGAAAGAACTTGAAAATGTGGAAATCCATGATATCGCCATTCCTTACATTGCCAATGTGACGGCGGATTATGTGAAGGACAAGGCGGATGTAAAGCCGCTTTTGGAGAAGCAGGTTTCCTCCTCCGTGAAGTGGCAGCAGACCGTGGAGCGGATGATCGCGGACGGTGTGGACACGTTCGTGGAAATCGGACCGGGCAAGACGCTTTCCGGATTTATGCGTAAGATCAACAAGGAGATGAAGGTCATCAATATCGAGAAGGTGGAGGATTTGGAGAAACTTTCTGGTTTGTGCTGATGCTCAATCGACAAAGCAATTTGCGGATGGTAATGAAAGAAAATAATTAGGAGGACAGATATGTTTACAGGAAAAGTAGCGCTCGTGACGGGCGCGGGCCGCGGTATCGGGCGGGAGATTGCGCTGACGCTGGCGGAATACGGCGCGGATGTGATCGTGAATTACAACGGTTCCAAAGAGAAAGCAGAGGAGGTCGTTTCTCAGATCGAGGCAATGGGAAGAAAGGCGGCGGCAGTGCAGTGCAGCGTGTCGGATCACGAGGCCTGCGGGAAGATGATAACCGATATGCTGGCTGCGTTTGGACATATTGACATTTTAGTGAACAATGCGGGTATTACCAGAGACAATCTGATGATCAAGATGACGGAGGAAGATTTCGACGCGGTCATCGATACCAACCTGAAAGGGACGTTCAATACCATTAAGCATATGTACCGTCCTTTCTTGAAGCAGAAGGCGGGCAGGATCATCAATCTATCTTCTGTGTCGGGAGTGCTTGGTAATGCGGGACAGGCTAATTATGCGGCGTCCAAGGCGGGTGTGATTGGGCTGACAAAGTCCATGGCGAGAGAACTTGCGAGCAGGAATATCACGGTCAACGCGGTGGCGCCGGGCTTTATCGATACGGATATGACGCAGGCCATGACGGATGCGGCAAAAGAGGCGACCCTTTCGCAGATTCCCTTAAAGAGAGTGGGAACGACGAAAGATATTGCGGAGACGGTGGCGTTTCTTGCAAGCGATAAGGCGGGATATATCACCGGGCAGGTGATTTCTGTCGATGGAGGAATGGCGATTTGATTTTTGACAATGCGACGCTTGGACGAGATCATATTCTGCGTCGCCGCGCTCTCGCTCCGTGAAAAACGCAGCGGATACTAGGCTCGTGAAAACCTCGCCAAGTACCGGCGCTTTTCAAGGGGCTCCTTGAGAATATGATCTCATCCAAGCTGTGTATCGGGAAAAGAAACATTACAAATATGTCAATAATAAAAAGGAGTTTGAGTATGAGCAGACGAGTAGTAGTAACAGGTATGGGTGCAATCACGCCGATTGGTCTGAGTGTAAACGAATTTTGGGCGGGGGTAAAGGAAGGAAAGATTGGTTTTGCCCCGATCACGAAGTTTGACGCTTCCGAGTTTAAGTGTAAACTGGCGGCGGAAGTCAAGGATTTTGACGGCAAGAATTACATGGATTTTAAGGCGGCCAAGAGAATGGAGCCGTTTTCTCAGTATGCGGTGGCGGCGGCGAAGGAAGCGCTGGAAGACGCAGGGATCGATATGGAGAAGGAAGATCCTTATCGCGTAGGCGTGGCGGTCGGTTCGGGCACGGGTTCGTTGCAGGCGATGGAGCGTTCTCACAGCAGACTGCTGGAAAAGGGGCCTTCCCGCATTGAGCCGCTCTTTGTGCCGCTCACCATCTCCAACATGGCGGCGGGCAATGTGTCGATTCAGTTTGGATTAAAAGGAAAGAGCATCAATGTGGTGACGGCCTGTGCCACGGGAACAAACTCGATTGGTGAGGCGTTCCGTACCATTCAGTATGGCGATGCGGAAGTGATGGTAGCGGGCGGCACCGAAGGCAGCGTATGTCCCATCGGTATCGGCGGCTTTTCCGCGCTGACGGCGCTGACCTCCTCCGAGGATCCTGGGCGCTGCTCGATTCCCTTTGATAAGGAGCGCAGCGGCTTTGTGATGGGCGAAGGCGCGGGCATCGTGGTGCTGGAGGAGTTAGAGCACGCGAAAGCAAGAGGCGCAAAGATTTACGCGGAGGTGGCGGGCTACGGCTGTTCTTCCGACGCATATCACATCACTTCTCCCGCGGAAGACGGTGCAGGCGCGGCCAAGGCAATGGAGTATGCGGTGAAAGACGCAGGCCTGAATTTAGACGATATTACGTATATCAATGCGCATGGAACCAGCACGCATCACAACGATTTGTTTGAGACGAGGGCAATCAAGCTGCTCTTTGGCGATCACGCGAAAAATATCAAGATCAATTCCACCAAGTCCATGGTAGGCCATCTTCTGGGTGCGGCAGGCGCGATCGAGTTTGTCACTTGCGTAAAGGAATTGCAGGAGGGCTATATCCATCGCACAGTCGGTTATCAGGTGCCGGACGAGGAGTGCGATCTGGACTACTGCAAAGAGGCCTGTGAGACGGATGTCGAGTATGCGCTTTCTAATTCGCTGGGCTTTGGCGGACACAATGCGAGCCTGGTCGTGAAGAAATACCACGAATAGGAGGATTCAAAAATGTCTTTAATGGGTGCGAAAGAAATCATGGAAATCATTCCTCACAGGCAGCCCTTTATGTTGATCGATACCATTGAGGAGCTGGAAGAAGGGAAACGGGTAGTGGCTAAAAAATGTGTGTCCTATAATGAACCTTTTTTTGCAGGGCACTTTCCGCAGGAGCCGGTGATGCCGGGCGTACTGATCGTGGAGGCGCTTGCGCAGACGGGCGCGGTGGCGATTTTAAGCCAGCCTGAGTTTAAGGGAAAGACCGCTTACTTTGCGGGAATCAACAATGCGAAATTTAAGGGCAAGGTCGTGCCGGGCGATGTGCTTACACTGGAGACCGAGATTGTAAAGATCAAGGGACCGATCGGCATGGGACAGGCGAAGGCTTATGTGGACGGGAAACTGGTGACGCAGGCGGAACTGACTTTTGCAATCGGATAATAGTAAAGTTGCTTCGCAACTTAACTATGCGAGGATCTGCGATCCTCGGAATAGAGAAAGAGAGAAACGTATGGTAGAAGTAAAGCCTCTGAAAATAGGGGATTTGACGGCGCGGGTGCCTGTCATTCAGGGCGGTATGGGCGTGGGCGTAAGCCTTTCCTCTCTGGCAGGTGCAGTGGCGGCGGAGGGCGGCATCGGCGTGCTCTCTACGGCGCAGATCGGTTACAGAGAGTCTGATTTTGACACAGACCCAATCGGCGCGAATCTGCGGGCCATCGGGACGGAGATCGGGAAGGCCAGGGAACTTGCAAAGGGCGGGATTCTTGGCGTTAATATCATGGTGGCGACCAGAAGGTATGAGGACTATGTGAAGGCGGCAGTGGCGGCGGGGATCGACCTCATCATTTCCGGTGCGGGATTGCCGATGGATCTGCCGAAAATTGTGGGTGAGGCTAAGACGAAGCTTCTTCCCATTGTGTCGAGTGTAAAATCCGCGCAGGTCATTATGCGCTATTGGTGGAAGAAATACAACCGTCTGCCTGATGCCATAGTGATCGAAGGGCCTCTTGCGGGCGGACATCTGGGCTTTCATAAGGAGCAGCTTGACGATATCGAGGGGCTTCATTATGATGAAGAAGTCAGGGCCATCATCGCGCTGGTCAATGAAACGGCGGTGGAACATGGCGTAAAAATTCCCGTGATCATGGCGGGGGGTGTCTATGAGCGCGCCGATATGGAGCATTATTTGGAGCTGGGCGCGTCGGGTGTACAGATGGCGACCCGCTTTGTGACGACGTACGAATGCGATGCGGACGACGCTTACAAGCAGGCTTATATCAATGCGAAAAAAGATGATATCGTTATTGTGCAGAGTCCCGTGGGGATGCCGGGGCGCGCGATCCTCAATCCTTTTATGAAAAAGGCGAAGGAGGGGCAGATCCCGCATGAAAAATGCCATCTGTGCATCAGCACGTGTAAGGGGGCGGATACGCCTTACTGTATTACGGACGCCCTCATCAACGCAGTGACAGGGAAAGTGGACGACGCCCTGCTCTTTTGCGGCGCGAACGCGTATCGGGCGACGAAGCTGGAGCATGTGAGGGATATATTGGACGACTTTAAACCTTAAAACCTTGAGGGGGTTTCATTGATATGATGAAGACAAGAATCATAGGAACGGGAAGCTGCCTTCCCGAAACGGTGGTGTCAAACGACGATCTGGCGAAGATCATGGATACTTCCGACGAGTGGATCAGCAGCAGGACGGGAATCAAAAAACGCCATCTGGCGAAGGAGGAGACCACGGCAAGCATGTCCGTGGAGGCGGCGAGACGGGCGCTTGAGAATGCAGGCGTAACTGCGGAGGAGCTTGATCTGATCATTTTGGGGACTGTGTCAGCTGACTACGTAACGCCTGCCTGCGCCTGTGAGGTACAGGCGGCGCTGGGGGCGAAGAATGCGGTGGCTTTCGACGTCAATGCAGCCTGCTCCGGCTTTATGTTTGCGTTTAATATTGCCAATGCCTATATTCAGGCAGGGCTATATCGGACGGCGCTGATTTTAGGAGCGGAGACACTATCTAAGATTGTAGACTGGAGCGACAGGAGCACCTGTGTGCTGTTTGGAGACGGCGCGGGAGCGGCTGTCGTGCGGGGTGATGAGAAGTATGGCATGCTGGCCTTTGATCAGGGTAGCGACGGCACCAAGGGCGATGTGCTTGCCTGTCTTGGTCGTACAAACAATAATCCCCTGATCGCGAACGATCAGGAGACGGCTTATGTTCATATGGATGGGCAGGAAGTATATAAGTTTGCCGTGACCACGGTGCCTGCCTCTCTGCAAAAGACCATTGAGGCGGCAGGATTTACGCCGGAAGAGATTGATTATTACGCGCTGCATCAGGCAAACATCCGCATCATTCAGTCGGTGTCGAAACGGCTCCATATTTCCGAGGATAAGTTTCCCATCAGTCTGGACCACTGTGGAAACATTTCAGCGGCAAGCGTGCCGATCCTTTTGGATGAGATGAACCGAAAGGGATTGTTAAAGCCTGGCACAAAAATCGCCATGAGCGGTTTCGGGGGCGGGCTGACCTGGGCATCTGCGGTGTTACAATGGTAGAGTGAAAAGAACTTCTAGCCACTTGCAGCAGAGGCTGCTTCGTGGAGAAGTTCTATGTTTCACTCAGGAGAATGCTTGAAATACAGCATTCTCCGCATTTTACCCAACTTTTAGTTTCTGAGCCAAGGAGGAAATCTCCTCTAGGATCTCCTTACAACAGTTCATGTTCTCCACGGATTTTTCGGAGGTGCGCAGTCCTTCGGTGGAGGATGCAGCTACTTCTTCACTGGTTGCGGAGAGGTGGCTGATATTTTCGGAAATGGTATCGGTGGAGGCGAGAATGGTATTGACGCTTGCCTCCGTATTTTTTACCTTGGAGGAGAGGGAAGTCATCTCCTGATAGATATCATCAAAACGCGTGCGCATACTTTCAATCATGCCGTTTTGCGTATGTACGGAGGCAGCGGAAGCCTCGATGCTCTCGTTGGCTGACTGTGCGTCCGTGTTCAGATCGTGGATGATGGCGGTGATATTGTTGGAGGCTTCCTTGGTCTGTTCGGAGAGCTGCCTGATTTCCTCCGCAACCACGGCAAATCCTTTTCCTGCCTCGCCTGCTCGGGCAGCCTCAATGGAGGCATTCAGCGCCAGTAGATTTGTTTTTCCTGCGATGCTTAAAATGGTGCCGATAAATTCCTGCACATTGCTGATTTGGTCGGTTAATTTTGAGATGACCTGCACGGTGGTGTCGCTGGCGGAGGCCACGTTCTCAGCCTGTTCTTTTAATTTCATGATCTCATCGGAGCCTTCCGTGATGGTTTGCATGGTTCTGTCTGAGGCCTCCAGCATGGAACGGATCTCCCCTTCCGCGGTGTCTGAGGAAGCATGGATTTCCACGCACATGGAAGCCTGTTCCTGAATGGATTCGGCAGTCATTTCCGTGCTCTCGGCAATATTTTCCATTGCAAAATTACAGGTTTCGATACATTCTTTTAATTCGGCAACCATATTCATGGCTTCTGTAAAATGGGCGGTAATATCATCCGCGACCTGCGTCATGGTCTGGTTGGTAAGTTCTTGCGCTTTTGCGGCTTCCAAAATGGAAGACATATTTTCTTCATTAAATCGAATCATCAGGCGGGTGGCTGTGATACAGGAAGCGGCCACCAAGATCAGGGAAAACATTTCTACGATGGAGGAGGTGAGGTCGCTTTTATGGATGATGATTCGCAGCAGATTTGCAATAATAGCCACACTGTTGCCATAGATGGTAAGTTTTACATTTAAAAAGGCCATGGAAGCAATGATCAGGGCAAAGACGTAGGCATACACGCCGTTCGAATTGTTTAACAGGACGATAACCACATAGGCGAGCGCACAGGAGCCCATAAGAATGATCGTGCAGGCCTTGATTTCTCTATCTTTCAGGAAAGCGGCAATGCTGATAATGACAGCAATGATTGTAAAGATGAGCTGCACCCAGACTCTCCAGGTGGCTTGTCCGGCCAGCATTGACAATAGAAATGTAATCAGAAAATAGCCGAGTATGATCATGATAACTGGAAAAATTCTGGTGTTTGCTGCTCTGTACTGCTCTCTGGTCATAGTAGTTACCCCCTCACATAAAAATAAACGCAAACAATATGTCTGCGTTTATTATAACACTATACGTATTATTGCACAATCAACTATAAAAAGTGTATTAAATTTTGTACAATACTACCAAAACATTTAGTCTTGATTTCGAATGCGTTCGATCAGACTCTCCTTTTTCATTTTTTTGCTGATCAGGAGAGTAATCAAAAGCTGTCCAATCAGCAGCACCAGCGCAAGGCCGATGGATTCCCACAGGGGATAGTGGTAGCGGCTGATGCTCATAAAATGCTCTTGTTTTGCCCATTTGTAAAAAAGATAGCCAAAGAAATTTCCAAGCGTCAGGCTGATCAGAAGGGTGCCGGCGGTAAAGACAAGTCCTTCCCCGGAAAGCATACGCACAAGTTGTCTGTCGGAAAGCCCCAGTGCCTGCAGGATACCCAGTTCTTTCTTTCTGGTGACTATGCTGGTGATCATCGTATTGATCAGGCTGATAAAGCCGATCACGGCAATCAGCGAAAGCAGGAGGTAGACAGGGTTCCTTGTCAGATCGACGCCAGAGTGCCCGATCTTCAATTCCACATCCATGGCATACATGGTAAAATGCTCATTTTCAGATACGATTTTTAGCAAAGCTTCTTTGACGCTGTCATAGTGTTCGTCGTCCGCATACAGATAAATATTCGTGGTAGGATCGCAGGTCAGTCCCAGATTATTCCATGAGTCTTGCGTCATAATAAGAAAAGAAAAATTGCTGTCCGGCTGCGTCAGGGCGGTGAGCGTGGTCGTAAAAGGAATTTCCCGGCTGCCGTCGAGGAGTTTCATGGAAAAGCTGTCGCCAATGGAAAGACCGTACTGCTTAAAAGAATATACATGGGTGCAGATGATCTCATTGTTTGCGGTCATGCGGTCATAATCGATACTGCCCTGTTCCAGATAAGTGCTTAATTCTGCCACATCCTCTCTGGTAAAATAGGAAAGCGGCTGGCGGTTGTCGTATTCCTCATACATGGCGGAAGGCACATCCGTGGAGGAGAGGATGATACCGGGTTCGCGTTCTACTTTCTCCACTCCTTCTATAGAGAGTAACTGCGAAAGGAAGGCGTCACTGAAATAATTTTGCTGTACCAGATTTTCCAAATTGTTTTCGGGATATTCATTATCATAATAATGTGCATATTTCAGAGAAATACGGAAATCTCCCTTAGGAATATTTCTTCTGGCAATATCCTCCGCGCTGACACTGCTTAAGACAGCGGAGACGCAGATAAAAAGTACGCAGCTTAAGCCCATGGTGAGGATGGTGACGGTGGTACGTTTTTTATTGCGCGTCAGGTTAGCAAAAGTTAAAGTGGAGACTTTTACCGTATGATGTCCCACACGGCTTTTTTTATCCGTTGTATTTTCCTGATAGCGAATGGCTTCCACAGGGGAAACCTTTTTTGCCATGCGAATGGGTTTTCGCAAAGACAAAGCTACTGTAGCCAAGGAAGCTGCCGCTGCCGTAAGCAGTACGGGCAGAGAGAACATATGAATCTGCCCGATGACCGCCTCCGCTGCGTCGCGGGAATAGGAATTGATGGCGGAGCCGCTCTGATATGCCCACAAAACAAGCGGAAAACAGAGGTAGGGCAGAAGGAAGCCGATCAAAAGTCCTACCGGGACGGCAATGGCGGATACGATGGCACCCTGCCAATATAACATACCGGCAAGTTGACGTCTGGAAGCGCCCAGCGCCTTCAGTTTTCCAATCTCCTGTACATCCGTGATCACGCCCACATAATAGATACTGTAAATTACCAGAGAGGAAAAGAGGATCACGACCAGGCAGATCACGGTGATGATAGCGATGACTTCTGTGCCCGGATCGGTCACGGTGGAAAGATATGCTTTATTAAGTTTGACGTACATCTCATCCAGTCCGATATCCGCAGCGACAGAAAGGATGCGATCTTCCATTTCATCGAAGGACAGTTCATCTTCTCCGTAAACACGCAGGGTGGCACTGGGTTTTGACTGATAGAGTCCGGAATCCGCATATTTTTGCAGAACGGCTTTTGAAACATAGGCGTTCCACATCAGGCGGCTGTCGTCTATGCCCTCGTCGATTTCTACATCGGGCAGCAGGCCGCTGACGGTAAATTCATCGGTCAGAATTTCCCCTTTGCCGTTTACGCGGAAGGAGAGCGTCATTTTGCTGCCGAGGACAGGCTCTACCCCCATGCGGCGGAAAAAGATGGGGGAGGAGCAGATTTCATCTTCCGCTTCGGGATAATGCCCTTTTTCAAGCGTCAGCCCGTGCGTGCTATTGTCTGCGGTTTCCGCCCTGTCATCCCGCAGGATGTCTGTGTAAGTGAGAACGCCGTTCATTTTTCCGTTGATAATATCCGCAAAAGTCTCCGAAGTGTCGAGCGCTTCCACCCGAATGTGAGAGGACAAAATCTCCACCTGTTCGGGCGTAAGCTCGTTAAAAGATGTGTGATAATCAGACAAGGAATAAATCTGCCTGTTCATGTCAAGTATGGCGACGCCGGTAGTGCCGATAGCCGTCAGTAGTATGGTGGTGAGCAGGATGGCAATGCCTGTGAGCAGTGTGCGGCTTTTGTTGTAGCGAAGGCGCTGCAGGGCCAGATTGAAAACCGTGTCAGTTTTCTGCATGAGCTGCCACCTCCTCTTCATTTTCTATCATAAGCTTTCCGTCGGAAATAATGCGCCCGTCTGCCAGCATGATCGTGCGGTCGGCCATCTGCGCGACCTCCTCGTTGTGGGTGATAACAACCAATGTCTGGCCGTATTTTTTGGCGGATGTTTTTAAGAGGGCCATTACTTCGTCTCCGGTCTTGGTATCCAGGTTACCCGTGGGCTCATCCGCCAGAATCAGGGAGGGCTTGGCAGCAATGGCTCTTGCGATGGCGCAGCGCTGCTGCTGGCCGCCGGAGAGCGTGTTAGGAAGGCTGCGTTTCTTTTCCGTGAGGCCAAGCGTCGCAATGATATCATTGATAAAAGCTTCATCCAGAGGTTTGCCGTCCAGCCCCAGCGGAAGGACGATATTTTCCCATACATTCAAGGCGGGAATCAGATTGTATGCCTGAAAGATAAAGCCAATTTTGCGGCGGCGGATCTTGGAGAGCGCGTCCGCTTTCAGGCTGGCAATGTTTTCCCCGTCGAGAAAGACATTGCCTGAGGTGGGGTTGTCCAGTGCGCCCAGCATATGGAGCAGGGTGGACTTGCCGCTGCCGGACTTGCCGATGATGGAGACAAACTCTCCCTGTTTGATCTGCAAATTGATGTGATCCGTGGCCTTAACGAGACTGTCGCCGGAGCCGTAATACTTGCAGAGATTTTCTGTTTTCAAAATGATGTTTGCCTGGTTATTCATTTTATCCTGCCTTTCGTGTGAGTTTTTACGGATATCTCTTTGTAAATACAGTATACTGTGCTTTTCTTACAAGAAACTTACAAAAAAATAATTGTAGGATGAAAATAGAGTCTATACCATAAAATTGCATAATACCATATCTTGTGTTTTGTCTATCATAATGTAAACGCTTGTCATATATCTTGTTATGCCACATTTGATTATCGGAATAACGATTACTATTTTTCTCCATGTTAAGATTTGATTGTAGGTTGTGTACGGTCTTTATTTATGCTATATCTGGTTTAACGGAGCTTTTAGGAATGGTTCCGTTACATCACATATCATTCGAAATTCTTCCGTTTCATCGGATTCCGATCAATTGTCAAATCGAAAGGCAGGCACATCTATGAAAACAAACGATTACAGTCAAAATGTCACTCACACGGAACAGCCGTGTACAATGCCGTTTGCGCATTCGGATTTTGAAAAAGCCACGGGCAGGATCCCTTACAACATGACCAACGACTATATGTTCCGCGCCGTCTTTCAGTCAAGTAATAAAGCCCTGCGCGGCCTGATCTGCTCCCTGCTTCACCTTGCAGATTCGGAAGTGACCTCCGTGGAGATCACCAACCCGATCCTTTTGGGGGACAGTATCGATGACAAGGAATTCCGCCTGGATATCCAGCTGCTCCTGAATGACCGTACACGGATAAATCTTGAGATGCAGATCGCCAACCGCCTCAACTGGCCAAACCGCTCCGTCATGTACCTGTGCCGATCCTACGACCAACTCAACAGAGGGCAGGATTACAAAGACGCAAGGCCCGCCATCCATATCGGCCTCCTGGATTATACCCTGTTTGAGGATCATCCCGAGTTCTACGCGGCTTACAAACTGATCAATATCAAAAACCATCGGGTCTACAACGATGACCTGACCCTGTATGTGGCGGATCTGACACGCATCGATCTGGCCACCGAAGAAGACAGACACTACCACATCGACAGCTGGGCGAGACTGATGAAAGCATCCACATGGGAGGAACTGAGAATGACGGCATCCGAAGACGAAGCTTTATACGAGACAGCGAAGGCATTATATTATACGTGCTCCGATGAGGAGATCCGTATACGCTGTCTGGAACGTGAGGAGTACTATCAGGACCTGCGCAATTATGAGAGGGCGATCGAACAGGAACGCTCAGACCGCGAACAGGAACGCCTGGGGCACGAGCAGGATCTGCGCAACTATGAGAAAGCGATTGAGCAGGAACGCCTGGAGCATGAGCAGATAATCGCACAGAAGGACAGGGCTTATCAGGATGTATTGGCGGAAAACGAGATGCTTCGTGCGGAACTCGAGCGGTTAAAGAATACCTAATTTAACAGAGGCAGCCGTACAACGAAGACCGTGCCCTGTCTTGCTGCAGGTTTTACCGAGACCGCCCCGCCCTGCTCCTCAATGATCCGTCTGGCAAGAAAGAGGCCGACACCTGTCCCTTCTGTCTGTTTCACGAGCGGATGGCTGCCGCGGTAAAAACGCTTAAAGATTTGATTATATTCTTCTTTGGGGATACCGATTCCCTGATCGGTAATTTCCAGACTGATATAACTGTAGAATTGATGGAGCCTGATGGTCACTGTACTGCCCGCAGGTGAATACTTGATTGCGTTATCCAGAATGTTTGCGATGGCTTCGGCGCTCCAGCGCCGGTCCAACAATAAGGATATGTCGAAAGCGTTTCCGTCGGCGGAAGAAAGCAGCTTTTCAGGAAGAGGATCCTGCTCCGATGTAAGGACTTCAACGGAGATATTTTTTTGCAGGGCCTTTTCATAAACTGTGTTGACAGCGTCGGTGAGCAGGTCGGACAGCGGAAACGCTTCCTGACGAAAAGAAATCAGAGAAGTTTCCAAACGGGACACATTGACTAGCACAGTCACCAGGCTTTCCAGATTTTGCATTTGCAGAATGCATCTGTGTAAAAAGTCTGTGCGATCTTCCTCCGTGTCAGCTTCCGTACACATGGTGAGACAGGTTTTTAAAGCACTGATGGGCGTTTTTAACTGGTGGGAGATATCGGTCACAAGCGTTTTGGTGTAATCCCGCTCCTCAGCCAAAGCCCTTGTTTTTGTCATCAATTTATTTCCCAGCTTGTAAAGAGGATCGGTGAAAGTTTCGCTGAATATGGAGTCGGTGAGAACTTCTGTTTCCAAGACAGAATAGTCTTCCGACAGATAGCGGTCGAGCAGGGTATGGAGCATCATCTCCTGCTTTTTCTGATTTTTTGAGAGGCGATAAAAGGAAAAGGATATCAAAAGGAAACCGCAAAGAAAGACAAGCCCCAAAAGCGTGGCAAAGTTTGATAAAGCTGAGCGATAATAAGGAATATCACTCATTAGAAGATTTTGTCGATAGCCGTACTTGCTAAGGAGGGAAAGCCCCTCGTCTACGTGAATATATTTGGTATCCCGCAATGTGGAGACGAAAAGTTCCTCTGCTTCGGGATATTCGGAGAGAACCGCTCCCGCAATGTTGCTGATCAGATCAAGTTCCTGCTTGTGTTGGGAATTTAGAAGGGAAACACCCCAGAATCCGCAAAGAAAAACAAAGAGCAGGGAGGCAGTCAGAATAAAAAAATATGCGTTTGGAAGATAGGACGGCAGATGCAGTTTTTTTCTCATCGTTTTTCACATTTCCTTTCCCAGATATAGCCGAGCCCCCTGACATTTTTCAGGATGGCAGGGGTGGAAGGGTTGTCCTCGATTTTTTCCCGAAGCCGTCTGATATTAACGGAGAGCGTGTTTTCATCTACAAAATTTCCTTCAATATCCCAGATGGCTTCCAGAAGCTGATTCCTTGAAAGAATGCGCATTGGATTTTCCATAAAAAAGGAGAGCAGGGAGTATTCCTTTGCAGTCAGGGATAAATAGGAATCTTTCTTTGCGGCCCGTCCTTCCTCCGGGTATAGCGTAATATCGCCGGAGATAATGCTTTTGGGAGCATCGGTGGGAAACCGTTTTAAGAGTGCGCCGACCTTCGCAGTCAAAGCCGTTATGGAAAAGGGTTTGGTAATGTAGTCATCCGCGCCCTGCCTGTAGCCTGCCACGATATCTTCTTCGCGGTCAAGGGCTGTCAGAAATAAAAGGAGGACGTTGCTTTCCTGCCGCACGCGGGAGCAAAAGTCCAGGCCGTTTCCGTCCGGCAGAGAGATATCACAGATGATCAGGGAAAGATTTTTATTCTGAAACAGGCTGAGGGCATCTTTCACGGTGAAGGCACTGTGTACGGTATACCCTTCTTTTTTTAACTTGTAAGCAATAGAGTGATTGAGGCTGTCATCGTCCTCCAACAATAAAATTTCCTGTGACATTTGAATCTGCTCCATAATCAAATTTTTAATGGTTCGATGGCAAAATATTTTGATAAGACAGTGTAAAAATTATATAACGATTGTGTTTATGGTGCAATACACTTTCTGCCTGATTTGATATGTGGTATAATATCCGCGAAAGCAATGAGCAGTGCACAGACGAAAGATGAAAAAATGGCAGCATGCTGACATTTTTTTCAGATTGCGGATGTATAGGGCGAATGCCCGTGAACGAGGAAACCGTAAGGTTTACAAGTGTGCACTGCGAGCATACGGAAGTACAGACGAAAGATAAAAATGGCAGCCTATGTTGCAAGAATTTTCACAAAAGGTGGTATCACATGGAGCAGATAGCGCAGAAAGCGAAAACCCCGAAATATAAAAAAGAGAATATCCGCATCACCTTCCATATGGCGTGGCCGTCCATCGTGGAGTCCTTTTTTGTGGCTTTTGCGGGTTTGGTGGATTCGTTGATGGTAAGCTCTTTGGGATCTTATGCTGTCGCGGCGGTGGGGCTTACGACACAGCCGAAATTTATCGGGCTGTCCCTGTTTTTTGCTGCCAATGTGGCAATCTCCGCCCTGGTTGCGAGGCGGCGGGGGGAGGAAAAGCAAGAGGAGGCGAACCGCATTTTAAGTACGGCGGTGGCCTTCATTATTGCTGCGGCAATTATTATGAGTATTCTGTTTGTGTTTCTGGCAAGTCCGATTATCCGTTTTTGCGGTTCGACGCCTGAGACACATGACAGCGCGGTGATGTATTTTCAGATTATTATGGGCGGTATGATTTTTAACTGCATTCAGATGGGAATCAATTCCGCGCAGCGGGGTGTGGGCAATACGAAGATCACCATGCGTACCAACGTAACTTCCAATACCGTGAATATCATTTTTAACTATCTGCTGATAGGCGGACATTTCGGATTTCCCGCTCTTGGCATTCGGGGCGCGGCGCTGGCGACAGTGCTGGGAACGGTAGTGGCGTCTGTTATGAGTGTGATTTCCATTCTGAATCCTGACGGGTTTATCAGCCTGCCCTATCTAATCAAAAATAAAGTCCGTCCTGCAATCAAAACTTTGGTCAATATCATTCATGTAGGTTACAGCGTATTTTTTGAACAGCTTCTGATGCGGGTCGGTTTTATGATGACGGCGATCATGGCGGCGAAGCAGGGGACTGACGCGATGGCGGCGCATCAGGTGGGGATGAATATCATGGGTCTGACCTTTTCCTTTGGAGACGGCTTGCAGGCGGCCGCGGTTGCGTTGATCGGGCGCAGCCTCGGTGCAGGTGATGAAAAACTTGCCAAAGAGTACGGTGGCATCTGTAGGATGTTCGGCGGCGTGATTGCAGTTTGCCTTGCCGTCATTTACTTTTTCGGGGCAGGGACGCTGATGCGCCTGTTTTTTGCGGAGGAACATATTGTGGCCATCGGCGTGGGCATTATGAGGGTCATCATTTTCGTGGTCATTTTCCAGATCAGCCAGGTGGTCTATATGGGGTGTCTGCGCGGCGCTGGCGATACGTTTTACACGGCGGTCGCTTCCACCATCAGCGTTACCTTTATCCGCACCCTGGGTTCCTGGCTGGGCGGGTATGTGTTCGGGCTTGGCATAATCGGTATTTGGCTCGGCGTGCTTGCGGATCAGATTTCCCGTTTTACGTTTGCCTCGATCCGATTTAAACAGGGCAAGTGGACACGGATTAAGATTTAGTATTCCCTGCGCTGAAAAATGCGGACCGTGAGCGGGTAGGATAGGCCAAAGGCGAGCAGGGAAATCGCCATCAGGATGATAATGCCGAGCAGGGGCTTTTGGGGTCCCGGTGATGCGTAATAATTGAATAAAGTAACAATCGCATAATCAAAGCCAAAGGAGCAGACGAGAGATAAGCCGATCAAAATGTTTCCCCGTTCTTCCCCGAGGCAGTAAAACAGGGGAAAGAAGAGCGCACCCGCAAAAAGGCTCATGCTGATTCCCATGACAAATGTGGTGACGATATCGAGAGGGATATCAAAAAGGCTGCCGTGAAAAAGCCAGGATAGGGCGGTCACCGTGATGGCAAAGAGAATGCCGACAGCCATCCAAAACAGTTGATTGAGAAATTGACTTTTTATGATTTCTGCTCGTTTGACCGGCAAGGTCAATTTATATTTTCCCCATTTGGAAGAAAACTCGTCTTTCACAATGCCAAGAGCAGCTTCGGAAAAGCCGATGATGCCCAGAACAATATAGGCTATCAAAAGAGACTGGCTGATCACTGCCGCGATGAAGGCGCCGGCCAAAACCATGACAAGAATGAGGGCCTTTGCCCCGGGAAGCGTTGCGTAAAAGTTATTTTTCAGTAAGCCTTTCATAATGACTCTCCTTTCACCAATAACAACATAATTTCGTCAATTGAAACATGGTCTGTCACAATATTGTGATATTTCTTTTCCGCTGCTTTTCCATCGGCTACCAAAACGTCGATTTGGAAGTCCCGTTTTCTGAAAGCAATCACGTCTGCAGGATCAAGCGCCTGAAACTGGCTTTCCTTACAGCGTAGTACCGCATAACGGTAAATCAGGTCATCCTTGGAAGCAGTTAAAATCAGCCTGCCGTCGTGAATAAAAGCAATGTGATCCGCCACCTTTTCTAAGTCACTTGTGATGTGTGATGAGAGGAGAATAGAGTGGTTTTCCTCCTGTACAAAGTCAAGAAACACATCCAGCATCTCATCCCGCATAATGGGATCGAGGCCGCTTGTGGCCTCGTCAAGGATCAATAACTGCGGATGGTGCGAAAGCGCGGCGGCAATCGCCAACTTCATGGTCATACCTCTGGAAAAATGTTTTATTTCCTGCGTTTCCGGCAGCCCGAAAGCTTGCAGGTATTTTTGAAACAGAGCAGGATCCCATTGGCTGTAAAAACCGCTCATGACCTTTGATAATTGTTTGGCGGTCCAGAAGCCGGGGAAATTGTCACCGTCGTAAACTACGCCGATTTTCTCCCGCAGCGCCGTGTCATCGTCCTGCATTTCTTTGCCAAATAGTTTGACGGTCCCGCTATCCTTGCGGATGGTGTTTAAGATACAGCCGATCGTTGTCGTTTTGCCTGAGCCGTTTTCGCCCACGAAGCCCAGGATGCTCCCGTAGGGCAGTGAAAAAGTCAGGTTATCTAATGTAAAATTTGATTTGGAAAATGTTTTTGAGATATTTTCTAGTTTCAGTATAGGTTCCATAGTGTCTCCTTTTATATTTTTGTTGCAATTTGTAAATCTCGCTACATTGTTTATGCCCAAATTTTGAAATCGTAAATTATTTTATTCTTCATCAGTATAGAACAGCGCCAGCATTTCCGTCAGTTTTTCCAGCGATATATTGCTTGCCCGCCCGATTTCTGCCGCCGCATGCAAATGTTCCTCCGCGATCCGCTGCTGCTCCTCCTGATAAAATTCTTTGTTTTGCGCCGAGACAAAGCTGCCCCTGCCCACCGTTGTCTCGATAAAGCCGTCCCGTTGGAGATCCTCATAAGCTTTCTGTACCGTGATCACACTCACATGAATGGACTTTGCCAAGGCCCGCATGGAAGGGATCGAATCGCCCGCCTGCAATTCGCCGCTCATGATCATGACCTTGATCTGGGAAGTGATCTGTTCGTAGATCGGTTTGTTGACATTGTTGCTGATAATGATTTCCATAGTTGTCTCCGTTTTGGTAAATTACACGGTATTTCCTGCTGTTCGCCCTTTAACAGCCTTTCTGCGTATAGGTCTGTCTGCTGCATACCTGCCGCCTTAAGCTTAAGTGTACTTATTGTACGAGTACATTATAACAGCAAAAATAACAATGTCAAGGAAAAATTACTGATTTCATAAATCTGCACAACACAAAATATGGTAGGGCATTGGTTTTTTTAGATTTTCAATCTCTATATTTTGTTACGCATGCCCGACCTATCGGTATTTCGCACACTATTTTTCTACAGGTCATGCTGCAATAAATAATTGCAATTCACATTTTCCTATGCTATATCTATCTCATACACGTAAACAGCCAGGACATTTTGTAGGCGGATATCATTTTATGATAGTTTTTCCAACAAAAGTCTTTGGCATCTTTGGGGGAATCCCCGTCTTCGGCAGATCCCAAAACTGCTGTCACGAAAGGAAGGCATATCTATGAGTACAAATCTGAAACTCCCGGCGGATGCAAACGGCGCAGTCCGCTACGGCATGACCAACGACTACATGTTCCGCGCCGTCTTACAGTCAAGCAATAAGGTGCTGCGCGGTCTGATCTGTTCCCTGCTTCATCTGCGTGATGACGAGGTGATCTCCGTCGTAGTGACGAACCCGATCGTTCTGGGCGAAACCATCAAAGATAAAGAATTTCGCCTGGATGTCAATGTCTTGCTCAACGACAACACGTTGATCAATCTTGAGATGCAGGTGGCCAACCGCCTGAACTGGCACGAGCGCTCCGTCACCTATCTGTGCCGGTCCTTTGACAGTCTGGAGCATGGACAGGATTACAATGAGACGAAACCCGCCATACAGATCGGGTTCCTTGACTATACGTTATTCCCGGAACGACCGAAGTTTTATGATACATACAAACTTTTGAGCATACACGATCATAAAAAATACAGTGACAGCCTTACGCTGGGTGTAGTAGATCTGTCCCGCATCGATCTTGCGACAGAAGATGACAGAGCGTATCACATCGACAGTTGGGCAAGACTCTTTAAAGCCACTATATGGGAGGAGATCAGAATGAGTGCATCGATAGACGAAGCTTTACAGGAAGCCGCGGATACGCTTTATGCTCTGAATGCCGATGAAGCGGTACGCAAACGCTGCCGTGACCGTCTGGAATACTATCAGGATCTGAAGAATTATGAGCGGAAGATCGAGCGGGATCGCCTGGAGCATGAGCAGGATCTGCGTAATTATGAGTTGAAGATTGAGCGTGACCGCCTGGAGCATGAACAGGATCTGCGTAATTATGAGTTGAAGATCGAGCGTGACCGCATAGCATATGAACAGGATAAACAGAATTACGAGCAAAGGATAGAGCGGGATCGCATCGAGCATGAGCAGCAGATAAAGCAGATTGTCGCGGAAAAAGATGCCCAGATTCAGCAGCTTCGTGCAGAAATAGAAGAAATGAGAAAGCAATAGAGTAAGGGTAAGGGAGAGTAGGCATGCGCATTTTAATTGCCGAGGATGAAACGGAACTGGCAAAGGGATTAAAGTTTCTTCTGGAAAAGAATAAGTTTACTGTAGATGCGGTCCATGACGGGGAGGAGGCTTTGAACTACTTCCAGAGCAGGGATTATGATGTGGTAATTCTGGACATTATGATGCCGAAGGTAAATGGGCTGGATGTTTTGCGGCAGATCCGAGAGGCGGGATCTAAGGTTCCTGTGTTGATGCTGACGGCGAAGGCGGAGATTGAGGACCGAGTGGCCGGGTTGGCGGCGGGGGCGGATGATTATTTGCCGAAGCCCTTTGCCAGCCCTGAATTTATTGCCAGAGTAAAGGCCCTTTCGCGGCGAAATACAGGGTATACCGAAGCCTGTCTGTCCTTTGGTAACGTGCGGCTTGACTGCAACCGTTATGAGATGAGCTGTGAGAATAGGACCGTGCGTTTAAATAATAAGGAATTTCAAGTGATGGAACTTTTTATGCGCAATCCCCGTTTTGTATTTTCTACCGGTCATCTGATGGATAAGATCTGGGGACAGGATTCGGAGGCGGATATCAGCGTGGTGTGGACGTATGTGGGATTCCTGCGGAAAAAATTAAAGGAACTTGACGCGGATATTGAGATTCGGACGGCGCGTGGCGCGGGTTATTTTCTCGAGGAGAACAGATGTTAAAAAAGATACAAAGGCGCTTTGTTTTGGCGGCGATGGCGGCGTTTGGATTGGTCATGCTGTTGATCATCGTCGGAATCAATACTGCAAATTATTATAAGACAACTTCCATGCAGGATCGTTTGGCAAAGGAGCTTCTTTCGCAGGAACAGACGGTTCAGGAAAGGCCCAAGATGCCGCCGCGCGCCAGAGATATATTAAAAAGAGACCCAGAGACGGCATTTATGACCCGTTTCTTTACTGTTCACTGTGATACGGATGGCAGAGTCAAAGAGGTATTAAGGGACAATATTTCCTCTGTGGATGAACAAACGGCAAAGGAATACGCGCAGGCCGTCTTTTCGCGGGACAGGGAAAAGGGTTACTATAAGAATTATCGGTATCTGATGGGCAGAAGCGAAAAAGGCGTGTCGATTCTTTTTCTGAATTCAGCGATCCAATTGCAGTCTATGCGGTCGCTGCTTTTGGTATCCTTGGCAATCGGGTTATTCAGCCTGCTGACGGTATTCTTTTTGGTTCTTGTTTTTTCCAGACGTGCAATCCGGCCTTATCTGAAAAATTTGGAGCAACAGAAGCAATTTATCACAGACGCAGGGCACGAATTAAAAACTCCCATCACTTCAATAGCTACCAGCGCGGATATCGCCGCAATGGAGCACGAGGGAGATGAGTGGATCGAAAATATCCGCAGGCAGGCCGCCAGACTGACTAAGCTGGTGGGGGATATGGTCGCACTGTCGAGGCTGGACGAGGAGACGCCTTTTCTGAAGAAGGACAGATTTTCCCTCAGTGAAGCGGCATGGGAAATCGCCGAGCCTTTTACGCAGCTGGCGAAGGCAAAAGGAAAACATTACGGTCAGCAGATCGAGGAGGATTTGACTTTTTTCGGAGACAGAGATGCCATCCAACGCATGATATCGATTTTGTTGGATAATGCGATTAAGTATTCTGATGATGGCGGAGAGATTCGGCTGCAGGTTTACCGCAGGCGCAGTAAAGTCTGCATTGAGGTGACGAATACATGCCGCCTTCAAGATGTTTCTAATCTAGACAGATTGTTTGACAGGTTTTACCGCTTGGACGAGTCCCGCTCTACTGCAACGGGCGGTACGGGGATCGGCCTGTCCATGGTGCGGGCGATTGCGGAGACGCATGGAGGAAAGGCAACCGTGCAGAGTGCAGATGGTAGGGAGATATGCTTTCGGGTGATAGCGTGAAAAGTGCTTCTAAAGACGTCCCGCCATTGGACGGAGACACAAAGTCAGCAGAGCTGACTTGGAAGCACTAAGTTTCACGCAGGAGAATGCCTAAAATACGGCATTCTCCGCACAAGGCTATTCTGCTTCAACAGGTTTCGGATATGCCGTCGCATTTTTGCCCCAGCAGTATTCCTGATCCTGAAAATCGACGGCATACACCGTGTTGTCCTCAAAGCGTACAGACTTTATCTTCTTTAATACCAGATAGGGTTCGGAAACCACGTCGGTAGAAACGCTCGGCATTCCATTCCCGCGTCTTTTATTACCGATTTCTCCAAACGAATTATCGCCCCATACCCACAAATCTCCCTTTTTGGAAATTGCCGCCGCGGTAACATGATCCGCCGCAATAAAAGCAATGTCGTCCATCAGAGGCACAGGTTCACTGGAATAGTGATGCTCCTTTTTTGTATAAAATGCATTGACTACGGGTCTTGCCGTACCATTTCCAAGCTGCCCGTTCAAATTGTCTCCCATTGTGTAGAGAGTGCCGTCTTCCGACAGTATCATGATATAACCGCCGCCGACTGCTGCATATTTCACATGATCCATAATCAAAACAGGCTTAGTGATGCAGCATTGATGATAGGCATCATATGCAATATCTGTCCGCTTGTCCTGTTTCTCAATGGGCTGTCCCAATTGCCCGCTTCCGTTATTTCCTACGCCATATAATTCATGGTTGACATTCAGATAAACCAGCGTCTCGCCGCAGGCATCCATGTGAATAATATTATCTGCAATTAAAATGTCCTGCGCATTAAAATCCGTAGATGAAATTTCACCGATCCCTAATTGACCACTGGTATTTTGACCACTGCCGTAAAGGTAACCGTCTTTGATCTCATAAGTATTACTGTAATCCTGAAATTTTGTCTGATATTCATTGGTGCTGACGGGGTATTTTTTTGCCTGTGTTATTTCTGCCGCCGTTTTGGGCCCTGATTGCAAAATATTGACTGCAATTTCTTTCGCCTTATTTCCTGATATGATATCTTTATTTTGCATATCATCAAGATAAACCGCAAAATAAGTTCTATCACCGCTTTCTTCTAAAAAGCCGACAAACCATGCCTTTCCGTCAGAGGACGAGCCGGTTTTACCGTATAAACGACCATTGTCAAGTTCCGTAAGATACATGATATTTTTAAGGGTTTCTATATGCTCGGCATCAAAGGGGGAATCCGTGCCCAAAATAGTACGCAGTACAGTTATCTGTTCCGTTGGAGAAATATTTAATGAGGAAGCTAACCAAAATCCATTCAGCTCCGGCAAAGGATTTACGCCGCTTCCGTCCCATTCAGACAGATCGCAGTTCCCATACTGTAATTCCTGTAATATTGCGCGCATATTTTCCTGCCCGACTTTGTCTATAACCTGTCGGAAATACCAAACACACGAGTTCTCAAATGCTTCCTTTAATGTGAGATCTGCGTTCCACGCATCAACAGGGTAGTCTGCGCCGTTGTATTCCATTTTAGAATTTTCGTTTTTCAATACTCCGTTTTCCAGACCAGCAAGTGCAGTTATGATTTTAAAAGTTGATAATGGGGAGACTTCCGTTTCGCATAATTCCTTGTTATAAAAAATGTAAGTCTTTGACGATTTTTCATAGAACACAGCGCAGCCGTTGATTCCTTCAAAAATTTCAGCATAGTCAACGGTAGTTTCCGTTATAGCGGATGCGTCCTTTTCTTCTGTGTTATTTGTATTCTGTGTAGTTTGGGTATCCTGTTTTGTCTGCTGTTCTGTTTCAGTGCTGACATCTTTTTGTGGCTGGCTGTTGATGTTAGAACATCCTGTAATGATAACAGACAGCAGTACAATTAAGATTGATTTATACTTTTTCATTTGGTCCTCTCATATGCAGTAAGTTAGTTATTAATAAATATATTTTACCATAGGCATTTTTATAGTTCCATGATATTTCGATTTTGTTCACCAAAAAATCACATCTGTTTTTAAGTACATTTCAGGATGCCCTTCTATACTTTACCCATGCTTTCAACACAATGTGTCAAGCTTTATTTTCATTATGAAAGCAAGGGACAGCGATAGAGCAGTCATAAAACAGTGGCAGAAAGGAGAGGGTCCGGTGAATCAGGTAGAAGGTTTTCGGCATGAATTAAAATACCGAATCAGCTACGCGCAATACATCGAATTAAGAGACCGCCTGCGGACAGCGATGCAACACGATGAGCATACAGGCGCAGACGGCAGATATCTGATACGAAGCATCTACTTTGATAACTACATGGACAAGGCGCTGCGGGAAAAGGTGCAGGGCATTCCCATACGGGAGAAGTTCAGGATACGGTATTATAATGATGATTTTTCTTATTTGACACTGGAAAAGAAAATCAAGGATAATACGCTTTGCAGGAAGGTCGATGTGCAGATCACAGAGGAAGAATGCAGGAAATTATTGGAGGGTGAAATTACTTGGATGCGGGATCATCCCGCGCCGCTGGTGCAGGAATTGTATACGAAAATGCGCAGCCAGTTGCTTTGCCCGCGAGTGCTGGTATCTTATATGCGCGAACCCTATATGTATCGGGCGGGATATGTGAGGATTACGTTTGATTCTGACATCCGCACCACATTGTATCATAAAGATTTTTTGGAAGAGAAGGTTATTGACATTAATACGGTGGGGCCGCAGGAGAGGATACTGGAAATAAAATACGATGCGTTTTTGCCGGAAATCATACGCAGGCTGATACAGACAAACACACTGCGCCAGACGGCGTTTTCAAAATACGAGGCCTGTCGGTGTTATGGGTAAAAAGAAGGGAGACCAGCTATGAAAAGTCAAGCCTAAATTAACAAAAAATTTCTTTTTCCTATCGGTGGTAAAAAAGGGTAACTTTAATAAAGCTCCCCAAGGGTGCATTTTCAAAATCTACCGGTATTGGTATACAGACCTCTTAATCGAGGTTAAATTCGACTCCGTCAGTGAGCATCTTCCAGATAATCCTGACGAGCTTGCCGGCACAGTGCCCGAGGGCATTATAGTGAGACCGGCCTTCCGCCATCTTTTTGTCATAATAAGCTTTGAAGGTGGCGTTGTTCTTAACAACATTGTGTGCTGCGTTAATGAGTGCGTATCTGAGCACCCTTGAGCCGCGTTTGGACATTCTGGTGCGTCTGGCACTGTAATTGCCGGACTGGTAAACAGAAGGGTCTAAACCGGCAAAAGCAAGCAGCTTTGAGGGGCTGGGGAAACGGTGGATGTCACCGATCTCTCCAAGTATCATCCCGCCGTTGATGTAACCGATACCCGGAATGGTCATGATGACAGAATCATTAAATTTCATGATTTCAGTCATTTCAGCCTCGACACTGTTTAACTGGCTATCCAGTAACTCGATCTGTGCAATAGAGTGGGTTATCTGAATAGATAGGGCGCTGTCATTGGCACCGACAGACTTCTGCGCGAGAACCCTTAATTCTTTTGCCTGTTCCTTCTTAAAGTGGCCGTGTGAGGCAGTCGCGAGAAGGTGGCTGAGATGGGTCATATGCATGGAAGCGATGTCCTGAGGCGTGGGAGCCTCCTTTAAAAGTGCATAGACAGCTTTCTGATGCAGGCCGGACTTGAAGAAATACTGCAGTTCCGGGAAGACCTGGTCAACATAGGAAGTCAGCTGGATCTTTAAGCGTGTCCGCTGCTTAATGGTCTTCTGGCGGAACCGGCCAAGCTGCTTAAGATCCATCAGGTCAAGGTCATAGAAAGAGACAAACCTGTAGGAATCCTGCATCATGAGTGTTTTGGCAATGATGAAAGTGTCAACTTTGTCCGTCTTGGTCTTGCGTATGTTATCTTTACGCATAACCGAGGTTTTGATGGGGTTTAGTACACACACGTTGTAGTTACAGGCAACAAGGTATCTCACAAGGTTGTCGCCGTAGTGTGCCGTCGATTCAAGACCGATGATGATGCTGTCGTCTTCATAAGAAAGAGCAGAGAGACGGGAATCCAGCATTTGGAAGCCATCACCGTCATTCGTAAATTTGAACGGCTTCATGAGTTCAGTGCCATCAGAAGATATGGCTGATGCAAAGTGGTTGAGCTTGGCAATGTCGATGCCTACGTAAATCATGAGGTTGTACCTCCCTTTCATAAAGTCTGATACCGTGATATCCACCATCGATTATCATCGTAGACTTGATTGAAATAAGAACTCAGGAACAAGAGGTTCCGGCTCATCCAGCAGATAAACAATTCAGATAAAGGCAGCGGCAATACACTCCTGTTGAGTAGTCAGGCTACAGAAAAAAATCAAAAGTCCACAGTATCTGAGTTGTATTGAACCACGATATTAAAAAGAAAGGAAGTTATGGTGTTTTTGCTTCTATAAACATCATACAAGAAAAATATGACTTTTAATGATATCTTTAAATCCAGTTTTTTAGAAAATGTAACACAGTTTTCACCGCTTGACACGCTGATTGGGATGTTGGTTGCGCTTGTTATTGGCCTGTTTATTTTCATGGTCTATAAAAAGACGTTTAACGGTGTGATGTATTCGAGCAGCTTTGCGCTGACGCTGGTGGGACTGGCTCTTGTGACAACCTTAGTGATCATGGCAGTGACCTCCAATGTTGTGCTTTCTCTCGGTATGGTGGGCGCGCTCTCCATCGTTCGTTTTCGGGCGGCGATCAAGGAGCCGATTGAAATCGTGTATTTGTTCTGGTCAATTGCGGCAGGGATCGTGATTGGTGCGGGCATGATTTCGTTGGCGGTGATTGGTTCAGCGATCATCGGTGTGATTCTGATTTTGTTTGCCAACCGCAGGGTGCATGAAAATCCTTACATTCTGATTATAAATTGTAAGGATGAAAAGGCGGAAGATACAGCAGTGCAGATGGCAAAAACAGCGCTGAAAAAGTTTTTAATAAAATCCAAAACGGTGAGCAACGGCGGTATCGAGCTGACGGCGGAGGTGCGCCTGAAAGATGCAGCCACTTCCTTTGTCAATGCCATTCAGAACATAGAAGGGGTGGATCATGTTACATTGGTTAGCTACAACGGCGAGTATATGTCTTAATGAATTAAGGAGAAAACTATGATTTCCCACAAACATATCACAAAGATCATCGGTGTGATGATGGCGGCTGCTGTCGCGCTTTGCTTTTGGATGATGGTATTTTCGCAGGAAGTAGTAGAGACGTTGGGCGGCGTTCAGGTGCCGATGGCGTATGAGGAGGCATTGTTTGATGTGCAGGAACTGATGCAGATCGATATTCAAATGGCGCAGGATCAGTGGGAGGAAATGCTGAAAAATGCCATGGCGGAAGAATATTATTCCTGTGATGTGGTGATCAATGATGCAAAAGTGTGCAACGTCGGGATTCGTCCGAAGGGAAATACAAGCTTATCGGCAATTGCCATGGACCCTGATACGGATCGATACAGTTTTAAGCTGGAGTTTGATCATTATGTGGAAGGGCAGACCTGCCTCGGTCTTGATAAACTGATCCTGAATAATAATTATGCGGATGCCACCAACATGAAGGAGGCTCTCGTCTATGATATGTACCAATATCTGGGGGTAGACGCTTCCTTATATAACTATGCCAAAATATCGGTGAATGGGGAATATTGGGGCGTCTATCTGGCGTTGGAGGCTGTGGAGGACAGTTTTTTGATGCGCAATTATGGAACGGAGGACGGCAGCTTGTATAAACCTGATAATATGCAGATGGGAGGCGGCGCAAAGAGCGGCGGCTTCGGCGGACAGCCTCCACAGCCCAGGGAGAAGGAAGCACCTGACGGAAACGGACAGCCGCCGCAGGGGATGGATTTTCTGGACGGGGAAATGCCCCAATTTGGAGGGGGCATGCCATTCGGCGACGACTTTGATTTCGCAAAAGACATGCCGTCGGATGGAAATAGTTTTCCGAATTTCGGGGAAGGTCAGGACTTTGAGAAAGCAGATTTTCCGGGCGGTGGAAAACATGACTTTACAGGCGGTTTTTCCATGGGCGGCGGAGGCGGCGCAAACCTTAGCTACACCGACGATGAACTTTCCGGTTGTTCTGATATCTGGGAGGGCGAGGTGACAGATACGGGCAAGGCGGATCACAAAAGGGTGGTGATGGCTCTTAAAAATATCAGCGAGGGAACTGAGCTGGAAACGTATTTGGATGTGAATAATGTTTTGAAATATATGGCGGTGCACACTTTTTCCGCAAATATGGATAGCCTCTCTGGGAATATGGCGCATAATTATTATTTATATGAAGCCAATGGGATGTTGAATATCCTGCCGTGGGATTATAACCTAGCTTTTGGGGGAATGAATATGGGGGCGGAAAATAGCGCGTCGGATGTCATAAATGATGCAGTGGATACTCCTTTTGACGGAACAAAATTTTTTGATGCCCTATTGGAGAATGAAGAATATCTTTCCCGCTATCATAAGTATTTGCAGCAGTTGACACAGGAGTATGTTTTTGGCGGAAGGTTTGAGGAGGTTTATCAAAGGATTCGCGGTCAGATCGATACGCTGGTGGAAACGGACCCAACCGCGTTCTATTCTTATGAGGAATACGAGGCGGGCGCAGAAATGTTGTATCAGACGGTAATGCTGCGGGCGGAAAGCATTGAGGGACAAATTGACGGCACAATACCTGCTTCGGATGAGGGGCAGCGTGCGGATGTCTCAAATCTGGTGGATGCCTCGAATATCGACATCTCCGTTATGGGAGTGATGGATATGGGAGGGGGCGGAATGCAAAAAGGCCCGAATGCGCGAAAGGAACATCAGGCAGATGGAGGAGATGTGAAAAACCATATGAGGTAGAATAGGAAGGATTTCTTGCACATAAGATGAAATAAGAGTTTGCGCAAGAGGGCCTTTATGCTGAACTATATCTGGGCATTCATGATTTTGATTGGCGTCGTGTACGGCGCATTTACGGGGAAGATGGCGGAAGTGACGAACGCTGCGCTGGATTCTGCGGGCGATGCGGTGTCCCTGTGCATCACCATGATCGGTGTGATGGCGCTGTGGGTGGGCTTGATGGAAATTGCGCAGAAATCGGGCCTGATTGCAAAGCTGACGAGAGGGATACAGCCCTTTATCAGCTTTCTTTTTCCGCGCATTCCCAAAGGGCATCCCGCAAGAGAATACATTGCTACAAACCTGATTGCCAATGTACTGGGGCTTGGCTGGGCATGCACGCCTGCGGGATTGAAGGCGATGGAGGAGTTGGCGAAACTGGAGGCGGAGCGGGGAAATCCGGAATATCTGCCGGAGGGCGGAAATGTCAAAGGCAGAAAAGCAAGCAATGAAATGTGTACTTTTTTAATACTTAATATTTCGTCCTTACAGCTAATACCTGTCAATATGATTGCGTACAGGAGTCAGTATGGGAGCGTGAACCCGGCGGGGATCATTGCACCGGCAATCGTGGCAACGTCTGTCAGTACGCTGGCGGCGGTAGTGTATTGTAAATTAAAAAGGAAATAATGCAGTCATTCTCCCAAGATCTGCATGATTTTATCATAGTTTTCCAGCCGATGGGGAAAGGTGCAGTCTGAACAGTCTTTCGTCCTTTTCCCGTTCGTTTCGAAATACTTAGGATTTCCGGGACAGGTTTCCCTCAGATACAGCGGGCAGTAACAAAATAGACAGTTAAAATCCGCAAGCCCCTTATGACAGGGAAAATATTGGCATTCTTTATTTTCAAAATAGCGAGATGAATTTTCCATTTTTTCTCCCGATTTATGAAACAACTCCAAAAATCCTGGTGTATCCGTAAGGTAAAGGCAGGTCGGTCATTCTTTTCCTAATCAGGTTATTTTCTTCCATTCTGTTGGGACAGGATTTATTGCTGCAGCCAATGCAGATTGCCTGGCAGTGTATGGCTTCATTCTGCGTCAATTCCGAGATAAAGACCACGCTCTTTTTTGGCTGCATACAAAAGGCGGCATTACATGTGATTTTGGGCGTAAGAATTTGTAAAAGTCCAGGCAGCATTTCCAAGGGAAGTTCGTTCTCGCTGCCCGGGAAATGATAGCGTGCCACATGTTGTGTGGTATGAGCAGCGATATTTTTGTTATAAGCTTCGTATCCGTGCAGTAATAATTCACTCGCCAACACTTCAACAATATAACTCTCCAGCAGCAATCCTTTTTCAACATAGCTTTCCTGTAGGAGATCCACGCCGTTTCCAAGAGACATGGCAACGCATTCATACGCTTTGTCAGGCGGTTTATTTTCCGGCGAATACGCTTGTCTGACGTAAAAGGCTTCTTCCGCTATGGTGGGCAGCATTTCTTTTGCAACCGTTTGAATTTTTACGGTTTGTTCTTCACTGAAATGAAATTTATCTTGTACCTTTTTCACAAAATGAGCGGAAATAAATTCATCCAGTAGTTCAGGGAAAAAAATTTCCATTTAATGATCTCCTATTAAGAGTGTTTATGATGTGTTACTTTAGCAGGAAATGGTAGCAGCGAAACTAGTTAGGAAGAATGTAAAACATGTGCTTGATGATTATGTTTAACGATCTTATAAAGTTCCTCCGTCGCCAGTCTCGCCTTTGCCACAATATCCCCGCAGTCCTGCGGGAAACAGTAATACTGCGCCTGCTCGTTGCCGATGCTGATCATATCGCCGATCTCGTACCAGAAAAAGTCAGAGTACAGGCTGTAGGAGGCAAGCGGTTCCTGATGATAATCCAGTTTTCCTTCACAGCCCGTCAGATGAAAACCGTCCTTGGAATGAGTGAGGGTTCCTTCGCCCACCTGACAGATCTGATCCGTGTTGACAAGCATATAGATTACGACGGGAATTTCCATGCGGTAGGTGCCTGACAGGATTTCTGCTCTGACACACTCCCGCTCCCACTTATACCAGTCGGGGATATGCGTAAATGTTTGTTCCGAACTTTTCGTCAGAGCATTGTCATTTCCGTTTATCAACTGTAAATACCCGTACTCTGTCAGCTCATATGTTATCCCACAATGACTACAGCAAAGAGTTGTACCCTGCCCCAGCATCTTTCCCTCCGTCAGACAATGCGGGCATTTATAGAGCATACGGTTCAGTCCGTCTGCGCGGAAGGGCTCTTTGATGCGTACTTTATTTTCCTGTTGCCAGCGGAAATAATCGAAGGTGAACTTCTCTTTCAGGATGTCGTTTAGTTCCTGCGGAGATTTTTCTTCGATTTTTTCGGGAGAAAGAAGGTACTCTACCTCGGCGGATACCCGCACCTTGCGAAGCTGGAGATTATTGTATAAGGGGTCTCTGGCAAAAGCCCCTTCGGTGCGGATCATGACCACGGGAACCTTCAAAATCTTCAGGCATTTTCCAAGGCTTTCCGGCAGGGGCGTCTGCGTGCCATCAAAGCTGTAGCTGGCTTCGGGAAACATCAGAATAGAACTTTTCAAGGTTTTTGTGGCGTAGACCATATCGCGCACGAGGGTCACGTCGGTCATGAATTTGCGGGTAGGAATGCAGCCAATCATGCGCATCAGGCGGGGCTTGCCCACGAAGCCGTCCAGCGTGCAGATAATGTGAAAGGGGCGGGTGCATAAAAGTCTTGCTGCCACCTTTAGGTCGATAAAACTGGAATGGTTCATTAAGATCAGGCAAGGCTCGTTTTTGCCCAGCTTTTCGATGCCGATGAGACGGTAGGTAAAGCGCGTCCGCCAGAGATCCCAGAGGGATACGAGTAAGAGAAGAAGGCGGAACAGGAAGTATTGTCTGAGAGGTTTTTGATGCGCGGCCTGCGGAAGCGCAAGGGCTTCCTCGTAAGTCATTTTCGCGGTCTTTATCTTCAAAGCGGGTCTCCTTTGCAGGGGTGTCGTGGGTATCGTGCTGCTATCAGTTTACAGGATAACGGCGGTGATTGCAATTGCTTCTCAAAGCAAATGGATGTTAGAAGATATGGAATTTTTTTGCACATAGGAATAGCTTATATCAGTCTGGCTTTTGATGAACCAAATCTATTTAAGTTTCTTTGTATGAGTGGAGATAGCGGTTATCAGGTCGGGGGTTATTAAATCATCAAAACAAATAGCGCGAAGCCGTATTCTGCAGACAGGAATAATCGGAATGGGCATACTTTTATTAGGAGCAGCTATATTGTTATTAAGGCTTCCGGACGATAAATGATACAGATGAGGCACTTCTGACGAAAAATACCTTGTTTTGTAAAACCGATTGCTTATAATGATAGTAGAGAAAACAAGGGAGCAGAGAAACGGATGGCAGAACAGGATGATCTTAACAGAGTTGGAGAAGTTTTTGGAGAGCTGGTGCAGAATTTGTGAATACTATGTGATTCGTTCGCAGGCTGTAACGGGCAGATGCATTTGTCCCAAATGCGGATATGAGGATACCATAGAAAATCTGGTAGATGGCTTTGATTACTGCCATACAAAATTTCATATACAGGATTTTGGCGGCAAAGTTCTCTCTGTTAAACGGCGGATACTGCGAGTATTGTGGCGGCAGGATGGACATGTTCCGATATGATTGGGTCATTACGGGATTTGGACAGGTTTGACCTGTCACGCTGATGCGCTGATGTTTCAAACGCGGGATCGTGGCGCTGGCATGGAGGAAAAATGGAACGCATTCTGATCATCGAGGATGAAAAAGACGTCAATCAGCTATTGGCGCAGACGCTGCAAGGAAACGGCTATGAAACCGTATCCGCTCGAAACGGACTGGACGGCATCTGTGAATTGCAAAGCCAGCGGTTCGATATGGTGCTGCTGGATCTGATGCTTCCCTTTAAAAGCGGGGACGAAGTGCTAAAGGAGATTAGGAAGGACAGCGATATTCCGGTGATCGTGATTTCAGCGAAGGATCTGGTGGGGACGAAAATCGATCTGCTGACATTGGGAGCTGATGATTACATCACCAAACCCTTTGACTTAGGGGAAGTGACGGCGCGGGTCATCTCTAACCTGCGGCGTTACCATAAAAAAGAGCAAAATAAGCAGCTCTCCTATAAAGAATTAACACTGGATACCGAGAGCAAGACGCTGGCGGTGAATGGCGCCGCCCTGGAGCTGACGGCAAAAGAATACGGCATTATGGAATTATTCTTACAATCGCCAAGCAAAGTCTTTTCCAAATCTTATCTCTACGAAACGATCTGGGGATATGAATATCTGGGAGATGAGAATGTCATTAAAACGCATATCAGCAACCTCAGAAGTAAGCTGAAAAATTACAGTGAAACGGAGTATATTGAGACTGTTTGGGGACTTGGATATCGGCTTGCGAAATAAATCTTGACCTTTTCTTTACACTTTTATTCAATTAGCAGGATTTTCTTAACACTTATCAAACCATTGGGCGCTATACTTTCCGTAGGTTATTGCGAAACGCCTTTGAGGTTGTTGTGCGCTTTTGCGAATACCTAATAATTTACATAGCGGAAAGGAACGTTACAGTATGAGCAGCATTATTTTGGAAACGAGAGATTTATCGAAGCAGTATAAATCTCAGTGGGCGTTAAAACACGTGAATCTGCGCCTGCAACAGAGAAGGATCTACGGGCTGATCGGGAAAAACGGTGCCGGGAAAACGACGCTGATGCGCATGATCGCGGGTCTGGGATTTCCGACAGGGGGCAGTATTTTCTTATTTGGCAAGGAAAACCGCGGAGACTTGGAGGAGGAAGGCAAACGGATCGGCTCACTGATCGAGGAACCGGCGCTGGTGGCGGGTATGACTGCCAAAGAAAATCTGCATCTGCAGTGTCTGATGAAAGGCATCCCAAATTATGAAGTGGAAAAGGAACTGTTGGAACTCGTCGGTTTGCAGGATACGGGGAAAAAGAAGGTAAAAAACTTTTCTCTCGGTATGCGGCAGCGGCTGGGAATCGCCGCCACGCTGATCGGCAATCCCGAATTGCTTATGCTGGACGAGCCCATTAACGGGTTAGATCCGACAGGCGTCATTGAAATGCGTGAGTTGATCAAAAAATTGAACGCCTATGAAAACAAAACGATTCTGATCTCCAGTCATAATCTGCCTGAATTATATCAGGTGGCCACAGACTTCATTATTATCCACGAAGGGGAGATTCGGGAGGTCCTTTCCCATGAAGAATTGGACGAACGCTGCAAAAGTTATCTTTCTTTGGAAGCCGTCGATGTCAATCGGCTGGCGACGGTATTGGAGGAAAAACTGCACACGCAGAATTTCCAGGTGATGCCGGACAACAGTATCAAGCTGTTTGATTGTTTGGATGAAAGAGAGCGGGTGGGGCGCGTTTTGCATGAAAATGACGTGATTGTCACAAAAATGGCAGTGTGCGGGACAAGTCTGGAAGAATACTTCATGAGTGTCATCGGTGTGAAAGGAGAGAATAGAGATGCTTAGTTTATTACGCAGTGAATGGTATCAGGCTCGGAAATCATTGTCTTTGAAAATAGCAATTGGAGTGATTGTGGTTTTTTGTTTTTGGTTTGGCAGTAAATTTTCCGACGCGGCTCATGTGACAAATTTACAAGTTTTGTATTGGGGGAGCGCCATCTGTGAGTGGATGAGCGACGGCGCAATGGGACTGCTGCTGGCCAGTTTATTTGCGGGTTGGATGATTGGCGGAAGTTTTGAAAATCGGGTGATTCAGGAATCCATTTCCTATGGAAAAAGGAGAAGCGCCGTTTATCTTGCCAAGATGATCATGTATTCCCTCGTGGTGACTGTGCTGTGCCTGCTCTACTGGTGTGCGTCAGCGGCTCCGGCAGGAATCAAAAATGGAATGGGCACTGAGGAAATCTGTGGAAATCTATGTCACGTTTCTTATCTGTTTGGCATGATTGCCGCCGGCAGTCTGGCCTATATCAGTTTGTTTATGGTCTGCGGCGTGGTTGCATTTTACGCGCGGAAGACAGGAACCACGATGGGCATCTGCTTTGTCTGCATTTTAGCGGGTGGAAATCTTCTGGCATCGGTCGTACCTGAAAAGATTGCAGAAATCATCCGCTTCTCACCGCTTGCCCTGTATACACATGTTGCAAAAACGGATGTGACATGGTTTGATATCGGGCAGACCGCGGGCATCAGCCTGATTTGGATTCTTCTTTTTGGAATGGTCGGGTATCTTAAATTTCGAAAGACGGAACTAAAGTAGGGGAAGACAATCATGCGCAAAATTAGCGCAGAAATGAGGTTATTATGCCGTTTGCAGTGTTTGTCATCAGTGTGTTATGTGTTATTTTGCTTATTTGCCTTGTAGGGTTGAAACGGCAGCTGCGCAGTGTAAGGCGGCAGTTGGAATATCGGGTCGGTGTTCCCATCAAAAAACCGCTGGCACTGGAAGTGCAGGATAATGACCTGATGGCAATCACTGTGGCTTTGAACCAGATTTTCAGTGAGGACGAAGCATTTCGAAATGTGCAGAGCAGAAATGAGAATGAATATCGGGAAATGATCACCAATATCTCTCACGACCTGCGGACGCCGCTCACGGTCCTGAAAGGATATCTGCAACTGCTGGAACGATGCGAGATGGACGATGCGGGCAAAGAGTATCTGTCCGTTTGTTTTCGGCATTCCGAAGAACTGGAGCGGCGGGTCAGTCAGTTTTTTGAATACTCCTATTGGATGAATCAGGAGCAGGATATCCTCTTAAAAATCGTAAACGTAACCAATCTGATCGCGGATTGTATGACGGATTTTATTCCCGTGTTTGAAGAAAAAGGACTTACGATGCGCTTAGAACAGGACACGATTTATAAGGCGTTTGCGGAGGAAGAATTGTTTCGACGGGTGATGCAGAATCTTTTGAAAAACTGCCTGCAGTATTCCGTGGGCGAAGTGGTGGTTTCGATTATACGGGACGAGGTGGTTTCCATTGCGCAAAATGGGGCGGCTCCTCTAATGCGGGATGCTGACGGGGCGACAAACCGTTCCAAAGACTGCGCGTTCGGCGACCGTATTTGCATCTGCGTGCAGAATCCGATCGCTGAAGATTCCAAGCTTGATCCGGACAAAATATTTCAGCGCTTTTATGTGGAAAGGGAAGAACGCAACCAATCCACCGGACTGGGTTTGTCCATCGTCAAACTCCTTGTGGAGAAAATGCAGGGAGAGGTGTTTGCCTTTCGGGAAGGAAATCTGCTGCGTGTCGGGTTCTGCCTGAAAACATTTAAGGTATAAATGTGCGGAGTAAGCGAAAAGCCTGTTCCACGGTATCGCTCATATTGGCGGCGGCAGTCTCAGGTTTCATTGCTTCATCTTCCGGCACGACTTCACGCAGGATCGGGAAAAAGGCGTCGATTCCGGCGGTATTGCAGGCAGAGGCATCTTTCGTTGCACAGCCGCAAAAGGCAATGACAGGTTTCCCGTATTTTTTGGCAAGCTTTGCGACACCGATCGGCGCTTTGCCCATGACCGTCTGTCCGTCGAGACGTCCTTCACCTGTGATCACAAGGTCGGAATCCATGATATTGTTTGATAAATGCGTTTCATCGAGGACGATCGTAATACCTGATGCAAGGACCGCGTTTGTAAAGGTGAGAAAGGCAAACCCCAGGCCGCCTGCGGCTCCCGTACCGGGATGATTGCTGTTGGCGTTTGGATAGGTCTTTCGCGAAACTGAAGCGTAGTCGAACAACCATTTGTCCATTTGTTTTATCATGGTCGGATCGGCGCCTTTTTGTGGACCGTATACAGCGCTGCATCCCTGCTCTCCGCAGAGGGGATTTGTCACGTCACAGGCAATCTTGAAAGAACATTCCGCCAGCTCAGGGATCACATTATCGTTGGTGATTCGATCCAGTACGGAAAGTCCTTTTGCCCCGAAAGGCACCTGCTTTCCTTCTTTGGTGAGAAATCCAAACCCAAGCGCCTGCAGCATACCGATGCCGCCTTCGTTGGTCGCACTGCCGCCAATGCCGACAATCAATTTTCTGCATCCGCGTCCGATGGCATCTGCAATCATTTCTCCCACGCCGTAAGTGGTGGTGCGCAGGGGATTGCGTTCCGCTTCCGGTATAAGGGTGATGCCGGCTGCTGCGGACATTTCGATAATTGCCGTTTGGCTGTTGCGGATGATCCCGTAGCTGCAGGAGACAGGTTTCCCTAAAGGGCCGGTCGCTTTCATGGTAATCCATTCCCCGCCCATGCCTGTTGTCAATGCGTAGGCGGTGCCCTCACCGCCGTCAGCGAGCGGGCGGATAAAGATTTCGGCATGCGGATAGACGCGACGAATGCCTGCTTCTACCGCTTTTCCCGCATCTATGGAAGATAAACTTCCCTTGAAAGAATCCATTGCTATGGTTATTTTCATAACTGATTTCACCGTTTTCTGGTTTTATCCACTGTTTATGATACAAAAGACTTACTCTGTCTCCACTATAATATCCGCAAACTCGCAATGAACTACAGTCACGAGATCTTGCGGTGAAAGTTCGATTTGAAAGCCGACCTTTCCTGCGCTCACAAATATTTTATCATATTGCTTTGCCGTTTCATGGAGAAAAGTCGGGAACTGCTTTTTCATGCCGATTGGCGAGCATCCGCCGTGAACGTATCCCGTCAGCGGCAGCAGTTCCTTTTGCTTGATCATATTGACGGCTTTCTCACCCGCCGCCTTCGCTGCCTTTTTCAGGTCGAGTTCTGCCTGTACGGGAACCACGAAAACATAGTAGCTGCCTGATTTTCCCTGTGTGACCAGTGTCTTAAAAACATGGGCAGGATCTTCGCCGAGGATTCCCGCAATCTGTTCGCCGCTCATTGCCTGGTCAGGCTCATAAGTATGGCTTGTATAGGAAATTTTTTTGCCATCTAAAACGCGCATCACGTTTGTCTTGTCGTTATTTTTCAATTTGGATTCCTCCTCGAATAATGTCTGGGACTCATTTCTATGTGAAATTATAGCACAACGGTTTTTGGTTTGGCAAACCGCAACATTTATGCACGGGCATTACCCAAAGCGGAAATGGCATATCGGGTAAGCCGTTTCATTGAATATGGGCGGGTCAATATATCAGGTTGTCTGCAAACATAAACTATGTCATAATGATGTCATAGCCTGTCTGAGATGCAGAGTTGGGATTGCTGTCATGGAAGCATTGAAAATCTTGTTTGGAAGACGAATGCAGTAGAGGAATACAGATGAAGCGATATTCAAAAGAAGAAGTAAGACAGATGCTGTGCCGATATCATAATCTGGACGGTGCGGAAACGCTTGGCGGGAAGAAGGGCGTTGAAAAGAACATGCAGCGTATCCACAGCATTCAATATGATCCTCTGTGTGTTGTGATGAGAAATGCTGATCTGGTATTGCAGGCCAGGGTGCAGGATTACAGGGAAGACTTTCTTAACAGTCTGTTATACGAGGATCATAGGCTGGTCGACGGCTTTGATAAAGAAATGTGTATTTATCATGTTGAGGATTTTGGCCGCTTTCAATTTGTGCGCAATACTTATCATGAAAATGCTGTGCGTACTTTACAGTACCGTAACCAGATGGGCGTATTGGATATCTTGGATGATGTCAGAGATTTTGTGGAACAGCATGGGAAAACGGGCACAAAGGATCTTACGATCGGAGAAGTGTGGGAAAGCCGTTGGGGACCGAAAAAGCTGTCGAGTGCGGCACTGGATTATCTTTTTAATAACGGCACGCTCACGGTGGCGGATAAACGAGGGACACAGAAATATTTTGATTTAACGGAACGTATCATTGACAATCAATATCTTTTCTGTGATCCGAATATGACTGTAGAGGATTTTGTGGAGTGGTATGTTGAGAGGAGACTGCAGTGCGTCGGTTTTTTGTGGAATAAGAATGGCGGCGCATGGCAGGGATGTTTTGTGAGCGATAATAATTTGCGCAGTTCGGTACTGAAGACACTGGTTGAAAAAGAGCGAATTGAAGAAATACAGACCGAGGGAATCAACGAGAGTTTTTATGTTTCAGGGAGCTTTTGGGAGTACTTGAAGAAGAAGCCGAAAGACAATTATGCAAGATTTCTTGGGCCCTTGGATAATATGATGTGGGACAGGGAGATGCTGGAGGCACTGTTTGGTTTTGTATACCGTTGGGAAGTGTATACGCCTGTTGTCAAAAGAAAATATGGCTACTATGTACTGCCCGTTCTTTACAACGGAAGATTTGTGGCGAGATTCGAGGCGGAACCCGTTCGCCAAGCGGAAAAATTTGTCATCAAAAACTGGTGGTGGGAACCGGAGGTAAAACCGGATCACAATATGATGGAAACGATTGAGAAGGAAATGGTACGGTTTGCCAAGGTCCTTCAAGTGGACAATTTTCCGGGAAACAGGGAACAGATAGGAGTGTAGCGAGATGATAAGAACAGCCTCCAAAGACGATATTGGAATCATAGCCGAACTGGCAGTCAAAATGTGGGATGATAGCTCCGTAGAGAAGCTGGCGGATGAATTTGCAGAGCTTATTTCCAAAGATACCGCCTGTATTTTCCTCAAGTATGAAAATGACATGCCTGTCGGATTTGCGCAATGTCAATTGCGCAGCGATTATGTGGAAGGCACGGAAACATCTCTCGTCGGTTACTTAGAAGGTATTTTCATTTTGGAAGGTTACCGCAAGCGGGGTTATGCCAAAGAACTGCTACACGCATGCGAGGCATGGGCAAAGGATATGAGCTGTACAGAATTTGCCAGCGATTGCGAACTTGACAATACCGATAGCCTGGGATTTCATATGGCGATGGGTTTTACGGAGGCGAATCGCATCATCTGTTTTACGAAGAAGCTGTAAAAATATAATTTTTTGGAGATCAAAGTGTTTGCGAAGTTTGGCTTACGGATTGTAAATTGATATAATAAAGAATGAAAGAAGCTGGGAAGATATTTGCCAGAGAAAGGGGTCAATGATAATGAAAAATTATTCGGAAGATGCGAGCAGACAATACCACATTCAGGTGGCGCAGGGTGAGGTGGGGCGCTATGTGATCATGCCCGGAGACCCGAAGCGCTGTGTCAAGATTGCGCAGTATTTTGACGATCCTGTTTTGATTGCGGATAACAGGGAATATATTACCTATACGGGAACACTCGACGGGGTGAAAGTGAGCGTGACTTCTACAGGCATCGGCGGACCTTCTGCAGCGATCGCCATGGAGGAATTGGTGCGCTGCGGCGCGGACACCTTTCTGCGTATCGGTACTTGCGGCGGGATGCAGACGGAGGTGAAAAGCGGCGATATCGTGATTGCGACGGGAGCGATCCGCATGGAGGGGACAAGCAGAGAGTATGCGCCCATCGAGTTTCCGGCGGTCCCCAACCTTACTGTGACAAATGCCTTTGTGGAGGCGGCAAAGAAGTTGGACTGCCCTCATCATGCAGGTGTGGTGCAGTGCAAGGATTCTTTTTACGGGCAGCATGAACCGGAGACGAAGCCTGTAAGCTATGAGCTTGTGAATAAATGGGAAGCATGGAAGCGGCTGGGATGTTTGGCTTCCGAGATGGAGTCGGCGGCGCTGTTCACAGTGGCAAGTTATTTACATGTGCGGGCAGGTTCCTGCTTTTTGGTAGTTGCGAATCAGGAACGCGAAAAGCTGGGACTGGAAAACCCGGTGGTGCATGATACGGATATGGCAGTCCGCGTGGCGGTGGAAGCGGTGCGGGGGCTGATTCAGAATAATTAAGGGTTAACAAAATGCTTAAGAAGGTACTATTCAAAATTACAAAAGGTCCCTTTATGGGTTCCATGGTTGGAAAAGTATTTCAATACTGCAGCCGGTTGATTCTTGTGAAGAAAATATATAACGGCAAGGAAGTTATTGCGTTTTATCATCCGCAGCCTTCCTATCAAAATCATGTAATTATTGTGCCGAAAAAGGCGATTAAAAATTTGTAGCAGATGGCATCCGATTCTTATAGCAGATATTTTGTGAAGATTTGGGAGACCGTAAAGGATATATGTGCGGCGCATCCTCAATTTCGCGATGCATTCGTGATCGCTGCCAATGGAGGGAAAAGGCAGGAGGTTCAACAGGTACATTTTCATATGTTTACGGACCAAGAAGTTGTAAATGAATACTCTGCGCAGGAGCAGGCGGAGAATGTTTTTTAAAGGGATGGGAATATTTGTATTTTGGAGCATCCTAACCCCAATTGGGAAGTTCATTTTGTAATGCAGCCAGTTTCGTCATTCCAAATGACAAGGGATGACAAAGATAAAGATGCGTTTTTGGGAAACGTTTTACATAGTATAGATAGATTAAATGATGAGTGCGATATTGTGCAGAGAGGGTATTCGCTTGTATATCAACATAGGAAGAACAGTGAGATTGATTGTCCTGTTTCGTAGATTGATTTAAAAAATCCGTGGATAACATTTTAGAGAGCTCTCCGATTTGCAGTATTGGCATGGTTATGGAATTTCTGTAAATAAAGCCAAGTTTTTCGTTGGTAAAAAGGTTTTTATCCTGTTTAAAATATTCATGTGTATCTTTGATTTCCGAACAATAATTATCTATTTTAATGAGTAATGTTTTATCCTTTGGATTCATAAATAACAACCTCGTCTTTTTTGATTTGTTCCAAGAATTCAATATCGTTGGATGTATCTGTAATTACATCGATATTTGAACCTAATACCATTTCCAGCTCATCAATAAATGCTGCTAACTGAAATAATGATCGGATAGCTCCCTTTGAAATCAAAAAATCATAATCACTTGTTTCTGTTGCTGTATTTTTTGCTCTGGAACCAAATAGTGCGACTCTGTCTGCACCGTATTTTTGCGCAATGGGAGTAACCAGATTTGATATTTTTTTGATATCCGTCATTTTAATCTCCATGTCAGAACAGTTTGCCACATAAAGTTTTGTTGCAGTTATTATTATAGTTTACTTTTGATAAGGATACAACATCAAAAAAGTTAATTCTTGCATATTGATCGCAGAATAAGCTATAATGTTTCCAATCAAAAATGTTTGAAAGGATTATCAATATGGTAAGGCAAATAAGAACTTCTGCGAAAGCAGTGATTATTCAAAACGGCAAATTGCTCGCCATAAAGTTGAACGATGGCAAAGAGGAATGGTACATATTGCCCGGCGGCGGACAGGAGTGTGAGGAAATGCTTTCGCAGGCTGTGGAACGGGAAGTGAGAGAAGAAGCGGGGATAGAGGTTGCGTGCAAAGATTTACTTTTCGTGATAGAGGGAGTTCACGGGGAAGATTTTCACAGAGTGGATCTGGTATTTTTATGTGATTATCTGGGAGAAGCCCCTGATGCAGAACTGCATGGGGATACGAATCAAATTGGTTTTGAATGGCTGGATTTGTCTGTATTAAATCAATTGCCCTTGTATCCGTCGAAACTTCGCCGCCCGATCATGAATTTTTATGAGGGGAAAGAATACAAAAAATATCTGGGGAATGAGGAGATTGGGGATCCGGCATGTGTAGAATAATAATCTGCGGCTTAAATGGCGCTGGAAATAGTACCTTTGGGAAAGCCCTAATGAAATTTGTTTATTGAAAGGCTGGAATCGGAAATGACCTGTAAAATAAGAAAATGGAAATTATCAGACGCAAAGGATTTGGCAGCTGCCATTTCCAATAAAAAAGTGCAGGATAACCTGCGGGATGGGTTGCCCTATCCTTATACAGAACAGGACGGAGTGGACTTTATTTCCGCCATGCTTGCGGCGGATGAAAACGAGACCTTTGCTTTTGCGATTACGGTAGATGATAAAGCAATTGGCAGTATCGGCGTGTTTCGTCAGGGCAATATCCACAGGCGGACTGCGGAACTGGGATATTACGTGGCGGAAGAATACTGGGGAAAGGGCATTATGACCGATGCGGTAAAACAAATTTGCGCGTATGTGTTTGATAACAGCGATATTCTCCGCATATATGCGGAGCCGTTTGCCTACAATGCCGCTTCCTGCCGTGTGCTGGAAAAAGCGGGCTTTCAATATGAAGGCACCTTGCGAAGCAATGCTGTTAAAAATGAAAAAGTGATCGACATGAAGATGTACTCTTTCTGCCGATCACTTTGAATAGACTTATTACATTTCGGGCTAAACGTGCTTAGCCGCCGCTTCCAGCGCTTCGTCGATGTGGGCGCAGAAATTCTCTATGCCGACCCGCTCGGTAAAGCCTGCTTTATCCATTACTTTTTTCGGCTGTTCATTGACATGAGAGAGGATGATACGGATGCCTCTCTTTTCGCATTTTTCCAGAAGTTCCGTCAGGGAGTGCATGGCGGTCGCGTCGATGGCGTTTACACTACGCATACGCAGGATCAGGCAGGAGGTGTCTTCCTTTAATGAGATGCGCAGGATCTTGTCTGCCGCCGCAAAAAACATCGGCCCGGAAATTTCATAAACCAGAGTGTGGCTTGGCACCACGCGAAGCGAAAGGGCATCGGGATCGTCTTCCTCATCCACATACTTCCAGCCCTCCACTTCCGTTACTTCGCTCATACGCTTCATAAATAAAATTGCGGCAAGTAGAATACCGACCTCAATCGCAAGTACCAGATCGAAGACGACGGTAAGTACAAAACTAAGCACTAATACGATAATGTCGCTCTTGGGAGAGGACTTGATCAGATTCACAAAGGTACGCCAGCCGCTCATATTATAGGCCACCATAAAGAGGATGGCGGCGATGCAGGGCATGGGAATCAGCGCTGCGTAAGGCATTAAAATCACAAGGATCAATACCAGCGTAATGGAGTGCACCATACCGGCAATGGGGGTACGCCCACCGTTTTTGATGTTGGCGGCCGTCCTGGCAATCGCGCCCGTGGCGGGAATGCCGCCAAACAGTGCGGAGCCGACGTTGCCGACGCCCTGTGCAATCAGTTCCATATTGGAGCGGTGCTTGGAATTGATCATGCTGTCAGATACCACGCAGGAGAGCAGGGATTCGATAGCCGCCAGAATTGCGATGGTAAAAGCATCCGGCAGGATATCGCCCACGTCCTTCAAGGTGAAGGAAGGCAGATGGAAGCTTGGCAGTTTATTACTGATCTCGTAAAGGTCGCCGATGGTGTTTACGTTCATATTGAGAAACTTCACTATCAGGATACCGACGATCACGGCAATCAGGGAGCCGGGAATGGTCTTGTTGATATAAGGCCACACAATAAGGATAGCCAGGCAGATCATGCCGACGATCAGCGCCTGCACATTGATAGTCGCAATATTTTGAATAACCGCTTCCAGTTTTTCCATGGTTTCGATCGTTACGGTTCCCTCGGGGTAAGTCAGGCCCAAAAAATCTTTGATCTGACCAATGGCGATGGTGACGGCGATACCCGCCGTAAAGCCTGTGGTGATGGTATAAGGGATATACTTGATCAGGTTGCCAAGGCGCAGAAAGCCCATGGCAATCAAAATAATGCCGGCCAGAATGGTAGCAAGGATCAAACCGTCTATGCCTTTGGCAGCCACGATGCCTGCGACGATAGTGGCAAAGGCGGCTGTGGGTCCCGCGATCTGTACGCGGCTTCCGCCCAGAAAAGAGATTAAAAAGCCCGCAACGATGGCGGTGTAGATACCCTGTTCGGGGCCGACGCCTGATGCAAGTGCCAGGGCGATGGATAGGGGCAGGGCGATAATGGCGACGATGATGCCGGCGATTACGTCCTTAATAAATTGCTCCTTAGTATAAGTCTTCATGACGGAAAACAACTTCGGTTTTAACTTTTCCATGGGAATGAGCTCCTATTCTTTATCGTTTGTTCTCTATTTCTAAACGGCAATGACGATTGCTTTTACCGTTTGATGATCGGCGGCGTCAGGGCACGCCGACGTTTCCATCATAGTACCATTTGCAGTATTTTTCAAGCGCGTTTTTATTGCCGCCGATTGCTGTTTATGCTAAGATGAAAGAAAAGAAAACAGAAAGCAGGATGCTGTTTCAAAGAGCACGGCAAGACGACGGGAGCGTCGCGGAAATACAGGGAAATAGCAAGCTGGCAGAGGATTGTGAGAGTATGAGATACGACGTGATCATTGTCGGCGCGGGACCGGGCGGCATCTACTCGGCATACGAGCTGACAAAGAAGGAAACGGATTTGAAAATTGCGGTGATCGAGGCGGGGCACGCCTTGGAGAAACGGCACTGCCCGATCGACGGCGAAAAGGTGAAATCCTGCGTGGGCTGTCCGAGCTGTTCCATTATGAGCGGGTTTGGCGGCGCGGGCGCTTTTTCTGATGGGAAATACAATATTACAAATGATTTTGGGGGCACGCTTTACGAGTATGTGGGGAAGAAGCAGGCCCTGGAACTGATGCGCTATGTGGATGAGATCAATATGCGCTACGGCGGCGAGGGGACGAAGCTTTACTCCACGGCAGGGACGCATTTTAAGAAGCTTTGTCTGCAAAATAAGTTAAATCTCCTGGATGCTTCGGTGCGCCATTTAGGGACGGATATCAATTATATTGTGTTAGAAAATTTATACGCGGAATTAAAGGATAAGGTTGACTTTTACTTTGATACACCTGTAAAAACGGTGGAGAAGACAGCGGACGGATTTCGCGTGGTAACGGAAAAGGAAGCCTATGAATGTGACAAATGCGTCATATCTGTGGGGCGCAGCGGCAGCAAATGGATGGAAAAAGTGTGCGGCGAGCTGGATATCAAAACGAAGTCGAACCGTGTGGATATCGGCGTGCGGGTGGAGCTTCCGGCAGTTATTTTTTCTCATCTGACGGATGAACTTTACGAGAGCAAGATCGTTTACCGCACGGAAAAATTTGAGGACAGTGTGCGCACATTCTGCATGAATCCGCACGGGATCGTGGTCAATGAAAATACGAACGGTATCGTGACGGTGAACGGACACAGCTACGAGGGAGCAGAAAAACAGACGGACAATACAAACTTTGCGCTGCTGGTAGCGAAGCATTTTTCGGAGCCCTTTAAGGACAGCAACGGCTACGGTGAAAGCATTGCCAGACTTTCCAATATGCTGGGCGGCGGCGTGATCGTGCAGCGTTTCGGTGATCTGGTGCGCGGCAGACGCAGTAACGCAAAGCGCATCTCGGAAGGCATCATTGAGCCGACGCTTTCTGCTACGCCGGGAGACTTGAGTCTGGTATTGCCCAAGCGTATCTTGGACGGCATCATGGAAATGATCTATGCGCTTGATAAGATTGCGCCCGGCACTGCGAACGACGATACCCTGCTCTATGGCGTGGAAGTGAAATTCTACAATATGGAAGTGGATATCGACGAGAACCTGGAAACGAAACACAAAGGACTTTACATCATCGGGGACGGCAGCGGGGTGACGCATTCCCTGTCCCATGCCTCCGCCAGCGGGGTGTATGTAGCAAGAAGGATATTAGGTTAGGAGGGTATCAATATGATTTTAGGAGCTTTGGAAGCAGGCGGCACGAAGATGGTGTGCGCCATCGGTAATGAAAACGGAGAGATCAGGGAGCAGATTTCGATTCCTACGGAAACGCCGGAGATCACGATCCCGAAACTTTTGGATTTTTTTACAGGAAAAGGCATTGAGGCGCTGGGCATCGGCTGCTTTGGGCCGATCGACGTGGACAGAAATTCCGTGACTTACGGATATATTACCACCACGCCGAAACTCGCCTGGCAGAATTTCAATATTGTAGGCGCGTTTCGTGAAAAACTGGGGGTACCCGTGGGTTTTGATACCGACGTGAACGGTTCCGCGCTGGGGGAATATACCTGGGGAATCGCGAAAGGGCTGCATAGCTGTATCTATATCACGATCGGCACAGGTGTGGGCGTGGGTGTGATCGTGGACGGCAGACTCGTGCATGGCATGATGCACCCGGAAGGCGGTCATATTTTGCTGAACAAGCTCCCGCATGATACCTATGAGGGCTTTTGTCCTTTCCACAAAAACTGCATGGAAGGACTGGCGGCAGGTCCCGCCATCGAGGGCAGATGGGGAAAGAAAGCGATTGAACTGGCGGACAGAGCCGAAGTCTGGGAGATGGAGGCGGAGTACATCGCGCAGGCGCTGGTTGATTATGTGATGCTCTTATCGCCCCAGCGCATTATTTTAGGCGGCGGCGTCATGCACCAGACGCAGCTCCTGCCTCTGGTGCGCGCGAAGTTTAAAGAGCAGTTAAACGGCTATATTAAAACAAAAGAATTAGAGAATCTTGAGAGTTATATTGTGGTGCAAAGTCTGGATGATAAACAGGGGATCATGGGGGCGTTGAAACTGGGGATGATGGAACTGGAAAGGGTTTAGCATTTTAAAGCGGCGGAGATAAAAAAGAGGGATAAGGGAATGTTTACTACTGTTTTTGGTAAAAAGATTTATTATGAAATATATGGTGAGGAACACAGCGATACGTTACTGTATCTTCACGGCGGCCCGGGTGCAAGCTGCCTTGATTTTGTCAATCAGGCAAAAGCCCTGAGCAGACAAATAAGGATTATAATATTGGATCAGTTGGGCGTTCTTCGTTCGGATGCCATTGCAGAGGATGAAGATTACAGTATGGAATATCAAGTGGAAATGTTTGAGGAGATGCGCAAATCTTTTGGTATCGGGAAGTGGAGTATCCTCGGACATTCTTACGGCGGTATGCTTGCCGTTTTATATGCGCACTGTTATCCGGAATCCATCCATAAGGTGATTCTGGATTGTCCTTCCCTATGGTTTGAAGATTCTGCGAGATCAACAGCGGAATTTTTAAGCGGGCATATTGAAAGCCATAATAATAATGCGGAAAGCGAACTTTGCCAAAAACTGAAAACAACGGATTATCAGGGCGGAAAAGAGTCCATTTGCGATCTGATGGAGCTGCTTAGTTGCTGCACGGATATGCAGCTGCGAAATTATTTACATGGCATTTCCTTTGAAGAATATCAGGAGAGCATGGACACGAGTGAAATCACAAATGAAATGTGGGCAAAAGCAGAGCAGCATTTGAAGAAGCTGATGGAAAAGCCGTCTATCCCAAATGGGTCTTCCGAAAAAAGAGTAACCATGATGGATAATTTTTTACCAATGGTAAAAGAGATCACGCAGCCGATACTGCTGCTTAACGGGAAATTTGACCCTGCCTGTACGAAGCGCCAGATAGAATATATGTTGAGCAATGTGCAGGATATAAAGCAGACCGTTTTTGAGAATAGCGGGCACTTTCCAAGGATTGAGGAAGCGGAAAAATATACGGAGACTGTGCTTGCATTTCTTGCATAATAGAATAGGGTAATTGTAAAACCTCACAACGATTGCAAGGTTGTGAGGTTTCGCAATTTTCTGGTAGTTTAGACAGCAAAATAATTCTGTAAATATTCGATCAGCACATCCGCCGCTCTGCGGTGGGAAAGCATTCCCGGGTGCTCATGCGAGCCGACCGTCTTCCTTGTGGTGTTCGGAAGCTGTAAGAAAAGGAGATTGTAGTCGCCTGTCTCTTTCGTGTAGCGGTTCATGGCATCCGTGATGGCAGGGGTCAGGTTATAGCCAAGCATACCGTAGCACCAGACAATATGTGCCTGCGGATTGTGTCTGCGCAGCATTTTAAGAAAGTCTACAATGGCATCTTTGAAGCGGTTTAAGTCGTCTTCATGGTAGGTGCCATCCGCGTTCTTGCGCTGCTTGAAGCTCTCGCCTGTGGCGGGATCGACAAAGGGCGGCTGCTCGAAGGCGGAGGCGTCGTTGGTGCCGAGATTGACGATCACGGCGTCTACTTTTCGCAGGGAAAAGTCATACGGTTCAAAGGCTCCCAGAGCCTTATTTTTTTCGCCATAGCAGAGGCTGCAGAGCTTTTCATAGCGGGAGGGAATGTTGGAGTTCGGGTTGTTGTCCCAGGCGGAGAGTACGCCCCAGCCGCCTTGTGAAATGAGGAAGGCTTCCGCGTCCAGCGCTTCGGCTGTCATCTTTGCATAATTGCGGCTGTAGCTCATGTACATGGGAATCCAGTCCCAGTCTTCTTTCGCGCCGTAAGTGCCTTCTCCCGAGGTGATACTGTCGCCGATAAATTCCAGCGTGAGCTTTTTGGGGGGAACGGGAGAAAAGCTGCCGTCCGCCTGAAAACCGTGGACGATGAGGCAGCAGTCCTCGTCCTCAGACATAGCCTGAAGCTCTCTGTAGATACGCACATTTTTGATCGGCTCCTCGCTCATGCCGCGAAACAGGCATAAGGGGTATGTACCGGGCATGAGCATTTGGCGGCTCATCAATTCACCGTTGATCTCACAGGTGATCCACATTTCAAAGACATTGTAACTGACTTCCAGATCCACCCACAGTTCTGAGCCTGATACGTTCACTTCCACGCCGCTGCCGTTGAAAAAGAGGGGAAGCGGGGAGGCGTTCGGAATCGTGCGCCCGTGTACCTTGTAGTAGGGGAGCTCGGAAATGGAATATTTTTTTAGGTTGGGATTCATGATGGTACCTGCCTTTCAGTATTTAGTTTAGGTTAATGTACATTTTTGCTGTATTGTAAAATCTTGATGTTTAAGCGATTCATCCTTTTTATCGTAGCAGGAATTTAGGCAGAAAGCAAACTATATTCAATTTTTTGACAATGTGCTGCTTTTGCGAATACAGCCGCCGCGGTGACTCGAATCAGTTACCAGTTTGAGAATAGGAGTCCCGCAAGCGGCGACAGCACCACCATAATCACGGAAAAAGTAAAAGATTCCATGGAAATAAGCGTCGCCCTCTGCTCTGAGGGAAACATATCCTGCAAAATGGTATTGGTCCTGACCTGCAGCATATCGTCAGCAAATGCCGCCAGAAAACCGCCGGCTGTCATCAACAGACAGAAGCTCGAGTGCTCCGCCAGCACGCCCAAAAACACCAGCGTTGCTGTCACCGTAAACACATTTCTATATTTTGGCTTCCTCCATTTTAGAATGATTTTCGAGCCAAAGATACCTCCCAATTCCATAAAGAATAAGGCGGCGCCCAATGCCTGGTTCGGCATTCCCGCCGCAGGCAGTTTGGCTTGCAGGAAAAACAAAAGCAGGATATCCATCGCCCCGACAAAAGAATTACAGAACATCAGGGCGGTTGCCTTTTTCTCCCTTTTTAGGAAGGACAGGCTCGACAGGAAGCATTGCATCAATTCCGACCTGACTGATTGAGTCAACCCTTTTGCGGCATCACTTACCCCGTCATTTATCCGCGCCTCATATAAGGAGAGGACGATGAGAATCTGCAGGGCGCACATCACAACATCCGTGCCGTAAGCAGCTCTGTGTCCGATGAAAAGCGCAAAGCCCGCGCACAGGGTTGATAAACCGCCCGAACCGGAAGCAAAATTATAATTCGCGGCGTAAAAGGCAAGCGAAAGGCAGATCATGGAAAAACTACAGGAAAAAATCATCACGATATTTCCCGCCATGCGCAGGATACTGCTCACAAGCAGCATTTTCTTCCTGCCGAATAAGTCGGCGAAAACCCCGGACGGGATTTCCAGCAGGATGCTCGTGATGTGAAAGACTGTTTCCGCAAGACCGATCTGCGCAAGGCTGTATCCTCTTGCCGCAAGAATGGCGACCCACGCCCCGGTCAGGGACAAATTTCCCGTCACGGACGACAGGTATAACTTTCGTATCTGTTTTTTAATTTTTTGCATAAAATTATTGGTAAAATTAGATTATCTCTTTAGAAATTCTTATATGTCGGAATAGCCTGTATTTTCGGGCTTTTCCGGCAGTTTAGATATGGGGAGAAGTTCACATATACCCTCATAAACCTTTAGGTTTTCCCTCTGGGCGGTAGTAAAAAAGTAGTAAATTCTGCCCGCGCCTATGCGGCAATCAGCCTTTCCATTTCAGCCCTTGCGGAAGCGAATGTTGCGTGTGCGTAAT
>CAJTKA010000019.1 GCA_910576815.1 uncultured Lachnospiraceae bacterium
ATGTTCATTACCAACTGTGCTGGATATAATCACTCAGGATTCCGAGAGATTATTAAATTTTTGTTCATGTTCCCCAAACAGAAAAGCATCCACCTATTGGGGATGCCTTTCTTCGCAAACTCATATGCTATTCTATAAAAGTACCATTCTGTATTATTCGGTACTACTCAAAATAAAAATTGTTGTCAATTTGTTGTCAACAGACCTTATAAGTGCTAAAATATACCGTAATTACAGGCTTTCCAGCTTCCATACTTCTTCATCATGCACAAGACAAGCCCTCACTTGGATGGCGCTTATGCGGCGTTTGGGAAAGTGATCGAAGGGTTAGAAAACGTGAATAAGATTGCCGAGACAGCAACGGATTATGAAGACAGACCACTGGAAGATCAGGTGATGCAGAGCGTTACCGTGGAGACGTTCGGGGTGGATTACCCGGAGCTGGAGAAACTGTAGTTCCTCCGCGATGCTTAATTACAGACAATCGGAAGCACGATCGTAAACGTGCTTCCCCTTCCCTCCTCAGATTCCACCTCAATCCGCCCTTCGTGTTCCATAATAATGTCGCGGGTGATGGCAAGTCCCAGCCCCTGTCCTCCCCTGTCTCCTCTGGTCGTAAAAGAGCGGCGGAAAATATGAGGCAGGTCTTCTTCGGAAATGCCGCAGCCCGTATCGGAAACAACAATACAGGCAAAATCCTCGTCCGCCTGTAGAGAGAGCTTGATCTCTCCGTCTGCGGGCGTAAAATCAGGGGCATTATACAGCAGCTTTTCCAGCGCGCGGAAAAGCTGCTCTCTGTTTACCCGCACATGACACGGCTGCGAAGTGATTTTTTCCGTAAAGGTGATCCCGTTGAGTTCTATGATTGGACGGCAGCTGCGGCAAAGATCCGCCATAAACAGATTCAATAACATATCTTCCCTCTGCGGCAAAACGCTCGAACATCCAGCGATTTCCTGAATGGATTATAACCGCAAATGCTGTGTTTTCTCGCGCACTTCCTCCTGTAAATGTGATTGCAGCCTGGTATTTTCAGCCGCCATGGCATGGCTCCTTCTGACCATCAACACTGCAAAGGCGATGACCACGCAAAAAGCGCCGTATTCTTCCGGATAAGCTCCCACCAAAGGCTCATACCGACCGATAAAAAGACACCGTAAAAGAGGCAGATGCCGTTTGCACAGGCCGCCGACAGTGTCACCGTATGAGCCTTCCATCATTTCCGAAAATGCACTGCCAGTGGAAGCGATCACAGTTTCCGCCAACGCTCTGCCCACCGCACCGACTGCCATTTTCCTGGCTGAGTCGAACGCAGAGCCAGACTACATATCTTCTTCCATGGAGCTGACCGCCTGGCTGAACTCTCATATGTACAGCGGCGGACATCTCACCTTTTCGGGAGCAGCCAATGCTCATGTACGGTAAAGAAGCAAGCAGCCGAAAACAAGAGATAGACCGCCAGCATCACACTATTCCGAACCAAAGAAACCAAAGACCAAAAGACAAGCATTGTGGAAAAATCTAAACTTTTGGATTTTTCCACAATGCCGACTACTACGGAATCCCTCTCATTCTTTATTCCATAAAACCTATTGTAGATAATTTGTGGGGACAATGCTATATTAACAATAAGTTATAAAAAATTGTAGTTATTGTTAACCGCTTATACATGGAAATCAGAATTTAAAAATCGTACAATACGACGAGGAGGAAAATATTATGGAGCGATTACCTGTTGGAAAAATTATACAAGGATTACGCAAAGCAAAGGGTATTACACAAGAAGAGTTAGCGGAAGTATTGGGCGTTTCAAGCGCAGCAATTTCTAAATGGGAAAATGGACAAATGTATCCAGATATTACACTGTTCCCCGTGATTGCCAGATATTTTAATATTTCCATTGATTGTCTGTTTGGATTTTCAAATGATTTGTCGGAAGAAGAATATCTAAAAAACAGGCAGGAATGTATAAAGTTATTTGCAAGTGGGAAGTGCCTTAATGGAATTGAACGGATTAAAAAGCTGGTTTATTTATATCCAACAAATGATAGGATAAAGATTGATTTGCTAAAAAATGTACTTCCATATCTAGCTTTAGAAAAAGATTCCGAAATTCGTGAAAATTTAATCCGTCAGATGATTTTGATATGTCAGAGATGTATAGATGATAGCGTTCAATCACAAAAACATTTCTTACTTGCACATTTGTTTATTATGATTAAAAAATACGAAGATGCGTCTGCCTGCCTTGTTGATGAAAATGAATTTATGGCAATAGACATGAAGAATAGCCTAATACTAAGAGAAAATAATGCAAATGCCATTGACATAATAGATTCAACAATAAATATGTTAGGAATACAGTTGATATATGAATTGCGTAATAAGGTATCATATTGGATAAAAAACGACTTGACATACACAAAAGATATTTTAGAAAAGCAATGCACTCTTATAACAGTATTAGGGCTAAGCCGCAATTTATATTTTATGGTTTATATGAACATGGCATATGTTTATTGTCTAAGCAGTCAAAAAAATGCAGCTTTAGAATTAATACAAAAATTTATCACAATGTATAAGGAAAATCCCATAAAAGATAGTATGCTTATCAATGTTTTTGTGTCAGGGTTTTCAAGCCAGCCGTTTGATATAATAAGAAATACGTCTGCATTTATTGAATTAAATCAAATATTGGAGGAATATTTATGAAAAACTATGGCTATTTATTATCCTATTTCAAAAGGAAAAAAGTTTGTGCGTTATTTGCACTAATGCTCTTTTCATCCTTTATAACTTTGTGTCCGCCGTTCATTACAAGAATCCTTCTGGATTACGGTATTGCAAGGCTATCAATAAAAACCGTTTTGTTGAGTGGAATATGTCTGCTATTTGTTTATATTATCAGTTTTTTTGCTAATTATTTAATCAGCCAATCATTGATCCGGATTAGCAACTACTTTGTTGCAGATATTAAAAATGACTTGATTTCAAAGGTTTTAAAATTACCTATGGAGTTTTTTGATAAACAACAGACAGGCTATATTATAGAACGTGTAAAAGAAACTGATTCCCTAAATGTTTTTTTCTCACCTGTATTTTTAAAATTTTTGACCAGTATATTTTCGTGTGTTGGAGCGTGGATATTTATATTGTCGATACGTTGGGAATTATCCTTGATATTGATTATATTTTTGCCTGTTTTGTATTACTTTACTAATTATTCAAGTATACAAATTAAAAAAGTTTCAAAAGCATTACTTGAATCTAATGCACAAACATCCGGGAAGATTCAAGAAAATATAGGTGGTATTTCAACGATTAAAGAAATGAATTTAGAAAAACAGCGGTCAAATGAAATGGCTAAGCAAATAAGAAATGTTGCAGACCAATCCATAAAACGTAATAAGAAAATGAACCTTGCTTCTGAGGGTATACAAGGTTTTACTAATATATTTTCAGTTTTACTCATTATCTGTTCTGGATTATTTATAATTAATGGAAAAATGTCTATGGGCGATTACTGGGCAGTTTCACAGTATGCAACAGTAATATTTGCACCTATACAAATTTTGGCAAGTATTAGTGTTATGGTGCAGCCGGGGACTGCTGCTTTATCTAGAATCGGTACTATTTTAAGGCTTAAAACAGAGAATGAAATTGAGGGAAAGAGAAAAATAGAGAAAGTTACCAAAGTATCGTTTACAGATGTTTCATTTGGGTACACGAACCACAATGTTATTCAAGACTTTAATATGGTTATTCATAAAAATGAGAAAATTGCATTACTCGGAAAAAACGGAAGCGGTAAGACAACGATTGCTAAGTTGCTCATGGGATTTTATAAAAACTACAAAGGTTCTATAAAGATAAACAACATAGAATTGAAAGAAATCTCGTTATCTGATTTAAGAGAAAAAATAGGCATTGTGGCACAAAATATTGTTTTGTTCTCTGGAACTTTGATAGATAATCTGATGTATGCTGCACCACAGCTGACAGAAAACAAAATTACTTCAATTCTCCAAAAAGCGGGACTTGATATGTCTGAATTTGAAAATGGACTAAAAACTATAATAAGTGAAAACGGGAAGAATTTATCTGGTGGACAAAGACAGAAAATTGCGTTTGCAAGAATGATTATCAAAAATCCAGATGTTGTGATTTTTGATGAAGCAACATCCAACTTAGATGTCGATACCCAAGAATTGGTGCGGGAATCGGTAAATATATTATTTGCAGATAAAATTTGTATCATTATCACGCATGATTCACATATGGCAGAAATAGCTAATTCGATTGTGCGCCTTTCTGAATGACATCGGATTGATTTTTTAATAAATAAGTTAGTCAGATAAATGAAAACTGTTTTTTGCTCTCAATCAAATGCGCAGGGCATCTTTCATGTGAATCAGGGCGGTTCTCTGCTGCTTGACAGCGTGACCGTGGAAACACCCGCAGAAAACGACCGTCTGCTTGTGGAACATACATTGCCGTCAGCGGAAATGCCCCAAAGCAGCAACAACAGCTCTGTTTCTTTGTCCATATCGGCAAAGGCAGCGTTCATCAGCGAAAATCTGCTTCCTCCGGCGGCACGAAAAGATAGCCTTTGTAACGTTTGATCTGGATGTAGTCATGATCGGGACAGATCTCATAAAGTTTCCTGCGGATACGCCCCATAATGACCTGCATAGACTTCTGTCCCTTGTTAACAGGGACTTTCCAGACGAAATCATAAATCTGATCAGGCATAAAAATCTCTCCCGGATGTCTGGCAAGAAAATACAGTACATCAAACTCATAAGAAGAAAAATCCGTCGACCGGGAACCATAGTTTGCACTGCAGGAAGCCGGATGAATGGAAAAAGAGCCATATACCAGAGGCTGGGGCGGCTGTGCTGCCCTGCCGGAACGAATGCGGGCGCGCACTCGAAGTTCCAGCTCCTGCAGACTGTAGGGCTTGCAGACATAATCATCGCCGCCGACCGACAGTCCGTGGATCCGACTTTCTTCCTCGGTATAGCCAGAGAGAAAAACCGCTTTCCCCCGAAAGATCCACATCCAGGATCACACAGTCAAGCGCATTGGATAAAATGATCTCCTCCGCTGTTTCTGCTGCCCTCTTTGCTGATCAGGATCTGCAAGGGAGAGGGAAAGCTGGTAAAATATGCCATTATGTGCTGCTTTTTGATCGGGCCGTGCTGGACGCTCACTCCCACAGCATCATCCCCTGCCGGATCATCATGAATCAGGACGAAAAGGAAGTACCGCTTTCCTCTACCGGCACAAAGCTTGCCTACATTGGGCAGCTCACAATCACACCGAGCGGCACGATCACCACAGGGCTGATCGCCTACCCCGAAAAGGACGAGGAGACCACCGCATATATTCAGGATTTTCAGACGGACTTTGCGGAAGATATGAATCGGGTCGTTAGACAAAGCCAGATACCGCTGTCCATTTCTTCCGAGACCGGAATTCGTATGGTCAGAAGCCGCGAAACTGCCATTGGCGATTTCTGTGCTGACGCGTATCGTGTCGTTTCCGATGCTGAGATTGCCTTCGTGAATGGCGGTGGCATCCGGGCGGATCTTCCGAAAGGTAACATCACCTGCTGTAATGGTCCTGCAAAAAGACGGCAGCTTTTCACCGCTTGATCCAAACCGGACCTATACGCCGGCTTCCCATCACGATCCAATGATGGACAGATTACTACAGCTTGCACGACTGTTTTCGTTCATAATTTGTTCATATTTAATTTCAAAATATTTCATTTCTGAATCATGATTTAGACATTTCTGCCCCGTATACTAAAACCATAAGATACAACACAGCAGAAACCGCTAACAAGTGTGCTGATCAATTAAAACTTTTTCATAATAAATGCCAAGTAAGGGAAACCTTACTTGGCATCCTCCCTTTTCAGGGGTTTTTTCTTGCCAGATGACCTATTGTATGGTATACTTGGATACCGTAAAGCATTATAATTTGTCTCTACATTAAAAACTGGAAATATTTTTGTCGTCAACGTAGACATTTTGTATGTCTGCGCTTTTTTTAAGACGGCGGAAACGAAAAGGAGGAAATGTATCATGGTTGAGATGATCACAAATATGAACAGTGTCATTAACAGCTTCGTCTGGGGCATCCCCATGCTGATACTGCTTGTCGGTACAGGCATTTTGATGACATTCCTGACCAAATTCTTTCAGTTGTCCCATATCGGGCACTGGTGGAAAAATACCATTGGCGGTATTTTTCATGACAAACATATCACAAAGCACACGGACAAGGAGGATCAGTCCATCTCCCAATTCCAGTCTCTGTGTACGGCTCTGGCAGCCACCATCGGCACGGGAAACATTGTCGGCGTAGCGAGTGCCCTGATTTCCGGTGGTCCCGGCGCCATCTTCTGGATGTGGATCGTGGCCTTTTTCGGGATGATGACCAACTATTCCGAGAATGTACTCGGTATCTACTATCGCCGCAAAAATGAAAAGAACGAATGGAGCGGCGGCGCGATGTATTACTTAAAGGATGGGCTTGGCTCCTACAAGGGCTTTAAGCAGGTGGGCGCAGTGCTTGCCGTGCTGTTTTCCATCTTCTGCGTACTGGCGTCCTTCGGTATCGGTAATATGAGCCAGATCAATTCCATCTCCGGCAATATGAAGTCGGCGTTTGGCATTCCTACCTACATAACGGGTATCGTGCTCCTGCTCCTTGCAGCACTTGTCATTGTGGGCGGCTTAAAACGTATCGCCTCCGTCACCGAGAAACTCGTCCCCTTCATGGCAATCATTTACGTGGTGGGTGCGCTGGCTCTTTTCTTTATGAACATCGACCAGTGCGGCGCTGTGTTCTCCGCAATCTTTAAGGGTGCGTTCGGACTGCGTGCTGTAGGCGGCGGTATCGTTGGTTCCGGCGTGAAGATGGCGCTTACCTGGGGTATGAAGCGAGGCGTCTTCTCCAACGAAGCCGGCCTTGGTTCCTCCGTTATGGTGCATTCCAGCTCCAACGTTAAGGAGCCTGTGCGCCAGGGTATGTGGGGTATTTTCGAGGTGTGTGCGGATACGATGATCGTCTGCACGCTGACCGCTTTCGCAGTGCTCTCCTCCGGGCTGGTGGATCTGGAAACCGGCGCAGTGTTAAGCTCCTCCGAAGGTTCCGCTCTGGTGGGAGAAGCTTTCGCTACGAAATTCGGCAGTATCGGACCCATGTTCATCGCTATCGCGATCCTGCTCTTTGCGTTCTCCACCGTGCTCGGCTGGAGCCATTACGGATCAAAGGCATGGGAGTATCTGTTCGGCACAAAATCGATGATGATCTATAAGGTCGTGTTCGTGCTGATGATCTATGTAGGCGCAACCATGAATCTGGGACTTGCCTGGGATCTCTCCGATACCTTCAACGGCCTGATGGCAATCCCCAACCTGATCGGCGTGATCAGCCTCTCGCCCGTGGTGCTGCATATTACGCAAAACTATGTGGCGCGTGCATTGAAGAAAGAGGATGTGAAGCCGATGCTGTCTGCGTTTGAGGATATCCAGAGGATGCAGGAGAAGGAGCTGGCGAAGACACAGGAAGGGTAATTGTTTGACAGATTAGGAGGATAGATTTAGAAGGACAGATTTTGCAAACATCCTCTGTTCCTACGCAAACTCGCACCCACTTCACTTCGTGAACTCGGTGCTCGAACAATGCTTCGGAACGTTCGGATTGTTTGGAAAATCTGTCTATTACATCTTCTATATGTAAGACAAAGATAAGCCGACATGACTATCATAATCATGTCGGCTTTCGTTTGTCTTACATAATACAATGCGCCGCGTCTTACGCCTTTCCGTCGGAACCGAGCACGTTCTTGATCTTGTGCGCTACCATATCCTTTACGGCCTGTCTTGCGGGCTTCAGATACTGTCTGGGATCGAAGTGATCGGGATGCTCCGCGAAGTACTTACGGATGTTACCGGTCATTGCCAGACGGATATCGGAGTCGATATTGATCTTACATACAGCGAGCTCTGCTGCCTTACGGAGCTGTTCCTCCGGAATACCAACTGCATCAGGCATATTGCCGCCGTACTGATTCACCATCTTAACGAACTCCTGCGGTACGGAAGAAGAACCGTGAAGCACGATGGGGAAGCCGGGCAGTCTCTTGATGCACTCCTCGAGCACGTCGAAACGAAGCGGAGGGGGAACCAGGATACCGTCAGCGTTTCTGGTACACTGTGCTGCCGTGAACTTGTATGCGCCGTGAGAAGTACCGATCGCGATCGCCAGGGAGTCACAGCCTGTCTTATCTACGAACTCCTCAACTTCCTCAGGACGGGTGTAGGACTCCTTACCGGACTCAACAACGACCTCATCCTCAACGCCTGCCAAAGTACCCAGCTCAGCCTCGACCACTACACCCTTGTCATGCGCATAGTCAACGACCTGCTTGGTCAACGCGATATTGTCCTCGAAAGACTTGGAGGAAGCATCGATCATAACGGAGGTAAAGCCGCCGTCGATACAGGACTTACAAAGCTCGAAGGTGTCGCCGTGATCTAAGTGAAGCGCAATCGGGATCTGCGGATTCTCCGCAACCGCCGCCTCAACCAGCTTTACCAGATAGGTGTGGTTAGCATATGCGCGCGCGCCCTTGGAAACCTGCAGGATCACGGGGCTGTTCAACTCGCCTGCCGCCTCGGTGATACCCTGAACGATCTCCATGTTGTTCACGTTGAAAGCGCCGACTGCATAACCGCCATCGTAAGCCTTCTGAAACATTTCCTTGGTTGTTACTAATGCCATAATGTTTTCTTCCTTTCTATTTAAAATTTTTTATTACTTTCCATGATCTGGAATCCAACTTTTATTTTACCAGCCAGTCCCAAGAAAGTCAATAACGCTGGCGGCGCGCAGACCTGATCCATCATATATATCACTGCTTTGGCACTCTGATCGTGAGCGCCTGATTCCAGTTCTCGATCTGCACCTTCAAATGATCCCCGCCATACTCTCCATCCAAAGTCCAGGCGACCGGCTCCTCTGATTCCACCTTTACGCTCTCGGTGGTAAACGTGTAGATATAATCCGATTTCACCCGCTTATCCACCAGCGCCATGATAATATTGTTGAGATCCAGCGGATTCGTGGGCTTACGGATCAGCGTCACCTCAAACACCCCGTCATCCAGCGCCACATTCTGCCCTGTGATACCGCGGAAACCACCCACCGAATGTGAGTTTGTCACCATACCATAGAGAAACTCTCCTTCAATGATCTCTCCATTGCAGGTGATTTTCAAAGGATAAGCTCTCACCTGAGGCAGCCGCTTCACCCCTTCGATCAGATAGGCGGCGTGTCCCAGCACATTCTTGAAATCCTGCGGCGTCCCGTAGGACACATCCGTAAAGATTCCGAATGCCGCCACGTAGATAAAGATATCATGGTTAAACTTACCCACATCGCAGGCAAAATCTTTCCCATTAACGACCACGTCTGCCGCATGCAGCATACTTTTGGGAATGCCAAGGCTGTTTGCGAAATCATTGGTGCTCCCCGCGGGAACATAGCCAATGGGAAGACGCTCCTCGGATTTCATCATGCCCGTGACCACCTCATCCAACGTACCGTCACCGCCGCTGCACACCACGATGTCATAGCCCGCGCGCCTCTCCTGCACCGCTTTCACGGCGTCGCCCGGGGCCTGGGTCGGATAAGCCGTCACCTCATAGCCGGCCTTCACGAAGATATCTATGATATCGAGAAGATTGCTTCTGATCTGCGCCTTTCCCGATCTCGGATTATAAACAAAGAGCAACTGCTTCGCCATAAAAACCTCCAAATAATAAATATAGCCACTCGGCGCCCCACTCGCCTAGGCGCATCTGAGACTCCAAGCAGCTATTCTTATGCCTTATCACAGGAGTAAATGCCTTCCGTTAACTCCTGTCAACTGTCAAACTGATCCCTATCTGGTGGTCAGGAATTTTTCAATTTCCGCAACAGCGCTTTCCTCATCTGCGCCATCTGCCGTCACCATTACCTCCGCACCACTCTCAAGGCCCATACTCATCATGCCCATGATGCTTTTGGCGTTTACCTTTTTGTTGTCCGCACCCAGGTAGACGGTGCTCTCAAACTGACTCGCCACCTGTACCAGCATAGCCACCGGTCTCGCCTCGAGACCTGTCTCCAGTTTGATCTGGATTGACTTCTGAATCATACCCATTCTCCTCTTTTCCGAAGCGTCCCGCTTCTTACTTTTAAGATCTTAATTCTTCTGCGATCTCACTCAGTCTGCGTAACCTGTGATTCACCCCGGATTTCCCCACATTCGGCTCCAAATAACTACCCAGCTCCTTGAGGGCTGCATCGGGATATTCCAGCCGAACTTCCGCCATCTGCCGTAGATTCTCCGGCAGATTTTCAAAGCCGTACCTATCTCTGATCAGAAGGATGTCCTCGATCTGTCTGCCCGCAGCCGTCACCGTTTTTGAGATATTAGCTGTCTCGCAGTTTACCCTTCTGTTGATCGAGTTGCGCATTTCCTTGAGGATTCTCATGTTCTCAAGCTCCATCAGAGACACATATGCACCCATGACATTCAAAAGATCCACGATGCCGGCTCCCTCTTTCAGATAGACCACCTGATATTTCTTGCGTTTGATAATCCTTGCCTCGATCTGAAATTCCAAAAGAGTCTCCTGAAGCTGCAACGCCTTTTCCTTCTCGCTGCAGACAAACTCCAGATGGTAACTTTTTCTTGGATCACTCATGGAGCCCACACTCAAGAAAGCACCGCGCAGATATGCCCTCGCGCAACAGGAGCTTTTGATCAGAAGGGCGTTGACCGGATTAGTCAGCACAATTTTTCCCTCTCCCGATTCTGCGAAATGCAGCGCCTGAATGACCCTGTGTTCCAATTCATCATCAAGAATCAGTCTCTGCCTGTCTTGCACAACTGCTTTTATATTAAATGTTTTTTTTAGTAATGTAAAGCATTTTTTCGCGACAGCCTCATTTTCCGTGCCCAAGGCCAAATGTCTGCCTTCCTCACAGACCGCTCCGTTATAGAGAAGGAGAGCCGCCAACTCCGCAAGCTGGCAATGTCTGGCGGGGCTGATCTGGGCTGCCAGCTCCTCCTTTACGGTTCCCGAAAATGACATGGTTCCTCCTCTTATTTATTTATCAATATCCCTGTGATATATCTTCACGCCGCAGGTCCCGTGATCCTTCATCTCCCCATAGAGAGCGTTTGCAAGGGTCACGCTCCTGTGCTTGCCTCCCGTACAACCAATGCCAATCACCAGCTGATGCTTGCCCTCCTTGACATAATTGGGAATCAAAAAGTCCAGCATGTCCACAAGCTTGTGCAAAAATGCGCCCGCCTCGTCAAAGGACATCACGTAATCCTGCACCTCTTTGTCATTGCCTGTCTTATATTTCAATTCATCAATATAGAAGGGGTTCGGCAGGAAACGCACATCAAACACCAGATCGGCGTCCGCCGGAATGCCCTTCTTAAAGCCAAAGGAAAGAATCGTGACGATCAGAGAGTTATACTCCTTATTTCTCACAAAAATGTCGTCGATCTCCTCCTTGAGCTCCCTGGTCAGCAAATGGGACGTATCAATAATATAGTCCGCCTGTTCCCGAATCTCTTTCAAGATCTCCCGCTCACGCAAAATGCCCTCCTGCACCCTGCCTTCCGGGGAAAGGGGATGAAGTCTTCTGGTCTCCTTATACCGCTTAAGGAGGACATCGTCACCGGCCTCCAAAAACAGGATCTCAAACAGGTAACCGTTACTCCTAAGCTGCTCCAGAATACTGCGAACACCGCCAAAAGACTGATCAGCACGCACGTCAAGGCCCAATGCCACTTTATTGACCTCGCTTGTCGGTGTGGTGATGAGCTCCACAAACTTCTCAATCAAAGCTACCGGCAGATTATCCACACAGTAGAAACCCACATCCTCCAGCATCTTCATGGCAGTCCGTTTACCGGAGCCGCTCATTCCCGTTACAATTACAAATCTCATGTTAAAAATCTCCCAAAAAGATAACCTCCGGTTCCAGTCTGACATGAAACCTATCGCGTACGCGCTCCTGCACTTCTTCGATCACCTCACGGATATCCGCTGCTGTCGCGCCGCCGTCATTGACCACAAAGCCGCAGTGCTTTTCAGACACCCTCGCGCCGCCGATGCGGTAGCCTCGCAGTCCCGCATCCATGATAAGTTTTCCTGCATAGTATCCTTCCGGCCGCTTAAAGGTACTGCCCGCACTGGGATACTCCAACGGCTGCTTGCTCTTTCTGAGCTTCATCAGTTCTTCCATCCGTGCAGAAACTGTCTCCTTATCCTTCTGCTCCAAGGCAAAGACTGCAGCCATAACGACGAAGGGTCTGTCTTTGATGATGCTGGTGCGGTAACCAAATTCCATGGTATCGTTATCCAACGTCATGATCTCGCCTCTCTGGTCCATCACTCGCACCAGCTTAACGATCTGCTTCATCTCTCCGTCGTAGGCTCCCGCGTTCATCACGATCGCACCGCCGATGCTGCCCGGAATCCCCGCCGCAAACTCAAAACCACTCAGCCCCGCATCTCTTGCCGCTGCTGCCACCTGAGAGAGCAGAGCGCCCGCACCCGCCACAAGATGGGTCCCTTCCACATGAATCCCCGCCATGCGCTTCCCCAGCTTTAGGATAATACCCCTGTAGCCCTTGTCACCTACCAAAAGATTGCTGCCATTTCCCAAAATAAAATAATCCTGCCCGGACTGTGCCAAAAAAAATACGAGTTGCGAAAGCTCCTCCTTTGACTCCACAATCACCATACATTCCGCCTCGCCGCCAACGCGGAAGGTCGTGTATTTACTCATGGGTTCCTGAAAGAGAATACGCTCCTTTGGCACAATAGAGCCGATATGTTCATAGACTGAATTGTTCAACTTATGCCCCTCATAACTTTTTTTATACTATAATATATCCTTTGCAGGCTTTACCCATTCACAGAATCGCCGCCAGATCGAGCCTGCTCGATCTGTTATATCGCTGCTGCGCAGCTTTCCCCTTGCTCAGAGAGGGCTTTACAACAGTAACCGCGCGGCTCCATAGATCCCGGCATCATTACCAAGCGTAGCCAACGCAAAGATCGTGTTCTTGCAGCCGTGGAAAACGGTTTTCTCGAACGATGGTTTAATGTAGTCAAACAACACTTCTCCCGCCTTGGAGACACCGCCGCCGATGACAAAGATCTCCGGATTGACCACGCCCGCAATCACGCCCAGGCCCTTGCCCAGATACTCGCCAAACTTCTCCGCCACCTCGATTGCAAGCGCATCTCCTGCCTTCACCGCATCAAATACGGTCTTCGCAGAAACCTCGCCGCCTCTTAGCACGCTGTCTTTATCGCTCGCTGCCAGCGCACGGTTTGCCAGCCTGGTGATTCCCGTCGCAGAAGCATACTCCTCCAGACAGCCGAAATTACCGCAGCCGCAGGCCTCCGTTTCGTTATCTTCCACATGGATGTGTCCAATCTCACCGCCTGCGCCCGTCGCGCCCGTCAAAATCTCACCGTTAATAATAATACCGCCGCCGACACCTGTTCCCAGTGTGACTGCTACCAGGTTCTGATGCCCCTGGCCGCCGCCTTTCCACATCTCGCCCAGCGCCGCCACATTGGCGTCGTTTCCTGCCTCTACGCGCATACCGTCCAGCAGCGTGCTGAGCTCCTTTTTCAGATCTACTTCGCCCCAGCCAAGGTTGACGGCACGGTGTACTACGCCGTTTCCATCCACAGGTCCCGGTACGCCGGCGCCTGCACCGATCACGTCCCCTTTTGTAATGCCTTTTTCGGTCATCTTATTCTTGATGCTGTCAGCGATATCAGGCAGGATCTTCTCTCCGCCGTTTTCCGTTCTGGTGGGAATCTCCCACTTCTCAAGCACATTGCCGTCCTTATCAAATAACCCCATCTTTACCGTGGTCCCGCCCACGTCTACACCAAACAAATAGTTTGCCATGTTGTTTTTCTCCTTCCCTTAATTTCCCGATGCAGAGGCTGCAGCTCTTTTTGCAGCCTCTTGAACAAAAATCCACGCTTTTGGGATTTTAGTTCAGTCGTCCTCGTCCCTTCCCTTTGTCAGAGAGTTCTGCACCCTCTTGTAGAGCTCCTGTGCCGCGTTGTAACCCATCTTCTTCTGACGATGGTTAACAGCCGCAGACTCACAGATGATCGCCAGATTACGTCCCGGCCTGATGGGGAGGGTGTGACAGACTACGCGGTTGCCCAGATACTCCGTGTACTCCTCCTCCAGACCCAGACGGTCGTATTCCTTATCTTTATCCCAATCCTCCAGGCGGATGACCAGGTCAATACTCTGCGTATCCCTGACGCTGGAAGCACCAAACAACGCTTTCACATCGACAATACCAATGCCCCGCAGCTCAATGAAATGCTTGGTAATATCGGGAGCGGAACCAATCAACGTATCCTCACTCACTCGACGAATCTCCACCACATCGTCCGTTACCAGACGATGGCCTCTCTTGATCAGCTCAAGCGCCGCCTCAGATTTACCGATACCGCTCTCACCCGTGATCAGGACGCCCTCGCCGTAAACATCCACCAACACGCCGTGCACGGAGATACAGGGAGCGAGCTGCACATTCAGCCAGCGGATCACCTCTGCCATGCAGGCCGATGTCGCCTTTTTACTCATCAGAAGCGGCACGCCGTACTTTAGCGCCACCTCTCTGAAAATCTCATTCGGGTAGAGCTCTCTGCAAAACAGAATGCCCGGCAGGGGGTTGTTTAAAAGTTTTTCAAAAATCTCCCTCTGCCTCTCCTCGTCCAGATTATTCATGTAAGAATATTCCACAAAACCCACGATCTGCAAGCGCGTGGTCTCGAAATGTTCAAAGTATCCCGCAAGCTGCAAGGCCGGTCTGTTGATATCCGGCTGCGTTACCTTAATCTTTGAAGCGTCGATTTCCGGCGTTAAATTTTCCCATTTGAATTTTTCGATTACTTTTGTAAGATTGATGCTCGCCATGTCTACCTCCATACCGGAGCTTTGCGTAGGACGCGAGCCAAATTTCAAATTTGGCTCTGCGATTCCGAGTTTGTGGCTCCGACACAAACTCGCGATTGAAAAATCAGCACATCAGTGTGATTTTTCAATCAGTCTCCATTATCTTATTTTATCCTATTTTCCCGCCATGCGCAATAAGCGTCTACTCTGTGCTGCCTTCCTTTTCTTCATGAAAAAAAGCAAAAATCTGTCTGCCGATATGTTCGGGAATCTCCGGTACCTCGCAAAGCTTCTCCACCGACGCTTCCCTAATCTCGTTTATGGAGCCAAAATACCGCATCAGCGCCTTTCGTCTCGCAGGCCCCACTCCGGGGATCTCGTCAAGCGCCGACTTTACCTGCGCCTTGGAGCGCAGCGAACGATGATACTCGATGGCAAAGCGGTGCGCCTCGTCCTGGATTCTGGTGATCAGCTTGAATCCTTCCGAGCGGGTGTCGATGGGAATTTCCACATTCTGATAATAGAGGCCCCTGGTGCGGTGATTGTCATCCTTCACCATGCCGCAGACCGGAATGTCCAGATGCAGCTCTGAGAGCACCTGCAAGGCGATATTCACTTGGCCCCTGCCGCCGTCCATCAACAGTAGATCGGGAAATTTCGTGAAACTGCCAAACGCCTGATCCATCTCCCTGCGGCTTAAGTCCTCCCGCTCCTCCATGCCATGTAAAAATCGTCTCGTCAGCACCTCTCTCATGCAGGCATAATCATCGGGACCTGAGACCGACTGGATGCGAAACTTGCGGTAATCGCTGCGCTTGGCCTTTCCTTTCTCAAAAACTACCATCGAGCCGACATTGGCAAAGCCGCTGATATTGGAAATATCAAAGGCTTCCATACGACTCACTTCTTCCAACTCTAAAAGAGCGGCAATCTCCTTCATCGCGCCGATGGTCCTGCCTTCCTCCCTGCGAATGCGCTCCTTGTCCTGACTTAAAATCAGTCTCGCATTCTGGGCCGCCAGCTCCACCAGCTTCTCCTTCGCACCCTTTTTCGGCACGCGCAGATAGACTCTGCCGCCCTTTCTGGCAGAAAGCCATTGCTCCAGGATCGGCATATCCTCGATTTCCTCCTGAAGCATCAATTCGCGCGGAATGTAAGGCGTACCCGCATAAAACTGCTTAACAAAGTCAAGGAGGATCTGCGCCTGCGCACAGTCCTCCACATTCGTCATATAAAAGTGATCTCTGCCGATCAGCTTTCCGTCACGCACAAAAAACACCTGCACCACGGCATCCCTCTCATCCGCCGCCAGCGCAATAATATCTTTGTCCTCCCCGTCAGAATCTGTGATCTTCTGTTTTTGCGCCACGCTCTTTACGCTGTTTAGCAGATCCCGATAGCGTGCCGCCTCCTCAAACTCCATATTTTCTGAAGCTTCTGTCATTTTCTTTTCCAATTCACGAAGGATCGGCTTATAATTGCCGTTCAAAAAATCGAGGGCCTGTTCCACCCGCTCCCGATACGCCTCTTTGCTGATATAATCCTGACAGGGCGCGGCGCACTGTTTGATATGATAGTTGAGACAGGGCCTCTCCAGCCCGATATCTCTCGGCAGTCTGCGGTTGCAGGTCTTTAGCTGATAGAGCTTATTCATCAGCTCAATGGTATCCTTCACCGCTGCCGCACTGGTATAGGGCCCAAAATAACGCGACCTGTCTTTCTTCATTTCACGGGAAAACAGGATGCGCGGATACTCCTCCCCCAGGGTGACTTTGATATAGGGGTAGGTCTTGTCATCCTTTAGCATGGTGTTATATTTCGGGCTGTATTCCTTGATGAGATTATTCTCCAGTACAAGGGCTTCCAGCTCCGAATCCGTCACAATATACTCAAACCGCGCGATCTGCTGCACCATCCTGTCGATCTGCGGTCCGCGCCCTACGATCTTGCGAAAATAAGAGCGCACGCGATTATGAAGGTTTACCGCCTTACCTACATAAATAATGGTATCCCCTGCATCGTGCATCAAATACACACCGGGCGCATGAGGCAGTTTCTTTAATTCCTCGTCAAAGTCAAACATCGCGGTTCTCCCCATCGGGGTCAGGCGCCTGAGAAAACAAACCTCTGGGAGCGGTATCCTGCTGTGGCGCGGGCTGCCATCCCTGCGTCGGCTCCTGTTGCCCCGCACCTGCCTGTGCGCCTGCGAATCCCTGCTGTGCCGTGTTTGTCTGCGCACCTGCCGGATTCTGCTGCCCTGCGCCCGGCTGCACATCTGCGGGCTTCTGCTGTGCCGCGCCCGGCTGTGCATCAACGGGTTTCTGCTGTGCTGTATCCGCCGCCTTAGCGCTGTCCGCCTTTTCTTCTTCGCCCTCCTCGGGTTCCGGGATTCCTTTCTCCTTGCGGTAAATTTTCATAAATTCTTTACCGGTAATGGTTTCTTTCTCAATCAAATGAGCCGCCAGCTTATCCATGATTTCGCGGTTTTCTTTCAAGAGCTTCTTTGCCTTCTTATAGCTCTCGTGAAGTACCTTCATCACTTCCGAATCAATATCGGCTGCCGTCACATCAGAGCAGGTCAGAGAGGCCCGTCCCTCCAGATACTGGCTTTCTACAGTAGCAAGCCCCATGAGGCCGAATTTTTTACTCATACCAAAGCGCGTGATCATGTTTCTGGCGATGCTCGTCGCCTGCTCGATATCGTTGGCTGCGCCCGTCGTTACGGTGTCGAAAACGATCTCCTCCGCCGCGCGCCCGCCCAAAAGGCTGACCAGCCTGTCACGAAGCTCCGCTTCGGTATCCAGATATTTCTCTTCTTCAGGCACATGCATGACATAGCCCAGCGCCCCCATCGTGCGGGGCACAATGGTAATCTTCTGCACGGGCTCTGAATTTTTCTGCAAAGCGCTGAGCAATGCGTGTCCTACCTCGTGATAAGAAACGATCTTGCGCTCCTCCTTGCTCATCACGCGGTCTTTCTTCTCTTTGCCCACAAGCACCTGTTCCACCGCGTCGAAAAGGTCTTTCTGACTCACATACTCCCTGCCCATCTTCACGGCGTTGATGGCTGCCTCATTGATCATATTGGCAAGATCAGAGCCCACCGCTCCCGAAGTAGCGAGCGCGATCTCATTCAAATCTACTGAATCATCCATGAGCACATCCTTGGAGTGCACCTTCAAAATCTCAACGCGCCCCTTTAAGTCAGGCTTATCCACAATGATCCGTCTGTCGAAACGTCCCGGACGCAGCAGCGCCTTATCTAAAATCTCCGGGCGGTTGGTGGCCGCCAGAATGATAATACCTTTCTTGCCGTCAAAACCGTCCATCTCGGAAAGAAGCTGATTCAGCGTCTGCTCCCGCTCCTCGTTACCGCCGCCGTATTTAGAATCACGGCTCCTGCCGATGGCATCGATCTCGTCGATAAACACGATACAGGGCGCGTTCTTCTCTGCCTCCTTGAAAAGGTCGCGCACACGGGAGGCGCCCACGCCCACATATAATTCAATAAAATCGGAACCCGAAAGTGAAAAGAAGGGCACATGTGCCTCACCCGCCACCGCCTTTGCCAAAAGGGTCTTACCCGTTCCGGGAGGGCCCACCAAAAGCGCGCCTTTGGGAAGTCTTGCGCCAATCTTAGAATATTTGCCGGGATTATGCAGGAAATCGACCACTTCTACCAGCGACTCCTTCGCCTCATCCTCGCCCGCCACATCCTGAAACGTGATGCCCGTCTCCTTCTGCACATAGGCCTTTGCCGTGCTCTTGCCAACCCCCATCGGTCCGCCTTTACCGCCCATGCGTCGAAAGAGCAGACTGAGCAGCCCCCACATCAGGAGCACCGGGAGTATATAGTAGAGAAGCACCGTCATGATCAGGCTGGAGCTGTCGGAAACTTCCTTTTTTATCTCTACATTATGCGCAAGCAGGCGCTCTGCCAGCTTATCATCCTCCTCCATCTTACCCGTGTAGTAAGTGGTCACACCCACACTGTAAGAATAAAAAAAAGGGACATCCTTCTGCTCCGTCATCGGATAGATCGTGATACGGTCGGAGCCCACGGATACGCTTTTCACCTCTCCCTGCTCAACCATGCGAATAAAGTTGTTATAAGAAATTTCCTGGTTGGTCGCTCCCGTCAGCATCTTCATAAAGACACTGATACAAAGCAGTGTGATCAGCGCCGCCACCACAAGCATGATGAGACTCTGTTTTCTCGGATCTCCACCTCCGGGACCGTTCGGACCACCCGGTCCGTTTGAACCGCCGCCGTTATTTCCCGGTCCTCCGGGTCCGCTTGACCCGCCATTATCGTATGGATTTACATTATTTGCATTATCTGCCATAAGGCATCCTCACTTTCTCATGTTTCGCACAATTCGCAGTATTCCTCTTTAGCTCATACCTTTTGCGTATATACTGCATCTACTATAGTATAGGGTAGGTAAAATCATAAATCAATGAGAAATTTGTGAATTTGTGGACACAACTCTAAAACTATTATAAAGTTTTTCCCCCTTTTTCGTTTTTTGTGTAGATTTTACTCAGATTTTTTTTTATAATAGAGAAGTATTATCTGAAGAACAGTGCAAAAATGACATACTCAGAAATGGAGATTACCTAATGGCAGTAAAATATGTATTTGTCACAGGCGGCGTAGTATCGGGACTTGGCAAGGGCATTACCGCAGCATCGCTCGGCCGGCTCTTAAAAGCCCGCGGCTTCAAAGTGACCATGCAAAAGTTCGATCCCTACATCAACATCGACCCCGGCACCATGAACCCGATCCAGCATGGAGAAGTCTTTGTCACCGAGGACGGCACAGAGACCGACCTGGATCTGGGTCACTATGAGCGTTTTATCGATGAAAACCTGGACAAGAACTCCAACGTAACGACAGGCAAAGTCTATTGGTCCGTGCTCCAAAAGGAGAGACGGGGCGATTACGGCGGCGGCACCGTACAGGTAATCCCTCATATTACAAACGAAATCAAAAGCAGATTTTATCGTAATTTTACAGATCAAGAGACCCGTATCGCTATCATTGAGGTCGGCGGCACAGTAGGCGATATCGAAAGCCAGCCTTTCTTAGAGTCCATCCGTCAGTTTCAGCACGAAGTCGGCAGAGAAAATGCAATCCTGATTCATGTGACGCTGATTCCTTACTTAAGCGCCTCTCAGGAACTGAAAACCAAACCGACCCAGGCCAGCGTCAAGGATCTGCAGGGCATGGGCATCCAGCCCGACATCATCGTCTGCCGCAGCGAACATCCACTGGATCAGGGCATCAAGGACAAGATCGCGCTGTTTTGTAACGTGCCAAACAACCGCGTCCTGCAAAATCTGGACGTGGAGCATTTGTATGAAGCACCGCTTGCCATGGAAAGAGAACATCTGGCGCAGGTAGCCTGTGAATGCCTGAAACTGGAATGTCCTGAGCCCGATCTGACCGATTGGAAAGCTATGGTGGAATCTCTGCGAACTCCCACCGATTCCGTAACAGTGGCCCTTGTGGGTAAATATACACAGCTCCACGATGCTTATATCAGTGTGGTAGAGGCTTTGAAACACGGCGGCATCTCTCACCGCTGCGTGGTGGATATTAAGTGGGTGGATTCCGAGACTGTTACCAAAGACAATGTGGATTCCCTGCTTCATGACGTGAACGGCATCCTCGTGCCCGGCGGTTTCGGTGACCGCGGCATTGAAGGGAAGATCGAGGCCATCACCTATGCGCGAGAACATAAGATCCCCTTCCTGGGGCTCTGTCTTGGCATGCAGCTGGCCATCGTGGAATTTGCAAGAAATGTGATCGGTTACAACGATGCGCACAGCATTGAACTGGCGCCTTCTACCACCCATCCCGTGATCGCGCTGATGCCCGACCAGAACGGCGTGGAGGATATCGGCGGCACCCTGCGGCTTGGCTCTTACCCCTGCGTGTTGGACAAGTCCTCCAAAGCCTATGCGCTTTACGGCGAGGAGACCATACACGAAAGGCACAGACACCGCTATGAAGTAAACAACGACTACCGCACTGTGCTCATCGAAAAAGGAATGAAGCTCTCCGGACTGTCCCCCGACGGACGCATCGTAGAAATGTGCGAGCTGGCGGGTCATCCTTTCTTTGTGGCAACGCAGGCGCATCCGGAATTAAAGTCAAGGCCCAACAGGCCGCACCCGCTCTTTAAGGGGTTTGTGGAAGCGGCGCTGCAATCAAAAAACAGTTGAGAAAATGAACAAATGGCATAACAATCGCAGACGCGCTTTTGGTTATACCATTTGTTTTTTATCCCCGTATTGCGGTACGCGCCGCGACCTCCTAATCGAGTTGTAACGTAATCCCTACATATAACAGATCAGGATTTTCCCCGATCAAGTCTTTGTTCTGCTCATAGAGGCCGTTCCAGTGCATTCCGTCGCCTAACTGTTCCTCGTCGATATCCCAGAGGCAGCACAATCGCCTTAATATTTTCCCATCCTTTCGCTCCACCTATCTCGAATGTCAACCGCTGCCGCAATAAATCCCTCTGAAAGTCCCCGCTTAGCGGATCATCCACATAATCAGCCAGTGTATCGATCCCTTCCGGTGTCTGGGCCTCATAATAGGCTGTGACACGCAGACACCGCCTTTTTCTTCCGTTTACAATTCCATACTAATACCGTTCCCTCTCTGATCCTTAGCAATCGATCATACGCACTTCTCTCGCGAATCTTCCGTGCCGGCGCGTCATGCGATGCGAAGCTGTTACTCTTACTCCAGCGCATTGAGTTTCTCCACGATCTCAAGGATATCCGCCATATTCATATCGCCGCCAAAACTGAGCGCTCCACGTAAGGGAATATACTTCGCCATAGCAGCGCTCATCTCGTTGGATATCGCCTCGTCGGCAGCGCTGCCTCCCTCTGTGGCATTGTCACCCGCAAAAATAGGAATCCGGAAAAGTTCTTTTACGATCTCCCGCGCACGCGGATCTTTCAGCACATCGCCCATCGTCGTATCCGTCGTGTACACAAAGGGAATCTTTACCGTGGATTCGATATTGACTTCTTTAGTCAATCTAATGTCTGCAGAGGATGCGCCGACCATGATCGTAAATGCTCCCGTCTCCACATGCCAATCGTGGATCTTGACACTGTAATAAGCGAAATCCCTCTTATTTAAATGAAACGTTACCGTCTTCTTTTCGCCCGGTGCAAGCGCCACCTTCTCAAACCCTCTCAATTCCTTAAGCGGGCGGATTACCGTGCTCTCCTTATCTGCAATATAGAGCTGCACCACTTCTTTGCCCGCCATCTTTCCGGTATTTTCAATGTCCACAGACACCTCCATGGTATCCGTATCTTTCATGGAATCTTTGTCCGTGCGCAGATTGGAGTAGGCAAAGGTCGTATAGGAAAGCCCATGTCCAAACGGGAACAGCACTTCCATTTTCTTCTTATCATAATAGCGGTATCCCACAAAAATGCCTTCGCGATATTCCACCATATCGCCCTCCCCGATATAAGAAAGGTAGGAAGGGTTATCCTCCAGCTTCAAAGGAAAGGTCTCCGGCAGTTTGGCGCTGGGATTTACCTTGCCAAACAAAATATCGCAGACCGCACCGCCCACTGCCTGACCGCCAAGATATGCCTCCACAATGCCCTTTACCTCATTCACCCAAGGCATTTCCACAGGAGAACCGTTGTGCAGTACCACCACCGTATTTGGCTGTACTTCCGCTATCTTGGAAATCAGCTCATTCTGACAGTCAGGCATCCGCATATGCTCTCTGTCAAATCCTTCCGACTCAAACGCATCGGGCAGCCCCGCGAAAATCACCGCCACTTTTGCCTTCTTTGCCGCCTCCACCGCTTCCATAAGGAGCTTGTCATCCGTCTTGTCCTCCTTATCGTCAAAGCCCTGCGCATAGGTGATATTAGTCATACCTTCCACCGCATCCAGCGCCGAAGTTACCTTATGGCTGTTGATATGGGAACTGCCGCCGCCCTGATAGCGAGGTGTCTTAGCATATTTCCCGATAATAGCGATCTCATCCTGTTCGGAAAGCGGGAGCACGCCTTCATTTTTTAGTAAAACAATGGTTTCCTGCGCCACTTTGCGGGCCGTCTCATGGTCTTTATCCCGGTCAAAAACTGCGCTCTTATCCCGATTTTCTACATAACGGTAAACAATGTTCAAGATGCGCCCCACTGCAGTGTCCAGCACTTTCTCCGGCAGTTCGCCGCTCTGCACCGCACCCACGATCAGCTTGTCATTAGAACCATTCGAGGAAGGCATCTCCAAATCCAGCCCTGCCTGTAAATCCTTTACACGGCTGTTGACTGCACCCCAGTCGCTCATCACATAACCGTCGAATCCCCACTCATCCCGCAGGATCTCCGTCAAATACTTGTGGTTTTCTGCCGCATAGGTGCCATTGATCTTATTGTAGGAACACATCACCGTCCACGGTTTTTCTTTCTTGACTGCCCCTTCAAATGCCGCCAGGTAGATTTCTCTGAGCGTCCGCTCATCGATCCTGGAGTCCGAAGACATCCTTCTGGTCTCCTGATTGTTCGCCAAAAAGTGCTTGATACTCGTCCCTACATTTTTACTCTGTATGCCATGAATCAAGGCGCCTGCGGTCTCACTCGCCACAAACGGATCCTCGGAATAATACTCAAAATTGCGCCCGCAGAGAGGAGAGCGCTTAATGTTTACGGCGGGGCCCAAGATCACGCTCACGCCCTCAGCCTGACACTCCTCACCCAGCGTCTCGCCCATCTGCCGCATAAGTTCTCTGTTAAAGGAAGCCGCCGTTCCGCAACCCGCCGGAAAACATACAGCCTTAATACTCTCATTGACCCCCAGATGATCTGCCTCCTGATCTTGTTTGCGCAGACCGTGCGGTCCGTCCGACACCATACTTGCCGGAATCCCCAGACGCTCCACCGCCTCCGTGTGCCAGAAATCCGCTCCGGAACACAGGGATGCCTTTTCTTCCAGTGTCATCTGTGAAATGATTTCTTTGATTTTTTCTGCTGTCATGCTATCCTCCATTCTGCCGTTTACTCTATCGGCCTCACACATGATCGGGACGACTTTCGCGCCTTCTCCACCACATTAAAAACCGTCCCTCGTTATGTTCTTAGTGTAACATGACAAGGGGCGGAGTCCAATAAATTTTTTTATAATTTCTGAACTATTCTATTTTTAATCATCATCCTCTTTGGACTGTTCCGCCTCCTTCACTATCTCATCAATAAGTTTTCCAAAATCTACGGCGTTTTTAGAGGTGATAACCGACCTTCCTGTTTCCACCTCTAAAGCTTGCCTTGCAATTCCCGCCACTCGTCCCCTACGACGGGCAATCTCTTGATTTTCTTCAAAGGTTGTCGGCTTTTCCTCTTTGGATATATCGGTAGTAGAAGTTTCCGCAAGCATATTCAAGATAAGCTCTGTGGTACTCATGTTGTCGCGCAAATTTTGTTTTTTCAAGCCTTTCAGCTTTTTATATTGCTGCGTGTTCATACCGGACCAAGCCCGTGTAATCTCATTGGTCAAGATTGCATATTCTTTGCCCTGCGTGACACCTCTTTCCTGCCATTCGTCAGTCAGCTCTTTGCGGACTTGAATAGCCTGTAAACGTTGATTGATCCATTCTCGTGTGTAGCCTTTTTGCAGATATGTAGCAAGGGCACGGTCAATCGTAAGCTCTGGATCAATGATTTCCTCAATCCGCTCTGCACCGACTGTAGCTAACCATGCTTTGAACGGCTCTGCTTTCGGTGAGGGAATTGACTGAATAATACGCAAAAGCTGTTCCATCGTTGCGACATCTGTCATTCTTTTTTTGCCGTCTGCTGCAGTCATTTTCAAACCGTGACAATTTGTCACGGTTTCATTTCCCTCATTTTTAAGCCGCTGTTTCAGCTTACGCCAATATGCCGCCGGGTCAGCGCTGTCTGTCAGTACTGCCACCACATCCACAACCGAGAAATACCATTCTTCCTGTTCTTCATCCCAGGCGGTACGGATTTTTCTATCCTCAAATAACTGAATTTTATCGTTTCCCATATATCGATACCTACCCTTTCCACCATATCTTCTGTTGTAGTTCAAAGAAAACTCCGACAGAAACTGTCATGAACGTGCCGAACGCACATCTATTTGAATTTCTCTGATGGGTTTATTTTACAGGGCGGAACATTCAATGTCAAGGAATGAAAATCGGACGTAAATCGCCAAACAGGAAAAATGCACATACCATATCTTGCGATAGGCATCCGTAATCTCTCTACTTTTATCAATATCTTGCTACCCGTTGCTTGGTGTTCGTAATCCCGTTTATTATTTTTCTACAGACTAACGCAAAAAGTTCTTATTGGCATACACCACCCGATACTTATCCCTGCGACTCTCAAAAAAATAGGTGATCAAACGCTCCGAAACAAACCCCGGATAACGATTCTGATAGGAGTCTTCTCGCTCTCCTCCATGCTCTGCCACCGCAAAGAGGATGGGGAACATCCACTCGCAAAGCGCATCCAACACCGGTTTACGCGCTATCAGCATATTACAGGGCGAGTACAGATTTCCATCAAAAAACTGTTTCACCGTCTCATATTCTTCAGCAAGCTCCTTCTCAAAATATGCCATCAGGTATTCCCAATCTGACGCGGTATGTCTCTCTTTATAGTTCTCCGCAATACTGGGGGCGACATACAGAGGCACATTAGCGTTACAAAAAGGAACCATTAATTGGTTATCATTAAGAACGGTTTGTCGTCCGAAGTACGCATCATTCCTATTAAAAATCAACCCCTGTATATCCTTTAACCACTCAGTGATATAAACCAATTCACCACTGTCTATATCCAGTCGCACAATCGCCTGCTAAATATTGGTAGCATGAAGATAGCTCTCCCATACACTTCCATTCCGCCAAAAAGTGGTTGATTCAAACTGCATCCTATCTGGTCTTCCTCTAAGCTAATCTTGCTAAACACACCTTTTTTAATATCATAAACCGCTATGCTCTTCGCATTAAAAGGTGCAAAAAATATCCTTCCTTCGACAATCCCCATCGATTCATACAAACGTCCTGTCCCATAATCTTCGTCGGGAAAGAGACCCACTAATTTCGTTTCTCCTGTCAGAAGATTCATAGAAAACAGGCTATTAAAGTCATACGCCATAAACCAAAGCGTATCTTTATCAACAACCGCGTCAATAATCGACACTCTGACACAATCATTTCCGTTATTTTTTTGTAGCCTCTCCTCTACTACATCTACATCCTGCACCATCACCGGCATCCCCTTCTCCCGGCACAGCTGCACTACAGAACTCCCATCTCCATAATACGCATCGCTCAATACCACCGCCCGATCTAACTCCGCGCTGTCGTCATAAATCCCCCAACCTTCTTCTATATATCTATCCCGAATTTTCCGGTAGTCCTCCCAACGCTGTGGCCTCATGCTCTCGATGGTGGCCTTGATTAACGGGTGGGGTCTCCACAGTAGCGCCACCTCGTCACTGTTTTCCTTAAATATCTCAAACACCGACTCCATCTTCTTAAGCATCTTCTCATCATGGTGCAAAAGTGCACTCACGCTGGTATTGTAAAAAACAACCTTCTTCCTGCTCCCGTCTGGTCTCTCGATAATATTCAGCCACTCCGTCGGAATCTCCAAATCCTCTTTCTTTGTATTGAGCACCTTATCCAGCTTTGGCGAACCCGTCCCCAAAAATTTCTTTTCAAGAAATCTTCTGTCCACATGCTCGCCGGGCAGCCCCATCTCTTTTGCGGCTTTCAGATATTCGTTAATATAAATCTGACGCGTGTTCTCCGACTGGACGATCACCTGATTGGCATAAATCGTCCCAGGCACAAAACAGAAGTGTTTCATCCCTTCAATCGCCGCCTGATCCTCCGGCTCGATCTCTCCCAATATAAAATAAGGAATATATACTAACTTATCTGTAAAATTTCTCAGGTTCTTGGAATAAAAATAGGGATGCACGCTGGTCACATGGTTACACTCGTCATACGGATTGTGAATATAGATGACATCAGGACGGCGTGCTTCCAGATCGTATTCATCATAACGGGTGATTGGCACATCCTTAGGATACAAATCTCCTTCGTAATGCTCCTCCTTGAAATTCCCGTCAGGATTTTTATCATAATAAGGAATGGGAATCACATAGGCATTGCAATTCGGATCAGCATCCGCCGCCTTCCACACGCTTTCCAGAGAATCCCACATAGATGCCTTGTAAGGAAGAAATACGACTTCCTTTTTATCTTCCGGAAGATCGTATTTAATGCTGTTTTGCAGGCTTGTCAACTGCTTTTGGATTTTCTTTGCCGTCTTGCGGCGAAAGATCTCGTCAAGCAGCCTTTCATTCATCTGATAAAGATTTTCGCAATAATCTTCCAGAATCTGCACAAGCGGGGCATAGTCTTCGCCATACGCTTCTATGGTGTTGCCCAGCATGATCGCGAACTCCTGACACTGCACGAGAGCCTCAGATGCGCCCTGTGGATTGACTGTTGCTGTCTTTGCCACGGCATCGTTTGCACGGAGCAAGGTATCTACTGTCTGCAGCATATCCTTTTTCTTATATCGCTCCACTGCCAATTGCCATCCTTTCCGCAACACGCACCCGGTCCGCTGCTGATTCCTCTTTTAATATGGTATATTGGTTACTCTTGCGAGTAATGCGGGAATTCCGCTTCGCTCCCGGTACCTCTCCGTTTCCGGAGTTCCCTGGGTCTTGGCATACCCAATACCCGGCTTTCGCCAGCTTCTAATGCCGTTCTTTTTTTATATCATGAGGTGTCCTTCACAGTCCTTGCGGTAAAATGCCGCGAGGTGGCGACATTTATCTGCGGATTCTTCCCTTATGAACCTTGTCGACTACAAATCCCTGTCATACTTCACTTCGTCTCAACAGCATCTGTGATATCGATAATACCATCTATGCCTCTGGCCAAGACATTCCTTGCAGCATTTTCGCGCTCGGAAAGCTTTGCGCCGCAAGTCTTGCAGGTAAAGATATCCTGCGTTTTCTCCCCAATCGAACCGCATTGACTGCATACACGACTAATGTCTTTTGCAAAGACTTCAACCAGAGAAATAGACTGTTCCCTGCATTTCTGGATCAGTCGGCTCCTGACATACCCCTTTTGCCACAAGCTGACAGAACTATTGATTTTCTTATTTACGCCCGCTTTCGAACTTTGCGGCAGCTTGGGAAGATAAATCACAGCCGGCTTTTCTGTCCGCAGCATCCGATTGATCTCAGCATTGATATAGCTGTGCAGGGCTTCTTCCAGTTTCTGCCTGCCTGCCATATATTTTTCCTGCCGGGATTTGTATCTTTGTTCCTGCGGTATCTGATATTGCCCTCCCTGACGTACTCCGAAAGAGCATACTGATATTCACGATACCTTTCCCCGTATATATGGTTCTCGTCCGTCACAAACATCGTGCGGATTCCCATTGCCAATCCGATTTCCCGCTGATAATCCGCATGCTGTCTGACTCTCATCTCGACCGGCACATGAATGATGATATTGCCTTCCTCAGGAAATAGCCGGACGGTAAGCTGCCTGGTATAATGGTTATTGTCTGTCAAAGGAATGAAAATCCGCTTTCTCTTTTCCTTAGCAGCAAGGTAAATTCCATGGTCATCATAGCGATAGGCCCGTTCTCCCACAGAAAAAGTGTACGCCGAGTCCGTCTGCAGTTTTTTTAATTGCCTGCGCACCTGTCGGCGTAAGTACTGATTGAGGTGGTTTTCCTCTACGCCTGTCCGCACTTTTTGAAATGATTTTTCCCAATCTTCAGGCAGCTGTAGTTCTTTTTTCAGAAGGATCGCTTCCAGACAATCGCTCTGCTTCATAACAAACCGCAGATAGTGTCTGTCCTCCGACGTCAGGTTTTCATTTTCACGAATACATTTTTCAATCCTGCTTTTTGCCTGCGTCCACTGGTTTTTGATATCACCAAGCGCATCAAAGACAGCCAAATAGAAATAAACCGACGGCAGACCGAGGCTCGCCCGCAGACCACTTGCCGTCATCTCATTCTGCACGGTATAGCCGGGATAGAGTTTCGGCAGGCTTTTGATGCCGCCGTAACGCTGATACACATAATTCTTGACAGTACTGTAATCCTTTGCGATTTCCACCAATTTTTTCATATCCGCCTCCGAAACAGGCGCACTATTATATTGATGTACGGTCTTGCATACAGTGCTTGACGGCATATTGCAACGTTTGGCTCCTCATATTTTCCCAGGCAATTCGCAGAATCGGATATTCTGCAAATTGGAGAATATTGCCTTGGTGAAACAAACGTTTTTTATATTTGACCACATAATTGACCATAATCATCCGATAGTGCATTCAAATATTTACGCTTGGTATCCATGCTGGGATGGACATAGCGATTCAAAGTAATCTGCACATCTGAATGCCCCAAAATTTCGCTAAGACTTTTGATATCCATACCATTGTCAATACAGTTTGTAGCAAAAGTGTGTCTTAAGATATGAAAATTATAGTGTGGCGCATTAATCTTTTCCAAATATCTTTTAAAGTGATTCTGATAGGTGCGAGGTTCCATGGGGCGGTCTTTTTGTAAAAGATAGACCTGCCCTTCTTTTTGAAATGCAGTAAGAATTGACAGTAAAGAATCTGATATGGGAATTTCACGATTAGAGGAAACACTTTTGGGAGGCGTTTCTAAAAGGGTCGTTTTTACCGGGCCTTCTACACTTTGGATTCTCTGTACGGTCCTGCTTACATGAATCAGACCATTGTTTTTTTCGATATCATCCCATTTTAGAGCACACACCTCTCCCAAACGCAGACCTGTAGAAAGGCAAAGATATATTCCTGCTTTGGAAATATCCATGTCCTCACATAGAAATTGCATCAGTCTTGCCTGTTCTGCGCGGCTCATAATTTCCAGAGCCTGTGATTTGTTTTTAATAGAAATATTTGAAATAGAAGGAACAGGGTAAGCATACTGCTTTTCTGCATAGCGAAAAATCTGTTTAATGACCAAAAGAACACTTTGACGAGTCGCATCTGAAACTGTCATTGCACTAATTTTTTTTTGGATATAGTTGTTTGTCATTCGGGAAAATCGATCATCATGAAAGTTTGGCTGAATATGACACTGAAAGATCGTTTTATACTTTACATAGGTTGAATATTTTCTATTTGATTCTATATGAGTAAGCCATTCCTCCGCGAGGGCACAAAAGCTCCCTTCGTAATCTGATTTTTTCCCACCAATTATCAGGCTGATTGGTTCCTCCTTTTCAGCAGCCTTCTTCTGAAAAATCAGTTTTTCTTTTACTTCGGTATAAGTTCTCCCATAAACTGAGCGATAGCATTTACTCCCATTTTCTGACAGTACTTGATATCGCCCTTCCCACCTTCCGTCTGTACGTTTCCTAATGTTGTCACCTCGTCTGGACATATGTCATTCTCCTTTCTGACCATTTTTTGACCATAAATATACCACTTATGGCATTTTAAGGGACAAATTATTACAAAATTTTACAGTGGGTTAAGAAGCGATCGTCGAAGAAACCTTCATTATAGATGTGTAAAAAAAGGAAGTATGTTAAGGAATTATATTGTGTGTTACCAGAGCTCTTGGAGGATTTGCCAATGGAACGGGTGATTGGCCTATACAAATTTGACAAAATGGGTTGTGTAAAGTATAATTATTGACGATACATTATTTGCAGAAATGATATAATAACTGACTGAAATAGCTCTTTTCGCAGAATATCCAATTCTGCGAATTTTTACATCTATCTTTAATTTGTTTCTATTAATCATATGTTCTATCTATTATGCACAAACAATATGTTGTGTCTGATCCTCTGTTTTCCCGTCCACCTTACCAATATCTTGTTTCGCAAATTGTGCTTATCAATATTTCGTCAACTATTTTTCTACACGCCATCCTGCAGATACTCATTGTATTTCTCTCCCGTTTATGTTATATCTGTCTCATAGATCATTACAGTTTGTTGACGGCATCTTCTCTGCCGTGTCGGAAAATCCCTGCTTTACTGACTGTATCGGTTCCGGACTTCATGTCTGTTACTGTCACCCGTAAACCTTTCCCATCCGGGGTTTACGTCATCTTCGGGACCCGTCCCGTCTGCTTACGAAAGGAAAACACATCTATGTACTCAAACAATCACAGTCAGGACTCCCGTCTCAGGGAATACCCGGACACAACATCTCCCGGCAGCACCGATTTTGAGGATGCCACGGGTGAGATTCCTTACGGCCTGACCAACGACTATATGTTCCGCGCCGTCTTTCAGTCAAGTAATAAAGCCCTGCGCGGCCTGATCTGCTCCCTGCTTCACCTTGCAGATTCGGAAGTGACCTCCGTGGAGATCACCAACCCGATCCTTTTGGGGGACAGTATCGATGACAAGGAATTCCGCCTGGATATCCAGCTGCTCCTGAATGACCGTACACGGATAAATCTTGAGATGCAGATCGCCAACCGCCTCAACTGGCCAAACCGCTCCGTCATGTACCTGTGCCGATCCTACGACCAACTCAACAGAGGGCAGGATTACAAAGATGCCGGACCCGCCGTCCATATCGGCTTGCTGGATTATACCCTGTTTGAAGATCACCCCGAGTTTTACGCGGCTTACAAACTGATCAATATCAAAAACCACCGGGTCTACAACGATGACCTGACCCTGTATGTGGCCGATCTGACCCGCATCGATCTGGCCACCGAAGAAGATAAACGCTACCGCATCGACAGCTGGGCGAGACTGATGAAAGCATCCACATGGGAGGAACTGAGAATGACGGCATCCGAAGACGAAGCTTTATACGAGACAGCGAAGGCATTATATTATACGTGCTCCGATGAGGAGATCCGTATACGCTGTCTGGAACGTGAGGAGTACTATCAGGATCTGCGCAATTATGAGAGAGCGATCGAGCAGGAACGCTCAGACCGTGAACTGGAACGCCTAGAGCATGAACAGGATCTGCGCAACTACGAGAGAGCGATCGAGCAGGAACGCCTGGAGCACGAGCAGGATCTGCAGAATTACAGGAGGACACTGGAACAGGAACGCTCAAAACACGAGCAGGATCTCCAGAATTACAGGAGAACTCTGGAACAGGAACGCTCGGAGCACGAACAGCAACGCTTAGAGCATGAACAGGATAAGCACCATTATGAGCAACAGATTACACAACTTCAATTGGAAATCGAACAGTTGAAACTGAACCGATAGGCGAACGCGTCTGCCGCATCACCCCCTGCCAAAAACCGCCGTGATTGTGATAAACGTCCCGTCGATCTCCGCAAAAATCTCGCCATTCATTTTGTGCATGAGCTGCCTGCAGATATACAGGCCCAGACCGCTGCCACGAATGTGTTCGGCATTGGCGCCGCGCCAAAAGCTCTCAAAAATATGTGGCAAATCGGACTTCTCAAGGGTACAGCCGCTGTTTCTCACCGAAATCAAAATACCCTCATCGTCCTCGGGAAACAACAATTCCACTTTTTTGCCATCGCCGTATTTGAGCGCATTTTCCATAATGTTCTGCAAGACTTCGACGCTTCTGTCGAAATCCCCAAACAGCAGACAATTATGATATTCACCGACTGAAAAATCAGTCTTTAGCAACGACAGTTTCTCCGCATAAAACGACACAATGCTTTCAATCAGATCAGACAAATAAAACTCACTATTATCAACGGTAAGACTCAAGAAATCCTCTCTGGAAGCGCTGATGATCTGCGAAACGTAGCCTTCGATCTCGTCCGCTTTCTCATTGATCTTATCAGCGACTTCCTGCTGTTTTTCCACCTCAGGATACAGATTTTTTGACAGCGCTTTTGCATATAATTTAATTGCGGAGAGCGGCGTTTTGATATCGTGCGACAACGATAACAGCAGGGTCTTCTTTTCCTTCTGCAGTGCCAGTTCACGTTCTCTCTGCTGCTCCATATTTTCGCGCAGCAAATCGATACCCCACAGAAACCTTCCAAAAAAGCGGCTTTTATTTTCTTTAACGGGAATCGTCAGATTTCCTTTGGAAAGTTCATACGGAACGCCTGAAAGCCGCTTGAACGGACGCAGTATCTTAGCATGGATATAAAAAAGGATAGCAAATACCGCTATCGTCAGCACCATCAAAATGACATTGACCGCTACCATGATCTGTCGAGAAATCGCGTTGTCATTTACCGCATAATCAAACCGGTAAAGCGTACCGCCTATTTCGCGGATCGAATAATCGGAATCGCTTTCATAAAAATGCTCGCCGAATGGTTCCACATGATATACATAGTGGTACTGCGACAAATCAACATTCTCCAGCCCGGTTTCCTCAATTGCCAAAGCCAATCTGTTGATCTCCACACGATACGGTCTGCCATTTTCAGGAAGATTCCAGTATCGCAGTATGAGATTAACGCCGACAAAGAGCATGATAAAGCAAAGGCTCACGGCACAAATCATTTTTCCAAAGGCTCTCATTGATATTTATACCCCACACCCCACACCGTTACAATTTTCTGCGGTTTTTTCGGGTCTTCCTCTATTTTTTCGCGCAGTCGTTTGATATGGACGGTAAGCGTCTGCTGTTCGGATTCGCTGTCACTGCCCCAGATGGTATTGAAAAGATATTCCTTTGACAATGTCCTTCCCCTGTTCTCGATCAGCAGGGTAAGCAGTTCAAATTCCTTTCCCGTCATTTCCATTTCCGTATCGCTTTTTATAATTGTCCTATTACTCTTATTGATCCGCAGATCGCCGTCGATCAGCTCGTCCAGCGAATACCGTCTCCTAAAGATTCCGCGTATTTTTGCAAGCATGATATCAATATCATATGGCTTTTCGATATAATCGTCCGCACCGAGATCCAGTCCCGTAAGTTTATCATCTTTTCCCGTTTTCGCACTAACGATGAGCACGGGCGTATTGCTCTTTGCCCGCACCTTTTCCAGCACATAAAACCCATCTTTTCCGGGCAGCATGATATCGAGCACGACAAGCCTCGCGCCGTATTTTTCATACAACGCAAGGCCCTTTTCCGCCGTTTGGCAGGCGGACACCGTGTACTGTTCCGCACGCAGAAAATCACACAGTATATCCGCCAACTCCTTATTATCTTCCACAATCAAAATATCAATCAAACCATTCCCTCCAATGCCTAGAAGCCCATTTCCATCAACCACCCGTTCAGTGCCCTCTCCCGGTCGCGCAGTTTCGTCTTATCATAAGTTTCCAGTCTGTATTCGCCCTGAATATTCCCGTCAACGATATAGAGAATCCTCGTGCACTTCGCCGCGACTTTCACATCATGCGTGACCAGCATAATGGTCGTACCTTCGGCATTCAATTTCGCAAGTTCCTCCATCACCTCATCCGAGGAAGCGCGGTTGAGCGCACCCGTCGGCTCGTCGGCAAAGATCATCTTCGGTTTATTGATCATGCTTCTGCAAATGCAGGCGCGCTGTAACTGTCCGCCCGAAACCTCGTTAATATCATTATCGGCGATGTCGATGATCCCCAGCTTACGCATCAGTGCATGACCGCGTTCTGTCGTCTCTTTCCGTGACTCTTTGATCTTATCAGACTGGCACGCGGGAAGGAGGATATTGTCGAGGACCGAAAGGTTTTTCAGCATATACATTTGCTGGAAGATGAATCCCATTTCATCCAGACGAAGTTCCGCCAGTTCCTTCTGCGACAGCTTGGACACGCTTTTCCCGCAGAATTTCACCTCGCCCGCCGTGATGCCGTCCATTCCCGAAACGGCGTACAGAAGCGTCGATTTTCCCGAGCCGGACGGTCCCATGACCGCCACCATCTCGCCCTCGTCAATACTGAAATTTACATTCTTAAGTACGTTATTTTGCCGCTTATTTACCACATATGTCTTGCATAAATCCTTAACCTCTAATATATTTGTCATGATGATTCTCCTTTTCATTTTAATCTATTTTACTCATTATTGGAAATCTGCGAAGCCGAAATCTTCCTAAGCCCCTGCGCCGACACAAACGCCGCCGCTGCCGTCACCGCCAGCACGATCAGCGGGTACATCAGATAGACCTCCGCTGCACATATCTCATATTCAATACTGTAGGCTCCCATCATCCTGAAAATCGGTGTAATAATCAGCGTTGATAACGGCATCGAACTCACAGCCCCCACAAGCACCGACACAAGCAGAACCGTGCCGATACGCATCGTCTGCCACAGTGTGAGCGGCGTATTTTGAAAGCCAATTGCCTTAAGCAGTGCAATTTCACCTTTTTCTCTGGTAATAAAACTCTTTACCATCAGTATTGCCACCAGCGCGTTGATGCCAAGAACGATAGCAAGGATCAGCGCCTTAATATTGGCAAGCTGCTCGGCAACATTGCCTATCATATAACCGATATACTCACCGGGTGTATAGATTGTCGCATCGGGATAAAGATCTTCCAGCAGCGCCTTTCTTTCGGCAAGCGCGGCACTGTCAAGATCATCCTTATAATTCACCTGCATACCGAAGCTTCCGGCTGCATAGTCGTAATCAAGCTCCGCATCCTGATAAAACCGCACACCCTCGCCCATATTATTCATACTCTGATGGATCGCCGTGATCGTATATGTTTTGGTATCCTCACCGACCTTGATCTCTACGTCGTCGCCAATCCCTACGTCAATCTGCTCCGCCGTCAGATACGTCAGCGCAACCTCATACGGGTTCTGCGGCGGCGTCCCTTCCAGATAGGCATATTCATCTGTTGTCACACCGCCCAAGCCCTGGAACGACAACGAATTGGTGCGCTTATCGCCCTTTCTGATATTGGTACGGAACATGATCTCCTGAAAAACATCGACCTCTATGCCGTGTTCGTCAAACATTTCTCGCACTTCTTCAAACTTCTGTTCTACCTTTTTCTTATTATCCTCGCTTGGGTTAAACAGCAGTTCCTGCGAAATGATATGATCGCTTTCAACCATATTGAAGGTCGTAATCAGCCTGTCGGAGCGCAGGGTGTTGATGGTATTTACCGGGATAATGACCAAAAGCGTCCCCAAGATAAAAATCAGTATCATCGAAACATAGCTCTTGATCCCGCTGAAAATATCGTTTAATGCCATAAAAGGCACGGCAGGCAGATGCGACTTTCCAAGCTGCAAAAATCCTTTTTTGTGATAGCGTTCTCCTGTTTCTCCGCTGTGGATCGCATCAATGGGCGAAAACTTCTTTATCCTGCGCGTGCAGAAATAGCTGAAAAATACGACTGCCGCTCCCGCCAATGCCGCTGCACCGATATTGATCAGAAAATGATCCCCACCGGAAACCACGATCTTTTGAGACACACTGCCAATCATCATCTGACTAAAGGGGAAGCTCAGCCCAAGTCCGATCAGCGTACCAACCAGCGCAATGGCAAAATATTTCGCGGCTCGATCTGAATTAGCCGCGAAACCGTGTAGTCGTATTCATTTTCCTTCGCAAACGTTTGAAACCGTTCCACATCATCTTCGTTTGTGGATGCAAACCAATGATCCGGCGCATTTGCCTTTTCAAAAAAATTGTCCAGCGCGTTGCTGACCGTGATCAGATTGTTCGCGCTGCTTGCGATGAACGTTGCCGCCAGGATCACAAAGATCAGCAGGATGGTGTTCATCGTCTTCTTACGTTTTAAGTCTTTTTTCAAAATTCGTAAGTACATTACCTCCTCCATTCTGAAGCGTTCTTTTCTGAGGAACGCGAGCAGAATATCAAATTCTGCTCTGCGATCAAGGAGTTTGTGACGATTCGGCACAAACTCCAGATTGAAAAATCAGCACATCAGTGTGATTTTTCAATCTTTCGCCTCTCTTTATTGTGATCCCATTATAAAATACCAATTATGAACTAATCCTTAACTGCGAAAAAATCGCATTTCGCAAAAACTTCCGCCCTCCTCCCGGTTCCCGAAGCGCACTTTGCCGCCGTGTGCAAGCACGATTTTTTTTACGATTTCCAACCCGCGGATCTTTGGATTCGCATCGTTTTTCTTGTTATCCCGCAATCGACGCAGGATTTCCTCGGAGAAGCCCGCGCCGTTATCTTCAAAACAAATCACAAATCTGTCGCAATTTCTAAATAGTTTTATAAATCGCCGCCGTTCTTCCTGCATTTTAATTCGAATCTCTACAACCTCACTTTGTCCGCCGTGCTTGATACTGTTTAGGATCAAATTGCGGAAAGCGCGCTGCAGAAGCGGCTCGTCAGCCCGCAGCATGATCTGTTCCGCCTGCGCATCGATCTCCACCTCAATCTCTAAGTTTCCGTCTGCATCATCATTCAAAAAAGCCGCCGCCACACTCCTGAGCGCCTGCGCGGGGCGTATCTTCTCCATCCGCAAAGGCTGCATGGAATATTCTAACTGCGAGGTAAGGTTTAGGTCCGCAATCAGTTCCTTCATCACCATGCTCTGATGCAGGATCACTGCCGCCTGCTGCCTTGCTTCCTCCGAAAGTTCCCCGTTCTGCTCCAGGGTATCGGCATATCCCATCACCATGGACAGCGGTGTGCGGATATCATGAGAGATGCCCGCGATCCACTCGATTCTCGCCTGCTCCCTGTTTCTCATAAACCGTCTGGTAAAAAACGCCGCCAGCAGCACGATCCACGCAATATTGATCAGGAAATAATAGAATCCGACCTGTTTCAAATATTCCATCCATGAGATAGAAAATTCTACAGGATACTTCCACACCGTATCCTTCTCCATCCCCACCACCATGATCTCGTCGTCCCAAATTCGCAGCCACACGGGATACCCATCCAGATACCAGCGGGTCATGCGCGCAATATCCACGCGGCTGTAGGTATCCGCAAGCTCAGCAGGTTTTCGATAACTCCACAGTTCCCGTCCTTCCGCGTCAAGCAGCATTGCCCACTGTTTATTCTCCGCAAGCCTCTGCGCCATCTCATCAGTAAGCACGTATTTTTCCTCCGTGGCAGAACCCACATCCTCTACAACAGCGAGTGCCTCCCTGACCTCTCCCCCGCCAAGGCTGCTAACATCCCTCTTTGTAAAAACAACCACGCTGATAATGAAAAAGACCAGATTCAGCGCAACGACCAACAAGGCAATGCCGACCGTCATAAAAAACCCATATTGAAACGTCCGCGCAACCTTCCCTGATCGATAAAAATGACTTTTCTCTCTTTTCATACCAATTTATACCCCAGTCCCCGCACCGTCAAAAGGTGCCTGGGATGCGAGGGATCCTCCTCCAGCTTTTCCCGCAGTCTGCGGATATGAACGATCAACGTGTTCTCGTAGCCGTAATTTCCTTCCCGCCAAACGGCGTCGCAGAGCGCGTCAATGGTCACGATCCTCCCGCGGTTTTCTGACAATTTTTCTATAATGGCATATTCCTTGGCCGTAAGCGTAACTTCCACATCTTTGACCGCCGCATCGCTCTGCCGGCTGCCATTGTCGGCTGTCTCTCTGTCTGCACTGCCGCCTGTCACATGCTTTCTGCGCACCACGCCGCTGCCCAAGTCGATCAGGCAGTCTCCCAGATCGATCACCTTGTCTTCCTGTTTTTCCTCATGAATGCGGTAGACTCTTTTCAGCACCGCTGTCACCCGCAGGATCAATTCTTCAGGCAAAAATGGCTTGGTGATATAATCGTCCGCCCCAAGTCCCAGCCCGCGCAGCCTGCTCTCGTCCTCATCGCGCGCAGAGAGAAAAATCACCGGTGCCTCCGTCTCCCGATGCAGCCTGTCAAAGAGAGAAAAGCCGTCTCCGTCCGGCAGCATCACATCCAAGAGGATCAGGTGGGGCGCCTCCCTGCGGCAAACAGCCTCCGCTTCAAGGCAGCTTCCTGCGTAGAATACATTTTGAAATCCCGCTTTCGTCAGGAAACCGCCTACCATCCTACGCAGGGCAGGTTCGTCATCCACCAGTAAAATTTTGTGTTCGTATAAATCCATGTCCGTTTTCTCCTATTCTGATATCAGTATATCCTTTCTGCTGTTTCATGGAAAGATTTTGGCGGCATTCTTAAGGTAATCGTAAGGCAAGCTTCATTTCCTCGTAATCCAAACCGCTTATCCTGTCTACAGAAAGGCGGACGAAAGCATCACAAATCCACTGATGTGGCATCAAACGTCAACATAAAAATCTTTAAAAAGGAAGGTGTAAATGCAAATGGCAGTGCAAAATCTTATTGAAACCCACAATCTCACCAAGCGCTACGGCAAAGCCTTAAGCGTCAACACCCTTAACATGAAGGTGCCGCCCGGCGCGGTCTACGGCTTCCTAGGACCAAACGGCGCAGGCAAGTCTACCACCTTAAAGATGATCTTGGGGCTGGTAAGACCCTCCGCTGGGGCGATCACGCTCTTTGGTTCCCCCATGGACGAGAAAAACCGCATCCGCCTTCTTACGGACACAGGCTCCCTGATTGAATCGCCCAGTTACTATGGGCACTTAAGCGGTGAGGAAAATCTGCATATCATCCAAACCTTAAAAGGCTGCACGAAATCAGATGTAGACGAGGTTCTTAAAATCGTGCGCCTGACGGACGCGAAAAACAAACTTGTCGGCCACTATTCTCTCGGTATGAAACAGCGTCTGGGGCTGGCCGCAGCGCTTCTGGGCTTTCCGAAACTTCTGATTCTGGACGAACCCACAAACGGCCTTGATCCCGCAGGCATTCAGGAGATGCGCGAACTGATCTGCAGTCTCCCCTCGGAATACGGCATTACGGTGGTGGTATCCTCTCACCTTTTAAGTGAAATCGATCAAATGGCGGACCACGTGGGAATTATTCGCAGGGGAGAACTGGTCTACCAGAACACGCTGGAATCCCTGCACGCCCACGCAAAAGAACAGCTTGCGCTACGGGTCAGCAATATGACCATCGCGGCTGACCTGCTGCGGCAGGAAGGCATTGAAACGCAGCAGGAGGAAGGCTGGCTGTTACTGCCCATGCTGGAAGATGCCTTGGCTGCTAAGCTCATCCGAAACATCATGGAGCAGAATATCTCACTGTACCGCGTGGAGCAAAGAGAAACCAGCCTGGAAGATATTTTCTTGACGCTGACGGGAAAGGAGAGCAGTTTATGAAAACCTTACAACTTGAATTTTACAAGATCCGTCGAAGGAATGTTTGGCTTTCCATGTTCGCCATGCTTGGAATACAGCTTTTGTGGGGACTATGGGCAATGCGCAATCCGAAAGACTGGGAGCTGGCAAGCGGCTGGATGTCCCTGCTCTACTCACTGTCAGTTCTGGACGGCTTAATGATGCCCACCATCATGTCGCTGTTAGCTTCCCGCCTGGCCGACATTGAACACAAAGGCAATACCTACAAGCAATTGAAAACACTGCGGCCTGCTGCCTGCCTCTACCAGGCCAAGGCGCTCTGCGGCACGATCATCCTTATCGTGCTGCTGGCTTTACAAGCTGCCTTTTTTATCCTATACGGATATTGTCTGGGTTATGAGGGCAACCCTGACCTGCACCACTATTTGTTATCCTACGGACTAAAGTTTGCCAGCTGCCTGTCCCTGTTTTTATTGCAGCTCCTGCTCTCGATGCTCTTTGCCAACCAAATGATTTCTCTGGTCATCGGACTTGGCGGTTCCATGATCGCGCTGCTTGTGATGTTTGTCGCACACTATTCCTTCCTGCCCTGGGGCGGCATTCTCAGCAGTACTCTGGTCGGGATGGACTGGGATAAAACGAGCCGGATCATCACTTATTTTTATCGTGAGTACTCTCCGATAGAAACGGCTGCCGTCGTTTGTATCTTTGTCTGGGTCGTCGTGTTCTATGCAGCCGGACATTTCCTTTTTACGCGGCGGGAAGCGTAAAGACCATGATGTTTCTTCCATGTGATCAATAAGTAAATAACAGAAGTCACGACAGACACTTTTCACAAATATTTTAATAAAGCCATGATTATATCATACGAGGAGGATCTCACACATGACTGCACTTCAAAAAACTATCTCTGCCGAACGCATCAAATTAAGACGGAGCCCCGTCTGGCTGGCCTTCTTTGGCCTGCCTCTGATCTCCGCCTTTTTCGGCACAAACAACTATCGCATGAATCAAGGCATCCTAAAAAGCGAATGGCTCAGTCTCTGGACACAGCACTCCCTGTTTCTTTGTTTCTTTTTCATGCCCGCCCTAATTGGAACTTACTGCTCCTATCTGTGGCGGCTGGAACATTCACGCAACAACTGGAACAGTTTTCTGACCGCGCCCGTTTCGCATTTTGCCCTCTATTTCGGGAAACTTTTTCAAGGCGTCCTGATGACGATCCTTGGTAACGCCTGGGTTTTTCTCCTGTATTTCGTATGTGGAAAACTCTGCGGGCTAACCACCCCTGTTCCGAAGGCAGCCCTCTCCTGGTTTCTTTGCGGAACGCTCGGCGGCATCGTGGTCTGCTGTATCCAGCTTACGCTCTCCATGTGGATCCGCTCCTTTGCCATTCCCATCGGCATCGCTCTGGCGGGAGGTATCGGCGGGCTGCTCATCACCAACAAGGGGCTGGGATGCTTCTATCCCTACTCGCTCTACCCAATCGGAATGCGCGCCAACAATCCCAATATGGAACTTCCCGCAGGGCAGTTTTTGTCGGGTTGCGTCGTCTACATCTTGATTTGCTGTGCCGTTTCCGTGTGGAAACTGAAACGCGGGGAGGGATAACCCCCTACAGCCCTTCCTTTCGAGCCTTCCTTGCCACCATCTCATACGTGGGGGTCGGTACGCCGTACTGCGCCCCCATCCGCACCACCTCATAGATCAGGCCATCTATTTCAGAGGGCTTGTCCGCATAGACGTCCCGCTGCATAGAGGTGCTGGCTTCGGGATTCAGGCTGTCTAAGATCTGCAGATTAGTAGTAACGATATCCACGAGGAACGGCACTCCCATAGCCACCGCCAGTGCGTCGATCTCCCGCATCAGCTTCACAAAGGTATCCCTAGGTTCTCCTATCTGCTGCACTGCCCCTGCGGAAACGTGATAGTAAAGGCCACAGGCCGCCATCGGCGACACATAGGCAAATTTCTGCAGGGCGTCCCGTCTAATGTTCTCGGACAGCACCCCGTCAATGCCGCTCTCCATTAAATCCTTCGCTACCTCAAACAGGGCGGGCCGCATCTCCTCTGCCTTCTGCACACCGTACACGATGCGGAAGATATCGCCGCGCAGCAAAATCGTCCCCGGCTCCTTGATCTCCCCCGCAATATAGATACAGCCATCCGTCACCAAAATCTCAGGCAGCTGCTTCTGCATCCTGCCGCCTGTCCCATAAATATTAAGAATAGGAATGACAATCGTGTCACTTTTTGCCACGCGTTTTATGAAAGGAATGGTATCCTCCAGAGAATACCCTTTCACGCACACAAAAATAATATCAGGCTGCTCGTTATAATGCTCCATATCCGTCGCCTTGATGGGGTGCACGGTGTAGTTTCCCTTCCCTGTGGTCTCCATCTTAAGGCCTTTTTCCTGCATCTTTTTTAGATGCGCGCCCCTTGCGATCAAAGTCACGTCTTTGCCTGCCTGTGTCATATAGGCGCCGATGCTGCCGCCTGTACCGCCTGCGCCGATTACAAGATATTTCATATTGTTCATCCTTTCCCGTTTCATCCTTATAAGCATATTCTATAAAAATTTGGCCACAATCACAAGCAAAGAATTTCTTCCGCAAAACACCTCTTGACACATCCTGCTTTTAGGTCCATAATAGCATCGTTGTATAGACTGCCTTTTTAATAGGAAGAAACTGTTCAAAGAATTACAGATGAGTGGGGTAAGTGGATGTTTATACTGTTTTTTTTGGTCTGGGTTATCTTTAACGGTCAGTTGACCGCAGAAATTGCGGCCTTCGGCATAGTCATCGCAGGCGTTATGTATCTGTTTTTATGTAAATTTTTAGACTATAGTCCGAAATATGACCTTTTTCTTCTGAAAAAATCCCCTCTTTTGATCCAATATCTGTTTACTCTCGTGATCGAGATCGTCAAGGCAAATCTGGCTGTTTTTCGCCTGATTTACACGGCGGAGTATGAATTGGAGCCTGCCATCGTGCATTTTCAGACAGATCTGCATTCCACCTTTGCAAGGGTGCTTCTGGCAAACTCCATCACGCTGACGCCGGGCACCATCACCGTATCCCTAAAAGAAGACTACTTCACGGTACACTGCCTCGATAAAGAGCTTGCAGAGGGCATTTCCTCCTCTGTTTTTGTTCAATTACTCAGAAAAATCGAAGCGGACTGAAAAGCTGACGAATCACCACACCGATGTCCTTATGGAGGTACTCATGGAACTATATCACACACTTTACATTACGTTACTAGTGCTTTTTTCCTTCCTGATGCTCATCTGCCTGATCCGAGCCGTAAAAGGCCCGCAGGTAGCCGACCGCCTGATGGCCGTCAACATGATGGGCACCATGGTCATGGTCATGATCTCAGTGCTGGCGCTCCTTCTGAACGAAGGTTATCTGGTGGATATTTGTCTGATCTACGCCATGATCAGCTTCCTTGCCGTAGTCGTCCTCTCCAAGGTCTACATCGGTATTTACGAAGAACGTGTACGAAAAAAGAATGCAGAGGAGGGCAGCTTACATGACAGCCATTGAATGGGTCCGCTTCCTGATTGGGAGCCTGTTTCTATTGATCGGTATCATTATGTTTATCACGGAACTGTATGGCGTGTTTCACTTTAAGTATGTCCTGAACCGAATGCACGCCGCCGCCATGGGTGATACGCTGGCAATCAGCGCCTGCCTGCTCGGACTGATGATTTTTTCGGGATTTAATTTTACTACCCTGAAACTGTTTTTAATCATTGTCTTTTTGTGGTTTGCTTCCCCTGTCTCCTCCCATGTGCTGGCGAGATTGGAAATTGCCACCAATGAAAAACTGAGTCAGCACTGTGAAATCTATCAGGATGTCAGCGATTTGGAACGGGAGCTTGCCGATAGAAAGAAGGCCGAAGCAAACAGCCCTGCTGATACCGCAAAAGAAAAGGAGGTGTCTGCGTTATGACAGTTTTTCAGGTGATATTGCTGGGACTTTTGATTGTCTGCGCAGTCTCCGTCAGCTTTTCTAAGAATCTCTTAAATTCCATACTGATCTATATGTCCTTCAGTCTGGTCATGTCCATGCTCTGGATCTGCCTGGAATCTCCTGACCTTGCCATCACGGAGGCGGCTGTCGGCGCGGGAATCACCAGCGTACTCTTTTTTGTGACCCTGAAAAAGATTCACGCGATCGAGGCTGTCAAGGAGGAGCAAAAATCGGAGGGAAAAACGGAGGAGTCGAAGATTGAAAATTAAAATTTTCAATCACGAGATTTGTGTTTGCGCGTTGCTTGTCACAAACTCGTTCATGCGCAAAAAGCAGCGCAGAAATGAGGACAATCATGAGTAAGAAAAAATCGTCCGCAGCGTACCAAAAGACGTTTGCTTATCGCTTTTTCAGGTGGCTTCGCGGTGAAAAAGATCCCTATCTGGGAGAACTGGAAATGAAACCCCAGGAAGAATATCATGTGAGCGAAGATGCCATCCTCCGCCGTGAGAAAGAACATGATTCCATTCTGGACAAGGTCTACGATTCGCAGCACAACAAGTGGCTGCGGCTTTTTCACAGCCTCTATGAGATCACCAGCGTCTTATTCTGCCTGTTTTTGATTGCTTTGCTCTTGGTAACGGTTTCCTATCTGCCTGCCGTCGGCACAGTGACTCGTCCGGTCAACAACGAGGTGGCCGAACGCTACATTGAAAACGGGTTAGAGGAAACGGGCGCCATCAATATTGTGGCTGGCATGATCCTGGACTACAGAGCCTTCGACACACTGGGAGAATCCCACGTCCTGTTTGTGGCCACGATCACGGTACTTATCCTGCTGCGCCTGAATAAGGGGCAGGAAGACACAAATGACCGTATTTTTGAGCCTAAAAATGACGCGATCCTACAGCTTGTCGCGACTTTTCTGGTGCCGATCATCATTATTTTCGGCATTTACATCATCCTAAACGGCCATCTCGGTCCCGGCGGCGGCTTCTCGGGCGGTGCCGTGATCGGCGCGGGTCTTGTTCTTTACTTAAACGCGTTCGGCTTTGCCAAAACGGAGCGGTTTTTTACGGAGAAAACTTACAAATGGGTGTGCTTTTTCTCCCTCTCTTTTTACTGCCTGGCCAAAAGTTATTCCTTTTACACAGGCGCCAATCAGCTTCACAGCGTGATCCCAAAGGGGACTCCCGGCGCGATCCTCTCAAGCGGCCTGATCCTGCCTTTAAACATCGCCGTGGGATTGGTCGTCGCCTGCACGATTTATGCTTTTTACGCCATGTTCCGCAAAGGAGGGTTTTAATGATGGGCCCTAATCTGTTCGCAAACTACGGGGAAGCGGTTTCCGCAATCCTCTTTTGTATCGGCTTCACCAATCTGCTTTTACAGACAAACCTGATCAAGAAAATCATCGGCCTGAATATCATGGACAGTGCGATCTACCTCTTTCTTGCAGAAAAAGGGTATATTGCAGGACGGGTCGCACCCATTGTCGTTGACGGCGTGACGAGCACGGAGGCCTATATCAACCCGATTCCCAGCGGCCTTGTGCTGACGGGTATCGTCGTATCCGTATCCGTGACTGCCTTGATGCTGTCCCTGACGATCCGCCTGTATACCCGATATCACACGCTGGATCTGGACGAAATCTCCATGCAGTTAAAGAAGGAGGGACGCTAAATGAACTTTATCTGCAATTTCCCCTTCTTTTCCATTCTGCTAAGCCTTTTTTCGGGCACGATCTGTTCGGTGCTGCCCGCTAAGGCCGCGAAAGTTGTAAACCGTGCGGTCATTATCGTGATTGGCCTGCTCTCCGCGATCCTGCTCCTTTATCTTTTATCCGTGGGAGAGCCCTTCGTCTATTGGATGGGTCACTTTCCCGCCCCCTGGGGCAACGAGATCCGCGCGGGCGTATTGGAAGCCGGCATGGCAATGTTTTTCTGTATCATCATGTACTTATCCATGGCGGGCGGCGCGCACAAACTCTACGATGAAGTGGATGAGAGCAAACATAACCTCTACTATATCCTGGTGAACCTCCTGCTCTCCTCCCTGCTTGCGCTGGTCTATACCAACGATATGTTCACGGCCTATGTCTTCGTGGAGATCAACACCATCTCCGCCTGCGGCCTGATCATGATCAGACAGGTCGGACGCACCATCGAAGCGGCTGTCCGCTATATGATCATGAGCCTTTTGGGATCCGGCCTTCTGCTCTTTGGACTCTGTATCATGTACGATCTGACCGGGCATCTTTTGATGAGCAACATCAAGGCCTCCGTCGGTCCGCTGGTGGCAAACGTAGAATACCAGATCCCGCTGATCGTCTCCATTGCCCTGATGTGTGTGGGACTGTGCATCAAAAGCGCGCTGTTTCCCTTCCATGCCTGGCTGCCTGACGCTTACGGATACTCTACGGTATCTTCCGCGGCAATCCTTTCCAGTCTGGTGTCCAAGGGCTATATTTTCCTGTTGATCAAGATTATTTACCGTGTGATCGGTTTTGATATCTTCAACAGTACCAGGATCATAGACGTCCTGTTCGTCTTTGGCCTGATGGGGATGATCTTCGGTTCCATCAGCGCCATTCGGGAAAACGATATCCGCAGGATGATCGCCTTTTCCTCGGTGGCGCAGATCGGTTACATCTACATGGGCTTCGGCATGGGCACGCAGACGGGTATGGTGGCCAGCGTTTACCACATCCTCTCCCACGCGGCAACCAAGTCCCTGCTGTTTATCGCCGCCATCGGTTTAACGGAGGTCTCGGGCGGCAGCCGCAAATTTGTCGACCTGACAGGCGCGGGCTACCGCAACAAATGGGCGGGCGTGGCCTTTACCGTCGGTTCGCTGTCCATGGTGGGTGTGCCACTCTTTTCGGGCTTTATCAGCAAGCTCCTCTTTGCGCAGGCCGCCGTTCAGGTGGAAGGCAAGATGCTGGCTTCGCTGATCGTTCTGGGAATCAGTACGGTACTGAATGCGATCTACTTTATGAAGACCGTGATCCGAATTTACACTTCGGTGAAAGATTCCCCTTATGAGAGCATCACCTTTGGAAAAATGAAGATTCACGCCATAACGTTGATGTTTTTCATCCTGTTAAATGTCATCCTGGGCGTTAGTTCCCAGCCGATCGTTGATCTGATCGTACAGGGACTTGCCATGTTTTCCTGATTGCCGCCAGGAAACGATAGAGAACTTTTTACAAGGAGATAATCGTATGTACTGCATTTTATTATCCATTTTTTGTCCCATATTGGCGGGCATCTTTCTGCTGATTCGCTATCGGACGCCCCTTTCGGGAAAAAGGAACCCGCAGGAGAGGAAAACACTCCTTCTTTTCACAGGGATGTTTCTTATCATTACGGCGCTTTTGACCGTCACGTCCCTGCTTACGGCAAAGGAAGGGATTACCTTGTTTTATCTGACAGATACGCTCCCGATCTATTTTAAGATCGATGCCATCGGCGCGCTGTTTTCCCTGCTCGCAGTCATTGTCTTAGTCTGCGCCGGCTTCTTCTCCTTTGAATACATGAAGCATGAGGAGCGGGAAAGCCGTTATTACGGCTTTTATCTGATGATGTTCGGCGTATTGAACGCCCTGTGCTTTGCAGGCAACCTGATTACCTTCTATCTCTTTTTTGAGCTTTTGACGCTCTCCTCCATGCCTTTGGTGCTGCATAGCGGCACAAAAGAAGCGGTGATGGCGGGCTTAAAATACCTGTTTTACTCGCTCTGCGGGGCCTATGCGTCGCTGTATGGCGTGTATTTTCTCTATCAGAATTGTGAAACGCTCACCTTTACTGCGGGCGGTGCCCTGAAAGCCTCCGCGGTTGCAGAGCATGGCGGCTTTCTACTGGTCGTGGCCTTTATCATGATTCTCGGTTTTGGTGTAAAAGCAGGCATGTTTCCCATGCACGCCTGGCTGCCCACGGCGCATCCGGTGGCGCCTGCTCCCGCTTCCGCCGTCTTATCCGCAATGATCGTCAAAGCGGGCGTTCTCGCGCTCATTCGGGTGACGAATCTGTTTGGCACAGACTTTCTGCGCGGGACCTGGATGCAGACCGCCTGGATTTGCCTGACTCTGGTTACGGTATTAATGGGGTCGCTGCTTGCCTTTCGCGAACCTGTTTTGAAAAAGAGGCTTGCCTACTCCACGGTGAGTCAGCTCTCCTACATCCTATTTGGTCTGGCCACGATGCAGGAAACCGCTTTTGAGGGAAGTCTTTTGCACGTGCTGGCGCACGGTTTTGTGAAGGCTGTGCTCTTTCTTAGCGCAGGCGCCTTTATCTACTGTACGGGCAAGACGCGGGTGGACGAGCTGCGCGGAATCGGCAGAAAGATGCCCCTCACGCTCTGGTGCTTTACGATTGCTTCCCTGGGGCTGATCGGCATCCCCCCGACAGGCGGCTTTGTCAGCAAGTGGTATCTGGCTCTGGGTTCCTTAAAAAGCGGCATTCCCGTTTTGGATGTGTTAGGGCCTGTCGTACTTTTGGTGAGCGCATTGCTGACTGCGGGCTACCTTCTGCCCATCACTGTGCGCGGGTTTTTCCCGGGAGCAGACTACGAGGCGAACTCTCAAAAGAAACAGGAACCTTCTAAATGGATGACGGTACCGATCGTAATTATTACAATCCTGTCGGTTTTGGTTGGCCTGTTTCCAGATGCCGTTTCCTTTTACTTGACAGTGATAGGAGGATAATCCAATGATCATTTTAGTAATCCTAATTCCTTTTATCGCGGGAATCCTTGTCCCGCTCATCCCGTTTCAAAAACGCTGGCAGAAGGAAGTGTTTCTGGAAACGGCAGTAGTGCTCAACAGCATTCTCGTATGGTACCTGCTTTTGCACCACTCGACCAGCACCTTTCTGCTGGCGCACTTTACCGGCAATTTGAATATCAGCTTTCGCGTGGACGGCGTGAGCATGGTGTTTGCAGGGCTGGTCTCCGCGCTCTGGCCGTTTGCCACGCTCTATGCCTTTGAATATATGACGAAGGAATCTCACGAGAACGTGTTTTTCCTCTTTTACACCCTGACCTACGGGGTGACGCTGGGTATTGCCCTGGCCGCAAACCTGCTCACCATGTATTTCTTCTATGAGCTGTTAACGCTTGTGACCGTGCCTTTAGTCATGCATACGCTGACCCGTGAGGCCGTTTTGGCCAGCCGCAAATACCTCTACTATTCGCTGGGCGGCGCTGCTTTTGCCTTTCTCGGCCTGATCATGGTCATTGTCTATGGAACCACCACCGACTTTATTTTAGGCGGCGTACTGGATCTGGCAAAGATTGGCGATAAGACCAATGTCCTACTGCTGATCTATGTCATGGCCTTTCTGGGCTTCGGCGTGAAGGCGGCGGTCTGCCCCTTCAACTCCTGGCTCCCCCAGGCGGGCGTTGCCCCCACCCCCGTCACGGCCCTGCTGCACGCGGTAGCCGTGGTAAAGTCGGGCGCTTTTGCCATTATCAGACTGACCTATTTTAGCTTTGGCACGGATTTCCTGAAGGGCACCTGGGCGCAGGATGTGGTGATGGCGATCGTCATGTTTACCATTGTCTACGGCTGCAGCCGGGCTGTGAAAGAGACTCACATCAAGAGACGGCTGGCCTATTCGACGATCAGCAACCTTTCCTACATCCTGTTTGGCACAGTCATTATGACGCCCTGGGGGCTTGCGGCTGCTCTGACGCACCTGGCTTTCCATGCCGTTATGAAGATCTGTTCCTTCTTCTGCGCAGGCGCCGTCATGCACCAAACGGACCGCCACTATGTCCACGAACTGAACGGGCTCGGTTACAAGATGCCCTGCGTATTCGGCATCTTTACCATCTCCGCCTTCGCGCTCATGGGCGTGCCCGGACTGGCGGGTTTTATCAGTAAATGGAATCTGGCGCAGGCCGCCGTGGAGAGCGAAAATCCCCTGGCCTGGGGCGGGATTGCCTGCTTGCTGATATCAGCGCTTTTGACTGCCATTTATATGCTCACCATCGTGATCCGTGCCTTCTTCCCCGGAAAGGATTTTGACTATACTACGGTGAAAGGGGCGAAGGACCCCAACTGGCAGATGCTGGTACCGCTGTTTGTGTTTACCCTGTTTATTATCTTTTTCGGCTTGAGCTCGCAGCCGATTGTAGACTTTTTTATGGATGTGGCCTGCGGGAATGTATAAATAGGAGGTTCCTATGAAGAAATCTTATCAAATCACTGCAAATATCATAACAGGAGCAGCCTTTGCTCTCTGCGGCCTGCTCGCAATACGGATGCTGACGGGCTCCTCGGGCGGTTTGACCTTTGAGATCCCTTATGTCTGCGGTCTGGGGCTGCACTTTCAAACAGACGGCTTCCGCGCCTTGTACGGCGCGATTGCGGCCTTCATGTGGTTTATGGCAACGCTCTTTTCCGGAGAATACTTTACCCGCCATGAAAAAATGGAGCCCGGCCATGACCATCATTTGGGAAGATATTATGTCTTCCTTCTTGTCACGCTTGTCGCCACAGAAGGGGTGTTCTTTTCCGCAGACTTCTTTACCACCTTTGTCTTTTTTGAGATCATGTCCTTTACCTCCTATGTGTGGGTGGCACAGGATGAAAAACCCGAGTCTCTGCGGGCGGGCGCGACCTATCTGGCGGTGGCCGTGATCGGCGGTCTGGTGATGCTGATGGGCATTTTCCTGCTCTATGATGTGACTGGCACTCTGTTCTTTGACGATCTGGTCAAGGCATACGTCAATTACGGCCTGGTCCACTCTCATCGGGTTTTTATATACAAAATATGGGCGGCAGGTCTCTGTCTGCTGTTCGGTTTCGGTGCGAAAGCGGGTGCCTTTCCGCTGCATATCTGGCTGCCAAAGGCCCACCCTGTGGCTCCGGCTCCCGCTTCAGCGCTGCTTTCGGGTATTTTGACCAAAGCGGGAATGTTCGGCATCCTAATCCTGACTTCTTATCTGTTTTTGGGAAACGCACTCTGGGGCGGCCTGATTTTGATGCTCGGTGTCCTCACAATGATAGTCGGCGCAGTGCTTGCAATTTTCTCTATCGACTTAAAACGGACGCTTGCCTGCTCATCGGTATCCCAGATCGGCTTTATCCTGGTCGGCGTGGGCATGTCCGGCTTATTGGCGGAAGAAAACGCCCTTGCTCTGCGGGGCAGCCTGCTTCATATGGTGAATCATTCTCTGTTGAAACTTGTCCTCTTTATGGCAGCAGGCGTGGTCTTCATGAATGCGCATAAACTGGATCTCAATGACATCCGCGGATTTGGGCGAAAAAAACCGCTCCTTCACTATATTTTCCTGATGGGAGTTTTGGGCATCGGCGGTATGCCGCTTTGGAACGGCTATGTCAGCAAGACGCTGATTCACGAAAGCATAGTGGAATATATCGCTGCAATCAACGCCGGAATCCTCCCCGCCCTCATTGGTACTTCATTCATGCGTGCCGTGGAATGGATCTTTTTGATCAGCGGCGGCCTGACGGTAGCCTACATGCTGAAACTCTATATCTGTATCTTCTGGGAGAAAAATGCGGATGCCGCAGTACAGAAACGTTATGGCGATTTGCGGGGAAGTTATATGAATAAAACAAGCGTCTTTGCTCTTACGCTCAGCGCTACTCTGCTGCCAATCGGCGGTTTTCTGCCTAATATCGTGATGGATCGCCTCGCGGATATGGGACAGACCTTTTTGCACGCATCGGAATCAGAACAGATTGCCTACTTTTCGGTCACAAACCTGCGCGGCGCCCTGATTTCTTTGATCATTGGCGGACTGCTCTATGTGTGCTTTGTGCGCACGCTTCTGCGGAAAAAATCTGCAGACGGCGCAAAGATATATTATGTAAACCGATGGCCTGCATGGCTCGACTTGGAAAACCTTATTTACCGCCCCCTGCTCTTAGAGATCCTGCCTTTCACCCTTGGCATGATCTGCCGCTTTCTGGACAGCCTTGTTGATACAGTGGTGGTAGCGCTGAGAAAGACGGTCTATCGTGATGAGAAGCTGCCGCACGAGCGCTTTGAGGGTACGGTTCTTACGCATCTGTGCGCCTGCATAGCCGGCGCCATCCAAGCGCTTTTAAACCATACCCTCCTGAAAAAGCATCCGAAACACACGGATTATGAACACAAACTGGCGCTCATGCAGGAAGAATTTAACGAAAACACCACGCTGATCGCCAGAAGTATGTCCTTCGGACTGCTGCTATTCTGTGTGGGACTGATCCTGACAGTAGCTTATCTGTTTGTCAAGGATGTGTTTGGGTTGTGACGGGAATCCCTGCAATCCTCTATTTTGCAGTATTCCCCGCCTTCTTTCCCTTTCGTTTTTTGTGTAGGATCACTGCCGCTGCCAAGATCAACACAGCAACGGTCCCGACCGCGATAAATACCACATAATCCATGATCCCTTTCTCTGTTACGCTGACCGCGATCTTCACATCGCTTCCTTCCACAGAAAACAGGTGATAAATCCCCATAAGCTCTGTCTCGGCCTTTCTCCAGCCCGCGCCGTCCTGCACATAAATCTCCACGCCTTCCGTCTGTCCCTGCGGTGCCTGATAGCGGATCTGATGGGTCTGCGCGCCGTCATCGGGAACGGTGATCTGCCAACACTCGGTCAGGTCTTCGGCTTCCTCGCCCTGCGGCAGCGTCACACTCACCGCATTCACATCCAGCTTATCTACAGTCAGTTCATCCTCCTGGAAAAACCGCCCGTCCGCCAGAAGGGACGACTGCCCGTTATCCCGCATCCAGCTTCCCGCCAGCGTTGTCAGATACCGCACGTACTCCACCGATACATCCTCGTCGAGTCTGACATCCGTAAGGTCTTTGTTATCCCAGTCCGCATAGAAACCTTCCTTTACCGGGATATTCGGATATTGATCCAATGCCACACTGCCGCCGTAAGGGCAGTCAGCCGTCCCCACTTCCTCGTCATCGGCATAGAACGTGATCTTCATCCTGCGAAAGGTTGCGGGAATCCCCTCCGTCTGCAACAGCGTCCGATAGCTTACCGGCTCTGCCTTTCCACTGTAGCTGATGCGGTCGATCCCGGCAATCTCCTCCGAGACGAAATAATTATCTGCAAGCTCCGCGTTGTCGGAAACCTTACCCGCTATGGCGCCCGAGAAAGCCTCTGCCTCCCTGATCTTAACCATTGCCAGACAATTGTCTATCCCGCTGCCCCATCCGGCGATTCCGGCTACATATTCTCCGCCTTCCACTGAACATTTCGCATAGCTCCTACTGATATGGGACAACGACTGCCCCGCAATGCCACCCACATAATCACCGGAAGTGCTCTCGATCCTGCCATAGTTCTCACAGCGAAGCACCATGCCCATCTCCTGCAGACCACAGACCCCGCCCGCATAACTTTTCTGCGCAGTCACCTTAGCCTGATTCACATTTCTCCTGAGCACGCACTTCGTGAGGAACGTAGAATTTGCCTTTGCGTCATCCAGTCCCGTGATATCGCTCTCCAGGTCAAAATCATACTCGATCGCCATCGTCCCTGCAATCCCCGATACATTCAGATCCGCCGTCACGTTTCCGCCGTTGCTGCAGTTTGCAATAGTAGCGTCTATACTCTCCTCCGCATTCTCCTGCGACTCGTCCTCATATCGACTGGAATAATCCATTTCCAGCACGCCGTCCAACGCATCCGTATACAACAGCATGATCTCACTGAACTGGTCGTTGATATTCGACAAATCGTCCCCCAGAAGGTCCTCGGAAGAAGACATTTCATCATTCAAATAGCCCATATTTTCAGAAATATTCTTCAAGTTGGAATTAAGGCTCCCCGTTGTAGAGCGGTAGTCATCTCCCAGCCTGGGAAAGCTGAGATCCGGCTTATCATTGATCGTCGTCAGGATATCCTTGGTTTCCTCCCCCATATCCTCCAGATTCGCTGCCGCCGACTTCGCGGAGGAAGCCGCCGACTGCATCTGCTTTCTTGCATCGTCCGTCATCTCGTCCGAATGTCTGGATGCGATATCTGTCATGATCTCCAGATTTTTGCGCATATCATCAGCATAGCTGCTTCCGTGGGCATCGCGGTACTGCTTATCCGCATATTTCCCCGCCTCCTCTGCTATCTGTGCGGCATTTGCCGTCATTTCCTCTGCTGCTTTTTCCTGCACCTGACGGTCAGCCGCCGCCTGTGCGCTGTCGTCCGTAAGCGGAAACTCCCTGCTTTCACCGCTGCTGCTATAATGCACCCATCCGGTGATGCCCATGTATTGTCCCGGTACATCCGCAAAAGGAAGGGACACAAACCCCCAGCCGCTGTCCACGCCTGATTCCCTCACAGGCTTTAGATCATACTCATTGGTCGTATCTTCATTTGCCGCCTTGCCGATATAATAATTCTCATAAGCTTCCGTGGCCTTTGCCACATCCTCTGTATGCTGCTTTCCTGCCTCCTCGATCGCTTTCTTTGCCCGGTCATACTGCTCCTTTTCCTCGGGCGTCATATACTGATAAAGATCCATCGACTTTACCATATCTTCCAGTTTCGCGGCAGCATCCTTTACATCCCCCGCCGCATCCGAAGCGTGATCGATCACGCCGCCGTCTTTGGCAGTCTCATCCAGCACATAGTCAAAACGGCTCACCGCCTCATTGACGGAGTTCATCATACTGTCCGTCCACTCCACCGTCCTGTCCGCCAGAGAGTGGGTATCGTCAAGCGCCCGGTCTGCAAACCCCTGAATCACCGACAGCCTGTTGGAAAGCACATCCGAACGGTCTCCCGCATCATCCAGCATTTTCCCCACCTGATCGTGAAGCACATCAATGTGATCCGATAACTGCCGCACAATATCTTCCGACAAATCTACCGCAATATACGGCTCCGCCTGCCCGACAATACCGCCTACATCCTTACGCCCAAATATTTTACCCTTATTCACGCAGGCGTGCACATACCCTGACTGTCTGCCTGCAATGCCGCCCACGTTATAGCCTATATGTTCGTAACCGATCATGCCCTCGTTGACACAATTTTGTATGATCCCTGTGGAAAGTCCTGCGATACCGCCCGTATCCACCGTATTTTCCGTGGTGGAGAGTTTTTCGCTTTTTTCATCCGTTCCGCCTTCCATGGAGCTCAGAAGACCGGATGTATACTGCTCCAGATTGATATCCTCCAGTGATTTCGCCTTGTCTTCGTTTGAAGTATTGACGTCAGCGCGATTAAGACAGCTCACGATGTTACCGACATTTTCACCTGCAATGCCGCCCGTATAATGCGCGCCCGTGATCGTTCCCTTTGCTTCGCTGTTCATCAGTACGCCGCTGATTTCATTGTAGCCAGTGATGCCGCCCACATAATCGCCTGCCTCCACGACACCGTCAAAGACGCAATTCAAAAGGACGCCGCTGTTATCTCCCACGATACCGCCTACCACCATCTGCGTCCCGGTCGGTCTGACTGATCCCTCTACTTTCAGGTTGGCAATGACTGCCGTCTCCTGCGTGTAATTAAAGAGCCCCACATAAGAGAGCGGTTTACGCACTGTCAATCCGCTGATCGTGTGTCCCTGCCCATCAAAATATCCGCCGAAAGTCGGTATGGAGACAAAGTTCTCCCCTGCAAGGTCGATGTCCGCCGTCAAATATACTTTTTTATCCTGTGACCAGGTGTCCAGCCAGCAGTCTTTAGAAAAAGCCTTTAACTCATCAGCGTTGCTGATATAAACCTCTTTCCAGTCTATTTCCTCGTTTTTATAGGAGGCAATCGTCGCGTTGGCATCCTCCACACTGGCGACTTCCTGCTCCTCCTGGTCTTCCTCTGTATCTCCGTCTTTTTCTGTCTCCTCCTGCGGTTTTTCTTCCTCCGCCTGTACAGATCCCATCGGACAAGTTCCCATAAACACTGCCGCCGTAAGCAGCAGCGCTGTCAGTCTCCTCTTACGCATGGTCAGCCACCTCCCTGCTATCTTCCTGTCTCTCGGTTCCGACATCCGTGTCAGTTTCTCCCTTCACACCGATCGGCTGTCTGCTCGCCATCTCCTCCGACACCGTCTCCGTCAGCTGCCGATATTCCTCCTCCGTAAGCTCCGTCACATCTCCGGCTTCCACATAAGCGCTCACATTACCCTTGACAATGGCGCTCATGCTGCCTGTCACGGTTCCCTCGATCCTGCCGCGCACCAGGCCGTTAACCCTCATCAGCCCGGTCACATTTTTCGTGCGGATCGGCATATTCATCACAAAGGCAGTCTTTTCTATGATTTTATCACCCACCAGAAGGATCTGCGGCAGAACAAACATGGTCACCAAGATAGAAATGGAAGTTCCTCTGCCCAGACATTTTCCGATACCGAAGATTGCCGCATTGGAGGTCAACTTACCAATCAGAAAGCCTGCTACCACCATCATGGTTCCCGAGGTAATGATCGTCGGGAATGCCTGATTCATGGAATCAATGATGGACTGCCTTCTGCCGTTTGTCTTACGCAGCTCCATATAGCGGCCCGCAATAACGATGGCGTAGTCGATATTTGCGCCCATCTGGATCGAGCTGACAATCAGATAGGACATAAAGAAAATGTTATCATGCTGTAATGCCGGCACGGAAAAGTTCAGCCAGATACAGCCCTGAATTACCGCAATCAAAAGTACGGGCATACCCGCCGACTTAAAGGTGAACAAGAGCACCACCAGCACGGCCAGAATGGACACCACGTTATTGACCAGATTGTCGCGGCCGAACGTCTTTTGCAGATCGTACTGGCTCACCGACTCACCGCAGACCAGCACCCTGCCGCTCGGATAATACTTCTCCGCGATCTCGTGCATCCTGTCAAGAAAGGCGAAGGTCTCCTGACTCTCCTCGGGAAGCGTCAGGAAAACAAGCATACGACTGTAGTTCTCGCCCTGCAGCTGATTATTCGCAAAGTTCATGGCATCAAAAGCATCATCCAGCATATCCTGCAGATCATCCTCCAGCGTGACATACCCTTCCTCGACTTCGTCATGCACAAACATAAACATATCGATCAAAGACACTTTATATTCGGGAAGGCCATTGACCACCTTCGCGTAATCCTCATCATTCACGGCATAGGCAGCATATACCAGTTCTGCCACCTCATAGTCCAGATCGATCAGCTCCGAAAACTGCCTCGGCGTAAGCCTGTCTGTCAAACAGTAACCGTCTAGCGCCTCGATATTGGCAAGCCCCTGCGTATAATCTACTTCAGGACAGGCCTCCAGCTCCTCTAACAGCTTCGCTTCCTTCTCATAATCTCCCGCAGGCACGATCAGAGCAACCATATTGTTGGCACCAAAGTTCTCTGTCTGCAATTCCTCTGTTTTTTGAATGCTGTTCTGAATCGGCGGCGTGATCGTAGAGTCGCCGAACACATACGGGCATTTGCTGGAAATGGTGTATGCTCCCACGATTACCAGCACAAAAAGCGGCGCTACAATAAATCGCGTCGCATAGTCAAACTTACCCACAAAAGGAATATCCGGAATAAAGTTCTTATGCTTAGTCTTATCCATCAGATTGGAAAACAGCATGATTACACCGGGCATCAGCAGGAAAACAGACCCCAGCGCCAGGAAAATGGACTTGATCAGGCACATGGACAGATCCGGTCCCATCTTATACTGCATAAAACCCATGGCAATCAGACCGCCTATTGTAGTCAGGGAGCTGCCGCAGATTTCCGGGATCGCCTTACTCAAAGCGATAATGATCGCCTCGCGGGCTTCCAGATTAGCATGCTCCTCCTTATATCTGTTCAAAAGGATAATGGCGTAATCCACTGACAGCGCAAGCTGCAACACCACTGTCACGGAATTGGACACAAAAGAGATCGTCCCAAATACAAAGTTCGTGCCCATCTGCAAAATAGCTGCCGCCAAGAACGTGATCAACAAAACCGGCACCTCCGCATAAGCCTGCGAAGTAAGAAACAGCACCGTCACCACAACAAGGGCTACCAGCACAACGATCACATTCATTTCGTTTGCAATCAGCTCCGCCTCGATATCTCCCAACGTGGTGGACAGATAATAATCATAGCCGCCCAGTTTTTCTTTTACCCGCTCCAAAACCTCCAGGCATCTGTCGTCCTTCTCATCATAATCAAACGTGACATTGTAATAGGAAGATCCATTAAAATAATGATCTTCCGAATCGTCAAAGTCTACCATGAAGACGCCGGGCATAAATTCCAGATCCCGCTCGATCGACTCCGCCTGTTCATAGGACACATTCGCCACCATCACATCACAGGTCCCGTATGTAATAAATTCCTGCTCCATCAGATCCAAGCCCTGCTTGGTCTCCGTGGAATCCGGCAGATAGTGGGACATGGAGTTCTCGACGTTGACCCAGTTTCTTGACACAGCAGAAAAAATAATCAGAATGCCAAACAGCAGAAAAAAGAGATTTCGTTTATCCACAATAAATCCGCAGATTTTGACCATGGTCTGATTGCCGCCTCTTTTCTCATTTTGTTCCTTTTCCATAGAAACACTCCTCTCTCGTTCAAGAGGAAATATAGCACCATTGACATCAATCGTCAATTCCATAGAGGGCCGTTTCTATACATTCCCTCAATATTGTATAACAACCCGCCAATCAATATCTATCTGCGCAGATAATGGACTTTCGTTTTTAGGAGGATTGTGATAAAATTTTTTCTATGAGAAGCCATTTACACCCACATTTTTCCACAACACAGACCATCTTGCTCAGCTTTTTGCTGGCAATCCTGGTCGGAAGCGCTCTGCTGGCTCTGCCGGTCAGTGCCGCAGACGGCGCGGCCGTACCCTATATTGACGCGCTTTTTACGGCCACCACCTCCATCTGTGTGACCGGTCTGGTGACCGTTCCCACTTTTTCTACATGGAGTGTTTTCGGTCAGATCGTCATTCTGTTTCTGATACAGATCGGCGGGCTCGGCGTCGTCACCATCATGTCGTGGCTGATGATCAGTCTGCACCGTAAAATCGGCATCAAAGACAGAATGCTGATTCAGGACGCATTTAACCTAAATACCCTATCAGGCATGGTTAAGTTTATCCGCAAGGTTATTGCGGGAACGCTTTTGATAGAGGGGATCGGCGCGCTTTTGTATATGACGGTATTTGTACCGGAATTTGGCGTAAGAGGCATCTGGATCTCTGTCTTTAACGCCGTTTCCGCCTTTTGCAACGCAGGCATGGATATTATCTCGGAAAACAGTCTCTACGCCTACGTGCATCATCCCGTCATCAATATTGTGACGATTCTGTTGATTGTTTTCGGCGGGATTGGCTACATTGTCTGGTGGGATATCGTAGGTGCTCTGAAACACATACGGCAGCAGAAGCTGCGGTGCTTTGCGAATTTGACCCTTCACAGCAAGATCGCCCTCTCCATGACGGGACTCCTGATCCTTGCCGGAACAGCAGCCATTTTTGCCTTTGAATATAACAATCCTCTGACAATGGAAAGCTTTTCTTTCTTTGACAAGCTGCAGGCATCGCTTTTCCAGTCCGTGACCACGAGAACCGCAGGCTTTGCAACCGTCCCGCAAGAGGATCTGACAAACGCATCCGCCCTTGTTTCTCTGCTTTTGATGTTTATCGGCGGCTCCCCGGTGGGCACGGCCGGCGGCATCAAAACGGTGACTTTTGCAGTACTGATTACCTCGGCATTTGCCACGATGAAATCCCACTCTGAGGCGGAACTTTTTCAACGGACCATTCCCAAGCACGCCGTCAGCAAGGCCGTTGCCGTCGTAAGCATGGCTTTTATCATCCTGTTTACGGCAACCCTCCTCCTGTCGGCAGTCACCGATGCGGACGCCCTCGACGTCGTCTATGAAACCGTCAGCGCCGCTGCCACAGTGGGTCTGACAAGAAGTCTCACATCCGGCCTGAATATCTGGGGACGAATCATTATCATCGTAACCATGTATCTTGGCAGGGTCGGCCCAATCTCCTTAATGATTGCGCTGAACACCAAAAAGGAAACGAAAAATATTATCAAGAATCCCTCGGAAGATATCAGCGTGGGATGAGAAAGGAACGCATCTTATGAGCATCCATCAAACTTATGCGGTATTTGGCCTCGGCAGATACGGCCTTGCCGTGGCAAAGGAACTGGTAGAAAACGGCGCGGAAGTGCTCGCCGTAGATCTGGACGAAGAACTTGTCAATACCGCCATCTCCGAAATTCCCTACTGTAAATGCGCGGATATCACGGAGGCGGAAGTCATCAAACAGTTGGGTATTGCCAATATCGACGTCGTCATTATCGCCATGGCCAGCAATCTGGAGGCCAGTGTGATGGCAACCATGCTCTGCAAGGAGATCGGCGTAAAAACCGTGATCGCTAAATGTGCCACTGACCTCGATCGCAAGATCTTAAGCAAAGTCGGGGCCGATCGGGTCGTATTTCCGGAGAGCGAGTCAGGCATCCGCCTTGCCAAAAACCTCTTAAGCTCCGGCTTTATAGATATCATGGAACTATCGAAAGATGTCTCCATGGTGGAACTGCCCGTTAAGGCAGAATGGGCGGGAAAGTCCCTGATGGAACTAAAACTCCGCAAAAAATATACCATCAACGTCGTTGCCATCATTGAGGATAAAAACGTGCGCATTGATATCGACCCTGAAATGCCGCTGGCGGCATCCATGAAAATGATCGTGATCGCTGATACGGCCAAACTGGAAAAGCTTGCGTAACTTTGAAAGGAAATACGAAATGGATGCTGCAACTACGATAAAAAATCTGCTTTTTATTGACAACGGACGGACTTATGAAGAACTTCGCCCGATTCTCAGTGACGAATACAATATCCTGATCGCCAAAGATATGACGGCGGCAGAAGATATTCTAAAACATGACAAGACCGAAGTCAGTGTGTTTTTGATTCACGCCAATCTTAAGGATGACATTCACCGGGCCGTGGAATTTATAAAAGACAGCAACCGCCTTATTTCCATTCCGATCCTGATTTATGCGGACGAAAATCCGTCTGCCGACAGCCTTGACTGCCTCGGATCCGGCGTTTTTGACTGCATCACCAAACCATATATCAGTTCTATTATTAAAAACAGGATCGCAAATGCTATTGCGTTTACGGACTCCATGAGCTTTTACGGTATTGAAAAAATACTCAAGGAGCTTCCCTCCAACATTTTTCTTAAAGATAATGAATGCCGCTATGTTTTCGCGACTAAGTATTGGCATCATCTGAATCATGCGGACGATCCCAACTGGACGATCAGAGGAAAGATCGACCCCGAGATACGCAAGGATAAAGATAACGCCATCGAAGCACATAAAAAGGATATGGAGATCATCAAAACCGGAAAAGGCGCGACATACACCATTGAGATCAATGAGGACGGGATACAGGACTTCCTGCAAGTGATCAAGGAACCCCTTTTCAATGAAAACGGCTGTGTTACCGGCATCATCGGACTGATCAACGATGTGACGGAAACCGAATTGCTCAAACAGAAACTCAGAGAACAGGCCATCACCGATGAAATGACCGGCCTGTATAACCGGGCATTTCTGGATGAATTTGTCAAAACGCACGATGATGACTGTTACCCGCTGGCCATTATCTCCGCTGACTGCGACGGCCTGAAGGCAATCAATGATACCTACGGACATATCGCGGGAGATGAATATATCAAAGCCGCTGTAGATCTGTTCAAAATGGTGCTGCCCCCGGAACGCATGCTGTTCCGCATGGGCGGTGATGAATTTCTTGTGTTACTGCCGGGCACATCGGAGGAGGCCGCCCTGTGTCTCGTAGAACAGCTGAAAGAAAAACAAAAACGGTTCCAGGTCATGAATAAGCAGTTAAGCGTCTCTTTTGGCGTATCCGTCATGAACAGCGGGGCAGATAATTTCCATACACGCTTTACCGAGTCGGATCAAAATATGTATCTTGAAAAAAGAAAACGGCGGGAATAACGCAGAAACATTATGGCGGCTACGCAGAGTAGCCGCCATTGTTTGATCCTTTACAGTTTCAGCAACACTTGAATGCTGCCATCCAAACTTTCCAGCATTTTTTGGAACTCCCCGCCGTCGCTCTGTTTGCCCACAATACTGCCGTAATGCGTGGGAACCACTGCTTTAGGCTTGATTTGTGCGATATACTCCGCCGCTTGCTTCCCGTCCATCGTATAGAATCCCCCGATGGGAACAAACGCCACATCACAGCTTACCTTTTTGATATCCTCATTCACATCCGTATCCCCGGCCACATAATAACGGACACCGTCCATTTCCACCACATAGCCCTGCCATTTTTTTGCTTTTGTGTGAAAAGGTTTCATTTTATTATAAGCAGGGATCGTCTCGATCACCAAGCCGCCCGCCTCATGGTTCTCCCCCGGCTGATAAAACAAACAATGTTCCGCTGTGATACCTGCTTTGGAAAGCGCCTTTTTTTGCATGGATTCAGGCGCGACAAGAACCGTGCTGTCTTTCCTTATTTTCGCAATGGATTCCGGATCAAAATGATCGTAATGCTCGTGGGTGATAAAAATATAGTCCGCATCATGAGCCGCTTCCTGAATCAGATACGGGTCAAAGTATAAAACTTTCGAGCCTTCGATGCGGATACTGCTCTGGGTGTTGACGGTGATGTTATCCAGGGTCATTTCCGTGTCCTCCTTATTGATAAAAGATTCATCTGATACCAGCTTACCAACTCGATTCGGTTTTGTCAAAAACAGAGCATCCGGGTCCTGTCAAAGGATCTGAATGCTCTGCCTCTCCTATTATTAGATCACCGTTATTTCAATGGCAGCTTTTCCCCGTCCAGATACACGCCTGCGATTTCCTCCACATTGATAAACCTGTCAAATGCAACGGCAAATATTTCTTCCCAGGCGCTGGTGCCATACGGATCAAAACCTCCGCCCCGAATCACCGCTCCCAGATAAGCATCGCCTGTCACGGCTTCGCCCTGATGGCTGTATCCCACGCATTTTCCCGTATCTTTAACCCAAATGATCTCATCGCCTTCCGGCAGTTTCCCGAGCATATGGCAGACCGTGCCGTCTTTCATCTCAATATCCAAAAAGGAAAACGGCGTAAGATTAGCCTCATCCGCATCCTTTCCTTCCATGACAAGTTCCAGATGCAAATTCCTGTCCAAGCTCATCTGCATACCTGCACCCGTGATCCTGATTTCTCTGCAGCCTTCCAATACACTGCTGCCATCCGCATAGCAGCTCTTTGTCTCTCCAGTCGGCTCTAAATCAAACTGACCCAGCGGACGCCAGATCTCCGCAATCATATTGACTTCCTCATTGCGACTGTCCTTATACATCGTGGACTGAAAGAGCTCCCATACATTCTGTCCCGTCTTCGCGTAACAGATACCGTTTCCGGCTTCCGCCACGACCAGCGCGCACACAGCGGCCGCCGCCCGTGCATACCATTTTTGCCTCTGCCGCTTCCTTTTTTACAAAACTACAAACGAGCCAACGATTACTTCTCTATCCGGAACAAAAAATTTATCAAACGGTATTCATCTTAAACCCGGACAAAATGTATTGACTCTTTCTGTCGATTCAGTACCTTACAGCTATACCTTTCCGGAGAATACCCAATATACCGCCCACGAATTTGCCGATCTTCTGAATACTATGCTTCAAAATGGAGATGACAACGGCAATACAGCACCACTGAAAGCTTCCATAGAAAATGGAACTCTGAAACTCTCCCACAAAGTGGCCGGATCGCACTCATTAGCCATCAATTCCATTACGATCAGTCAGCCAAAGTACGCTGAAAAAGCAGTTGCCCGCATAAAAAATGCCATCTATTTAGTGAGTTCCAGACGCAGCACATATGGCGCCGTGCAAAACAGACTGGAGCATACGATCAATAAGAAAAACAACGTTATTGAAAATACACAGGTCAGCGAATCCGCTATCCGTGATGCTGATATTGCCAAAGAGACAATGGAGCTTGCAAAAAATCATTTTATGCTTCAGGCAAATCAGGTAATGCTTGCACAGGCAAACCAATTGCCCAACTTTATTCTAAACTTGCTGAAGTAATCCTTCTCTTTTCGCTTACTGCGGTTTACAGCACACGTTGTCCAACGTCTTAAACAATAACTGTACGTCGATCGGCTTGGCAATATGGCTGTTCATGCCACATTTGAGCGCTTCTTCCCTGTCTTCCGTAAACGCGTTGGCAGTCATGGCGATGATTGGGATGGAAGCAAGTTCGCGGTTTTCCAATTTCCGGATACGCTTTGTTGCCTCGTAGCCGTCCATTACCGGCATCTGGATATCCATCAGGATTGCCTGATAATATCCCGGTTCCGATTTTTTCAGCTTTTCAAAGGCAATCTGACCGTTGTCCGCCACATCTACGGCAAAACCGGCATTCTCCAGAATCGCCACGGCGAGCTCCTGATTCATCTCCACGTCCTCCGCCAGTAGGATTCGCCTGATATCACGGGGCTTCATTTCCTTTTCCGCAGTTTCCGGTTCCGGAGATTTCGGTCGCAGCACGGATTGGAGACAGGAACTCAATTCCGATAAGAACAGCGGTTTATTACAGAACGCCGTAACGCCCGCTTCCTTTGCCTCCGTTTCAATATCTGACCAGTCATAGGCAGTCAAAATGATAATGGGCACATTTTCCCCCGTCTCCTTTCGGATTCTCCGGGTCACCTCGACACCATTCATGTCAGGCAGCAGCCAGTCTACGATATAGACAGAGTAATCAATGCCCCGCATGACAGCCTGATGGCTGCGAAGCACCGCTTCTTTGCCGGAGAGCGTCCACTCCGCCTGCATACCGATCTGCCCCAGCATATAGGAAACACTGTCGCATGTGTTGAAATCATCATCCACCACAAGAGCCTTGCAGCTTTTTAACTCCGGCAGAATCATAGATTCTTTCTTTTCCTCATGAAGACGGAAGGTGAAGGAGACCGTAAATTCACTGCCAACGCCCTGTTCACTCGTCACGGAGATGGAACCGTTCATCATATCTACAATATTTTTCGTGATCGCCATGCCAAGTCCGGTGCCCTGAATCTTGCTGATGGTGCTATTGCGCTCCCGTTCAAAGGGTTCAAAGATACGCGCCACAAATTCCGGGCTCATGCCAATACCGGTGTCTTTTATGGTGAACACATAGTTTGCATAGCCTGCGGGAGCGCCCGCTTTTTCCGTAATGCGCATACTGACATTGCCACCCGCGCCGGTATATTTTACGGCATTGCTTAACAGATTTAAAAGCACCTGATTCAATCGAAGTTTATCACAGTAAATCTCTTCATCTACAACGTCCACTGTGTCAATATGCAGCTCCAGCTGCTTCGCGTGAATATCCGCCTGTAAAATATTGCGCAGACCATGCAGGATTTCTGGAAGGCTGCAAAGCTTTTCCTCCAGGTGGATCTTTCCGCTCTCGATATGGCTCATATCCAGTATGTCATTGATCAGGCTCAGCAGATGATTACCGGAAGTCTGGATTTTTTTCAGGTATTCCGCGACAAGGTCCGTCTGGTTGATATGTGTGATGGCAAGGTTTGTAAAGCCCACAATAGCGTTCATCGGGGTGCGAATATCGTGGGACATATTCGATAAGAATACGGTTTTTGCCTTGCTGGCATGGTTTGCCTGCGAAAGAGCATTTTCCAACAGTGTGTTCTGCTCCATTTCCCGTCGGATTTCCGCATCCACGCTGCGGAATCCAAGAACAATACCCTGGCTGCCGTCCTCCGTACTGGTGCTCACCGCCTTCATCTGAAAATAGATGATTTGGTCGTCCTGCTGTTTGCGGTAGTTCACAGAGTATACCTGTTTTCCGCTCAGTTCTTCCTTCAACGTGTCCAGAGAAACAGCGTGGCGCAGTGTTTCCCGATCTTCCTCATACACCCATTTATTTATGTACTGCTCCATGCTTTCCTGCAAAGAAATCCTTGTCTCAAAAATATTGTCCAGCTCACGCCTGCCCGTGCGAACCGGGACAAGCATACCCGTATCCGGTTCCACAAAGCATACCAGCGTAAAGTCGAGGCTCAATGCCTGCACCAGTTCCATCTGCCGTCTCTCGTTCCTCTTCGCCTGCAGCTTCTGCTCGGTGACATCCAGAAGGAAACGCTGGCAGAAAACCTCCCCGTTTTCCTCATAAAGCTTGATGTTTCCCATCACATGGAGAATTTCTCCGTTTTTGTGCTGCACGCGGTACTCAACATTGACGGTATCGCCGGCTTTTTTCAGACTGCGGATGCTGTCCCGAAGGCGCGGCTGATCCTCCTCCATCACGGAGGCTGCAATAATGTCAAAGCCGTCCGCCATCATCTCATCCAGCGTCTCATAACCCAGAATTTTGAGCGCAGCTCTGTTGATGTTCAGAATGCGCGAATCATTGAGACTGTGGTTCATAACGCCACAGTCTATCGTGGCAAGGATTGTCTCAAGAGTCTTGTTCTTTCTGATGATTTCCTGCTCGTAGGCGCGTTCCTGCGTCACATCAACACCAACACCGACCGTTCCCATTACGGTGCCGTCACAGTTATAGAGGGGAGACTTGTAACACATCAGGGTCCTGGTCTCATTCCCCGCCATGATAGTCTCCTCGGATACAAAGGTCTGTTTTTTACTCATGACCTGATGTTCCGATTCGATGCAGGCGGGATCATCCTCCGCCACGTCCCAGATATAAGCGTGCCGACGTCCCTGCACCTGCTCTTTGGTCTTGTTGACGGCAAGACAGAAGCTGTTGTTCACCTTCTCATGAACACCGTCCTTATCCTTATACCAGACCAGATTGGGAACATTGTTGATCGTAGCCTCCAGAAAGTGGCTGGTTTCCCAGAAATCTTTGCTCATTTTACAGGTTTGCTGCCATCTATGGAAACGGAAGCGAAGCTCCTCGTCGGACATAGGCATGATCCACACGTCCGAGACATTCTTTAGCGCCGGTTCTGCGCAAAGAACCTGCATCTGCTTTCTTTCCGCAAGCAAAATAACCTCCGCGCTTTCGCTGCGGTTCGGCAATATGATCTGCAGCGCTGACTTCATGTCCAAACGAGACAGGTCGGCTATGACGACATCCGCCTTTGCACACAAAGAAGACTCGGCCTCGTCACTTTCTGAAAAAATATGGGTAAAATGCTCAAGAGAAGGCATCTTTTTTAGCACGTCCAGAGCGTGACTCGGATGCCCTGCGAAATAAATATGGAGACTGCAAGTATACATATCTGTTTCCCTCTGTTCATGTGTATTTTAATCGTTAGTTTCATTCTAACAAGCCTGAAAATTTGTGTCAATATGAGAAGGGCTATAGAACTTTCTTATATATTTTTATTAAATTCCTTCTTGTGTTGTTCAAAAAATTTATAAAAGTATCTCACATTTTCAAGTTCCGTCCAGTTTACTTCATCCAAATCTTCCGTATCAATATTATATATCCTGCCATTCAGTGTTCCAAGCATAAACGGTAAATGCGTTGATATAATAAACCGGCATTTGCAAGGTAGTCTCTCCGTTTGAATACTTTTCCCTTCCAGTTTTAATCTATTCGCTATAGTATTCAGCATTGTAGATTTTCCGGAGGCGCTATTACCGTATAAAATGGTGATCGGACTGAAAAGCTGCAGTCTTTTGCTTTTTTCGCAAATACATGGTTGGAATAGATATTGGGATTTGTACAAACCAGTATTCCTGTATAATCTGAAAAATCTTTCCTGTTCTTACCTATCTCTTCACATAATTTCACTATTTTTCGTCAACGAGAACTTCCGCATTCTTAAAGCCTGAGCTCATCATCAAATAAATCGGATACAAGAACCTCTTCGCTGACTTTCTCAACATCCTCTAAACTGTCATATAACTTTCGGTTCAATATGTATAAGGCAGCCATTGCGTACAATACATTTTTTAGATTTGCCTTTGTATAATTATAGCGCCCTGCCTCATTTGATTGCGTCCTTCTATGCTTTATATCATTATATGCCTGCCACCAATCTGAAATGGAATCACCGAACTTTATCAAGGGCGTAATATTTTTAATATCATACGGGTACTTCATATTAACCCTATATTCCTTTAAGTTCGGATATTCCTTAATCAATTCGTCTAGTTTATTCTTTATTCCATACGGAACCTTACCTCCATGAGAACCGCATAATAAGACATTGCAATATCACTGTGGGCATATGTACCACCATAACGTCCGGCTTTTGAAACAATACCAATCGCATTCATCTGTGCTACCCATTTGCTCGGCGTCATTACAAACCGATTTAATTCGGCTTCATTTTTAACCGCCTCGAATTGCACACGGTAAAAATCCTAAATTGATAAATTTACAGACTATATTCTACCCATTTCCCATCTTTTAATATTTCAAGTTGTCCCCACTTTGGATTACCTAAATTGCGCCCTTTCACTCGTATTGACGCAAAAGCATCCTGTTGACAATCAGGTAAAGGATCATCAATATCTATCCAACCTCGTTCATCTATTTTATCATCCCAATCTTCATAGACTGATTCTACATCTGGATACCATACGTCAAAGGAACATTGATTAGCATCCATACTGCAATACTCAAATAAAAGAACCTCTTTCTTTGATTGGTATAACATAATTTTAAAAATGAAATCTTTCTCATTACATTTTATTGGTTCCTCTAAAATCGCGTATTTACGCATTCCTTAATTTCCTTTCCCTTCTGTCAACGCTATTCACCAATTTACTATCATCTGACTCTGAATCCCATATCAGCCGTAAATACACCCACAATCCGGGATTTCATCCTCCCGATAATTTATCATTTTTCTTACTTCAATCTTCGGCTTGACATTCTCTAAGTTTTCTTTCTTTGAATGGCTTTTCTGCTTATCGTTATCCATGCTCTGCTTCACCAGCTGACACACGCACTCCACATGGCTCGATTGTTCCGATTTGATGTCTGCCTTGATTTATTGTATCGAAGTAAAAGGGAATAAATCAAGGGATTTTACTGTTAAAGGGAACATATCGAAGAAAGTGGTTCCTTCTATTGTTATGTGCGTTCCGTATTTCCTTGATTTCTCCCATACACTCGAGGTGGATGAGCCATGCACTCAAGGTATGTTCCCGATATTAATGTCGGGAACATACTAGATATTTACTTGCCAAGAACCATAGCGCTTTCCGCCAACTCTTTCAATTACCTGTTTCTCAACCAACACTTGAATTGCTCTTTGAACCGTTGCTCTAGACACTTTCAGTTCTTCTGCTATCTCTGTTTGCTTAATCTTTGCATTTGTTTTCATAAGCATCACAATCTTTGTTTCCAAAGCCTCATCCAAAGCTTCATTTTGATGCTTTGGAACATTAAAATCTGACGCTTTAGAATTATTATCTACGCTTCGTTCCACTGGATTTTCGCCCACAAGATACTTCTTATTCTTAATCGTAGCATGAACCATAAACGCAACCGTCTTATACTCCGGTTCTGGCAGACCTGCTTCTTCCATCTCACGATACATACGGTCTACACCTTCACCGAACTCACGCACATATTCATACTCATGCAAGAGCTGTGCCATCTTTGGATTTCTTGAAAAATGTATTTCTCGCATATTGTTGAGGCGCACCGTTCCCGGTAGTGTTCCCGGACTCTCCACTGTAATATGGTCATCAAACATCTTAATCTGTATATCCGTACCCTTTATGCTGTAATCACGATGTGCAATGGCATTTACAATAATCTCTTTCCATGCAAACTCCGGATATTCCGGTTCTGTCACAAATCGTGCATCTGGTCCAAGATAAGTATGTTCTTTTATCTGTGTTCGCACATATTCAATAGTCTGTTCCACCAAATCAAGAATGCGTCCTTGGAACATCTTATCCTTGATAACATTCATCTCTGCGCCGACTTTTGCCTCAGTTCCTTCATATCGTATAAAACGCACTCTTGACCTTGGAAAAAATCTCTGTGGATCTTTTCCAAACATCATAATAGCGGCACCGCTCATTTCTTGGCGACCTGCTACATTTACGATGTAATCCTTATTTTGTCTAATATACTCTTCAGGAGTTTTTCCGTAGCCAATCTTCTCACAATACTTTGCAACAAATTCCATATCAATATCATCCAAAGTACTACGATATACAGGCTCGTCCTCATAGAAACGCATTCCTTTTGAATACATAAGTTCCATACGTTCATCAAAGGTAAGTTTCTTTGACCTGTCACCAACACGCAAAAATGCTTCATCTCTGTGGTTTACATGCATGTCTGCACTTTGCGGAATCTTAATAAGTAAAATATGATTTGCATTACCATTCTTATCAATGCAGTCCACTGTTTCCTTTTCAATAAAAATAGATGGCTGGCAGAAATCGTATCCTGCTCGGAGTATTTCATTGATATTCTTCGCATAATCATCTATTCCGGTAATCTCGCCATTATCTTCAATTCCTACAGCAAGAAGTCCACCATCCGCATTTGCAAATGCAATCATTGGAGTAGCAATTGCTGTCGCATCAATTTTTGCACTCTTACGATCAAATGACTGCTTCTCTGTAGTCGTACACATTTCTTCAATTGTCATATCTGTAAGATTCATCTGCTGCCTCCTTTCTTCTACAACACATAATTAGGCGTTTGCGAAACGCCAGAACCCGCATAAATACGGAATTCTTTTTGTCACAAAA
>CAJTKA010000020.1 GCA_910576815.1 uncultured Lachnospiraceae bacterium
AGAGCGTTTGGCTACGGACCAAAAGGTCGGGGGTTCGAATCCTCTAGCGCACGGTAAAAAGAGACAGCAGGAACATTGTGAATCGGTGTTCCTGCTGTTTTTTCTTTTTTTATATTGACAAACTGTTCATACTGTATATAATGTAATATATACAGTATATACTGATGGCGTAAACTGTGACGACAGGGAGCGCAAAATAAGGGAGGCAAGATTTGAAGATCATTATTTCAAACCAATCGGAGCTGCCGATTTATGCGCAGATCAGGGAGCAGCTCAAGGAACAGATCCTAAACGGACAGATCCCCGAAGGAGAAACCCTTCCCTCGATTCGCCAGCTGGCGAAGGAGATCGGTGTCAGTGTGATCACTACCACCCGCGCCTACAGCGAGCTGGAGCAGGAAGGCTTCATTGCTACTATGCAGGGCAAGGGCAGCGTGGTGCTTGCCACGGACAATTCACTCCTGCGGGAGCAGTATTTGCTGCGCATCGAGGAAGGCCTGTCCACAGCCATTGAGACGGCGCGGACGATGGGGATGCCGAAGAAGGAACTGCGGGATATCTTTGATAACTTATTGGAAACCTAACGATTAGGAGGTAACTATGGAACTATTAGAGGTGAAACATCTGTCGAAACAGTATAAAAATTTTTCTTTACAGGATATCAGCTTTACCCTGCCCAAGGGCTACATTATGGGCTACGTGGGGGCGAACGGCTCGGGAAAGACCACGACCTTAAACCTGATCACAGGCATTCAGAAAGCAAACGGGGGAGAGGTATTTATCGACGGGCTCTCCCGCGAGGAGGACGAGAGGGCGTATAAGGGGAAGATCGGTTTCGTGGGGGACGACTGCTACTTTCCCGGCGATTTTAAGATCAAACATATCCGCCGTGCATTGCAGGATTTTTATCCGACCTTTTCCAGAGAGAAATTCGATGGGTTCATCCGCGACTGGAAGCTGCCGGAGAATAAGCCCACCAAGGACTTTTCCAGGGGGATGAAGGTTCTTTTGATGTTTGCGTCGGTGTTTGCAAGAGAGACAAAGCTGCTGGTGTTAGACGAGGCGACGAACGGTCTCGATCCGGTGATGCGGGCGGATGTGGTGAAACTGTTACAGTCGTACGTGATGGACGGGGAGCGTAGCGTGATCTTCTCTACCCATATTTTAAGCGACTTAGAGCAGATCGCGGACTATATCTATTTTATCCACGATGGCAGGACGGTCCTCTACGAGGCGAAGGATGAGCTGATCGAGAGCTTTCTGCTGGTAAAGGGCGAGACCGCAAAGATTCCGCCCACGCTGAAAAAGGAGCTGATCGGAGTGGACGAGAATGCCTACGGTTTTGAGGCGATCCTGCCCAGCGATAAGGCGGAACTGCTGGGGAATGCGTTCCTTTACGAGAAACCGACCATCGATCAGATTGTGATTCACTACATTAAGAGTGCTTAAATTGTACAAACATTGGGATGAGTTTTGTAAACATTTAATATGTGATATAATAAAAAGGAGAAATCAAGATGAGAGCATTGTATTATACGAAGATAGACTATATGCTGACAAGGAAACAACTGCGTATCGTGCCGATCTTTTTCCTGTTGGCGCTGCTGATGGGCAAAAGTGCGAGCGTAGGGGAAATGACCCTGCTGGTGGCATGTTCCTACGTTATATTTATCGCATCGATCTTTTCGTCGGCGCCTTTTTCGTACAGTGGCGGGAGAAACAGGGGGTTTCTTTTGATGTTCCCCGCAACGGTGAAGGACAGGGTGACGGGAAGGTTTCTGTTTGGACTGTCGTTTGTAGGTCTGCTGGGACTGTGCAGCGCTGCGATTTTTGGTATCTGCGGGATGATAGGAGTGGAGATTCCGCTCTGGACGATCGGGGCAGGGCTGTGCGAACTGGCGATCGGGATCGTACTGGTAGTGTTGCAATATCTGTTTTTCTATCTGTTTGGGGAAGGAAAAGATAACTGGCAGTATTTGAATAATCTTGTGAGAACGGTGCCGGGGATGACGATGTTTTTTGCAACGAGCTATTTAGCAGGGGACGTGCAGGATGAGGTAGCTGCCGGCACGCTGCCGGATCTGGAAACCGTGGCCGGAATGATGATGCGGGCGGGCGTACTTTCCATGGCGGCGGCACTGCTTTTGACGGTGATTGCCGCGGCGGTCTGCGCGAAGGTGATCAGCAGGCGGGATTATGCGTGACCGAGCGCAGTAAACTGCCCTGACATGGAGAAAAGTATGATACCTTTTTTTCGGAAGCTGGAAGGGTTGTTTGGGAGGGCAAAAACGGATCAATAGAATGATAACGAGCACGGAGGCACTTAACAACCATGCGGATAGCCATTTGCGACGATGACACTGCATTTACGGAGAAAATGTGCACAATGGTAGAAAACGGGCTGAGCATTTATGGGGAGGAGAATGATACCTTTATTGTGGAAGTTTGGCTCGAGAATACAGATTCACATTAAAGGCGGCAGCAATCGATTTTGATTCGCTGCCGTTTATGCTGAAAGTGTTGCGAAGCAGACGGCTTTTTTATAATTTCTGCATGAATTAGCAGGAAAAATATTTGACTTTTGGCAGGAGGAGAGTGAAAGGTGTATCCCGATAGAGGAAAAAGGGCAGCAGCAGCGGTCTGTTTGCTGATGATCCTGAGGGTGATCCTGTGCTTGTTGAGATTTTCAGTAAGATCAGACACGAGGTCGAGGGAGTGCCGGGGACGGAAGAAACAGCAGTACCGTAGTTCTGACCGATTCGGGCGCCGTTTACAGAGGGGAATTTGGCGCTTATACTTGCAAAAAGTGTAAAAATACTGTAAAATAGTGACGTTATCATTATTTCATTATTTGTTTTTGAAACAGTTTTCAGGCGGAGGAGAGAGGAATCATGACAAAGACTTGGAGTGTAACAGACAGTATGGGTAATAATCATCACATTACCTTTCAGAAGGGCGGTTTCGGCGGTGCAAAGTGTATCGTGGACGGAGATGCCTACAAGATGAAGTCAAAGAACTGGGTCATCTGGATGGCGGATCATCAGATCAGCATCCCTGGTGCGGAGTGTAATCTGGTGGTAGTGGGCAATAAGGTTCGTCTGGCGGTAAACGGCATCTATCTGGAGGACGGTACGCCCTATGAGCCGATCAGGAACATTCCGATGTGGGTTAATGTCTTGACCTTGGTGAATCTGATCATTGGCTGGTTTATGATTGGTCTGCTCGGAGTGATCATAACCATTCTGGGTGATTTATTAACATTCAATTTATGTTTAAAAAGGAAGAATAGCGTAGCTTTGGTAGTACAGATCGTTCTTCTGGTATTTGTGATTGTGGGCGGTTACTTTATTCAGAAAGCCCTTGGAACCTTTTAGTCTGGAACGGAAAGTTTGGTTGAGAAGAAAGGAAGACAGAGATGGACGAGAATCAAAACTTCGGTTACAACGATGGTACATACAGCGGACAGGATACAGCGCCCGTACAGCAGCCTTACGACAATCAACAGTACGGAGGGCAGCCTTATAACAATCAGCAGTATGGCGGGCAGCCTTTTGATAATCAACAGTACGGTCAGCCCCAGAATAATCAGCAGTACAGTCAGGCTCCGTACAATCAGCAGGCAGGACCGCAGTATAATCAGGTGCCCTACGGTGCGCAGCAGCAGTACAACCAGCAGAATTTCGGGCAGCCGGTCAAGGCGGTAGTCTATGATACGGTTCCGGATGGGGCGAGCGGAACGTCGGTGGCGGCGCTTGTGTGCGGTATTTTAGCACTGATTTTTTTCTGGATTCCCGGACTGGATTTCATACTGTGTCTGGTAGGTCTGATCTGTGCGATCGTGACACTGGTCAGAGGAGGCGGTGGAAAGGGAATGGCGATCACAGGGCTGGTTCTTTCGGTCATCGCTGGTATCCTTACCCTGATTTTCCTGTATTTATTTGCGCTGGGTATGATGTTTATGTAGAGTAAAGAAGGGAGCCGACGGCTCCCTTTTTAATCCTGTAAACTTTCTGTGATTCGACTTAAAATTTTTTCCGCTTTCTTTTTGGCTTTCTCATTGAAATCACTGTTGATGTTACAGCTTTATTATAGCGAACGAAAAAAATTGTAAAGTCTGTTTGATTTGAAACTTTTTGCAGAGTTGAATCGTATTATCAGTAGGACGACAAGATATGATATGATAAAGGTGTTAGAAACTGAGAGCGACATAGTGACAAAAGGGAACACGACGGGATGGAGCAGGAGTGGAGCTATCTGGCGGAGGAGTACAGAGCCATGCTGTATCGAATTGCCTTCTCGAACATGAAGAACCGTGCGGATGCCGAGGATGCGGTGCAGGAAGCTTTTCTGCGCTATATGAAGGAGGATGCGCCGATTCCGAACAAGGAACATGAGAAGGCATGGCTCATACGAACCACCATTCATATTTGTCTGGATATTTTGAAAAGCGGCTGGTATCAGAGGACAGTGCCCTGGGACGAGTCCTCTATGAGTGCGGCAAAAAATATCTATCTGCCTTATCAGATCAGGGACGATCTGACGCTTGAGGCAGTCCTGCAGCTGCCTACACACTATAGGAATCCAATCTACCTTTTTTATTATGAGGATTACTCGATTCATGAGATCGCAGGCATTCTCAATGAGAAAGAGGGGACAATCAAGACGAGGCTGCGCAGAGGCAGGGAGGAAGTCAAAAAGATTCTCACGGAAAGGAGGCCGTAGAAGATGAGCATACAAGAGGTACAGGGAGCAAAGGAAACGCCCGCATATCAGAAAAAGAAGAAAGCAGGAAGCGGGGAAGGGTTTCAGGAAAGCCTGTTACAAAACTTAAGAGTAAGAGAGCAGGATGAGGAGACATATGCGGATTCGGCTCAGGGGAAAAAGTGTGCCCAAGAGCCATCCGAGGCAGCAAGGATCGGTGTGACAGGCGGTGTGCGAGTGAATGCAGCCATGTTGACGGAGGCTGTGCAGACAGAAAAGGTGCGGCATATACGTTATGAGGAGAGCGATCATGTAAAGATCGCAGTGACGGAAGGTTATACTTTGAAGGGGAAACGCCTGGAAGACATTGAGGAATCGGCACGGGAACAAACTGTAAATATGACAGATGTGTCAGAAGGAGAACCGGCGGAGGGGAACAAGAGCAGCCGGGTTTATGTGGAAGCAAAGTACGAAGATGGCAGAATAGAAGCTTACCGGGTGGAAACAGAGCGGATTCCCCTGAAAACGACGCATATTATTGAACAATTTGCTTTGGAAACGATGAGGGAGGCGTAGAAAATCATGATCAACAACGACAGGTACATGGCATATCAGACATTCAACACTACAAACTATACGGCAAAACAGCTGGAAAAGCAGATGAAGTCGGCGCATCAGCTGAAAAGCGCGGGTATGGAGGGAAACGTCGATCCCAACAGCTTTGCCGCCAAATTAAAACAGGCCGACGAATATGCGGCGTCAGGGGAGCATTACAGTGCGACTGACTCTATCGGCGTTATGCTGCGGCAGATGGATGAACCCAAGGCGGGGGAGCCGGTGACACGAGATTTCTTTCATAATGGTGCGCGGGTGTCTATCACGAAGGACGCTATGTATGGGAATAGTATTACCATCGGCGGCAGCTCGAATCCGGACTGGATTCATGTAGATACCTCGGTGGGAACGGTTCATATCGATCTCAACGATATGACCAGCTTGATGAAGTGCCTGGATTTGTTTTCCCCGGAAGACTTAAACGCCATACTTAGAAAGATTCAGGAAGTGAAGCAGGCAAGAGAGGCGATGAACCAGATCGATCGTATGCAGGATGAACTGGTGAAAAACAACCGTGACGAGAAAAAGGATGGAGAAGAAGATGGGATGCAGTCTGTCGGTGAAGCCGTAGGTGTGGTCAGCGCAGAGGAAATGCACGAGATCGAGGAAAAACGGGAGAAAAAATTTATCGGGTAATTGGCTTGTCGTAAGCGGAACCGTTACTGTGTGCTGATGGGAACGATTTGACGAAATGGGAGGGATGCAGTACACTGGAACAGGGGAATATTGCGCTTACGGAAAAGGAGATGCAGGCAGACCGATGCAGAAAAAAATAGTAGTGATCAATGACATTGCGGGATACGGAAGATGCGCCATGACGGTGCTTCTTCCGATTATTTCTTATCTGGGGGTGCAGGCGTGTCCGCTGCCTACCTCTATTTTTTCAAGCAATACGGCGTTTCCGGATTTCTTTCTGGACGACTATACAGATCGGATGGAGGCATATCTTGCAAGCTGGGAGAAGATCGGACTGAAACATGCTTTTGACGGCATCGCCACAGGATATCTGGGCTCTGTCAGGCAGATTGAGATCGTGAAACGCTTTATCAGGGAGTTTTCCGGGGAGAATACCCTTGTGGTCGTAGATCCTGTCATGGGGGATCATGGTAGATTATACTCTGCCTATACGGTAGAGTTATGTACGGAACTTAGAAAATTAGTGGCGCTGGCGGATATTGTGACGCCTAATCTGACGGAAGCCTGTCGTCTTGCGGATGTGCCCTACAGGGAGAAGGGATGGAAACACAAGGAGCTATTCGCCATGGCGCAGCGCCTTGCAGCAATGGGACCCTCTCGCGTTGTGATCACAGGAATCCCGCAGGGAGAGTATCTTGCGAATTATGTGTTCGTGAAAGTTGATCAGAAAGAGCCTGCGACGCGTCTGATCCGCGTCCACAGGGCGGGAGAAGAACGGTGCAGTACGGGGGATGTGTTTACTGCTGTGATTGCGGCGGATGCCGTAAACGGCGTTCCCTTTGACCGATCCGTCAGAAAGGCGGCCGGTTTCGTGAAACGCTGCGTAGAGGAAGCACTGGCGCTTGAGACACCGCCTGCGGAAGGGGTGCCGTTTGAGCAGGTGCTGTGGCGGTTGAAGCGAGGGTAGCTGCGCGGGCTTCGGGATTATGTTGTTTCGCAGTGCGGCGCTCGAAAAGCCTGCGGCTTTCCTCGCTCGCGGGCTTCGCCCTATACATCCGCAATCTGGAAAAATTGTCAGCAAGCTGCCATTTTTCCATCTTACGTCTGTGCACTGCTCAACTGGACAACGGATATTCCAGTTCGAACGGGTATCCATTCTTCTTATTTTCTTCGGAGAGGGTGTCTGTCTCGATGACACAGAAATCATCGCTCTTGATGACTTCTTTCATCTCCTCGCGGATGGTTTCAAAGTCTGACACATGGGTAGAGATTCTGCGGCAGGCAAAGCTTCCCTCGTTGATGGTGCGTATGTTTTGTGCGGCATCCTCCGAGGCAGGAGTATCGTCGGTGATGGTGAGGAACATATGGCGCTGGTATTGTCCGTTGCGGTACTCGTGCAGCACACCGGAGGGGTAAGCTACCACGGTGCCCATTTGCTGGGCCGTGACAAAGAGCTTTAAGATGTACTGACCGTAATATTTCGGGACATCCATTTCCTCCAAGGGCACAGTGAGCATTCGTCTGGTCACGATCTCATTGTGATAGAAGCCGTCTGGCAGCAGGATGCCGCTCTTGCTCTCGGGAATCTTTGCCAGTCCCGTCACGGAGCTGGCCATATTCTGCAGCGTCTCTTGCAGGGTAGCCAGACAGTTATGGATATCCATGATCTTCTGTTCCGCCAGAATCTTGCCGTCATAGAGGAGTTTTTGCAGATTGATGGAAGAATTTTCCACATAATTGTTCAGGTCCTTTAAGGGGATGCCCAGTTTGATACAGACGGTGATCGCGTCCAAAAGGTAGAGCTGCTCCTTGGTATAGTAGCGGTAGTTTGTTTCCGTATTGACAAAAGCAGGCTTTAAAATCCCAATCTGGTCGTAGTAACGCAGGGATTTAATGCTCACGTTTTTTAATTTGGATACTTTTCCGATGGATAAATACTGACTCATGGTTCATGCTCCTATAATGGAATAGATTATCTTGAATTTCTCAAATATTCAATTTGTAATCTTCAAAACTATAACCCGCTGGTAGAGTTCGGTAAGTCATATTTTGTCACAAATGTTAGGAGAAAACAAGCCCTTTTGGGAAACTAGTGGTCAGGAAAATTTATCCTACAATATCATGTATGAAAAGGGGAGAAAGGCGGACGCTGCTGCAGTCAGTGATCATGCTCGTCTTGTGTCTGTCGGGCTGTGGAAAAACAGATGTGGACGACAATACGCAGGATGAAAAGGGTACGGACGGCATGCTTACGGAGGCTTTGGACGCTGGGCAGGCGATGAAAAAGAAAGATCAGGTTCTTGCCGTGCCCTGCGAAATCCGACTTCCAGTCATGTAGGGAGATGGAAAATACATTTCGCAGATAAAGGATCTTGAGAGTATGGCGGATATAATGGAGGAGCTGCGAAGGGACAATCCGGGAAAAGACCTGCTCAATATCTGCTCTGAGAAGGGGATTATGCGCTATTTTGCAATGACCTGTGTACCCGCCTGGACCACGGAAGGCGGAGAACTTGACAGGGATGCGGTCGCGCAGTTCTTACGGCAGACAAAGAGAATCTATGACGCGCAGATGGATGGGCTGCCTGAGAGTGTGGTGGAAGAATATAACAGAAGAGGTGAAATTTTTCTGTCGTATCAGGGTGTTGCCAAGGAAGATTCAGAGATCTTTAGAACAGATGACAATGTCATTATGTATGTGGGAGGATTGAGGCAGCTGGCATATTTCGCTTTGCCGAGCACCGGTTTATATGATACAATGGTTTCGGTGAAGCAAGCGGAGGGTTTTGAGACAAGCGTATGGACCGTAATGAATGGCCAAAGCAGTGATGTTTTTTGGGCGAAAACGCTGCTCGGGATCACGGCCACAACGCAAAATCATGAATCGGCGGAAACGTTTAAAGCGAATCGAGGCGGCAGACACACCATATATTGAGGACACTGTGCTGGAAAATGTCGTATATGAGGGCGGGATCCCGTATATGCGGGGAGAGATGAGCCTGGAAGATGCGGTGACTGCAATCGAGAAGAAAATTTGGATCTATATGGCGGAATAGCGCAGGCTGATTCCGTTTGCGGATGCGTCGGATGCCCGTTGACTGCGGCGTCAGATGTTCGGCAGATAGATAGGAAAAATGACAGGAGGGTAAGCAATGGCAAACATTACGGTGAGGTATTTTTCGAATTGTCTGGTAAGACCTACTACTTTTGAACTGTTTCTTCCCAACGATCCGCGCGCGGATGTGCCGCCGGATGCGGAGCGCGACGCTTATGCAAAGCGTCCGATGAGAACGCTGTTTCTTTTGCACGGCTATACGGGCTGTGCGGGGAATTACGTGCCGGAATATCTTGCGGACCACTATCAGGTGGCGGTGGTGTCTCCGAGCGGTGAGAACGGTTTCTGGCTGGACGGTATTTCAACGGGGCATCGATTTGGTACGCTGCTTGGCGAGGAGATCCCCGATTATTTGAACAAGACCTTCGGTCTGGCGAAAAGTGCAGAAGATACCGCGATCCTCGGGCTGTCGATGGGCGGTTTCGGCGCATTGCATACGGGACTTGCCTATCCGGATCGTTTTGGCAAGATCGGTGCCATGTCCTCGGCGCTCATCGTGCATGAGGTGGCAGAGATGAAGCCGGGGCAGGGGAATGGCGTCGCTAACTATGAGTATTATCGGGAATGCTTTGGCGATCCGGAAAAGGTTTTGGAGAGCGATAACAATCCAGAGACGCTGGTTGATAAGCTCCTTACGCAGAACAAAAAACTGCCCGAGATCTATATGGCCTGCGGCACCGAAGATTTCCTTCTGGAACGGAATCGGGAATTTCACCGCTTCTTAGAAGACAGAAAGGTTTCACACGAGTACTTCGAGAGCAAGGGCAGCCATGATATGGTATTCTGGAACGAGTACACCGAGAAGATCGTGAAGTGGATGTTCGCCTGACGGGCACAACCCTATAAAACACAATAAATCCCCCCAAGCGGGGGGATTTTTATTGGGCGTCAAATGATATTGGCTTATTTTCTTTTCTTCCAAAAGTTGCAAAAGCGGCGTATAGTCTATCATGTTTCACTCGAGTCCGCAAAGCGGAACTTGAAAGTTACTTTATCCTAGTGTCACTATCACATCATAACTCGTCTTCCCCTTCTCATAGGGAACCACGCACCCGTCGACAGCCTTCCCATCCACAGTGATAGATTTCACGCCCTTTTCCACGTTATCTGGATTTACGACCTTAATGTTATAGGTGCCCTCCCTGAATTTACGGGTCAGGGTAAAGTCGCCGAAGTCCTTCGGTACACAGGGATCGATGCTTAAGCCCTTATGGGTCGGATAGACGCCCAGGATGTGCTGGGAGACGTTTACGAAGGTCCAGGCCGCGGTGCCGGTCAGCCAGCTGTTCTTTGCTTCGCCGTGGAATTTCGCGTCCGCGCCTGCCACCATCTGGGAGTACACATAAGGCTCCGTGCGGTGGATCTCGCTGAACTCCTCCACGTAAGCGGGACAGGTCTTCTGATAGATCTCAAAGGCTCTGTCGCCGCGGCCGATGACGGTCTCCGCGATGGAGACCCAAGGGTTATTATGGCAGAAGATTCCCGCATTTTCTTTGTACCCGGGCGGGTAGGAGGAGATCTCGCCAAGCTCTAAGTGGTATTTGGTGTAAGCAGGCTGTAAGATCATCACGCCGTACTTGGTATCCAGTTTTTCTTTCACAGAATCGAGCGCTTTCTCGGCAAGGCCTTCCTTTACGCCGATGCCGGCAAGCGGGCAGAAGCCATTGGACTCGATGTAGATCTGGCCCTCCTCGCACTCTTTGGAGCCGATCTTTTTGCCGTAAGCGTCGTAAGCGCGCACGAACCAGTCGCCGTCCCAGCCATCCTTCAACACCGCATCGTACATTTTCTGCACTTCGGCGCGGGCGCGGTCAGCCTCCGCCTGATCGTTCATCAGCTCGCACAGCTGAGCGTATTCCTCGCCGTACTTGACAAACATACCCGCAATGAAGACGGATTCCGCCACAGGTCCTTCGGAGGGACCAAAGGTCTGGAAGGATTCGCCCGGATGCTCGGAGAAGCAGTTTAAGTTCAGGCAGTCGTTCCAGTCGGCACGGCCGATCAGCGGCAGATCATGAGGTCCCTTGTGGTTCACGATATAGTCAAAGGAACGTTTCAGATGTTCCATCAACGGCTTTGCGACACTCATGTCATTATCAAAGGGCACCTGTTCCGTGAGAATGGAGGTGTCGCCGCTCTCGCGCACATAGGCGGAAGTGCCGGCGATCAGCCACAGCGGATCGTCGTTGAAGCCGCTGCCGATGTCGGAGTTGCCCTTTTTGGTGAGAGGCTGGTACTGGTGGTAAGCGCTGCCGTCCTCAAACTGGGTGGAGGCGATATCGATGATACGCTGTCTTGCCCGGTCGGGGATCAGGTGCACGAAGCCCAACAGATCCTGGCAGGAATCGCGGAAGCCCATGCCGCGGCCGATGCCGGACTCATAGTAGGAAGCGGAGCGGGACATATTGAAGGTCACCATACACTGGTACTGGTTCCAGATATTGACCATGCGGTCTACTTTATCATTTGAGGATTTCACCGTATACTTGGAAAGAAGCTCATTCCAGTAAGCCTGCAGGGCCGCAAAGGCCTTATCTACATCTGTGTCGGTCTGATACCTGGCAAGCATTTCCTCGGCGGGTTTCTTATTGATGATGCCGGGCGCTTCCCACTTCTGATCCTCGGGATTCTCAAGGTAACCGAGGACGAAGACAAAGGTCTTGCTCTCGCCGGGAGCGAGGGTCACGTTGATCTGGTGGGAGGCGATGGGTGACCAGCCGCTTGCCATGGAGTTCGTGGCCTGTCCGTTTTCAATGACCTCAGGATTCGCCGCACCACGATATGCGCCAAGGAAGGCGTCTCTGCTGGTATCGAAGCCGTCCACGGGCGTATTGACGGAATAGACCGCATAGTGGTTTCTGCGCTCTCTGTACTCTGTTTTATGATAGATTGCGGAGCCGATCACTTCCACTTCACCCGTGCTTAAGTTGCGCTGAAAATTTCGGGAATCATCGTCTGCATTCCAAAGGCACCACTCCACATAGGAGAAAAGGGAAATGTTTTTCGCGCTGCCGCCCTTGTTGGTCAGCTTCACCTGACTGATCTCGCAGTTGTCATCCATGGGGATGAAGGTGAGGACGGAGGCCTCCAGGTCGTTCTTTGCGCCTGTAAAGCGGCTGTAGCCGATGCCGTGACGGCATTCATAGCTGTCAAGCTCCGTTTGAGTGGGCTTCCAGCCGGGGTTCCAGACGGTATTGCCATCCTTTATGTAGAAATATTTACCATTAATATCGTTTGGCACGTCGTTGTAGCGATAGCGGGTCATGCGCAGGAGCTTCGCATCCTTATAGAAGGTGTAGCCGCCGCAGGTGTTGGAGATCAGTGAAAAGAACTCGTTGCACCCCAGATAGTTGATCCAGGGCAGGGGGGTTTTGGGGGTGGTGATGACATACTCGCGGTTTGCGTCGTCAAAATAACCAAATTTCATAGCGCCATTCTCCTTTTGATTTGTTGTCCGATTTCTGTGTTTCCGCTGATGTTGGAAGAAAAGTAAACGTTTAAGTAAAACAATCTTCCAATCGCATATATAGATTATACAGAAGAATCCGAAAAAAAGCAATCCATATAATATTTTCCTTGAAAACCTTGAATCTACGTGAAATATGCAAAATTCATTGCATTGCAGACGAATGTATTGTACAATGGGAATACGAAAACGATTAAGATAAAATCGGCAGATCTGGCGGGGATATTTGTGGCCGTGAGGAGTATGACGAGGGGTATGAGATGATATCAATGAAAGATATTGCGGGGGCCTGCGGCGTGTCCGTGGCCACTGTCAGTAAAGCGCTCAACGATCAGAGCGATGTCGGAAAGGAAACAAAGCAGCGCATCCGCCAGACGGCGGCGGAGATGGGCTACTTTCCCAATACGGCGGCCAAAATGCTGAAGACGAATCGTAGTTATAATATCGGCGTTTTGTTTAACCATGAGGATTACAGCGGTCTGACCCACGACTATTATGCGTTTGTGCTGGAGAGTCTCAAAAATACGGTGGAGATGAAGGGATATGACCTTACCTTTGTCAATACCAGAAAGCGTCGTGCAGGAACTTCGAGTTATCTGGAGCACTGCAGATCCCGGGGGTTTGACGGTATTGCCATTGTCTGTACGGATTTTTATTCGCCGGATATTTTACAGTTGGTGAGAGGCGGCCTTCCTATCATCACGCTGGATCATCTGTTTAACAATGTCAGTGCCGTGATGTCGAACAATGTACAGGGGATGCAGGATCTGCTTACCTATATCTATAAGAAAGGACATCGCAGGGTAGCCTATATTCATGGAGCGGATTCTGCCGTTACCCAAAGCAGGCTTGCTTCTTTTTATCGGACGGCGGCGCAGCTTGGGCTGACTATACCGGATGAATACATCAGTATGTCGCCTTATCGCGATACCCAGGGCGCATATGTGGAAACGGTGAGACTGCTTGATTTGAAGGAGCCGCCGACCTGTATTCTTTATCCCGATGATTTTTCTGCTTTTGGCGGTTATAATGCGATTCAGGAGCGGGGGCTGCGGATTCCCGATGACATTTCCATTGCGGGGTATGACGGCATCCGTATCGCAAGACACATCGAGCCAACGCTGACGACATTGCGGCAGGATACGGAGGAGCTGGGACGGCAGGTGGGAGAAAAGCTGCTTAGTCTGATTGAGCATCCCAAGACCACACTGGTGGAGACCATCGTTGTGGAGGGGCACGTGTTTGAGGGCAATTCCGTATTGGATCTTAGAGGGAAAAAATAATGATTTTATTTGACCAATCTAAATTAAAAGTGTACGATGGTCTTACGAGGCTGTGTGAATACGCAGGGAAACCGGAGGAGTGGCAGCAGGATCTTTGGAAGGCTCTTTTGACAGACAAAGGATTGTATGATGCTTTTGTCTATTATTTAGAGCAGCATGCGCTGCCGGATGTACCAAAGTGCGAAGGATATTCCCTGACAGATATCTATGTGTGGCAGATGGAGCAGGATAATCTGCGGCGCGACACGGGAAAGAACACGGCGCAGTGCAATAAGGAAGATATGGTACTGCGGGCATTTATGACGATGGTCGGGATGCGGCGAGAACCGGAGGCGTTTTTGCGGAGGCTGCGTGATTGGAAGGGCATGGACCAAACGATGTGACCGCATGGAGGACGGTAACAGACAGAGGAAAAGGGCAGTGTGAAAAATAGATTTTTCACACGCGAGATTTGTGTCTGCGTAAACTTGACACAAACTCGTTATGCGCAAAAAGCTTGCGCAGAAATGGGAAGAAAGATGGATCGAACGGAATTTATGGACAGGCTGCAGCGTTCGCTGGCGGGCGGCGTAAACAGCTCTCAGGTGACAGAAAATGTGCGCTACTATCAGGATTATATTGATATGGAGATCAGGAAAGGCAGGAGCGAGGCAGAGGTGCTCTCCACGCTTGGCGATCCGAGACTGTTGGCAAAGAGTATCATTGAGGCCAATAAGCGTGCGGGTTATGTGGAGGGAACGAATCAGAACTTTGACGAGGAGACACAGACAGATGCGGGCAGCGGGCAGGGCAGCAGATTTTCAGGCGCCATGCGCATCCCCGGCTGGCTTATTCTGCTGATCGTGGTCGTGATCATGCTTCTCATTATCGGTGTGGTTTTCTCCGTGATTTCGTTTCTGGCACCCATCATCATCCCGGTGTTGATCGTGATGCTGCTCTATCATTTTATACGAAGCAAATCATAAATAATAAAATACAACAGGTCATCTTGGGGGATGACCTGTTGAGGGGAGTATAAAAAATTGATATAAGGGTCTGTAGGCGAAGAATGAAGGGGTATCTCCGTCTACACTTATTATTATAGTCCTTTTTTGAAAAAAAGCAACAAAAAACAGTACCAAAGTACCAGCACCCCTTTTGGTGCATTTATCTAAAAAATAGTACTAAAGACCTAGTATGCTGCTGAATAAGTTTTTTGATTCTTTCTCATACTATTTTTGTAACACGAAACCAATCAGGAGGTATGGAAGATGTCTAAAAACGATTTTAACCAGAACAGCCAGCAGAATGAGAAGCAGCAGGACAAGAACAATCAGAACAATTCCAAGAACAGTTCTAACAACAGCTCCAACAACAGCTCCAAGAACAGTTCTAACAGCAGCAAGGACAACTACTAAGCGCTGCCTGAGAGTGGAGGACGCAGAGTGCGTCCTCCATCTTAGTCGATACATATTTTTGACAGGGCAAATGCCGTGAAACGGCAGAAAACTCAGTTGACACAAATATCGTTACGGCATAAAATGTAGCTATGGAAAAATTAGAGTATATCGTGCCCTGTCATTTTGGACTGGAGGCCGTACTAAAAAGAGAGCTCATGGATCTGGGGCTTGCGATCACCGCTGTGGAGGACGGCAGAGTTACTTTTGCCGGGGACTTTAGTGCGCTCTGCCGCGCCAATGTCTTTTTGCGCAGCGCGGAGAGGGTACTCATTAAGATAGGAAGTTTTCACGCGGAAACTTTTGAAGAATTGTTTCAGGGAACGCGATCGCTGCCCTGGGAGGCTTATATCCCGAAGGATGGGAGATTTTGGGTGGCAAAGGCGGCCAGCGTCAAAAGTAAGCTTTTCAGTCCTTCCGATATTCAGTCGGTGATGAAAAAAGCCATGGTGGAGCGGATGAGGAGCGTTTACCATATCGACTGGTTTGCGGAAAGCGGCGCAGGCTATCCTGTCCGTGTTTTTATTAAAAAAGACGAAGTGACAGTGGGACTTGACACCTCGGGAGAATCCTTACATAAACGAGGATATCGCAAACTCGTGGCAAAGGCCCCGATCGCGGAGAATCTGGCGGCAGCGCTTCTGATGCTGACGCCCTGGCGGGGAGACCGCATCCTGATCGATCCTTTTTGCGGCAGCGGAACGATCCCCATTGAGGCGGCTATGATGGCGGCGCATATCGCGCCCGGTAAAAACAGGAGTTTTTTGGCACAGGAGTGGACAAACCTGATTCCTAAGCGACTTTGGACGGATGCCCGCAAAGAAGCGGCGGATGGGGAAGACTTTACGGTGCAGACACAGATCCAGGGCTATGATATTAACGAGGAAATGGTCTCCATTGCCAGGGCAAATGCGCGTCTTGCAGGGGTGGAGGAGTTGATCCATTTTCAGCAAAGAGGTGTGGAGCAGCTCAGCCACGCAAAGAAATATGGCTTTATTCTGACCAATCCTCCCTACGGGGAGCGGCTGGAGGAGAAAGAAAATCTGCAGGCGCTGTATCGGATGCTGGGAGAGCGATTTCGGGCGTTGGATTCCTGGTCCATGTATGTGATCACCGCCTACGAGCAAGCGGAATCTGCCATCGGTAAAAAGGCTGACAAGAACAGAAAACTGTACAATGGTATGATGAAAACCTATTTTTATCAATATATGGGTCCAAAACCCACCGGGAGTAAAAAATAAGAATGGCACAGATACAGAGTTTGATGAGAAGCGCATTGGTATATTGTATTCTGTTCGTGGCGGCGGCGATGAGTGTGATGCTGTATTATTCCGCCACAAAGACGGTGGATGTGCCGGATGTCGCGCAGGATGAAGTGGTTTCCTCTACGCAGCAAAAGGCGGAGCCGGACATTCCCGTGGGGAGTGATGAAATCAGAATTGACCGAAACAGTCAATCTACAAATTATTTTTGCGTGCCCATACCCGAGGGCGTAAAGGCGGAGGAAATCGTATTAGAAAATCATTATATGAACGAGGAGCTTTGGGTGAGCATCCAATCTTCCCAACCCGCGATATTTCAGGAGTTCTACGCTGCGAACGGTGTTTATGGAAACAGCGGTTGTGTTGTGGACGGCCATTTTGAAGCGGGTGAGGAGAGAACATATCTGCGCTTCGCGCTGGATGGCGTGTACGAGTATCGCAGTATTTTTGAGGATCATATTCTGTATTTGGAATTTGTACCGCCCAAGGAAGCATACGAGAAAGTCGTGGTGATCGACCCGGCCTACGGCGGCGAGGAGATTGGTGTGACGGGGAAAGGCGTCGTGGCAAAGGATGTTACCCTCAACATTGCAAAGGCTCTGAAAACGAAATTCGATGAAAGCGATATCAAGGTATATTATACCAGGATGGATGACAGCAATCCCGCATCTGCGGACAGAGTGGAGCTTGCTGCGGCGACCAAGGCGGATATGCTGATCCGAATCGAGGTGAGCGGTGACGAGAACAGTAAACTTTACGGCACCACGGCAATTTACAACAGTCAGTTTTTTATTCCCGGTTTTGGCAATGTAGAGCTGGCCGATCTTTTGGAGCGGGAGGTGGTTACTTCCATCAGCGGTAAGGCAGGCGGTCTGGTGGAAGCAACGCAGGCGGACGAAGTCATTGGCGGCGCAACGGTCCCGGCAGCGGCGATTCAGGTAGGATACCTCACGAACAGTCAGGAGGCGATCCTCTTGCAGCGGGAAGATTATATTGAACGAATCGCGGATGGAATCTATAATGCAATCGTAAAGGCATATGAGGAGTACAAAAAGTGAAGATCATATTTGCGACGGGAAATGAGGGAAAGATGCGGGAAATCCGCGCGATCCTTGCGGATGTGGAGGCAAAGATCCTTTCCATGAAGGAGGCGGGACTGTGCCTCGATATTGAGGAAGATGGCGAAAGTTTTGCGGAGAATGCCCTGATCAAGGCACGGGCCGTGGCGGATGCACTTGCGGCGGCGGACGGATTTCATGATTGTATTGTGCTGGCGGATGATTCGGGGTTGGAAATCGACTGCTTACAGGGGGAGCCGGGGATTCACTCGGCAAGATACCTGGGGGAGGAGACGCCCTTTGATGTAAAGAGCAGGGATCTGCTCAGGAGAATGGAGCAAGTGCCGGATGAGGAGCGCAGCGCCAGATTTGTCTGCGCGATCGCGGCAGTGTTTGCGGGCGGCGAGACCGTTACGACCAGAGGAACCATCGAGGGCAGGATCGGCTATGATCTTAAGGGCGATAACGGTTTCGGCTACGATCCCATCTTTTACCTGCCGGAATACGGGCGTACGGCGGCGGAGCTTACCGATGACGAAAAGAATCAGATCAGTCACAGGAGCAGGGCGCTTGCGCGGATGAAAGAAGAACTGAAGAAAAGGGGATTTTAGGGAAACATATGAGAGTCTTGATCGTGAGCGACAGCCATCGATATAATGAGAACCTGTTTCGGGTCTTAGAGCAGACAGGCCCTTACGATATGCTGATCCACTGCGGCGATGTGGAAGGAAGCGAACATATCATCAGTGAAAGGGCGGGCTGCCCCGTAGAGATGGTGCAGGGCAATAACGACTTCTTTTCTGCGTTGCCCAGGGAAAAGGAGTTTATGGTCGGGCAGTATAAAGTCTGGCTGACCCACGGGCATCATTACAATATCGCCATGAATACGGAGACCATTAGGCAGGAGGCAATCGCCAGAGAGGTCGATATCGTGATGTGCGGCCACTCGCACAGGCCCGTCGTGGAGATCGGTGCGGCAGTCACCCTCATCAATCCCGGCAGCATCAGTTATCCCAGACAGGAGAACCGCAGACCCAGCTATATCCTTATGGAGCTTGACCGGGCAGGGGAAGCGCATTATACGGTCAACTATGTATCCTAACGGTTTGGCCGGGCCCGGACGTGGGCTGAACAGTGTGAACTGTGAAAAAAGCGGTTGACAGAAAAAAGGCAATATTATATAATGTTAAATGCGTTGTGAGACGGCGGCAGTTTACTTGCGGGGTGTGGCTCAGCTTGGCTAGAGCGCCTGGTTTGGGACCAGGAGGTCGCAGGTTCGAATCCTGTCACCCCGAGGATGCGAAGCAATCCTCGAAAGTTGAAAGTTAATCCCGAAGGGATTTACTTCTCCCGAAGGGATTTACTCTACCCAACGCAGAAGATCCGCGGCAGTGCGGGAAAACAAAATCATATTCATTATGCAGGTGTAGTTCAATGGTAGAACACCAGCCTTCCAAGCTGGATACGTGGGTTCGATTCCCATCACCTGCTTTTTTCTTTTGTTCGAAAAAAGCCTGCGGACAGTCGCTTGCATGCTGGCCGGCTCATGAAAAGCCGGCCGCAGATGTGCCTGTTTCAAGGAACAGGTTTATTTCCCGATCTTTCGCACGGGCCGTAGTACCTCATAGCCGATCACCTCGGGATAATGGCGTTGGTAATCGTTGCAGACATCCTCGTTCCATTCGTAGCCTTGCGCTTTGGGATCATAATTCCATGCCAGCGTTTCCACCTTACTCATCGCCGCACCGTTATCCTTTAGAAAATCAAAAGGCGGGTGAAAGAATACCAGATAATCACTGGCAGGCAGTTTCCTGAGCTCAAATCCCTCCGGGATCACGCCCTGATAATCCTCAGGCACGCCAAAGCCGTAAAAATAACCTTTTTTTCCGTTCTCGTAAAACCATCCCGCCGTATGACAGGTGACGATCGGATGGGAGACGTGACTCATGCTGTCTATGATTCCGCAGATATTGTCATAGTCGTGTCGGTTCCCAAAAACTCCGTAATCAGCGGCGTCGATATCCCAGACGCCAATATAGCCGTGCGCGGGAATGTGTTCTACACGAACGTGCGCTTCCGTTAATAATGTCTGATTCATGGTCGAACCTCCTTTATTATCATAATGTTCCGGAAGGAAGACGACTTTGGGAGTGGAAAGAGTGATGGGAACGGGATTTTTCCGATATGCTGCCGGTGTACACCCGAAAGCATTCATAAAAGCCCTCGTCAGGGCCTCCTGTGAGGAAAATCCGTATTTTACGGCAATATCAAAGATGCGGGCGTTGGTATCCCTTATCTCTAATGCAGCCAAGGCGAGCCGTCTGCCGGCAACGTAGCTCTTAAAAGTCATTCCCGTGATCTCATGAAAGTGACTGGAACAGTAATACGGCGAATAGCCGATCTGTCTGGACATTTCCATAAGAGTCGGATTGTCTGCCAGATGTGCTTCTACCCAGTTTATCATGTTTTGTACGGTCTCATTCCACGCAAACAAATCGTTTCCTCCTGTCAAAATCATCATAGCACAGAATCATGGCCAAATCTTTGATATATGTTGTACTTTATTCTTTCCATAAATAATATCATAAAAGCGGATTTTTTCTGATTGACAAGACCACTTTGATATGCTAGAGTATAATTTGTGCTGGATGAGTGTGCAGTCGTGCGCCCATTACACAGGAAGAAACGGGGCGTTAGATCCGCGTTTCGCACGTGTTCGTAGCTCAGCTGGATAGAGCAACGGCCTTCTAAGCCGTGGGTCGGGGGTTCGAATCCCTTCGAGCACGTTTCTTTTGTCATATGGGATATGTTCTGTACGGCAAAATATATGGTGGGTATGGCGCAGTTGGCTAGCGCGCCAGATTGTGGCTCTGGAGGCCGAGGGTTCGAGTCCCTCTATCCACCTTTCGCGGGAATGTGCAAAGCACTGCCTGTATTACCAATAATGGGCTATCGCCAAGGGGTAAGGCACAGGACTTTGACTCCTGCATTCGCTGGTTCAAATCCAGCTAGCCCAGCTTATGGACCACTAGCTCAGTCGGTAGAGCACCTGACTTTTAATCAGGTTGTCGGGGGTTCGAATCCCCCGTGGTTCACTGAAGGATATTTACGCCTTTGGAAAATGATATGGCTTACTTTGGCCGAACGTTTGAGTGCAGAGATTTTTTGCATATCAGACGTTTATTTTATTCAATGAAAAAAGGGAATCTCAGAATGGAGGACAGTGTGAAAAATCACACTGATGTGCTGATTTTTCACACGCGACTTTGAGCAAGAGCATCTCAAAGTCGTTGATGGCAGATGAGAAACTGCATTCGCAGATTTCTCATCGCCTCTTTGCAACAAGCTGCTCAGAAATGAGGATTCGTATGGAACAGACAAAAGAGAACAAAATGGGCACGATGCCTGTCAATAAGCTGCTGGTCAGTATGTCACTTCCGATGATGGTGTCTATGCTGGTGCAGGCGCTCTACAATGTGGTAGATTCCATTTTCGTCTCCCGCATCAACGAGAACGCACTGACAGCCGTGTCACTTGCATTTCCGATCCAGACACTGATGATCGCCGTGGCGGGCGGCACCTGTGTCGGTATCAACGCCGTGCTTTCTAAGGCGCTCGGCGAGAAAGAGCAGGAGCGTGCGGATAACACGGCAGTCAGCGGTATTGTGCTGATGGCAGCCAGCTATATATTGTTTTTGCTGGTGGGGTTGTTTGCCACGCGCGCCTTCTATCTCAGTCAGACGGACGATGCGCAGATCGTGGAATATGGCGTGCAGTATTTGAGTATCGTATGTATCTGTTCTTTCGGATTGTTTGCGCAGTTTGTATTTGAACGCCTCTTACAGTCCACGGGCAGAACGTTCTATATTATGATTACCCAGGGGACAGGCGCCATCATCAATATCATTTTGGATCCGATCTTTATTTTTGGATTGTTCGGGATGCCGAAAATGGGCGTTGCGGGCGCGGCAGTGGCTACGATCATGGGACAGATCATCGCGGGCACGATTGCGATGGTGCTCAATTTTACGAAAAATGAAGATATCCATATCCGTTTTAAGGGATTTAAGCTGGAGCGGGAGATCGTGGGGATGATCTATAAGATCGGCGTCCCTTCCATGATCATGCAGGCCATCGGTTCGGTGATGACTTATGGCATGAATAAGATCCTGATTTCCTTTACGCCCACGGCAACGGCGGTGTTTGGCGTGTACTTTAAGCTGCAGAGCTTTATCTTTATGCCGGTGTTTGGCTTAAACAACGGGCTGGTGCCGATCTTGGCGTACAATTACGGCGCGGGCAGAAGGGACCGTTTTATTCAGGCGATGAAGTGCGCGATTTTGTATGCGGCTTGTATCATGGCGCTTGGCGTAGTCATTTTCCAGGCCATACCGGAGATCCTGCTGGGCTTTTTCTCCGCGTCTGATGAAATGCTGCGGATCGGGGTGCCGGCGCTGCGCATTATCTGTATCAGTTTTCTGCCTGCGGCTTTCGGTATTGTTTGCGGTACGGCTTTTCAGGCGCTCGGCTATGCAGTCTACAGTATGTTTGTTTCCATGGCGAGACAGCTCGTGGTACTTTTGCCTGCGGCCTTTCTGCTGTCATTGTCCGGGCAGGTGACCTATGTGTGGTGGGCGTTCCCGATCGCTGAGATCATGTCTCTGACGATGACGGTGATCTTTTTGGTGAGGATCAACAACAGGGTGATTCGATATATCGGAGAAGAACCGGCAGAGGCGGCAAGACGCCGACTGAATGACGGCGGAGTCGTTGACAGAGCGCAGGGAAAATGATATGATACATGGGCGGACGAAGAAGAATGACACACGTGTCGTTTTGTGTCGTCTGCATGATCTGCGGATATGGCGGAATTGGCAGACGCGCTGGATTTAGGTTCCAGTGGGAGACCGTGCAGGTTCAAGTCCTGTTATCCGCATAAACAAGGGCTTTCTGGACATTTTGAGTGTCTTGAAAGCCCTTATTTTTGCGTTTGACAGCAACTAAAAGCCGTTTTCTTTCAAATCTTTTACAAGGCTTACATAAAATTCCCGCACATCAAACCCGCAAATGTTCTCCCGATTGAGATCAATCATATCGGCGTGGGAAATGCCCCTTCCGTCCGCCACTGCAAGCCGCGTGAAATGTTCGCCCCAGACGGCACTTTCCAAAGAGACCAGCCCGTCGTTTGCCCCATCGAAATGTCGTACCAGCGGATAGGCCATGTTTAAAGGGAATCTGCCGCTGGAAGCGCAGTTCATGATACTGCCCACGCTCCGATAACAGACGTCGGGGTGATCGGGCAGCTTTTCATTGCGAAGGGCGCAGGCGGAAGCGGTGAGGTCTTGCACGGCGGAGAGAAAATCGGGATCGGGATCACCAAATTTTTTTAAGGCGGCGTTATATTTGCGCGCTACGCTTTTCTGTACATTAACGGGTATTTTGTCCAGCAGATAATCGGCAAAGATGCAGCCCCTGTGGGGTGTGTTGACGGTCGTCAGGGAGGCAACGTAAGGTGCGGCGCCGCAGGCGCTGATGGCATATCTGCTGTCGAGACCGCCCTTGGAGTGGGCAATGATGTTTACCTTTTCACAGCCTGTTTCCCGCACGATGACACGGATGCGCTCTGCCAGTTCCTGACCGCATTCGGCAACGGATGCAGCGGACTGCTGGCTGCCATAATAGATCGTGGTGCCGTTTTGTTTGAGGGCATGGGGGATCCGCCCCCAATAATTAAAGAAACGGAAATCGCGGAAAAATACGCCGTGCACAAGTAACAGCGGATATTTTGTTTCGCAGATGCGGCTTTCGGCCCGCACCTGGTCCAGCAAATACTTTTCCTGCTCAAAGGCGGCTTCGTTTGCCGTGATGGAGATGATGCGGCACAACGCCCAGATGTGGACGAAAGGAATAAAACCGCAGACAATGCCGATCACGCGCCATTTGATGCCAAGCTGCACGGAGGTCGTGTATACGCGGAGGATGCCATTCCAGAAAAGGACGGATTCCATCAAAATCAGAAGCACGAGGCTGATCAGGCGGCCGACTCCATACCCAAGGCCGACATTGTCAGGTTTTAGAAAAAGTGTATACAGGATGGCAAACAAGGATTCGGCGATGGTCGTTGTGAGAAAAAGCTGCAGCAGCGCCGCGCCGTCTTCCAGGATCGCGTTTCGTCTGCCGGCTGCGCGGCGGATCGTGAGACGGGGAAACAGGTTGATCAAAAGAAACAGGAAAAAGCCTGTGATGCAGGCGAAAATACCTGCCAATATACGCATCGGTGTAAAAAAGGCGGCACGCAGGCCGGCGTCTGTGAGATAGGGAATCAGGATATAGAGGACGCTCATTTCCGCGAACAGGATCAGTGCGGAGATGATTTTTCTTACGTGTTTCATAGAGGGTCTCCTGTCAGTAAAGAATTAGGGAAGCAGCTGTTTTTGGCCACTCTTTTTCATGGTAACACACCGAAGGGAAATTGAAAATGAGAACCGTAGGAAAAGGAAAGAGAAAACGGAAATGGGATTGCATTTTCCGTATCATGCGAGTAAGATGACTAAAGGATCAGTTGTAGTTTTTATGTGGAAGAAAAGGAAGTTTGGTATGGCAAAGACAATGACAATGACCCGTGAGGAGCGAATGGCGACAGAACCGATCGGACGCCTGATGGTGAGCATGACGCTCCCCTCGATTCTTGCGCAGATCATCAATATTTTATACAGCATCATAGACAGGATCTACATCGGCCATATGGAAGGCGTGGGAGCTAACGCCTTGACGGGTGTGGGCGTTACCTTCTGCATCACGGTTTTTATCTCCGCCTTTTCGGGCTTTGTCAACAGCGGCGCGGCACCGCTGGCGGCGATTTGGCTGGGAAAACAGGACAGGGATCACGCGGAAAAGATCCTGGGAAACAGCGTCAGTTTTCTGGTGATCTGTACGGTGATCCTGATGGCGGTCTTTTACATATTTCAAAGACCCCTGCTCTACAGCTTTGGGGCCAGCGACGCTACCATAGACTATGCGGTGGATTATTTGACCATTTATCTGGCAGGTACCCTGTTTGTCGAATTGGCTCTGGGCTTAAACGCCTTTATCATCTGCCAGAGCAAGCCGGGGACAGCCATGCTTTCCGTATTGATCGGTGCGGTGGCAAACATCATCCTTGACCCTATTTTTATCTTTGGTTTTCACATGGGCGTGAAAGGCGCGGCGGTGGCGACAGTGATCTCGCAGGCCTTAAGCGCAGCCTGGGTCACGGGATATCTTTTGAGTGAACGGTCTTCCCTGAAGATCAGGAAAAAGTTTCTTAAGCTGGAGCGGGGAATCTTATTCAGCATTTTTTCGCTGGGGATCTCGCCTTTTATCATGCGCGCAACGGAGAGTTTTATCAGCATCGTGTTGAATCACGGCCTGCAGTCCTACGGCGGCGATCTCTATGTGGGGTCGCTCACGATCATGCAGAGCGTGATGCAGCTGTTCTCTGCACCGATTGGCGGCTTTACGCAGGGCATGACGCCGATCATCAGTTATAATTTCGGTGCGGGTAATTTTGCGCGGGTCAAACAGCTCTACCGCTGGATGATTGGTCTGTGCTTCGGTTTTATGGTTATCACCACGGCGACGACCATGCTGTTTCCTGAATTTTATGCGGGATTTTTTACCAACGAGGCGGCGCTTGTGGAGCTGGTCGGCAAGGTGATGCCGATCTTTATGGCGGGTATGCTGGTGTTTGGCTTACAAAATGGGATCCAGCCCACCTTTTTGGCGCTGGGGCAGGCCAAGATATCCCTCTTTATCGCGGTGCTCAGAAAGATCATCCTCCTGATCCCACTGGCGATCATCCTGCCGCGGTTTTTCGGGGTGATGGGCGTTTACTATGCAGAGCCTGTTTCGGATATCATTTCCGCAACGATGGCAACGGCACTGTTTTTGTTAAACATTCGCAAGATTTTGTCGAAGGAGACGCTGGCGAAGATACGTTGAGAAATCTTAAAAGAATCCACATGGTGTCATCTCTTGACACACAGACATACTTATGATACATTATCTCATAAGTTAAGAGGGAGTAGTTATCCTGTGCAGGCAACATACCCTGACACTTGTGTCATGTTTGCACGCTTTCTGTTTCATACCGGATATATGGGAAATGAGAGAAAGAACGAGACTTTTAGCATGAAAATGTTGAGAGCCTCGTTTTTTTATTTTCGGGGCTTAAGAGAAGGAGGTATTGTGATGATGGAGGTTTTATTACAGATCGGATTATTGGCACTTGGGTTTGTGCTCTTAGTTAAGGGCGCGGACTGGTTTGTGGAGGGGGCAAGCAGTCTGGCGGAACGGTTCGGCATTCCCCAGCTTGTGATCGGCCTCACTATCGTGGCAATGGGGACATCCCTGCCGGAGGCGGCGGTCAGCGTGTCGGCGGCTTTGAAAGGCAGCGCAGAGATCACCATCGGCAACATTGTCGGGAGCAACATTATGAATGTGCTGTTGATTCTGGGACTGACGGCACTGATCACTCCCATTGCGGTGCAGAAGTCTACGGTGCGCTATGAAATTCCTTATGTGATTCTGGTCTCAGCGATCCTGTGGGCACTTGGCAGTACAAAAGACCACCTGCTTGGCTTTTCCGACGGCCTGATCCTCTGGGGGCTGATGCTTCTTTATTTGGCCTATTTGCTGGTGATGGCGAAGAAAGGTGTGCCGCTGCCCGAGGAGGCGGGCAGCCGCGAGGAGAAACCCATGTCCGTATGGAAGATGCTCTTTTTGATCGTTCTGGGCGGTGCGATGATCGTTGTAGGCTCGGATCTGGCGGTGGATGCCGCCACGGAGCTGGCCCTGATCTTTGGCATGAGCGAGCGGCTGATCGGGCTGACCATCGTTGCCTTCGGCACGTCACTTCCAGAACTGGTGACGAGCGTCACGGCGGCCATCAAAGGAAAGGCGGATATCGCAGTCGGCAACATTGTGGGGAGCAATATCTTCAATATCCTCTTTGTGGTGGGAACATCCGCTTTGATCACGCCGGTGGAGTATGCCACGGACTTCTTTGTGGACAGCGTGGTGTGTATCGCTTCTGCGGCGCTTTTGTGGCTGTGTGTGGTTAAGAACAAGAGGTTGGGACGTCTGGGCGGTGCGATTATGCTGGCCTGTTATGGCGGATATTTTGCGTATTTGATACGATAAAGCAGAAAACAGAAAGACGGATTTATGGATTTATTTTGAAAAAGGAGATCATGTGTGTTATACTGATACCATGATTGGATAGGAGGAAACGGAAATGAACATAGAAAAAACACAAAACGGAACAGAGGTAACGTTTGTGCTTTCGGGGAGACTGGATACCACGACTGCGCCTCAACTGGAGGAGAAAGTACAGGAGAGCCTTGAAGGGACACAGAAGCTGGTTCTGGATTTTGAGAAGCTTGAATATCTTTCCTCTGCGGGACTGCGTGTGCTTTTGACTGCCCATAAGGCGATGATGAAGAGCGGCGGACAGATGGAGATCCGGCATGTGAACGAGGTCATTCATGAGGTATTTGAGGTGACGGGATTTTTGGATGTGCTGAATATTGTGTAGTGACGGCGCAAACTCGGAATCGCAAGTCATCGCAGTAAACTGCGATGACTTGGAGGAGAACTATGAATGAAATGACAGTGGAAGCGACACCGGAAAACATACCAGTCATCACTGCGTTTGTGGACGAGCAGTTGGAGAAGTACGACTGTCCCATGAAGGCACAGGCCCAAATCGACATTGCCATCGACGAACTTTTCGGCAATATCGTTCGCTACGCCTATCATCCGGAAATCGGGTCAGCGACGGTGCAGGTGGAGGTCGTACCTGAGCCGCTTGCGGTAGTGATCACATTTATCGATCAGGGCAAGCCCTACGATCCGCTTGCCAAAGAGGATCCGAATGTGACGCTGTCTGCGGAGGAGCGAGAGATTGGCGGACTCGGTATCTATATTGTAAAAAAGAGCATGAATGAGATTACTTATGAATACAAAGACGGACGAAATATCTTAAAGATACGCAAAGACTTTTAGCCAGACGACCGACGAGGAATCCGTATGATAAATCAGAGTGATATGCAGGATCTCTATATCTATAAAGAGATCGTAAATAACGCGTTAGAAGGCATTATGGGCATTATGGTGCTCAGCATGAACGGTAAGATCACCATGCTCAATCCGGCGGCTGAGCGGATGCTGGGGCTTAGCGACGAGGATGTCGGCGACACCTTTATCAACGTGTTTTTGACCAAAGAGGGGACGGACGATTTCAACGAGGCGATTCTGGCGTCGATCTATGAGAAGAAAAAAGTGAGCAATATGTCCGTCGACTATATGCTGGAGGGGAAAATCAGGAATCTGCTCCTGACGACCAGCTATATCATGAGCGGCGGAGAGCGGTCAGTTGTGGTGGTCATGGACGACGTGACCGAGTTGAACGAACTGCGGGACGCGCGCACGGCTCTTGAGAAGATCAGGGAGCTGAATCGGGAATTTGAAAAGGCAAAAGATGAGGCGGAGAGAGCCAATGAGGCAAAGAGCCTTTTCCTTTCCAATATGTCCCACGAGATCAGAACGCCCATCAATGCCGTGCTCGGCATGAATGAAATGATCCTGCGGGAATGCAGTGACGAGCAGATCCTTTCCTATGCGGATAACATTCGCAGTTCCGGAAAGACACTTCTCTTTTTGATCAATGATATTCTGGATATGTCTAAGATCGAGTCCGGTAAAATGGAGATCATTCCGGTGGAGTACGAGCCGGCAGGCCTGTTGATGGATCTGTGGAACGTGATTTTTTTGCGGGCGCAGGAAAAGGATCTTTCCGTGCGGTTTTCTCTGGATGAGACCCTTCCGCGGATCCTTTTTGGAGACGACGTCAGGATCAAGCAGATCGTGACGAATTTGTTGACCAATGCAGTCAAATACACGCCGCAGGGTGGTGTGGAACTGCACGCAGCCTATGAACGCAGAGGAGGGGAAAATATCGCCCTCACCATTTCCGTGAAGGATACGGGCATGGGCATCAAGAAAGAAGATATGGGCAAGCTTTTTGAGAGCTTTCAGAGATTGGACGAGGAGAAGAACCGTAATATTGAGGGGACAGGGCTGGGCATGAACATCACCATGTCGCTCTTAAAACTGATGGACGGAGAGATGAAGGTGGAGAGCGAATACGGAAAAGGCTCGAACTTCACCGTAACGATCCCGCAGCGGATCGTCTGCGACGAGCCGGCAGGCGATTTTGAAAGCATGAAAACGCGGCAGGAGCAGAGTAAAAAGGCCAGAGGGCAGATATTCGAGGCGCCGGAGGCAAGGGTGCTGGTGGTGGATGATAACGCCATGAACCTGACGGTGTTTACCTCCCTTTTGAAGCGTACCCGCATGCAGATCACCACGGCAAGTTCCGGTAAAGAATGTCTGGCGCTGGTGAAAAAGGAACCTTACCACATCATCTTCATGGATCACATGATGCCGGAGATGGACGGGATCGAGACCCTGCATGAGATTCAGAAGATGACGGATCACCCGAACCAAGAAACACCTGTTATCGTACTGACGGCCAATGCAGTCGCGGGTGCCAGAGAAGCCTATCTGAAAGAAGGCTTTGTGGACTTTTTGACCAAACCCATTGACGGAGATGTCCTGGAGCAGACGGTGCAGAACTATTTGCCAAAGGGACTTGTCACGTACCGTGAGGCGGCAGATAAAACGGCGGAAAAGCCGGGGATCATGGCGGAGGAAGCACAGCTTTCCCGCTATGGCATCACATTGAAAAACGGGCTTCCCCATGCGCAAAATGATGAGGAAACCTATCTGGGGCTGGTGAGACTTTTCTTGAAAGAAAAAGAAAAGCAGGAGATCATGCGCGGCTTTATCCATGCCGGAAACATGAAAGATTACGCGATTCTGGTGCATGGCTTAAAGGGCAATGCCCGCACACTGGGAGCAGATGCCCTTGCGGATACTGCTTTTGCGCATGAAAAGGAGAGTAAGGCGAGTAACGCCGATTATGTGAAAGCGCATTTTGATGAGCTGCTTGCTCTCTGGAATCAGGCGCAGGAAGGCTTCTCGGCACTCTGGGAAAAATATGATCAGGATGTGGAGGATGTGGTTTGCGGAGAAGGGCAGGAGTGCCTGCAGCTTGCACAGGAAGATCTGGAAGAAGTGGCTGCGCTCTTGGATGATTTTGAGACAAAAGAGGCTGTCGGCAGACTCAAAGAATGGCTGGCAAGCCCACTGGAACCTCAGATGCGGGAACTGCTAAAGAGCGCGCTGGAAGCCTTGGAGGATGAATTTGACGAAGAAAAAGCCATTGCGCTTTTGAGAAAAGAAGGAGGAAATTGAGATGGCATTTGGGGAGAAGAAGAGGATCGTGGCGGTGGATGACAGCGCCATTGTTCTGAAAACATTGGAAAAGGTCCTGGGGAGCAGATTTGAGATCCATTCGTTTTCGGGCGGCGCAAGGGCTCTGCAGTTTTTGAAGAACAGGACGCCCGATTTGATTATTCTGGATATTGATATGCCGGAGATCGACGGCTATGAGATGTTAAAGCTGATCAAAGAGAAAGATCATCTGACGGATGTGCCGGTTATCTTTTTGACATCCAACAATGATAAGAGCTATGTGATCAAGGCGGTGGCAGGCGGCGCAAAGGACTATTGTGTCAAGCCCATTGACGAGGAGATCCTGATGGAAAAGGTGTGCGCGCAGTTAGGAGAGCCCGTTTCGGAAGAAAAATTCGGCTGGGATACGGTCTAAGGCTTGGTGCCGGTTTTTAGGTAACAACCAGCGGTTCCATCGCTTTGAGGTATTCCACGCACAGCATGGTAATGTCGTCAAACTGCGGCGCTTCGCCTACGAAGGCGTCGATATCTGCTTTTACGGCCGGGAGAAGGTCGGCGGGCTTCAGACTCGTGTTTTTCACAAGTACGTCTGTCAGCCTCTCCATGCCGTAGAGTTCTTTGGCGGCGTTCGTGGCCTCTGTTACCCCGTCCGTATACTGGAAGATCTTATCTCCGGGTGAGAGTGTCATCCGTCCGCTTGTGTATTCCATGTGCTCCATTCCCGCCAGCACGAATCCCGGTTTTATTTTATAAGGTTCGTAGGCACCGCCTGCTTTGGCAATGAAAGGCATTTCGTGGCCGGCATTGACGAAGGTAAACTCTCCGCTCACCAGATCGAGAACGCCCTCAAAGGCCGTGATGAAAAGTCCTTCACTGTTGGATTCGCACAGCAGATCGTTGACCTCGGTGAATACGGCGCCCAGATCTACATCCGGTTTTGTGTGGTCTTTGATGAGGGTCTTTCCGATCACCATAAAGAGGGCAGCAGGCACGCCTTTTCCGGAAACGTCCGCCACGACGATGGCCAGATGTCTCTCGTCCACCATGAAAAAGTCATAAAAATCGCCGCCCACTTCCTTGGCGGGATTCATCGAAGCGTAAATATCAAATTCCGCGCGGTCGGAGAAGGCAGGGAAGATACGCGGCAGCATATCACCCTGGATGTGCGTGGCCACGTCAAGCTCCGTGGAAATGCGCTGTCTCTCCTCGCTGTCTTTGATCTGCTTCGTTAAAAGTCTCCGTGTGCGGCCGGCCAGAGTCGTGCAGATGGCAGAGAGCCCTAACAGGATCATGGCACGGGGAATCACAAAAAAGAGCGTCGCTTCAAAGAGCAGCTGCTTTTCAACGCTCCGAAAGCCGTAGGAGCCGAGCGGAATCGACAGATTCATATCGCCTTCCCCCACATACATACCAATGTAGATGGAGGCGGAAAACAGAACCCAGGATGTTACGAGAGTCATTTGGTTCAGTCGTTTGGAATAGTAGTGACAGCTTAACATGAGAGGAAGCGCCCAGGCCAGCACGCCGTGTTTGGGCATGGCGCTCGAAAGGATAAAGACGCCCAGAGTCACACAGTAGATATTGAGATATTTCACCCAAGCAGGCTTGCCGCCCGTAAGCTTACAGACAAAGGTCGGCAGCAAGAAACATATGATCATGACGGGCATGGCGATATTCATAACAATAGGAGGGATGATAAAAATCCCGATAAGATTAAAAAGCCATGCAAGTACGCCGACTATGGCACAGACGATCAGGGATTTTGCGGCGTAGAGATTGGCTTCTACTTCATTGTCCAGAATTGCCTGCAGTTCCGGTTCCGTAGTTTGCATGTCTTTTTTTCTGCTCGTATCTTTTTTCAAGTTTAGTCGACCCTCTCTTTTCCCCAGAAGAACAGCGCAACCGTGCCGGGACCCGTATGGGCACCGATGGTGGTACCAACGCTGTTGATCAAAACCCTGCCGTTGAGATGGGGAAAACGCTCCTCCACCAGATCGGCCACCATTCTTGCGTCCGCATAGCAGGCGGATTGGGAAATATAGCATTTTCCATCGTAGTCAAGGCCGCCGTCGGCAAATTCTTCCATCTTATCGACAATGGCCTGTATGACCTTCCGCTTGGTGCGGATCTTGAAACGGGGAATCAGCCTTCCCAGATTGTCTACATTGAGGAGCGGGCAGATGTTCAGCATATTGCCGACCATGCCGGAGGTCTTGGAGACGCGGCCGCCTTTGATAAAAAAGGTCAGGTCGGTGGAGAAAAACCAGTGATGCAGGCGCAGACGGTTATCGAGCGCCCACTGATACAGTTCCTCAACGGTCATTCCCTCGTCGCGCAGATCCGCAAGCTTATCCATGAGCAGACCGAAGCCTGAGGACGCCGCCAGGGAATCTGCGATATAGATGTTGTTTTCGGGGTATTTATCGGCAAGCTGCGCTTTGGCAGCCATAGCGGAATTGATAACGCCCGAAATGCCGGAGGAAAGACACAGATGCAAAACGTCCTTCCCTGCACGCAGGAAGGGCTCGAAATACTCTATAAATTCTTCTACGTTGACCTGTGAGGTCTTAGTGTCCGCACCGTCCGCCATGGCCTGATAAAAAGCCTCAAAGGACATGCTCTTGCCAAGGTCGTCCAGATATTCCCGGCCATCGAGTTCATAGTGAAAGCTGGCATAGGAGATGCCGCGCTTGGCGAAATGATCTGCCGAAAGATCTGCTGTCGAGCAGCAGCTTAAAATATATTTCTTCATAATTGATATGTGATTTCCTTTCCCGCAGCCTGCGCATCCGAAACATCATTTATGTAAAAGTGTATCATGTTTGAGCGGCAAATACAATGAAGACTTTTTCCCACAACGGTTTTCCAATATTTCCCCGCGAAGGCTTGTCTTGTCTGGGGTTTTTTGGTATACTCTACATCGAAAGCGTTAAAAAATAATTTATTTTATAAAAAAGGAGAGAACGAGCATGAAAGGAAACATTGTTGTTGGACAGTCCGGCGGCCCCACAGCCGTAATCAATTCTTCCGTAGCAGGTGTGTATGCGGCGGCGAAGAAGCTTGGAGTCAAGAGGATCTACGGTATGGTGCACGGTATTGAGGGCTTTTTGGAAGATCGGATGATCGACCTGGGCGAGTATCTGGACGACGAAACGGGGATCGAGCTCTTAAAGAGGACTCCTTCCGCATTTTTAGGTTCCTGCCGTTTTAAGATGCCTAAGATCGAGGGACATGAGGATGTTTACGAGAAGGTATTCGAGATCATGGAGAAGCACGATATTGAGTGCCTGTTTTATGCAGGTGGCAATGATTCCATGGATACGGTCAAGATGCTGTCCGACTATGCGGCGGCGCATGGTAAGTCCCAGAGATTTATGGGCGTTCCCAAGACCATCGATAATGACCTGCCTGTGACAGATCATTGCCCGGGTTACGGTTCTGCTGCAAAATACATTGCCGCGTCCTTAAAGGAAGTGATTCGCGACAACGCATCCTTTGGCGCGAAGAAGCCCACCATCTGCATCGTGGAGATCATGGGTCGTAACGCAGGCTGGCTGACGGCGGCGGCAGCGCTTGCTAAGGGCGACGACTGCGAGGGCTGTGATGCGATCTACCTGCCTGAGAAGGTGTTTGACATCGACAAATTCGTGGCGGATGTAAAGGACCTGGCGGCGAAAAAGTCTTCCGTTGTAATCGCGGTGTCCGAGGGTGTTAAGGTGGCAGACGGCAGATATGTGTGCGAGATTGGCAGAGAGGTGGCAGTGGACGCCTTCGGTCACAAGCAGATGTCCGGCACGGCCGTGATGCTGGCGGATAAGATTGCGGCTGAGACAGGACTTAAGACCCGTGCGATCGAGTTCTCTACCTTGCAGAGAGCGGCGACCCATCTGGCTTCCCTGACAGATATCAACGAAGCGTTTCAGGTTGGGCATGACGCAGTGATGGCTGCAGAGGAAGGCAAAACCGGTATGATGATCACTCTTGACAGAAATGGGGATGATCCTTATCAGTGCGGCACCAGCGCTTATGATATCCATGCGATTGCAAACGTGGAGAGAAACGTGCCTGACGAGTGGATTACTGCGGATGGCAAGGGTCTGACGGAAGGTTACGAAAAGTATGCAAGACCTCTTATCATGGGCGAGTTGCAGCCTTTGTTTGTGAACGGTCTGCCGAGACATCTGGTGAGAAAATAAAAACAGCATAAAATCTCAAAAACTGGGAAATTTTTCAAAAGAGTGGTTTACAAAGCCACTCTTTTGTTATATGATGGTCTTGGAAAACGATTTCCGTGATTTTCCGCAGTCAGTATGGAGATTCTTTACTACGATAGATTGGAAAAACGATGGTATCGATCAAAGATGTCGCAAAACAGGCGGGTGTGGCCATTTCCACCGTATCTAAGGTGCTGAACGGCTATCCCAATGTGAGCGAAGCGACCAGGAAAAAAGTGAATCGGGCGGTGGAGGAGTTAAATTTCGTACCGAACTCCGTGGCCGCCGCCCTCTCCTCCAAACAGTCAGGCAGGGTAGCCCTGCTTCTGAACCTGGGCAATGTTGCGCAGGCGGTGGACGAGATTTATATGCAGTACGTTGCAGGCACCATTGGCAGGGCGGTGGAATTGAATCTGGATGTGATCACCATCTTCGATTCCATGCTGAAAAATAAGAGTCTGGACGAAGTGGTGCGTTATCTGCGCTCCCAGAGCATTACCGGTCTTATCATTTTCGGGATGTCAAAGGATGACAAGGTGCTGCAGCGGCTGATCGACGCGCAGTTATTCAAGATCGTGACGGTGGATGCACCGCTGGTGAACGCATCTTCTTCGGCTGTCTGGATCGACCAGGCGGCGGCGCAGTACGATGTGGCGAAAAAGACGCTCAAAGAAAACAGGGGAAAAAACATCCTCTATTTAGCAGGGAAAAAGAACGGCTACGTGTCTGCCGAGCGTCTCAAAGGGATGCAGCAGCTGGCGGAGGAAGAAGGCTTGACCCTGTTTGTCAGGAACGGGGAATTTTCGGAATTACAGGCAAGGAATCTTACCTTGCGCTATGCTAGAAAGAGAGATATCGTGGTCTGTGCTTCCGATTTGATGGCGATCGGCGCAATGAGAGCGCTGATGGATATGGATATTTTTCGTCCCGTCTGTGGTTTCGACGGGATCACACTGATGGGATATGCGGGCAAGCAGATGAATACGGTCAGACAGGATTTTAGGCGGATCGCTTCTGAGGCGGTGGAGGAGTTGAAACACCTTTTAGATGGCGGAGAAGGCAGGCAGATCGTCTTGGATTATGAACTGGTGCGGATGAAATATGATGACGTCCTCATCTGACAGTACAATATCGCGTTGTGATCTTGCGGATGATGCAAAGATTATGAGTCCGTGACTTGTAAATAGAACAAAAAGCGGAACACTATCATATAAAAAGGAAAAGGGAGGTTACAAAACATGACACAGGCAAGCAACCTGAAAAGAGACATTCTGGTAATGAATCTCGAGCAGGAACTGGAAAACCAGACGCGGGAAGGGTATGGAAAATCCATTTCAGAATGCAGCAACGAGGAACTTTATTACAGCATTCTCCAGCTCTCCAAGAAATTGATGGCAGCCTCGGAACGGATCGAGGGTGAAAAGAAGATATACTACATCTCCGCGGAGTTCCTGATCGGTAAGCTTCTGTCCAACAACCTGATCAATCTGGGAATCTATGACAAACTGGAAAAAGTCCTTGCGAGCAAAGGCAAGCAGCTGTCCGCGATCGAGGAAGTGGAGCCCGAACCGTCTCTTGGAAACGGTGGTCTGGGACGTCTTGCTGCATGTTTCCTTGATTCCATTGCATCCCTCGGTCTTCCCGGCGAAGGCATCGGCCTGAACTACCACTTCGGGTTATTCAAGCAGGAGTTTAAGGATAAATTGCAGACAGCGGAAAAGAATGACTGGATCGAGGAACAGTCCTGGCTGACAAAGACGGACACCGCTTTTGAGGTAGCTTTTGGCAAGAAGAAGGTAACGTCCAGACTCTACGACATTGACGTGGTCGGATATGACAATGGTGTCAACAAACTGCGCCTCTTTGATATTGAGACGATTGACGAGAGCCTGGTGAAGGAAGGAATCGACTTTGATAAAAAGGATATTGAGAAAAACCTAACGCTCTTTCTCTATCCTGACGACTCAGACGAGGCGGGAAATCTCCTGCGCATCTACCAGCAGTATTTCATGGTGAGCAATGCGGCGCAGCTGATCTTAAAGGAGATGAAGGAAAAGCAGTATGATCTGCGCACCATGTATGACCATGCGGTGATCCAAATCAACGATACGCATCCCACGATGGTGATCCCGGAGCTGATCCGTATTTTGGTGGACGATAAGGCTTTCACCATGGACGAGGCGATCGAGGTCGTGAGCAAGACCTGCGCTTATACCAATCACACCATTTTGGCGGAAGCGCTGGAGAAGTGGCCCTTAAAGTATCTGGAGAAGGTGGTGCCGCAGCTCGTGCCCATCATCAAGGAGCTGGATAAGCGGGTTGCTAAGAAGTATAAGGATCCCAAGGTGCAGATCATTGACAAAGATAAGCGCGTGCATATGGCACACATTGACATTCACTACGGCTTTTCCGTCAATGGTGTGGCGGCGATCCACACGGAGATCTTAAAGAATACCGAGCTGAATGCTTTTTATAAGATCTACCCGGAGAAATTCAACAATAAGACCAACGGCATCACCTTCAGAAGATGGCTGTTGTCCTGTAACCGCGAGCTGGCAGGATTTTTGTCGGAGACTATCGGCGACGGCTTTAAGAAGGATGCGGCGAAACTGGAGAAGCTTTTGGAGCACATCGACGACGAAGCAGTATTGAACCGCATTGCCGAGATCAAGATGAACCGCAAGAAAGACCTGGTGGCTTATGTGAAAGAGGTGGAGGGCGTGACATTGAATCCCGATTCCATCTTCGATATCCAGAGCAAACGTCTGCATGAGTATAAGAGACAGCAGATGAATGCGCTCTATATCATCCATAAGTATCTGGAGATCAAGGGTGGTAAGAAACCTGCAAGACCGATGACTTTTATCTTCGGTGCGAAGGCCGCGCCTGCTTATGTGATCGCGCAGGATATCATCCATCTGCTGTTGGTGCTGCAGGAGATCATCAATAACGATCCCGACGTCAGCCCTTACATGACAGTACTCATGGTGGAGAATTATAATGTCGCTTACGCGGAGAAGATGATCCCGGCCTGCGACATTTCCGAGCAGATTTCGCTGGCATCCAAGGAGGCTTCCGGAACGGGCAACATGAAGTTCATGTTAAACGGTGCGGTGACGCTGGGTACTTCTGATGGTGCAAACGTGGAGATCCACGAGCTGGTGGGTGATGATAATATATATATCTTCGGTGAGAAGTCCGAAGCGGTCATCGAGCACTACGAGAAGGCGGATTATGTGTCTAAGGATTACTATAAGAAATCGCCTGTCATCAAGGAGGCGGTGGACTTCATCGTCAGCAAGCAGGCGCTGAAGGTGGGCCACAAGGAGAATTTGGAGAGACTCTACAAGGAGCTGTTGAACAAAGACTGGTTCATGACCCTTTTGGATCTGGAGGATTATATCAAGACCAAGGATCAGATGATGGCAGATTACGAGGATCAGACCAAGTGGAGGAAGATGATGCTTACAAACATCGCCAAGGCTGGGTTCTTCTCCTCCGACAGGACCATCGAGGAGTACAACAGGGATATTTGGCGGTTAAGATAAAGCTTCAAGTCTTACCAATGCGGGGGCGTAGCTCCCGCATTTTTTATAGGCTTTCCGCGCTTCTTCCACGCGCCCGGTGCATTCCAGGATCACGCCCATGTTATAGAAGGCGAGATAGGTGTTGACGCCCTCTACCGAAAACTCTGTCATAGTGGTAGACTTCTGAAATTCCGCGAGCGCCTCCTCAAAAAGCCCGTTATTCATATAAATGAGCCCCATCAGAAAAACGAAGTCCGCACGCACGGCGAAGGCGTCATAGAGGGAAGCAAGCCCCAGCGCTTCGCGGTTTCTCTTAAGGTCTAACAGGGTGTAGCCATAGGATTCCACCATCGTTCGCACATAGTCCAGAGAAGGATCGACGTCCAGTGACAGCCCGGCGTCGAAGCTCTCGCAGGCTTTTTCGTTTTCCCCCAGCCTGCGGTAGGTCATGCCCAGCTGACAGTAAAGATAAGGGTCAGGTCCCTGAGCAGCCAGCTCCGCCGTAAGCAGCGCAATGTTGCGGCGGCATTTTTCCTGCATGACGTCGTCGCTTAAGTCATAGCCCACGTGGAGAATTGTGACAGGAGCGTCATAAACCGGATTGGGAAGACCAGGCGTATGACGGCTAGATAACTGCTCATGTATCGCGCCGGTGAAGAAAAACTGTCTGCGGTCAGCCAGACGGCTAACACGGGTCTGTTCGTAGGAGGTGCGCCCATCCTTGGTAAAACGGCTGCGGATCAGGATGCGGCCCACGGCGTTCGCATAATGTTCCATGCAGCGCAGAAGGGCGGGAGCATCCAGCTCCTCGATCCATTCGTCGCAGTCGAGGGAGAGGATACGATCGTGGGATGCTTTTTCCATACAAAAATTCCTGGCGGCGGAAAAATCATCGCACCAGTCGAAGTGAAAGATTCGATTGGTGTATTTTTCTGCGACCGCCAGGGTACGATCCGTGGAGCCTGTGTCCGTCAGCACGATCTCAAAACCGTAAGGCGCAAGACGGCGCAGGCATTCCCCGATATGGGCTTCTTCATTTTTGGCTATGATACAGACTGAGAGCGGAAGCAAGGCGGCTCCTTTCAGAATGGGGCTTAGGAGGCAGACTGTGCAGCCAGCTCCTTGAGCCTGCGCATGGCGGGTTCAAAGTCCCCGCATTTTTTATAGTAGATCCTGGCTTTTTCAAAATCGCCCATCGACTCGTAGATGTCCGCAATCTGGAAAAAGGCACGATAGCTGTTTACGCCCTTGCGAGAGGGGGTTGGAAGTTTTGTGGCTTTTTCAAACTCAGCAATAGCGTCTTCCGGTTCGCCCTTTTTCATGTGAAGCATACCCATCAGGTAAACAAAGTCCGCCCTGTCGGAGAACTGGTCATAATATTCCTTCAAGGTCATGGCATCGTCATATTTGGCAAGGTTCATCAGGCAGTAGCCGTAAGCCTCCATCATATTCCGCGCAAATTCGGAGGAAGGATCAGTGTTTAGTTCCAATCCCAGTTTGTAGTAGTGGGCCGCCTTTTCCAAGTCGTTTAAGGAAAGGTAATTTTGACCCAGCTGGAAATACATATAAGGGTTCGGTCCCTTGAGAATCAAATCGTGAAGCAGCATTTCCAGATTTCTCGTGGCACGCATACGCTTGTCGGATTCTTCTACATAGCCCTCGTGATAAAAGGTCAGGGGAATCGAAAACTGTTCCGGTTCCTTTCCCTGGAGCGTGCGCACCTGCTCGTGAATGGTACCCTCATAGTGACAGAAGTTACGATGAAAGAGCCTGCCGATACGCTCTGCCATGATGGAGCGCGCGCCCTGCACCGTGTAGGGATTGTTGCGCATGATCATACCGACGGCTTTTTCGTTTCTGACAAGGGAATCTTCAAGGTCCGCCAGATTCACATTTTCCAGATATTCGTCGCAGTCGATGGTCAGTACCCAATCGTTGGCAGCCTGCTGGATCGAAAAGTTTCTCGCGCTGCTGAAATCGTCACACCATGCAAAATGAAACACTCTGTCCGCATACTTGTGAGCGATTTCCACCGTGCGGTCAACGGAACCTGTGTCCACCACAATGATCTCAAAGCGGCAGGGGCGCAGTCTCTTTAAGCATTCTTCGATGTGATTGTCCTCATTTTTTGCGATCATGCACACGGATACGGGCAGCATAGAATAACACCTCTTTTGTGATACTTATTTACTATATCCATTTTAGCATTTTCTTGCAGCTTCGACAATACGGTTTTTGGCGGGACAGGACAAAAGATTATACTTTTTGTACAAAAACAAAAGAAATATTAGTGAAAAGAGTACAAGGATGACGATATTACGTTTATTGTTGCGTTTAGTGGTTCCTTTTTTTTCAAAAATGTGTTATACTGTCCGAAACGGTGAGGGGTTGGGATTTTCTCATCAAAGAAAAAGCACAGGATAAGGGGATAAGGAGGTCTATTATGACGAAGGCAGAAATTTTAAAGGCAGAAATTTTGAAGCAGCACAAGAGTGTCAGGCAGTTTGCGATTGAAATGTCGATTCCATACTCTACGCTGGTTACCGCACTGGATAGAGGAATCGAGGGTATGGCTTATGGGACTGTTATCAGGATGTGCGACAAACTGAACTTAAACCCTGTGGACTTCACGCCCATCAACCAAAAGAGTCTGCTCGGTGGTAAGATCATGGAGAACCGCGTGATGCAGTACTATGTGAAACTGAACAAGACCGGCCGCAAGAAGGCGCTGGAGCTGATGGAAGATTATGCGCAGCTGGAGAAGTATCAGGCGACCGAAGACTGAGTAAAAAGAAATTCTAGTTGCTCACGCCAGAGGGCGTTTCGCAAAGAATTTCTATGTTTTACTCAAGAGAATGCCTATAAATCTGGCATTCTCTGCATGGATTGGAGAATAATATGCACTATGATTACTTAGTGGTGGGCGCGGGGCTGTATGGCTCCGTGTTTGCCCATGAAATGCACGAAAAGGGCCGGCGGGTGCGCGTCATTGACAGGCGGGAGCACATTGCCGGCAATATTTATACCGAGGAAGTAGCGGGGATTCAGGTGCACCGCTACGGCGCGCATATCTTCCACACTTCTGACAGGAAGATATGGGATTATGTAAACCGATTTGCAGAGTTCAACCATTATACTAATTCGCCGGTGGCGCGATACCGCGATGAGCTCTACAATCTTCCTTTTAATATGAATACGTTCAGCAGGATGTGGGGCATTGTGACACCGCAGGAGGCGAAACAAAAAATTGCGGAGCAGATCGCGGATCTCGGCATTACGGAGCCGAAGAATCTGGAGGAGCAGGCGCTGTCTCTGGTGGGAAGGGATGTCTACGAAAAGCTGGTGAAGGGCTACACCGAGAAGCAGTGGGGGAGAGACTGCAGGGAGCTTCCTGCCTTTATCATCAAAAGGCTGCCCCTGCGCTTTACCTTTGACAATAATTATTTCAACGACCGTTATCAGGGCATTCCCGTGGAGGGCTATACCGCGATGGTGGAAGCCATGCTGCGGGGTGTTGAGGTAAAGACGGGCACGGACTACCGCGATTTTGTGACGGAAGAAGAACAGGACGGGAACATCCTGGTGCGTGACAGGGAAGGAAATAGTTACGACAGGGTGGTCTATACGGGGATGATCGACGAGTATTTTGAATATTCACTGGGTCATCTGGAATACCGTTCTCTGCGCTTTGAGACCGAGACCCTGTCTGACTGTGATAATTATCAGGGCAATGCCGTGGTGAATTACACGGAACGCGAGATTCCTTACACGAGAATCATCGAGCACAAGCATTTCGAGTTTGGAACACAGCCAGACACCGTGATCACCAGAGAGTATCCGGCAGCCTGGCAGGAGGGGGAGGAGCCTTACTATCCCATAAATAATGAAAAGAACGACGCTCTGTTTGCAAGGTATCAGGCGCTTGCAAAAAAGCGGCCGCATGTGATTTTTGGCGGCAGGCTGGGGCAGTACCGCTACTACGATATGGATAAGGTGATCGCGAACGCGATAAGCACTTCTAACAGGCATTCTCCGCATTAGCTGAATTATGAAAAAATATATAGGCAGAGTCTTGACAAGAAACAGGGCTCTGCCTATAATATTAGCCAGAAACTTTGAGTATCAAACCATTAGAATATCAAACATTATGGAGGCGCTCCCATGAACTGGAACGAGGCAATCAAAGAACTGGATAGAAAAAGAGAAAAAGCGCTTTTGGGTGGCGGACAAAGCAGGATCGACAAACAGCACGCGACAGGCAAACTCACAGCCAGAGAGCGGATCGAAGTACTGCTTGACCCCGGCACCTTTGTGGAGGTGGACGGCTTTTTGGAATCTCGCATCGATGATTTTGATCTCGATAAAAGGCGGGTGCCCGGTGACGGTGTGGTGACCGGTTACGGCGAGATCGACGGCAGACAGGTCTTTGTGGCCAGCGAGGACTTTACGGTGATTGGCGGCACGCTGGGAGAGTATCATTCTTTCAAGATCTGCCGTATCCAGGATATGGCGATGAAGATGAAGGCGCCCCTGATCTGCATCAATGACAGCGGCGGCGCGAGGATCGAGGAGGGTATTTCTTCCCTGAGCGGCTACAGCGGGATGTTCCTGCGCCACACGAAGGCGTCAGGTGTGATTCCTCAGATCGCGGTGATATTAGGACCCTGCTCCGGCGGCGCCTGCTATGCGCCTGCCATTTGTGACTTTATCTTTATGGTCAAGGATATTTCCAAGATGTTCATTACCGGGCCGAACGTGGTGAAGACGGTTATCAACGAGGAAGTTTCCGTGGAGGAGCTGGGCGGCGCCGAGGTGCATGCGAAAAAGAGCGGTGTGTCTCATTTTACCTATGATACGGAAAAGGAATGTTTGATGGGCGTGCGCAAACTTTTGTCCTATCTGCCGAGCAACTGGACGGAAAAACCGCCGGTGGTCAATACGGTGGAGAGGCAGAGCATTTCCTCCCGCATGGGCAAGGTTTTTGGCAGGGGGGACAGCAGTGTGAAACCGGATGGCGCCATGAATGCCAAGGCAGCAAAAATCAAGGATATCGTTCCCGATAATTCCCGCCATGCCTACGATGTGAAGGAAGTCATCGACTGCATCGTGGACGAAGGCAGCTTTTTTGAGGTGCAGAAAGAATTTGCGACAAACGCAGTGGTAGGATGGTGCCGCATGGAAGGCAAGGTGGTTGGCATCGTGGCGAACCAGCCCAATTCCATGGGCGGTTCTCTGGATTACCACGCATCCGATAAAATAGCAAGATTTATTCGCTTTTGCGATTGCTTTAACATACCGCTCGTCACGCTGATCGACGTACCTGCTTTTTTGCCCGGTACGGCGCAGGAACATAACGGCATCATTCGTCACGGTGCCAAGATCCTCTATGCTTACTCGGAGGCGACCGTGCCGAAGATTTCTCTGATCATGCGCAAGGCTTACGGCGGCGCTTACATAGCCATGAACTCCAAGGAGATGGGCGCGGACATCGTGTACGCCTGGCCGATCGCGGAGATCGCGGTGATGGGAGCGGACGGAGCAGTCAACATTGCCTTCAAGCGAAAGATCAAGGCGGCGGCAGATCCCGAAGCCATGCGGGCGCAGTGCAAGAAAGAGTATGAGGACCGCTTTTTAAATCCCTATGTGGCTGCGGCCAGGGGCTATGTCAATGAGGTGATCAAGCCGGAGGAGACCAGGGCGGCACTGATCAAGGCGCTGCGGGGGTTGAAGAATAAGCAGGCGGAGAATCCGAAGAAGAAGCATGGAAATATACCGCTATAGCCGAAAGCGCGGGTTTGCGCATTTACTAAAGTGAGGGCATGACTGCACTCAAACAGTGCTACAGGACATGCCAATTACCTTATTATTCTGCCAATTTGAAAAATAATAAAAGCGGCAGGTCAATAGACCAACCGCTTTTGGTATCATTATGAGTGTGCGTCCTAGCAGTAGCTGTTGAACATCATCCCGCTGTACGCGCTGGTGATATAGGGGCTGGCGAAGTTTTTGCCGGGGTTCTTGTAGGCCACGATCACGTTATTGACGTAGTGCATCGGGTTCAAGGCAACCTGATTTGACTTGCGCAGCACTGAATTAGTGAAGCCCTTCATGGAGGAGAACGCTTCTTTTGCGTCGTCACTGGTAGCCTTCTGACGCAGGACATTATTGTCTACTTCCAGCGTGCCGTCCAGATTCAGATTCAGGCCTGCGGAGGTAAGTCCCTTCGCGTAGACCCTCGCTACGCTGCTCATCTCGTGAAAGAGGCGGTCGCTCTTTGGCTGGTCAACGTGATATTCGGAAACCGCCTGTAGGAACGAGTTGTAACCCCTCACAAGGGTATTGATGTTTTCGGCCAAAGATTCCACATCGGTCTTGATGCCGATAGAAGCCGTTTCGCCCTCCTCGCTGCTCACACCGTGGAACTGCAGTTCATACGTATTATCCAGTGTGTAGCGATTGGCAGTGGAAGTATGCGGTTCTCCGTCTACCAGAAAAGAAGCGTTCGTAGCAGGGGAGGACACATAGTCAAGTCCCAGATAATCCACTACGCCGGCCGTCTTACTGGTGCGCTGGTCGGATATGATGAACAGTGCTTTTTTACCTTCTTTTAAGCCTGTTGCATCTGATTCGATCCGCAGAGCGGAGCCGCCCTTTTCATCCGATACGACCTGAGCGGACATACCGATGTTTGCATTATTGATCAGGCGGGATAAGCGTGCCTGGACATCTCTGTTTGTGTTGCTTGCCTTGATGCTGAACTGAAATTCGTAGCTTAAATCTTCGATTCCCACATCAAAAGAGTAGGTGTCGGGGGCAAGTGCCACGGGTTCGTCTTCCGGCAGGAACTTTCCGAGATTTACCTGCGAGGAGGCAAGATGATCAACTTCCACTTTATAAATAGGGAAATCGTCGTCCGGCTTTTTCGCCCCGATATATTTGGCAGTGGCAATATTCTCATTGCTGGAATAAGCGACCTTCTTATTCAGAAGTTCGTCTTCATCAAGACCGCCTAAAGAAGCAATGGTATTGCGAAGCTCTCTGGCATTCTCCTTGATACCCACGGCAAACTGCTGGGATTCCTTGCTGGTATCCAGAATGAACAGAGGGGACTCCTTATTCATTTTTACAATGGAATTATACACGCTGCGGAGTTCGCTCTTTTTGTGCGTATCATAAGGCGTGCTCGACTTGGGCGCGTAGGTCGTCATATAAAAATTATAAACGTTGTTTAAGTTGTTGACTGTGTTGAAACCCATAAGCCCCTCCTTTCTTCCGTGAAATTCTTGCAGACGCTTCCGGTGGCTGTCCGTAGCCTGCAAAGCGCCTTTGTGGGCTTTTTACTTATTATTATAGTACCATCATATCGTTTTTTGCTGCAAAATGCAAGTATTTGCAGGAAATTACTGCTGTTTTTCCACACAAAAATATTGTTATCCTATATATCGTACCGCCTGACGGTTTTGTAAAGAGGGGAAAACAGAAAAATTTATTTTTTGAGGAGAAAATTAGGGGAAAACAGTTGACTTGCCGGTCGCCCTATGATATATTGTGTGAGCGAGATGAGTTTTAGGTCTTTTTTTTATGCTCAAAATAGTAACGGATCGTAATATACTGGAGGTGGCAAGATGCGCACAAGGATCACATTGGCTTGTACGGAATGCAAGCAGCGTAACTACAATACGACAAAGGATAAGAAGACCCATCCCGACAGGATGGAGACCAAGAAGTATTGCAGATTCTGCAAGAGACATACTCTGCATAAAGAGACGAAGTAATTGGCGTCGTTTTGAAAAAGGAGATAGATTGAAAAATCACACTGATGTGCTGATTTTTCAATCGGGAGTTTGTGCAGAAGCGTCACAAACTCCTTAATCGCAGGGCAAAATCTGAAATTTTGCCCGCGTTCCTCAGCATAAAACGCTTCGGAAAGAGAAATTCGCTTCGCAATTATCTCAGCGAGATTCGCGTTGCGAATCTCGGAATGGAGAAAATTATGGCAGATTCGGCAAAGAAAGAGAAGAAGGCAGTCAATTTTTTTGACGGTGTAAAGGCTGAGTTTCAGAAGATCAGCTGGCCGGACAAGGATTCTCTCTTAAAGCAGTCCATAGCGGTCGTCTTGATTTCCCTGGTAGTGGGGGCAATCATTGCGGCACTTGATTTCGGCTTGCAGTATGGCGTGGATTTTATTACGACGCTGAAATTTTAGGCAGGTTCTTGATCAGAAAGCAGGGTAGGGAGGACTCGTATGGCAGAGGCGAATTGGTATGTTGTGCATACTTATTCCGGTTATGAGAATAAAGTAAAAGCCAACATAGAAAAGACAATCGAGAACAGACATCTGGAGGAAGAAATTCTGGAGGTCAAGGTGCCGATGCAGGATGTTACCGAGCTGAAAAACGGTGCACGCAAGACGGTTCAGAAGAAGATGTTCCCCGGATATGTGTTGATCAATATGATTATGAACGACGATACTTGGTATGTCGTGAGAAATACCAGAGGTGTGACGGGTTTTGTAGGGCCGGGCAGTAAGCCGGTGCCGCTCACCGAGGCGGAGATGAAGCCGCTTGGCATCAAGATGGAGAATATGACCGTCGATTTTGCAGAGGGCGATACCATTGCGGTGGTCGCAGGCGTCTGGAAGGATACCGTCGGCGTCGTGCAGAGGATCGATTATGGTAAGCAGACAGCCACCATCAACGTGGAGCTGTTTGGCAGAGAGACTCCCGTGGAGATTAGCTTCGCGGAGGTTAGAAGTATGCGTTAGATATTTATTCCGCCCGTGGGTGGTTTAGATATGTGTGTGGGAGCTAATTTGAAATGCTGCGCATTTAGAATTCGAGCTTGTCTTCAACAATCTCGCAGATTGAGACAGACAGGTGGAGAGGCGTCCGTACCACAATAATATTAGGAGGTGCCGAAATGGCAAAGAAAGTAGAAGGCTATATCAAGTTACAGATTCCTGCCGGCAAGGCAACGCCGGCGCCCCCGGTTGGTCCTGCACTTGGACAGCACGGGGTAAACATCGTTGAATTTACCAAACAGTTCAACGCAAAGACGGCTGACAAGGGCGATGTGATCATTCCCGTTGTCATCACAGTGTATGCAGACAGAAGCTTCAGCTTCATCACGAAGACTCCCCCTGCAGCAGTACTCTTAAAGAAGGCGTGCAACATCAAGTCCGGTTCCGCTACTCCTAACAAGGCAAAGGTAGCAACGATTTCCAAGGCGAAGCTTCAGGAGATCGCGGAGATGAAGATGCCTGACTTAAACGCGGCAAGCGTTGAGGCGGCAATGAGCATGATCGCCGGTACTGCGAGAAGCATGGGCATCACAGTAGAAGAGTAATGGAGGGTTCGAGATGAAACACGGTAAAAAATATCAGGAGGCAGCCAAGCTGGTAGATCGTTCTGTGCAGTACGATACCGCAGAAGCAATCGCCTTGGTAAAAAAGACAGCAACAGCGAAATTTGACGAGACGGTGGAAGTTCACATCAGAACAGGCTGTGACGGCCGTCACGCAGAGCAGCAGATCCGCGGCGCGGTGGTGCTGCCCAACGGAACCGGTAAGACGGTGCGTGTCCTTGTATTTGCAAAGGGCGATAAGATAAACGAGGCGGAGGCAGCGGGCGCTGACCATGTAGGCGGCGAGGAGCTGATCCCCAAGATCCAGAACGAAGGCTGGCTTGATTTTGACGTAGTGGTTGCAACCCCCGATATGATGGGCGTTGTAGGTCGTCTGGGTAAGGTGCTGGGTCCCAAAGGCCTGATGCCCAACCCGAAGGCAGGTACCGTTACCATGGATGTGGCGAAGGCAATCAGCGATATCAAAGCAGGTAAGATCGAGTACAGACTGGATAAGGCAAACATCATCCACGTACCCGTCGGAAAGACCTCCTTTGAGGAGAGCAAGCTGCAGGAGAACTTTGACGCGCTGATGGAAGCAATCGTCAAGGCAAAGCCTTCGGCATTAAAGGGTCAGTATCTTAGAAGCATTACGCTTGCTACCACTATGGGCCCCGGCGTGAAGGTGAACGTGGCGAAGTACTAAGAGTGGGAAATGCCGCAAAAAATGAAATAAGAAACGAAATCAGAGAGCGGTCTGCGTTGGCAGGCTGCTCCTTTTCCTCTGCGGCTTAAGGATTCCCGTTGCCCAGGATAAGCTGATGACCGCATAGCGTAGAGAATGCCGCATAATTAGGTCGATGGATTTTGCTAATGGTTGTCAAAATATTGAAAACACACGGCATAAACGATATGGCTTAGCAAAAAGATACCTATAGCAATCATGCAGCCTACCATATCTGTCTTGCAGATAGCGGAATACAGAGCAAGGACAATAAAGCCTATATTTGCAAATTCAGATACAAGGGTGTATGCTTTGCCGTTAATAAGCACATTCCTTTCATCCTCGTCCATGATTTTAGCGCGCCCAATTTTATGGACAGAGTGTTCCCATAGAAAATCTACAATGCCATAAGCTATTAGTGCACAGCCTGCAGAGACAATAAAAGCAGCAGGAAATCCCTTTATCAGACTAAGCGGTAAGAGCAAAATACCAAGACCAATGAATAAACACGCAAAAATTTTCTTACTCTTTCTCATGTCAACCCTCCTCAAAATCAAATAATTCTTCGATCGTCAATCCAAATATTTTAGCTAACTCATGTGCCAGTAAAACAGACGGATTATATTGCCCTTTTTCCAGTGAAATGATAGTTCTTGAAGAAACGTTTACCAAATCAGCAAGTTGCTGTTGGGTAAGCTGTTTCTTCATTCGGTATTCTCTTATATGATTCGATAGTAGTGTTGGAACTTCCTTTTTCAATTTTGCCTCCAAAATATGAAATAAACTTCATATGAAATTTATTTCATATTAGCACTCGGATATCTGTTTGTCAACAAATTTTTGCCGATTGCCGGCTTCTTTACCATACAGGAGCATTTGCGTATGGGAATGTATTTTGCAATGGGATAAGTTATGGTATACTATACGCATGGCAAAAAGAAAATCACGAAAAAGGAAAAAAAGAATAAGGCTGAGCCGCAGCTTTCTCATGCCGTTTATGATCACCCTGACGGCGGTGGCTGCGGTGGGTGTTTTTGCGCTTGCAGCGCACCACTGGATCACGGAGCCGGTCAGGAATAAGCCGACTGAAATGGTAAACAAAGAGCAGAAGGACACTGGCGGAATGGAGGAGCCGCAGCTGCCGCAGGATTCATCGGAAACTGTGGAGTCGGAAGATGCGCCTGCGCAGGGGGAGACACCTTCCAAGTATCAGGGCGAGCTGGACGATCCGACATACCTTGCCGAGAACAATATCTATGTCAGAGAGCCGGCCGTGTCCGGGCAGGCGACGCTCACATTTGCGGGGGACGTTCTTTTTGACGACCATTATGCCATCACCGGGCCGGTGCGCGCAGACGGCGATATCTCCAAGGGTGTGTTGCCTGAAGTGATCGAGCGGATGCAGGCAGCGGACGTGATGATGCTGAACAATGAGTTTGCTTACTCCAATCGCGGGACGCCTCTGGAAGAAAAGCAATTTACCTTTCGGGCAAGGCCCGAGACGGTGTCTTATCTAACTGACATGGGTGTCGATATCGTGTCTTTGGCCAATAACCATGCTTATGATTACGGGCCGGATGCCTTGACGGATACACTGGACACTTTGCGGGATGCGGAGATCCCTTATGTGGGTGCGGGACGAAACATCGACGAGGCGAGAAAACCCGTCTACTTTATTGTGGGAGATCTCAAGATCGCCATTGTGTCGGCGACCCAGATCGAGCGGCTGGATACGCCTGATACCAAGGAAGCTACGGCGGACTCTCCCGGTGTTTTTCGCTGCTGGAACGGCGATAAGCTGATGGAGACCGTGCGGGAGGCCGATCGCAACAGCGACTTTGTGGTGGTCTATGTTCATTGGGGCACGGAAAATCAGGCGGAACTGGATTGGGCGCAGTTAAAGCAGGCGCCTGAGCTGGTCGGTGCGGGAGCGGATCTGATCATTGGCGACCATCCGCACTGTCTGCAGCCCATTGGTGTGATAAGGGGCGTGCCTGTCATCTACAGTATGGGTAATTTTTGGTTCAACTCAAAGACCCTGGATACAGGCATGGTGGAAGTGGTGATCGACGAGTCGGGGATCGTGAGTTATCAGTTTGTCCCCTGTCTCCAGAGCGGATGCCGCACGGCACTGTTGGAAGGCGCGGAGAAGGAACGGGTGCTTGGCTATCTGCGCAGCATATCCGAGGGGGTGCAGATCGATGCGGACGGGTTTGTGAGCTGGTGAGGTGAAAAGAAGTTCTGCCCGGGAGAGTGTCTGAAATACGGGTATTCCCCGCATTGATTGGATGATGAGCAAAAGTATTTTTTAAAAATGAAACTTTCGGGGCGGCTGAATCGTATTCATTACAGAAGGACAAATCGCCAGACAGAAAGGGAGACGAGAGATGTACATAGAAAACGGTTATTCTTCTTGGATTCACAATCATAATACAACGGGGACGGGATACGGAAACCGCTCTGCACAGTCCGCTAAGTCAGATTCAGGCAGACCTGTTTTCGGTGAGAAGGCAATAAATGACACGGATGTCGTAAATGGTGAAGGCACAGAGAAAACGAAAACAGAAGAAAAGAAATCGGAGGATATGACCTACCGCGAGCAGATCCTTGCGCATATGGAGGAGATGGCAAAGAAGATAAAGGACGGTACTGTGGAGCCGACGTTCCAGACGGGTGCCCAGACCTTTACCATTAAGGAGTGGGAAAAGCTGCTGGCTGATTTTGATGACGCCGAGGAAGCTCTGCAGGAGCAGATCAAAGAGATCATTGCGGAAGTGGAAGAACAGGCGGCGAAAGAGGCGCTGAGACGGCAGGTCGAGAGCGGAACAGCGGATCCCGGTGAAATGACAAATGTGTCAGTTCCTACAGCCGCTTTGCCGACTGTGGAAACGGCGGGCAGTGTGGCGAATCCCAAGACAGATGACGGCGGTAGTACTGCAAATTTAGGAATAAAACCGTGGGAATTGGATGGCATGGACGATAATTGTACAGATGTGGAGGTGACGGACCCTGAGGAGCTTGGGGAGCTTCTTACGGGTGAGGTTACCAAAAGCACCTTCCCCACTGATGATCCCAAACACAAACATTGGTTTATTACTTGTTATGGGCAGGATGGGATCAGGTGTAAGGAAGCTTATTTTGACGGCACAAAATGGGTCAATAAGGACTGCTGGAGCCTTTCCTACACGGAGCCGGGACAGCGCGAGAAGGTGCTGGCATTTATTCAGCGGTTTCCGCAGGATGCAAACCTGCGTTTTGCGTCCCACAAAGAATTTTGGGAGGACTTTTTAGCAGGAGAGATCGACGAGGACGATTTTGTCAACTTCTTTGAGACTTCCACCGACGAGGATGGTGTGCCGAACTATACCTATGAGAAGGACGGCTCCACCTACATAGACCGCGAGAAGGCAAAGTACGCCAAATATATGAATGACTTTGGCGCACATTTTTATACGGCGGAGGAGATGGATCTGCTTTGGCGTGGAATCATCCATGAAAACAGAAAAGGTTTGCAGAAAATTTCCGACTTTGATGGTAAAATGACGATTCCCGGAACAGGTGAGGCTGGAAAGAGCGGAAAGGGAAAGGACGCTGCGGACGAAGATGATGACCTTGAAACAAAGATTATCACCAAACCTGACGGTTCTACTGTCTTGCAGATCAAGACGAACTTTGGCATGATGGAGGTCGAGATCACGGAGGCGCAGAAGTTTGGATTACAGTACGAAGCGCGCCCAGGAGCCGGGGAGAGCAGAATTATGTCGGCAAGTCCCTTTGCCCATGCGGCGGTAGCATATGAAGCCGGGGAGGTGTGACATGAGCATCAGCGGCGTAGGGAGCAGGAATACTTACATTTATAATACAAGGACGGGAAAGCTTTCTACAAAGGATGGGCAGCAGGACGCCTTTGTGGATTACTTTAACGGAGATATTAGCGGCGATAAGGACGATACACTGAACGGGTTTGACAGAGCCAGAAAAGCGGATATCAATAATTTAATCGAGGTCTGGGCGCAGGTTGACAGGAGTCTTTTTAACGACCCGGAGAAAGAGGAGTATGAGATCACCACGGAGTCCGTTGACGCGGTGACTTCCACCGTACAGGTGGACGGCGGCAAAATTTTTACATGCTACAGCGCTGGCTTTTTTACCTGTATTGATCCATCCGAGCTCTTTCAAAAAGCGGGACCGTTCCAGACACGCGAACATAAGGGCTACGACCCTTCTGACAACAGTGTCAATATTGCCGTGGGCGATGTATTTGACCTCGGAAACGGCTACAGACTGCGCGTGGGGGAGGATCAGGTCTACGGCGAAGGGTACGGAACCAAAAACGGGGAAAACGATGAAAAGCTGCAGGCGCTTTCGTGGGGGCTTGGCGCTCTGATCCACTTTTCGGAGGGACGGTGGTCCGGCGTCATGCTCGAGTTTGGTGACCGGGTCTCTGCCGCGTCCGACAGGAGCGATCTGATGGGAGGCACGACGCCCATGTTACTGGAACTGCTGCGGCAGCTTGGCGTGGATACCGACCGGGAATTTGTCTTAAACGGCACGAAATGCGAGCTGCGGGACGGCAAAATCCGTGAGGTCGGCGACAAGTGGGGCGTGCCGCGCAATGTGCGTGATGAGGCAATCAGTAAGTACGAGGAGGAGATGTCGCGTCCGCTCTCGAATTGGAAATAAGAAGAATTAAGCTGTTTGTGGGCGGGAAATGCCTATGGCGGACAAAAATGCTGTTATATTTGGCAAAAATAGTTGACAGCCCTGCGCGCGCTGTGCTATAGTAGCAAATGCCGAAGACAGCAGGTGCCGTATTGCCGGCGTAAGAGTCCGCCTGCCGAGGAGAGATGCGAGAAATGTTCTTATCAGAATGATATTTTCGTCCTCCCTGTCTTCAGGGGGGACTTTCTATACCCCCAAATAAAATCTATAAGGAGGTAATGACATGGCAAAAGTGGAATTGAAGAAACCGATCGTAGATGAGATCGCCGCTGCCGTAAAAGACGCGCAGTCAGTCGTTCTGGTTGACTATCGCGGCCTTACGGTGGAGCAGGACACACAGCTTCGTAAGACGCTGCGTGAAGCCGGGATCACCTACAAGGTTTACAAGAACACGATGATGAATTTTGCATTCAAGGGTACGGACTGCGAAGCGCTGCTCCCTTATCTGGAAGGCCCCAGCGCAGTTGCCATCTCTACAGAGGATGCAACGGCTCCCGCCAGAGTGTTATGCAAATTCGCAAAGACAGCAGATGCCCTTGAGGTCAAGGGCGGCATCGTGGAAGGCATTGCTTACGATGCAAAGGGAATCGAGAATATTTCCAAGATTCCTTCCAGAGAAGAATTGCTGTCCAAGCTGCTTGGCAGTATCCAGTCTCCGATCACCAACTTCGCCCGCGTGATGAATCAGCTGGCAGAAAAAGGCGGTGCATCCGGATGCGAGGCGCCCGCAAAGGAGGAAGCTCCTGCAGAAGCGCCTGTAGAGGAAGCAGCACCTGCGGCAGAAGCAGAGGCTCCCGCTGAGGAAGCGGCTCCTGCAGAGGAAGTGCCCGCGGCAGAGTAAACATCCGCAGAATTGTAACAGAGTAACAGGATATGCAACAAAAAAATATGGAGGAAAATAATCATGGCAAAGTTATCTACCCAGGAATTGATCGATGCGATCAAAGAGTTGACAGTATTAGAGTTAAATGATCTCGTAAAAGCTTGCGAGGAGGAATTCGGCGTATCCGCGGCAGCGGGCGTTGTTGTTGCAGCAGCAGGCGGTGACGCAGCAGCGGCAGCAGGCGAGGAGAAGACCGAGTTCGACGTTGAGCTGACCGAAGTAGGTCCTAACAAGGTTAAGGTCATCAAGGTGGTTCGTGAGGCTACCGGCCTTGGTCTGAAGGAGGCGAAGGATCTGGTTGATTCCGCTCCGAAGATGGTTAAGGAAGCTGCTTCTAAGGAAGAAGCTGACGACATCAAGGCGAAGCTCGAGGCTGAGGGCGCAAAGGTTACCCTCAAGTAATCAGGCGATGGAACGGACCGTCCGTGCGCGCAGGCGTGCGGACGGTTTTGCTGTTTCTCACCGTGCTCATTCGGAAAATCTTCGATTTTATTCTTAATTTTAAAAGTTTCTCATTGACTCCCGCATGGACTTGTAGTAGAATGGATAGTGCACTATTGTGGTGTGCTATGCTTTTTTATGGTCTCTTTTTTGACAAAAAGCATGAAACAATCATAAAGAACGGGGTGAAATGTCAATGGAAAAGAGCAGAATCCGTAAGACTGCGGCCGGCAGAAATACGCGAATGTCCTATGCACGACAGAAAGAGGTTCTGGAAATGCCGAACCTGATCGAAGTCCAGAAAAACTCTTACCAATGGTTTCTGGATGAAGGCTTAAAGGAAGTGTTTGACGATATTTCTCCGATCTCCGATTACAGCGGTCATCTGAGTCTGGAATTTGTTGACTTTGAGCTGTGCGAAGACGATGTTAAGTATTCGATCGAGAAATGCAAGGAGAGAGACGCAACTTACGCAGCCCCTCTCAAGGTAAAGGTCCGTCTGATCAATAAGGAAAAGGACGAGATCACGGAACATGAGATTTTTATGGGCGATCTGCCGCTGATGACGCAGACGGGCACCTTTGTGATCAACGGCGCAGAGCGTGTCATTGTCAGCCAGCTCGTGCGTTCCCCCGGTATTTATTACGGGATCGGGCATGACAAGATCGGTAAAAGACTCTTTTCCGCAACAGTGATCCCCAACCGCGGGGCATGGTTAGAGTACGAGACGGATTCTAACGATGTCTTTTACGTGCGCGTGGACAGGACCAGAAAGGTGCCGATCACGGTGCTGATCCGTGCGATGGGCGTTGGTTCCAATGACGAGATCAGAGAGCTTTTCGGCGATGAGCCGAAGATCGAGGCCAGCTTTGCAAAAGATACTTCCGAGAATTATCAGGAGGGACTTTTGGAGCTTTATAAAAAGATCCGTCCCGGCGAGCCTTTGAGCGTCGAGAGTGCGGAAAGCCTTATCATGGCAATGTTTTTCGACCCCAGAAGATATGATCTGGCGAAGGTCGGCAGATATAAATTCAACAAAAAGCTGATGTTCCGTAATCGGATCAGACATCATGTCCTTGCGGAGGATGTGGTGGATACCCTGACAGGAGAGATCCTGGCAAAGGCAGGGGACAAGGTGACGGCTGAGATGGCGGATGCCATTCAGAATGCAGCGGTTCCTTCCGTGCTGATCCAGACAGAGGAGAGAAATGTCAAAGTCCTCTCCAATATGATGGTGGATATCACCAACTTTGTGGACTGCAATCCCAAGGAACTTGGCATTACGGAGCTTGTTTACTATCCTGTGCTGCAGCAGCTTTTGGACGAGTACGGCAAGGATCCCGAGGAGCTTTATGACGCGATCCGCAAGAACGTGCACAATCTGATTCCGAAGCATATTACCAAGGAAGATATTCTGGCTTCCATTAACTATAACATTCATCTTGAGTACGGCATCGGCAACGACGACGACATCGACCATCTGGGCAATCGTCGGATCCGTGCGGTAGGCGAGCTTTTACAGAACCAGTACCGCATCGGTCTTTCCCGTCTTGAGAGAGTGGTGCGTGAGAGAATGACGACCCATGACGCGGAGGAGATCTCGCCTCAGGTGCTGATCAATATCAAGCCCGTGCAGGCGGCGGTAAAGGAGTTCTTTGGATCTTCCCAGCTGTCTCAGTTCATGGATCAGAACAATCCGCTCGGTGAGCTGACGCATAAGAGACGTCTTTCCGCACTGGGTCCCGGCGGTCTGTCCAGAGACCGTGCCGGATTTGAGGTGCGTGACGTACACTATACGCATTACGGCAGAATGTGCCCCATTGAGACCCCTGAGGGACCTAACATCGGTCTGATCAACTCCCTTGCATCCTATGCGAGGATCAACGAATACGGTTTCGTGGAGGCGCCTTACAGAAAGATCGACAAGAGCGATCCACAGAATCCCCGCGTCACGGACGAGACGGTCTACATGACGGCGGATGAGGAAGATAATTATCATGTGGCGCAGGCTTCCGCGCCTCTTGACGAGAGCGGATATTTTACGAGAAACAGCGTGTCCGGGCGTTATAAGACTGAGACGCAGGAATACCCGAAGACGATGTTCGACTTTATGGATGTGTCGCCTAAGATGGTATTTTCCGTGGCAACGGCGTTGATTCCTTTCTTGCAGAATAATGACGCGAACCGTGCCCTGATGGGATCTAACATGCAGAGACAGGCGGTGCCGCTGCTCTTTACCGAGGCACCCGTGGTGGGAACCGGCATGGAGCCCAAAGCGGCTGTTGACTCAGGTGTCTGTGTGGTGGCGAAAAAATCCGGTACAGTGGATTATGTATCGGCTGATATCATTAAAATGAGCTGCGACGACGGGACGAAGGAAGAATATCACCTGATGAAGTTCTCCCGCAGTAACCAGTCCAACTGCTACAACCAGAAGCCCATTGTGCAGAAAGGGATGCGCGTGGAGGAAGGTGAAGTGATCGCGGACGGTCCGTCCACCGCAAGCGGCGAGCTGGCGCTGGGCAAGAACCCGCTGATCGGGTTTATGACCTGGGAAGGCTACAACTACGAGGACGCTGTCCTTTTAAGTGAAAGACTGGTGCAGGAGGATGTCTACACTTCCGTGCACATGGAAGAATATGAGGCGGAGGCGCGCGACACCAAGCTTGGACCCGAAGAAATCACCAGAGATGTCCCCGGTGTCGGTGACGATGCGCTCAAAGACCTGGACGACAGAGGTATCATCCGTATCGGTGCGGAGGTGCGTGCCGGCGATATCCTGGTGGGCAAGGTGACGCCGAAGGGCGAGACCGAGCTTACCGCAGAGGAGAGACTGCTGCGTGCGATTTTTGGCGAGAAGGCCAGAGAAGTGCGTGATACGTCCCTCAAAGTGCCTCACGGCGAATATGGTATCGTTGTGGATGCTAAGGTGTTCACCAGAGAGAACGGCGACGAGCTGTCTCCCGGTGTGAATCAGGCAGTCCGCATTTACATTGCACAAAAGAGAAAGATTTCCGTCGGTGATAAGATGGCAGGCCGTCACGGTAACAAGGGTGTGGTTTCCCGCGTGCTGCCGGTGGAGGATATGCCTTATCTGCCAAACGGCAGACCTCTTGACATTGTGCTGAATCCTCTGGGCGTGCCTTCCCGTATGAATATCGGGCAGGTGCTGGAGATCCACCTTTCTCTGGCGGCAAAGGCGCTCGGCTTTGACGTGGCGACGCCTGTATTTGACGGCGCAAAAGAGGATGATATCATGGATACTCTGGATCTGGCAAACGACTATGTCAATCTGGAGTGGGAAGAATTTGAAAAGAAGCATAAGGATGAACTGCTGCCTGAGGTGCTGGAGTATCTGTCTAAGAACAGGGAACACAGAAAACTTTGGAAGGGCGTGCCTATTTCCAGAGACGGTAAAGTGAGACTTCGTGACGGCAGAACGGGTGAGTATTTTGATTCCCCTGTCACCATCGGACATATGCACTACTTAAAGCTCCATCATCTGGTGGATGATAAGATCCATGCGCGTTCTACGGGTCCTTACTCTCTGGTAACGCAGCAGCCTCTGGGCGGTAAAGCGCAGTTCGGCGGCCAGCGTTTCGGTGAGATGGAAGTGTGGGCGCTCGAGGCGTACGGCGCAGCTTATACGCTGCAGGAGATCCTGACCGTGAAGTCCGATGATGTGGTAGGCCGTGTTAAGACCTACGAAGCGATCATTAAAGGCGACAACATCCCTGAACCCGGCATTCCGGAGTCCTTCAAGGTGCTCTTAAAGGAATTGCAGTCTCTGGGACTCGATGTCAGGGTGCTGCGTGACGATCAGACCGAGGTCGAGATCATGGAGACCATTGACTACGGCGAGAGCGATTATCGCTACGAGATCGAAGGCGATTCCAGAAGTTATGATTACGAGCAGGAGTCGTTTGGATCCATGGGATACCAGCGTCAGGAATTTGACGAGGACAGCGGCGAGCTCGTGAGCAGCGATGAGGAAGACGCGGACGAGACGGACGTGATGGAAGACGAGGCATTTGAGGAAGTGTTTGAATAAATTATGATTATGGAGGTTAGTGCAGGATGTCAGATATGAGACAGGAAGCGTATCAACCTATGACATTTGACGCGATTAAGATTGGGCTGGCGTCGCCGGAAAAGATCAGAGAGTGGTCCAGAGGCGAAGTTACCAAGCCGGAGACGATCAACTATAGAACCTTAAAGCCCGAGAAAGAAGGGCTGTTCTGTGAGAAGATCTTCGGTCCCAGCAAGGACTGGGAGTGCCATTGCGGAAAGTATAAAAAGATCCGTTATAAGGGCGTCGTCTGTGATCGCTGCGGCGTTGAAGTGACGAAGTCCAGCGTCCGCAGAGAGCGTATGGGCCGTATTGAGCTGGCAGCGCCGGTATCCCATATTTGGTATTTTAAGGGGATCCCGAGCCGTATGGGACTGATCCTCGATCTCTCCCCCAGAGTGCTGGAAAAAGTGCTCTACTTTGCGTCCTATATCGTGTTGGATGGCGGCGAGACCGATTTGGATTACAAGCAGGTGCTCACCGAGAAGGAGTATCAAGATGCCAGAGAGACCTGGGGCAATAAGTTTCGTGTAGGCATGGGCGCGGAGGCGATCAAAGAGCTTCTGCAGGCCATCGATTTGGAAGAAGAAGCGGCGGAACTGAAGGAGGGCTTAAAGGAGTCCACCGGTCAGAAGCGTGCCCGCATTATCAAAAGGCTGGAAGTGGTGGAGGCTTTCCGTGAGTCCGGAAACCAGCCTGAATGGATGATCATGGACGTGATCCCTGTGATCCCGCCCGATCTGCGGCCTATGGTGCAGCTTGATGGCGGCAGGTTTGCGACCTCCGACTTAAATGATCTGTACAGGAGGATCATCAACAGAAACAATCGTCTGAAAAGACTGTTAGAGCTGGGCGCTCCCGATATCATTGTCCGCAACGAGAAGCGTATGCTGCAGGAGGCGGTGGACGCATTGATCGACAACGGCAGGAGAGGCCGTCCCGTAACGGGCCCCGGCAACAGAGCACTGAAGTCTCTGTCCGATATGCTTAAGGGTAAATCCGGGCGTTTTCGTCAGAATCTGCTCGGTAAGCGTGTTGACTATTCCGGACGTTCCGTTATCGTGGTCGGTCCCGAATTGAAGATTTACCAGTGCGGTTTGCCAAAGGAGATGGCGATCGAGCTGTTTAAGCCCTTCGTGATGAAGGAGCTGGTCTTTCGCGGCATTTCGCAGAATATCAAGGCGGCGAAAAAACTGGTGGAGAGACTGGACACGCAGGTTTGGGATGTGCTGGAGGAGGTTATCAAGGAGCATCCGGTGATGTTAAACCGTGCGCCTACCCTGCACAGACTTGGTATCCAGGCATTTGAGCCTATTCTCGTTGAGGGTAAGGCAATCAAGCTCCATCCCCTCGTGTGTACCGCGTTCAACGCCGATTTCGACGGTGACCAGATGGCGGTCCATCTTCCTTTGTCCGTGGAGGCGCAGGCAGAGTGCAGATTCCTGCTGCTCTCCCCGAATAACCTGCTGAAACCTTCGGATGGCGGTCCGGTGGCGGTGCCTTCCCAGGATATGGTGCTCGGTATCTATTATCTGACACAGGAGAGACCCGGCGCGCTGGGAGAGGGCAAGTTCTTTAAGAATGTGAACGAGGCAATTCTTGCTTACGAGAATAAGGCATGTACCCTTCACTCAAGGATTACCGTCAGAGTGGCTAAGAAGAATGCTGACGGCGAGGAGATTTCCGGCAATGTGGAATCAACGTTGGGCAGATTCCTCTTTAATGAGATCCTTCCGCAGGATCTTGGCTTTGTGGACAGGAGCAACCCGGAGAATCTGCTGAAGCTGGAGGTGGATTTCCACGTCGGCAGAAAGCAGTTGAAGCAGATCCTGGAGAAGGTCATCAACATCCACGGCGCGGTGCGCACGGCGGAGGTGCTCGACCTGATCAAGGCGACCGGCTATAAGTATTCCACACAGGCAGCCATGACCGTGTCCATTTCCGATATGACAGTGCCCGCTAAGAAGGCGGAAATGCTGGAGGCGGCACAGGCAACGGTAGATAAGCTGTCCATGAACTTCCGCAGGGGCCTGATCACCGAGGAGGAGAGATACCACGCGGTTGTGGATACCTGGACCGAGACGGATAAGGAATTGACGGAAGTACTGCTCGCAGGTCTGGATAAGTACAGTAATATTTATATGATGGCGGATTCCGGAGCCCGTGGTTCCAACCAGCAGATCAAGCAGCTGGCTGGCATGAGAGGTCTGATGGCCGATACCACAGGTCGTACCATCGAGCTGCCTATTAAATCGAATTTCCGTGAAGGCTTGGACGTACTGGAGTATTTCATGTCGGCGCACGGTGCGCGTAAAGGTCTGTCCGATACCGCTCTGCGTACTGCCGATTCCGGTTATCTGACCAGACGTATGGTCGACGTTTCGCAGGAGCTGATCATCCGTGAAATGGACTGCTGCGAGGGCAGGGAGGAACTTCCCGGCATGACTGTTAAGGCGTTCATGGACGGTAAGGAAACCATCGAAGGTTTGAAAGACAGAATCACGGGACGTTTCTCCTGTGAGGATATCAAAGATAAAGACGGCAAGATGATCGTAAAGAGAAACCACATGATCACTCCCGCCCGCGCGGAGAAGATTTTGAGCGTCGGCGTCAATGAGAAGGGAGAGCCGGTGGAGGAACTGAAGATCCGCACGATTCTTACCTGCCGTTCTCATGTGGGAATCTGCGCGAAGTGCTATGGCGCAAACATGGCGACAGGCGAGCCCGTTCAGGTCGGTGAGGCTGTTGGTATCATCGCGGCGCAGTCCATCGGTGAGCCCGGTACACAGCTTACCATGCGTACCTTCCATGCCGGCGGTGTGGCAGGTGATGATATCACACAGGGTCTTCCCCGTGTAGAGGAGCTTTTTGAGGCCCGCAAGCCGAAGGGACTGGCGATCATTGCTGAGTTTGGCGGCGTTGCGACCATTAAGGATACCAAGAAAAAGCGTGAGATCATTATTAGCAATAACGAGACCGGGGAGGCAAAGACCTATCTGATCCCTTACGGATCCAGGATCAAGGTGGCGGACGGCGTGACGTTGGAAGCCGGCGACGAGCTTACCGAAGGTAGCGTCAATCCGCATGACCTCTTAAAGATCAAGGGCATTCGTGCCGTACAGGATTATATGCTGCGTGAGGTACAGAGAGTATACCGCCTGCAGGGTGTGGATATCTCCGACAAGCACATTGAGGTCATCGTGCGTCAGATGCTTAAAAAAGTCCGCATCGAGGAGAGCGGGGATACCGATTTCCTGCCGGGTACGTTGGTAGATGTTCTGGACTATGAGGATATGAATGAGGAGCTGGTAAAGGAAGGCAAGGAGCCTGCAGAAGGCAAGCAGATCCTGCTTGGTATCACCAAGGCGGCACTGGCGACTGATTCCTTCCTGTCGGCGGCATCCTTCCAGGAGACGACCAAGGTCCTCACCGAGGCAGCCATCAAGGGTAAGGTAGACTCCCTGATCGGTTTGAAGGAGAATGTCATCATTGGTAAGCTGATTCCCGCAGGTACGGGTATGAGACGTTACCGCGACACCAGACTCAGCACGGACGAGAATCTCTTGAGCCGCCTGCGCATGGACGACGAGATGTCCTTTGACGACGGCGCAGCGGATGAGGATGACGATCTGGAACTCACCGAGGAGCTGGAGGACATTGAAGACATCGGGGACGAGGACTTTGATGACGGCATCGAGGATGAGGAGCTGGAAGAGGCGCTTGACGAGGAGCTGGAGCCGGTAGAGTAAGGCTGAACTGAAAAAAATGTATTGACAACGCATTCATGGGCAAGTATACTAGGGTAGTGTGCACATGAATGCGCTGTTTTTTTGATGCGCACGCAGAATTTTCAATCAATTTACATTCTTACAAAACAGGAGGTGAAAAGAATGCCAACATTTAACCAGTTAGTCAGGAAGGGACGTAAGACATCCGTAAAGAAGTCCACGGCGCCTGCATTGTTGAAGGGTTACAATTCCCTGCATAAGGCAGCTACCGATACGGCTTCCCCGCAGAAAAGAGGTGTCTGCACCGCTGTTAAGACAGCAACTCCTAAGAAGCCTAACTCAGCGCTCAGAAAGATTGCCAGAGTGCGTCTTTCCAATGGAATCGAGGTAACGAGCTATATTCCCGGCGAGGGTCATAACCTGCAGGAGCATAGCGTTGTCCTGATCCGTGGCGGCAGAGTCAAGGACTTGCCCGGTACGAGATACCATATCATCAGAGGTACGCTGGATACCGCGGGAGTCGCTAACAGAAAGCAGGCTCGTTCCAAGTACGGCGCTAAGAGACCCAAGAAGTAAGCTTTGGGTCAGGTCAGTACCACAAACAGAACTAATTTAGTGTTGGGATTTTTTTCGATTATCTATCTATAATAGAAGAAATACCGCACGAACACATTGAATTAGAGGACACATGTGAGTACCTGCGATTTATATCATTTTATGAATAAGGAGGGAAGAATCGTGCCACGTAAAGGACATATTCCGAAGAGAGATGTATTAGCAGATCCTTTATACAATAATAAGGTTGTGACCAAGCTTATCAACAACATCATGCTGGATGGTAAGAAGGGCGTAGCGCAGAAGATTGTATATGGGGCGTTTGCAAAGGTAGAGGAGAAGGCCGGAAAGCCGGCGCTCGACGTATTTGAGGAGGCTATGAACAATATCATGCCCCTTCTGGAGGTTAAAGCGAGACGTATCGGCGGTGCTACCTATCAGGTGCCCATCGAGGTTCGTCCTGACAGACGTCAGGCTCTCGCGCTCCGCTGGCTGGTCATGTTTTCTCGTAAGAGAGGCGAAAAGACCATGGAGCAGAGACTTGCAAACGAGATCTTAGACGCAGCGAACAACACGGGCGCAGCGGTCAAGAGAAAAGAAGATATGCACAAGATGGCAGAGGCAAACAAGGCTTTTGCGCACTATCGGTTCTAAAAGGAGGAAAAAACCTTGGCTGGAAGAGAATATCCACTAGAGAGAACCAGAAATATTGGTATTATGGCTCATATCGATGCGGGTAAAACCACACTGACAGAGCGTATCCTTTATTATACTGGCGTAAACTACAAGATCGGTGATACTCACGAAGGCACGGCTACCATGGACTGGATGGAGCAGGAGCAGGAGAGAGGTATCACGATTACATCAGCCGCAACCACGTGCCACTGGACGCTGGAAGAAAACTGCAAGCCTAAGCCTGGCGCACTGGAGCATCGTATCAATATCATTGATACTCCCGGTCACGTAGACTTCACGGTAGAGGTCGAGCGTTCACTCCGCGTACTGGATGGTGCCGTAGGCGTATTTTGTGCAAAGGGCGGCGTGGAACCGCAGTCAGAAAACGTGTGGAGACAGGCTGATACCTACAACGTACCGAGAATGGCGTTCATCAACAAGATGGATATTTTGGGCGCTAACTTCTACGGCGCTGTAGATCAGATCAGAAGCAGATTAGGTAAAAATGCGATCATTCTTCAACTGCCGATTGGCAAAGAAGATGATTTCAAGGGAATCATTGACCTGTTCGAGATGAAGGCTTACATCTATAATGATGATAAGGGTGAGGATATCACTATTACAGAGATCCCTGCCGATATGGCGGACGACGCTGCACTTTATCATGACGAGCTGGTAGAAAAAGTCTGCGAGCTGGACGATGATTTGACCATGATGTATCTGGAGGGCGAGGAGCCTTCCGTAGAAGACATGAAGAAAGCGCTGCGCAAGGGTACCTGCGAATGTACGGCAGTTCCTGTATGCTGCGGTTCCGCTTACAGAAATAGGGGCGTACAGAAGCTTTTGGACGCGGTTCTTGAGTATATGCCCGCACCGACTGACATCGAGGCAATCAAGGGTACTGATATGGAAGGCAATGAAATCGTGAGACATTCCTCCGATGATGAGCCTTTCGCAGCTCTGGCATTCAAGATCATGGCAGATCCTTTCGTGGGTAAGCTGGCATTCTTCCGCGTGTACTCCGGTACCTGCAATTCCGGTTCCTATGTGTACAATGCGACGAAGGATAAGAAAGAGCGTATCGGCCGTATTCTGCAGATGCACGCTAATAAGAGAGCAGAGCTGGATAAGGTGTATTCCGGTGATATCGCGGCAGCCGTAGGGTTTAAGTTTACCGCGACCGGCGATACTATTTGTGACGAGCAGCATCCCGTTATTCTGGAGTCCATGGAATTCCCGGAGCCCGTTATCGAGCTGGCGATCGAGCCTAAGACAAAAGCAGGTCAGGGCAAGATGGGCGAAGCGCTTGCAAAACTGGCAGAGGAAGATCCGACCTTCCGTGCACACACGGATCCGGAGACCGGTCAGACCATCATTGCAGGTATGGGCGAGCTTCATTTGGAGATTATCGTAGACAGATTGTTGCGTGAATTTAAGGTGGAGGCTAACGTGGGCGCGCCTCAGGTTGCGTACAAAGAAACCTTTACCAAACCGATCGATCAGGAATACAAGTATGCGAAGCAGTCCGGTGGTCGTGGTCAGTACGGTCACTGTAAAGTTAAATTTGAGCCCATGGATCCCAACGGCGAGGAGACGTTCAAGTTCGAGAGTTCCGTTGTCGGCGGCGCGATCCCGAAGGAGTATATCCCGGCTGTGGGCGAAGGTATCGAGGAGGCTTCCAAGGCAGGTATCCTCGGCGGATTCCCTGTACTTGGTGTATCTGCGAACGTATACGACGGTTCCTACCATGAGGTTGACTCGTCCGAGATGGCATTCCACATTGCAGGTTCCATGTGCTTCAAGGAGGCAATGAAGAAAGCCAATCCTGTACTGCTTGAGCCTATCATGAAGGTGGAAGTTACGATGCCCGAGGAGTATATGGGTGACGTCATCGGCGATATCAACTCCCGTCGCGGACGGATCGAGGGTATGGATGATATCGGCGGAGGTAAGATGGTGAGAGGTTATGTGCCGCTTGCTGAGATGTTCGGTTATTCCACCGATTTGCGTTCCAAGACACAGGGGCGAGGAAACTATTCCATGTTCTTTGAGAAGTACGAGCAGGTGCCTAAGAGTGTTCAAGAAAAAGTCTTGGCAGCAAAAGCAAAGTAGAAAAAGCTGTGTGACTTTATCTTGTGAAAAAGTCTTGGCGGCGAAAGCAAAGTAGATAAAGAAAAAGCTTGAAAAACTTGGCAATCTTTACTATAATCAAAGATAGCTGATTGATTTTCAGGAAATCATGGTAACAAGGAAAGTAAATCATTTTAAGGAGGACTTTAGAAATGGCTAAAGCTAAATTTGAAAGAAACAAACCCCATTGTAATATTGGCACCATCGGTCACGTTGACCATGGTAAAACAACTCTGACAGCAGCGATCACCAAGGTGCTTTCCGAGAGAGTTGCAGGTAACACCGCTACCGATTTCGAGAACATCGACAAGGCTCCCGAGGAGAGAGAGAGAGGTATCACCATCTCTACTGCTCACGTTGAGTATGAGACAGACAAGAGACACTATGCACACGTTGACTGCCCCGGACATGCTGACTACGTTAAGAACATGATCACCGGTGCGGCTCAGATGGACGGCGCTATCCTCGTGGTAGCTGCTACCGATGGCGTTATGGCTCAGACCAAAGAGCACATCCTTCTGTCCCGTCAGGTAGGCGTGCCTTATATCGTAGTATTCATGAACAAGTGCGATATGGTTGATGATCCCGAGCTGCTTGAGCTGGTTGAGATGGAGATCACCGAGCAGTTGGAGGAGTACGAGTTCACGGACTGCCCGATCATCAAGGGTTCCGCTCTGAAGGCTCTGGAAGATCCCAACGGCGAGTGGGGCGACAAGATTATGGAGCTCATGAGCACTGTTGACGATTATATTCCGGATCCTCAGCGTGATACCGATAAGCCTTTCCTGATGCCTATCGAGGATGTATTCTCTATCACAGGCCGTGGTACTGTTGCTACCGGTAGAGTAGAGCGTGGTACCTTGCATATGTCTGATGAAGTTGAGATCATCGGCGTGAAGGAAGAGACCCAGAAGTCCGTTGTAACCGGTATCGAGATGTTCCGTAAGCTGCTTGACGAGGCTCAGGCTGGTGATAACGTAGGCGTACTGCTTCGTGGTATCCAGAGAACCGATATCGAGAGAGGACAGGTTCTTGCGAAACCCGGCACGGTTACCTGCCACAAGAAATTCACCGCTCAGGTTTACGTTCTGACCAAGGACGAGGGCGGCCGTCATACACCTTTCTTCAACAACTATCGTCCTCAGTTCTACTTCAGAACCACGGACATCACGGGTGTATGTAATCTGCCTGATGGCACCGAGATGTGCATGCCTGGTGATAACGTAGAGATGACCATCGAGCTGATCCATCCCATCGCTATGGAGCAGGGTCTGACGTTCGCTATCCGTGAGGGTGGTAGGACTGTTGGGTCTGGTCGTGTGGCTACGATTATTGAGTAATTGGTAAAAAGCTAGATTTTATGGGGCTTTCCGAGAAATCGGGAAGCCCTTTTTTCTTGTCTGGAAATGAGAGATTACAGAGGCGTGACCTTATTTTGACCTTGTTTTCTGAACCTTGACCTCATATCTGTATGAATTGTTGGAGAATTAATAAGTATAAGGTGGAAAAAGGGATAAGTCAAAAAGCTAGGGAAACACTGATTAATTCAAGTATTTCCAGATAATGTATGATAAAATGTAAGTATCAAACAAAAGGTGGTACGCCTATGAATCAAATGACACTTACAGATATGGAATATTCCAACCGTAAAAAGAAAACCAAACGAGAAGAGTTTCTCGATGCCATGGATGAAATAATCCCATGGTCTTACTGGGTAGAAATAATCCGCCCATACTATTTCAACAATAAACGCGGCCGCAAGCCTATTGATACCAGAATGTGTTGGGGACTTATTACCGGAGGTAGTCAGTCTTTTGGAACAGTATGGGCATGGAATGGACCAGATTGAAGGTGTTTTTGCGAGGAAAGAAGAACAATGCTAATTTGGTACATATATCTTTTCAAAGTAGTTATATATTCTAATCGTAAGGAAGGTTTAAAGTATGGATTGGAAGTTTAAGAAGGAGGAATTTGTAAAATGAAAGAGCAACAGGAAAGGAGCGGAATATTGTCAACAATCTATTACAGTGCAAATGATATTGCCCAAATGTTGGGGATATCAAAATCAGGTGCGTATAGCATTATCCGAAAGCTAAACGGTGAATTGGAATCGAGAGGATTCATAGTGATTCAGGGAAAGGTTTCAAAAGCGTACTTTGAGGAAAAGTGGTACGGACTAAATGTATGAAAATGAGGCAGGGCGCAGTGTAAGCGTCCTGTACTATTTTACAGGAGGAGGTATAGGAATGCCAGTATATAAAGATGAAAAGAATAATACTTGGTATTGCAAATTTTACCGGTCTGATTTTGATGGAACACGTAAGCAGACCACAAAGAGGGGATTTCCCACTAAGAAAGCAGCACAGCAATGGGAGAGAGAAACACGGGCTGCTGATAACGCCGATATGAATGTTACATTGGAGACTTTTGCCAATATGTATTTTGAGGATAAGAAGAGAGAATTAAAAGATAGGACAATCCGAAATAAAAAGTATTTGATGGATGTGCATATTATTCCTTATCTTGGCAAAAAGAAAATGAATGAGATAAAACCCTCTGAAATAATCCAGTGGCAGAATCTGATACAAGAGAAGGGATTTTCAGAAACTTATCTTCGGATGATACAGAATCAATTAACAGCGTTGTTTACACATGCCAGCACAATATATTCATTGCCCAATAACCCATGCAAAAAGGTGAAAAAGATGGGAAAGTCCGATGCTGATGAATTGAATTTCTGGACAAAAGAAGAGTACGATCAATTTATTGCCACGGTTGACGAGTCTGATCGTTATTTTGTAATGTTTGAGATTTTGTTTTGGACTGGATGCAGAGAAGGAGAATTACTGGCTCTTACAAAAAAGGATATCGATCTTGAAAACAACCAGATTCATATTACGAAAACTTATTTTCGATCTGGAGGCAGGGATATTATCACAACTCCCAAAACAGATTGTTCAGTCAGGGTAATTGATATTCCGGAATTTTTAAAGGTAGAAATCGAGGATTATATCGGGCACCTGTATAAATATCCCGACGATGCCAGAATATTTCCAATGGTTGCAGAAGCCCTACAGCATAAGATAAAGCGGCATATTGCAAAGGCGGGAGTCAAGATGATTAGAATTCACGATCTCCGTCATTCCCATGTTGCTTATCTGATTCATCAGGGAGTACCGCCACTGGTAATCAAAGAACGACTGGGACATAAGGATATTGGCATAACATTGAATACATATGGGCACCTATATCCGAATGAACAGAAAAAACTGGCTGAAATGCTAAATGAACAGAGGGAAAAGAAAAATACGAGTGATAAGGAATAACAATCAGATGGATAGGGTATTTGTTGAAAAAGTGTAGTAGTAGCAGAAGGAATGTGCTATACTGTTTTTAGCAGATACTCATATCCATTTTTTGTTTTAGCTTGGAAGACAGGCTTTGAGAGGAGAATATAGGAATGGATATTCAGGATAATAAATTAACAGAAGAAAAAATACAGGAAAATCTAAATGAGAATATGGCTGATATCTTTGACAGCGTATTCAAAACGCTTCTGCAAAGATTCCCTAAACTTGCAGTAGCGTTGATAAATGAAGTGTTTCATGCTGATTATACAGAGGATGAAGTAATCATCCAAGGAAGAAACGAATATCATAGCATGGACGGCAAAGTTATCAATGATGCCATGATCAGGATCAGAGATAAAATTTACCATATCGAATGCCAGAGTACGAGTGATGGGCTGATGGTTATCCGTATGGTAGAATATGATTTTAAAATTGCTTTGGAAGAAACAAGAAATATTTTGATGGATGAACTGAAAAAGAAACCTGAGGAAAGAAGCAGAGAACCTCTCAGTTTTCGGTTTCCCAAGTCCTGTATGGTATGTGTAAGGCCGGGAATACAAAAAGAGGAATCTTTAAAGCTACAGATCGTTATGCCAAATGAACAAAAGGTGCTGTATGAAGTGCCGGTTGTACAGGCACAGAGTTTTTCCAAAGAGGATATGTTTAAGAAAAGACTCCTGATACTAATACCGTTCTATGTCCTTCGGTATGAGAAGGATATAAGGGATGGGAAGAATGAAACTCTGGACAAACTGGAGCAGGAATATAAATTTATTAAGGATCAACTTATTGCAGAGGGCGATTCCATAAATGAGCCGAGACTTTATTTTGACCTCGCTGTGTTGTCGCAGAGAATATTAGACTATGTAGGAAGAGATAATAAGGAATATAAGGAAAGGATGGGAAACGCTATGGGTGGAGTAATACTTGAAATGGAATCAGATAAAATATGGGATAAGGCAGGACAGTATGCAGACAGGCGGCGACAGATATTAAACATTGATAATATGGTGAAGAAATTAAATATGTCTTTGGAGGAGGCATGTGGGATTCAAGATATTACCGTAGATGATTACCAGAAAGCGGTAGAATTCGTTAAGGAAATAGAAGAAGAGAGGTTAGTTAAGGCAGGTAATCCATAGAAAGCTACAGGAGTGTCATGACCTTATTTTGACCTTGAAAATTTTAAAACAGGCTGCTTTCAGAGAAAAAGAGGGGCGGATTCTGCGGGAAAAGCCTAAAAATAGAGGAGTCTCTAGGAGAAAAATAACCGTTAACGTCCGTGAGGGTGGTAGGACTGTTGGGTCTGGTCGTGTGGCTACGATTATTGAGTAATTGGTAAAAAGCTAGATTTTATGGGGCTTTCCGAGAAATCGGGAAGCCCTTTTTGAAACTTTGCAACAGTGAAAATATGTAAAGCGGTGCCAAAACGGTGCCATAAAAAGGGTTTGTCAAGTAAAGTGTGTAAATTAATTTGATTTTTTTCGGCGGTCTTAATT
>CAJTKA010000021.1 GCA_910576815.1 uncultured Lachnospiraceae bacterium
GTTTCACTACCTTCCTAACTTACAAGACTCTCAAACCTCAAATTATATTCCACATACTATAGAAATACAAAATGAGGCTCTCACCGAGTTCATGTATCGACATACATTGCAAGTTAGTCTACATTGATTATACACATATCCTTGTCCAAAATACAAATAGTTTCATTTGCCAGCTTTTCTCTTGCTGTATTCTCCAATAATACTAAATTTATTTTTTCATAAAATGCACATTGATATATTTCCTCAATTTCCTCTTGCGTTACAAATAACTTTATATTAACCAAAAATAATATATTAATTGCACAAAACTGCTTTAATGCTTTCATATAATTTGCGATTTTTCCCGCCAATGTTTCCACCTGATCCGCAATTCCAACATGACATAACTTCAATAAGCCTGTCATATTATCTTCAACATCAAATTCTAAGAAATAAGGACTTTTTTGAAGCAGTTCTTCCAAATACGATATGATACTCCCCTGCAACTGCGCCGTATGCTCCATCATAGATTCCTGTATTTCGTTCGTCAATTCCTGATATAGTTTTTGCTGAATCCTTTTTTCATTGCAATCTATTACAAATGGATTTATAATAATTTCTGCAACCTTATCAAGTTTCATGATTATATCTTTATTAGAAATGATAATATTTCCCGATTTTCCCTCTATTTGATCCATTAATATATCAACAATACCGGCAAATATATCTGGTGCTTCTATTACTAAAACATTCACTTTATTTTCCTGCATTTTCAAATCAATACCGTACTCTGTACACGTCAGCCTCATAAAATAACCAGCCTTTCATCGCTATCCAACACCTCCGAGCAAGATTCACCTACAACAAACTCCATCTTTGCATACTGCTTTTCTGTTACCTTAAGCAGCTGCACCAATCCTTCGCCTGGTTTATTCTTCCTGACGCTTTCGATAATGCTGTCCGCCATGGTAGAATTTTGCGCGAGTTTACAATAGACAGACTCCTGCAGCATCAAAAACCCGCTCTTAATCAGAAATTTACGAAACTGTCTGTAATCCCTCTGCTCTTTAGATGTTAGTACTGGCAAATCAAAAAACACCAATATTCTCATATATCTATAACTCACTTTTATAAAATTTAATCAACGATACATCATTATCTGCCAATGCGTCAAAAACGCTCTTACAGTAGATTTTGATGGCATTGCTGACATACTCCTTCCTCTCTGCAATCACTACATTCTGTTGCAAAACATCGAGAATCTCCATCTTCTCCGTATGTTCAAACTGCTGTGGATTTATCTCCTTCACCTTGTGATCTACGATAGGGCGAAACGGTTCCATTAAATCTGAGCCAAGATTAAACGGATTAAACATATTATCATGAAATAATCCAATCTGTGTCAAATACCCATTTGCAGTAATCTCTCTGTTGAATGCTGACAATATGATGCCATATCCATAATTTAGGGCAGCATTCACACTATTGTCCTCTGTTCTCGTAAAATCCATTCCAAACAAAGCATTAAAATAGACCTTTGCAGCATGTCCTTCCCTGTTTGTCGTATCACCATATTCTATCTCCTCAATATATTGATACAACATTTCATTTTCCTTTTTCTGCCACACTGCAAGCACTTCCGCCTGTTTACGTATTTTTTCAATTACGATTTCTGTCCAGACTGCCGTTTTAATTTCGGTATCCCATACAATCTGATTCCGCACTTTGACGCTGGTATCATGACTTCCGTAAAAAGGAACCAATTCTGACGACGGATTCCTTTTCTCATCACAAAAAATCACTTTGATTTTCTTTTTCGTCAGTTCGCAAAGCAACGCCGCCGTCAGAGAAACTGCCGTAGATTCTATCAAAAGCATATAAATCTCACTGATATGTACCTTAACAGTCTCCTCCTTACGCACTACCAAATAGCCCATCTGGTAATCCAGTTTAGCGCTGCTGGAAATGACAATCGTCCGCCAACTCATACGGTTAACAAATCAATGCGGTTTTCATACACCCCTGTAACCGATTGATTAATTAATATAAACTCTTTTGCATTAGAAATATTTTTATTAATCTTCATAGCACTTGACGTTTCCCCTATTAAAGATAAATCCGCAGACGTTAAACCAATTTGTGTTAATTTTAATATTTCCAAAAGCACATTCCCCTGCTCCCGAACCGATAACTGTTCAAATGCTTCTCTCCCTTTTGTCAATTTTTCTCCCATTGGATTAGGCTTCTTCTTAAAAATATCCATAGTATGCTTCTTACATAAAAGATCATACAATTCCATATTTTTCTCCGCTTTAATATGATCAGCCCTCTCCTTCTTTTCCAGTTCTTTGATATATGTCATCCATTTTTGCTCCAGGCAAAGTGATATTGCATTTCTGGCGTAAATCTGATTGCCAGTCTTCCCAGACAGATGAAAATAATACCCGTCTTTTTTAATGAGCGACTGTATCTTTATTTTTTGCATCCGCACAGACGGTTCAATCAATCCCAATTCTTTCTCGCAATACTCCTGCAATAATTTTGAATCCTTTTCTATCCTGTCTTTCAAATAAATGGGAACGGTCTCTAATGTCCTGACCCTCTTTCCTGCTTTTCCATGCTCCACCAAAAAATAATATGCTGTAGAAACACTGCTGAATCCACCATACTTTGTCACATCCCGTAATCGGATATCGTTTCCTTTTAAGGGAATATATCCTACTCCGGCTGCCTTCTTTGCACTGTAAAGCGTCTGATCCGCTATACTACCATGCCCTTCAAAACTAAAACGCGTCAGCAGCGGCGTATTTTTCGCCATCATCTTGCGGACCGTCACAATCGTTCCACGCTCCTCTTTCCCGTTTTGCGCAACCCAGGCTGTCTCATCTCCCCTCTTAACGTCCCAGTCAAACATCCTGCTGAGATTATAATGATGTTTACTGCTGTCCATCGCATACTCTTTCTTAATAAACACCAGCGGATTCTGTGTAAATTTAACAAAATACACATTCCCTACTACAATGTTGAGATACGCATCCTGCGCATGATGGAAATCATTTACCACTCTTGTTTTCAACAGACTCCTATTTTTTCTAAACTCCGAGACATTTGATGCTTTCGCATACACAATTTTTGTTTCAGGGAGCGCATTCTGTAAAATCGTCGTCACACCTTTCGCGCCCTGACTGGTCTCAACTAGCTGTCTGGCAATAAATCCTGCCTTCTGCTCATCCGTAAAGGGATTCCTGCCCGTCAAACGTTTTAATTTTTCATCTGTAATCAAATGCTGTCTGTGCAGTTCTTTCCACATGGCAAGTTGAGAACTGTAAATTCCAGCCTCAAGCGGATAGTTATCCTTCTTATGGGCATTGACTTCCTTCTCCACCAATACCAGATTGTTGGAGAGATTATCATCCTTTACAAAGTGTCTCGGATATATATGATCAATATCATAAATATTGTCATTGAAAAGGTCATCCAAATCAATCGGCTTCCCAGTATACATGGATCTGCCTCTCTGTGTCAGATATAAGAACATTTTTTTACTTCTCAACGTCCCCTTCTCATCTGCTTCCTCAATAATCCTTTTCCAATCTTGATCTTCCTCTCTTATGTTCTTATATAATTCCAGAAACTGTTGTTTTCTTGAATCTTTCCTACTCTTTTCTTTCTCCTCCTCTCTGGTCATTTCCACAAACAGGCGCTTCGGAGCCGTCCCCATAATTTTTTCCACTTCTTTGATTATAAGGAGTGTCTGCCATACCATCCTTTTTACCGGAGCTGAAAAATACATATCATCCAAATCTTCCGACTGAAGCTCTGCCAAGACCTTATAGGAATTTCCCTGATATCTTTCCAGTTCTTCTACATAGGTATAAGCATCTTTTACCATCAACTCCATCAGATTATCATTGGTTTCCCACATCATTCTAATCAGCGGGAGCACCTCACCCGTACATTTACTGCATCCCGGCATTTCCAAAAATGTCTTTGACAGTCTCCCCCAGTCCTTATATTTGAATCCAAGTATCCTTTTCGTCTGCTCCTGACTTAGCAGCGTTCCATACCTTTCTTCTACCTTTTCCCGTAAAAATTTTTTAGAATCACCATAAACAGTGGACCAAAATATAATATTCTCCGCCATTTCCCGTCCCCTGTCCGTATCTATTTCTTCTCCAATCACACTCTTAAATTTACCGTAGGAAGCCAACTGGCTGTTGATCGTAATATCAATGCCGGTAATCTGTTCTATCTCCCCTTCTTTCACTGCACCCCTTCCAAGCAGATAATTGTAAATCTGCTTGCGGGTAACCTTCTTTCCTCTCTGAAACAAATCATGATAAATGTCCTGTTTCATGGCAACGGAAATCTTTTCCCCATAAACCCTGAGATTATTGATCTCGTTTAAGACACAAAACTTTTCATATAGTAACGATGCCTTTGGCAATACATTTTCTCCACTCATGTAAGTACAGCGTCTTACCATTTTCGTGATGAACATTTCCGCCGTCTCTTTTACATCTATTTTATCCTCAACGTTCCATGGCAGAATCTGTCCGGATTCTCTGCGCACAACCCAGCCATTACCGCCGTTTTGCGCACTGCGCTCGCTTAACGGTCCTAGATAATACGGAATTTGAAAAGAAAATAATCTGCTGATTCTCTCAGAAACTGTCAAGCCGGATTCATCAATGCTATGCAAAAAGGAAAGATACTCGCCTGCATTCTCCAAGATTTTCTCCAACTCTGCCAGGTGAACCTGATTGGGAATGACTCCGTTCGATGCTGTCAGCTGCTTTGGCAGGAAATTTTCCTTTTCCATTTCATTCATAACATACTGTACCTGTTCATCATCAGACGGCATTTGATGAAGCAATTTTTTGACTGTTGCGTAGAGATCATCCCTTGTACGTCCTTTCATATCCCGCCTTTGCTTTTCTTTTGAATTTTCTGAATTCACATAGGCACTGTAAGTTCCGTTTGCCGTATCTCTGAAAAACTGATCATATTCCTCTTTGGTACAGTATTTCCGCACCAATGCCTTAAAAAGCTTCAAATCCGAACCATGCTTTTCATACTGAGCCACCCTCGCTTCCGACAAATAACGGTAGCCTTTCATAATACATACCAAAGATCCAACATCATACATTTCTTTCATGATCTGAAGCAATTCAAAACACTCGTCTCCCAATACTCCTATGAGTTCCTGTACTTTTTCCTCATATCCTGCATCAGAAAAACAGATTGTCAGTTTTTTGTCTGCATCATACTCCACAATATCTCCATATAAAACTTTTAAATCCACTTTTAGCCCGCAAATACAATTGATTAGAGCCTTCTTCTGTCTTTCTTTTGAGGAAACTTCCAAAAGTTCTGAGAGAAGTTCCGCTTTTTTCTTTCTTGAATATTCCCGTCTACTTAAAATATCTTCCATTCTGCTGCAATCGTCCTGTTCGGGAAACTCAACCTCTAATAAATCCGCTGTTAATCCACAAAAATTCTCATAAATATCTGACATTTTGCACTCCCCGGATGTCGTCCCTAAAGATGCGTTCAAAAAATGACCTCTATGCTTAAACATATTTAACAGTGCAAGATACACGAGTCTCACATCATGTTCCTGTTTAGATTGTAACAATTCTTTCCTTAAATGAAAGATTGTCGGATACTGGGCATAATACTCCTTATCCGTATATTTCGCATCGTGAAAAATCCCATTCTTATCCCGTACTGACTTTTCTTTGTCAGCAAGACAATATTTACTATTATCCAGACGTTGATAAAAGCATGAATCAACCTGCATAATCGCATCATGAAAATATTCTTTCAAAATACCGATTCTTACAGTTTCCCTCTGTCTTCTTCGCCTTGATACTCTGTGTGTTCTTCGCTCTACAGCTGTTTCTGCTTCCTCAAATTCTCTGACTCCCCATAAATCTTTTCCTTTTGCTTTTAATAGCTGATAGGACTCATCTGTCACTGCCCAGCCTACTGATGAAGTCCCCATATCCAATCCCAAAAAATATTCTCTTTTGTACATCGCAATTTCCCCCTGTTTATCTTCTTGACTTTTTGCTTTTAAAATGATAATCTAGATATGAACTTACAAGACGAGTGCAAATAAGGTTTAACCGAAATCGTCGTATGACTCTACATGGTGTAGAAATAAAAAGGGCTTGCATGCAAGCCCTTTTTATGCTTTACATTAAATCTATTATACCACAATTTGAATTTATATCAATATTCCGTTAAGTCAAAATGAAATCATTCCTATCTCACAAAAACATTGCCATATAAAGTGGCAGACTCTCTACCGTCTCATTCCCTGACACATTTCCTGCTGTCAGCTTAATACCATGCCGAACACCGTAATTCTGTATCATTGAAGTCATGGATTTTGACGTTGCTTTCTCTGCTGATTTTACCTCTACCGCTGTCGCCGTTTTCTGATAACGGATAAAAAAATCCATCTCCACTTTGCTGTTCTTCTCATAATAATAAAGTTTTTTGCCACTCTTTGCAAAGATATCCGCTATAATATTTTCATAGATTGCCCCCTTATAAATGCCAAGATTACCATCTATGATATCCTCTACGCTTCCTTCGTCCAACATCGCAACCAATAGCCCCGTATCCCGCATATATACCTTAAATACATCGCTTCTTGCGTTCCCTGCAAGCGGCAGCGCCGGATCTGAAAGATTGTAACAAAAATTGATAATCCCGGCATCGTATAACCACATCAGGCTACCGCCATATTTTCGATAAGTGGCTCTCGGCTCCACCAAAGAGTATCGGAATTTTTTATAATCCTTGGCAAGATGCTTTGGAATAGATAAAAAGCAGGCTCTCGCCTTGGCTTTATCCGCTCCTTCCGCATACTTCGCAATATCATCCATATAATCGCTCAGAATGCCTTTTTGAATGGATAAAACCTTTGCAAAATGATGCGTTTCCACAAACTCCCGTACGACTCTCGGCATGCCGCCAATAACGATGTATTCCCGAAATAACTCCATCATTTTTTCATGCATGGCTTCCGGCAGCGCTTCTTTCTTTTCAAAATACTCCCGCACATCCTGAATGGATGTTTCTTTTACTCCGTTTGCCCATAAAAATTCTTCAAAATCCATCGAGTACATATCCAGATGATCGACATATCCCACCGGATAGGAAGGTACATCCTTATAATGAATCCCCAACATAGAACCCGACGCTACAACGTCAAAACGCCCATCAATCGCCAAAAATTTAAGCGCTGTCCGCGCACGGGGACAATTCTGTATTTCGTCAAGAAACAGTATGGTTTCTCCCTGTTCCAGCTCCGCATCCGGCACCCGCAGAGATATCTGTTTGATTAACGTCTCTGCATCCAGATCCCCGTCAAAAATAGTCTTATATGTCGGGTTTTCATCGAAGTTAAGATAGGTGTAGTGTTTATAATTTTCTCTCGCAAATCTGTCTATGCTGTACGTTTTCCCGACCTGTCTTGCTCCCTTTACCAGCAAACACCTTTTGTCGTGATTATGCTTCCATTCTACTAATTGATTCTCGATTTTTCTTTTCATGGTCAATCCCCCGCTTATACTATATCCTGTTACTATCTTCATATTCTCATATAATATAAGCAAAGTCAATCATATTGCATATTTTCCCCGCCACTTTCAAGACATGAGTGCATATTTTCCCCGCTACTTTTATATCACGAGTGCATATTTTCCCCGCCAAATTTTCACCACAAAAACGGGATCATCCGATATTTCACTTTCTTTTTATAAGCCGCATACCTTTCCAGCCCCTGTTCCAGCACCATCTCCTCATTTCTAATCCGCTTGGCAATAATGATCGGATAAGTAAGAAAAATCACAAATGAGATCACAGAACCCAGCACCAGCGGCATAGAAAGAAATAGCAGGATCGTCGCACTGTACATAGGATGGCGAACAATCCCGTAAAGTCCGGTATCAATTACCTTTTGCCCCTCCTGCACTTCCACCGTCCGTGAAAGGTAAGTGTTCTCCCGCAATACCTCCGCATAAAGCAGATAGGAAAGCAAAAAGATAACTGCGCCTGTCCACACCACCCAATCGGGCAATATGATCCATTGGAACCGAAAGTTCAATCCGGCAATCACAAACCCGGCAATAAACATCAGCCCGCTTAATTTATTGACCAGACTCTGCTGCGCCTGTTTCTCTCTGGCATTTAGCCGCTTCCTCAGTAATTGCGGATTTTTAAACATCATAACAATACCCGTCAAAAACATGGGTACAAACAATATCCCCATAAACAACCATGCGTTCCAATACTGAAACGATCCTGCGGGCAAAAACAACAGTATCCCAACCACAACGACACCAAGTACAAATTTAAGGATCGCCTGTAAAAACAATTCCTTTGTCACTTTGCTATCCTCCCAAATATTTCCTCTGCATACAGCAAAATTCCCATATGCGAATCTACGCTTAAAAAAGACCCGGAAACCTTCACGATCTCCAGGTCCTTTATCGCTATTATTTTCTACTGCCTGATCTTACAGTGCATTCACCAGCTTCTCAAGTGCTGCCAGCGCCTCATCAGGAAGCTTGTCATAACCTTCCTTCTTCTCAGCGAAGCCCTTGACTGCATTGACACGGGTCTCCATAGCGCTCTTAAGCTGTGCCTTGTAGTCCGCGTTGCCAAGGTCGGTCTTTGCCTTGAAGTCTTTGAAGCCGTCCGTCTGGCCATCCCAGCTGTACATGATCTCGATATCCTCGAAAGGACCCCACTGTTCGAAGTTTGCCTTCTTCTCTACGATGGTCTCAAGGATACCAAGCGTATCCGCAGGTTTTACCTTCTCGCCCATGAAGTCGCCGGTATTAACGATGTAGCAGTCAACGTTCTTCTCCTCAACCAGCTTCTTGAACTTCTCGTAGTCGTTTACCAGAGGATAGGTTCTGAAAGGATTTGCATAAGGCACGATACGGATCGCGTTCAAATCGGTGCCTGCCGCCACACGCTCTGCGGTGGAGGTCTTGGTTGCCAGCGTAGCGCCCATTACGGATGCCAGTGCGGAACCTTTTAACTTCACTACCGGCGGGATCGTAGGATCCTTCATGATCCAGAAGATTGCGTTAACAGGTGCGTCGATCTTGTCTACGCGGTTCGGAGACCACAGTTTGGACTTGATCGCACGGCCGTTACCGTTTCTGATATCCTCAGTCACAAGCTGGATCTTGCCTTCGCTGTCCATGGTGCAGGAGCAGTTCTGAGCAGATAACAGATACTCGTTGTCCGGGCAGCCTGTCGGATAATCTGCCGTCTTATCGAAGTAGGTCGGCTCCAGCGCGATGGATGCGCAGGTGTCGGTATTGATGATGAAAGCGTCGTCGTGAAGCACCTTGATCTCGTACTTGCCGCCGTGCTTTGCATGGGTCAGCGTGGACTTACCGGAGCCGGACAGACCGTACACGGATGCCACGAACTTGGAACCGTCTTTTAACAGATACTCTTTCTGACCGCCGTGGCAGGATGCGTAACCGTTTCTGTTCGCAAGCGCCCATGCCATGGTCAGGGTACCTTTCTTATGCTCACCGAAATACTTCATGCCCAGGATCGCTGCACAGTTCTGGTTGGTATCGAAGTAGCACAGTGTCAGCGGATCGCTTAAGCAGCTGTAGTCCACATCGGGAGCCTCATGAGGTGCCCACTGAGGATCGGAAAAGATGTAGATATCAGGCTCCTTGCCGTCGCCAACAGGCTTGGAGTTCTTATACATCTTAACATACTCATCAGACATATACTGGAAGTTGATCATCCAGTTGTACAGCAGATTTTCTTCTCCTTCGGGAATAAGAAGGTGTGCCTTTACCATAAACTCAGGATCAAGGCCAACGAAGCACTCCGCGTGGTACATGGTCTTCCAGCGGGTCTCGTAGATAGCGTCCATTACAACCTTATCAAGCTTTGCCTCATCCACACCGGGCTCGCCCTTGATACGGCGTGCTGCCGCATAACGGCCGGTCACTGCACCGTCGTTGAACAGAAGGACCTTAGCGTCAGCGGGAAGACCAAAGGTCTCACCCTGCTTGATCGGCATGTCCGTTACCACCGTGCCGGGTGAATTCTTTGCCAGCTCATAAGCCTCTCTTAAGGTGTTCACCTTCACTACGTTGTTTCCGTAGAAAGCCGCTTCAATGATGGAACGGGTCTTGGAAAAACCGACCTTGCCTGCGCCGATCTCGGAAATGGGATAATACGCTTTTGTTGCCATGTTTCTATTTTCCTCCTTACTTAATAATAGTTAACCGTACATCTTTTTCATTATCTCAAAGAGCCCCTGAAAAGTCAACCTTAAAACAAGCCCATAACAGACTTCTTCTGCTCCATCTGCCGTCTGATCATGTGCATTCTGTACTGCCCCATCACCTCGTCCTGTTTCTTTTTGGAGATGGCCTTCGGGAAGTCCAGATCCTCCAGACGACTTCTGGAAGAAAGCTGTTCCATTGAAGCTGCCGTGTTATAATTGCGGACATATTGCAGCGCATTCGTGGATGCTCCAAGATTACTTCTTCTCTCTGACACCATATCCATCGCTTTCTTAATGGAGTCCAAATCAAAATCTTTGGAGGTAACATCCAAATCAGCAATGCCGAGCGCCGCCAACGTGGAGTTTTCCATCTTAATGCTCATCCCTGCTCCACTGGGTGAAACCGCAATGTCCATATTCGCCATGCTGCCATCCAGCATCGTCTGCTCGTTGAAAGAAGTGTTCTTTGCCAGAGACTCGATCCCTTGCTTGAGCTGATCGATTTCCTTCTGATAGACCTGCTTATCCGCGTCAGAATTGATCCCGTTCATGGATCTTAAAGCAAGATCATGGATCCGCTGCAGATAATCGGACATTCCGCCGAGAGCACCCTCTGCCACATTAGCAGCACCGATTGCCATACCGGCATTGTCCGCACCCACGCGAAGCCCAGTTTCCTGTCGCAGCATCCGCTGTGCAATGGCAAGCCCCGCCGCATCGTCTTTTGCCGTATTGATCCGTTTTCCGCTGGCAAGCTGGGAATAGGTCTTAAAAAGACTCCCTTGAGATGATATTGCGCCTACCTTCATCCTGAATCATGCTCCTTTCTGTTATCATGGTCGCTGTTTCCCTATTACATTCCCATTTCCGTATCAGGCTTTTTCATATCACTAATAAGCAAAGACAGTTTTTTACTTACTATCATTATACTTCTTTCCCTCTAAAAACTCAAACAGAAATGGGAAAAATATCCTAAATATTTTATAAACTCTATTTTGCCTTGCCAAGGTACGCCGCCTTGACTTCCTCATTCTCCGCCAGCTCTTTTCCGGTCCCGCTCAAGGTGATCCTTCCCGTCTCCATGACATAGGCCCTGTGCGCCGCTTTGAGCGCCATATTGGCATTCTGCTCTACCAAAAGGATCGTCATGCCCTGCTTATTGATCTCCCGGATAATATCGAACACGCCCTGCACGATGATAGGCGCAAGCCCCAGAGAAGGCTCATCCATCATGATCAGCTTCGGACGACTCATCAGCGCCCTGCCGATGGCCAGCATCTGCTGTTCTCCGCCCGACAGTGTCCCCGCGAGCTGCCAGGAGCGCTCTTTCAGCCTCGGGAATAGATCATATACCCATTTGATATCTTCCTCCAGAGGATCCTTTCTCATATAAGCACCGATCTTCAGATTTTCCAGCACCGTCAGGTCAGAAAACACGCGCCGCCCCTCCGGTACAAGCGTAATGCCCTCTTTCACGATCTGATCTGTCGGCAGTGCCATGATTTCTTTATCGCTAAACGTAATACCGCCGCTCTCCGGTTTTACCAAACCGACGATGGATCGCAGCGTAGAACTTTTTCCCGCGCCGTTTGCACCGATCAAAGTCACGATCTCTCCCGCTTCCACCGAAAAAGAGATATCTTTGACCGCTTTGATGCCTCCATAAGAGACATTCAGATCCCTTACTTCCAGTATATTACTCATCCTGCGCACCTCCCAGATAAGCTTCGATTACCCGCGGATCATTTCTTACCTCATCCGGCTTTCCCTCTGCAATGGACTTTCCGAAATCGAGCACATGAATCCTGTCGGAAATCTCCATGACCAGATCCATATGATGCTCGATCATAAAGATGGTCAGGCCAAACTCTCCGCGGATCCGTCCGATAAACTGTGTAAGCTCAAGGGTCTCCTGCGGATTCATGCCAGCCGCCGGCTCATCTAAGAGCAAAAGATTTGGTTTGGTGGCGAGCGCACGGGCAATTTCTAAATGCCGCTGTTTTCCGTAAGGAAGTGACGTTGCCGGCTCGTCGCGCACATCCTCAAGCTCCATGATTTTCAAAAGCTCCTCGGACTCCTGCCGCATCTGCGCTTCCTCTTTGGCGTTCAGGCGAAAGGTCGCCGTAAAAAGATTGCTGGTACGAAGCATGTGCTTCGCAATCAAAATATTTTCAAACACGGTCTGGCTCTTAAACAGGCGGATGTTCTGAAAGGTTCTCGCGATCCCCAGTCTGGTGATCTTATCCGGCGTCGGTTCGATCACACGTTTTCCCGCATAAAGATCCGCATTTTCTCCCTGATACAGCTTTTTCATCTTGCCGTGCGGCGTATTCTGAACAATCTTTTCTCCTTTGTAGTAGATTGCCCCATTTGTCGGCGCATAGACACCCGTCACCATATTGAAGGCCGTCGTTTTGCCGGCACCGTTTGGCCCGATCAGGGAAAGGATCTCACCCTCACAAACCTCAAGGCTCACGTTATCGACCGCGATCACACCGCCAAACTGCATCGTCAGATTTTCCAGTTTTAATACTTCATTATTCATGGGCTACTCCATTTCTTGCTTTTTCACACTTTTTCGCATAAACAGCTTTCGGAAAAAGTTCCGTATCGCCTCCACTGAAAATTCCCTCGTTCCCATGATGCCCTGCCTGTAAAACAGCACCATCGCCATGATAACGACGGCAAAAACGACCTTGCGGAAGCCTGCGCGCAGCAGCGGAACATGGAAACTGCCAATATAAAAGTTTTCATTGTCAAGAAAGCGCAGCCACCATTCTGAGCAAGCGATAAACAGAAATGCGCTGATGCAGCTGCCCGTCACGGAGCCGATACCGCCGATCACGACAATGAGCAGAATCTCATAAGTCATGGCTGACTTAAACATTGACGCCTGTATCGTAGTCTGATACATGGCAAGCAGTCCACCGGAAACGCCCGCAAAAAAGGAACTGATCACAAAGGCCAGCCTTTTGTGATGCGCCAGATTGATGCCCATGGCCTCCGCCGCGATCTCATCGTCGCGGATGGCCTTGAACGCACGCCCATAAGTGGAATTGATCAGCATAACGATCAGGGCAATGCAGATGCCTGACACAATGAACGGATACAACACCGACCGAAAGGTCGGAAAGCTTCTGAGCAGATTGGAACCGTTCGTCAACGGTCCCAGCTTATCCCACTGGAAAACAGCCCTGATGATCTCCGCAAATCCCAGCGTGGCAATTGCCAGATAATCGCTTTTTAAGCGCAGCACGGGAAGGCCGATCAAAAAGGCGAAGCCTGCCGCAATCAGACCGCCCGCAATCAGGGCGAGTGGAACGGGAATCGCAAAATTAACGATACCGCCGTCATAATACTGGTAAACGCTTGCTCTCGATTCCGGAGGAATCGTCAGGATCGCATAAGTATAGGCTCCCAGAAGCATGAAGCCTGCCTGACCCAGGGAAAACAGTCCCGTAAATCCGTTTAACAGATTCATGGATACCGCCACCAACGCATAGATCGCGCCTTTTTTTAATACCGTAAACAGCATGGAACCGGAGGGCATGATCTGCTCAAGTACAAAGAGCAAAACCAATAGTGCCACAATAAGCGAAACGTTCCATACCATCTCTTTCTTTTTACTCATTTTAGAACGCCTCCTTATACTTTATCCGCCTCTTTTTCACCAAACAACCCGGTCGGTTTCGCAATCAAAATAATGATCAGCAGGGCAAACGTAAACGCGTCAGAAAAAGTCGTCAGCCCTACTCCTTTGATGATATTTTCACAGATACCGATGATAAAGGCTCCAATGACTGCCCCCGGTATGGAACCGATGCCGCCAAACACCGCCGCCACAAAGGCCTTTAGTCCCGGCATGGCGCCAACCGTCGGGGTCACGCCTGTATAGTTGGTAAAGAACAAAACGCTGCCGATAGCCGCCAAAAATGTACCGATGATGAAGGTCATGCTCACGACGGAATTGATCTTGATCCCCATCAGCTGTGACGTTTCAAAATCTCTCGACGCGGCACGCATCGCCATACCGATCTTCGTGTACTTGATAAGAAGCACCAAAAGTACCACCAGCACCAGCGTCAACACAGGCGTAATCACCGTGACGCGCTTTGTCGTGGAACCAAAGATCGTAATGGTATCGCTGATCCACGGAATCGCCGGATACTGCTGGGAAAGTCCGCCCGTCACATAGAGGGCCAGATTCTGCAAAAGATAAGAAACGCCAATGGCAGAAATCATGATCGACATACGCGGCGCAGTGCGAAGCGGTTTATAGGCGACGCGCTCTACCACGAAGCCAATCAGCACCGACAAAATGATCATCAGCGGAATCGCCAGATACATCGGCATCACGGTAGCCGAATACACGAGGATGAGTCCCGCTGCCATGAAAATATCGCCGTGCGCAAAATTGATCAGACGCAGGATACCGTAGACCATCGTATAGCCGATCGCAATCAGCGCATACTGCCCGCCCACAGAAATGCCCGCCATCAGATACGGCAGATTTCTTGTTATCCACTCCATACTCTGTCTCCCCCATTTCCGGTAAAACAACATTTCCAAGCAAGTAACTGTGTTTTTCCCTTTCAATCATAAACCAAGTATGGCGGGAGATATAAATTCCCCCGCCATCAGGTAATCTGACTTTATTTTACACCCTGAACGGCCACAAAGTCCCATGCGCCCGTCTCTGTGTTCGCACATTTGACATAAGCCACATCGCGGAGTGCGTCACCTGTTTCATTGAAGGCGATCTCACCCGACACGCCGCTGTAAGTAACCTTCCAGAGCGCCTCGTTAACTGCCGCAGGATCCGTGGAGCCCGCTGCCTTAAGTGCCTCCAGCGCCACATAGTAAGCATCGTAGCCCATCGCCGTCACCGCCGCGACCGTATCGTCACCGCCATTGTTTGCCTTTGCGGTGGAATCTGCATTGATCCACTCTTTGATACCGCTATCAAACTCCTCATTACCGCCCTCCTGATAGAAGGTCGTCACATAAATCTGTACCTCTTTGCCTTTCGCTGCGTTCAGGATCACGTTGGAATCCCAGGTATCGCCTGCCATCAGCGGGATCGTAAGGCCCTGTGCCGCCGCCTGCTCAATGATGAGCGCCGCCGCTTCTGTGGAAACCGGTGCAAAGAAGACATCTGCACCCGCATTCTTTGCAGAAGTGATATAGGAAATAAAGTCACTGTTGCCTTCCTGGAATGTCTCCTCTACCACTTCACCGCCAAGTCCCGTAAAAGCTTCCTTAAAATAGTGACCAAGTCCCGTCGAATAGTCATCGCCAAGCTTTGTCAGAATATATGCTTTTTTCGCGGAAAAGTTTTCGTTGGCAAAGTTCGCAAGCACCGTTCCCTGGAAGGGATCCAGGAAACAGATACGGAAATAGTGGGTATTTCCCTCCGTAACCTGCGGATTCGTACAGGTAACGCCGATTGCCGGGATCCCCGCATCCTTAAACACGTCCGAAGCCGCAATGGATACACCTGAGCCATAAGAACCGAGGACAACGGAAACTTTAGAGCTTACCAGGGAAGCCGCCGCAGAAGGGCCTTTATCGTTGGAGGACTCGTTATCCACGATCTCCAGCTCCACCTGATACTCTTCTCCGCCGATCTGCACGGTGGGCGTCTTGCTGTTCGCATACTGCATGCCCAGCGTTTCCTGTTTACCGCCCGCGCCGTTATCTCCCGACGCAGGTTCATACACACCGATCTTTACTACCTTTGCGCCGCTGTTTGCCTCAGAGCCGGCCGCGCTGCCGCCGTTACCGCCGCAGCCTGTCAGTACTGCGCTAACCATCGCTGCTGTGAGCATAACTGCTAATGCTTTTTTTCTCATAATCTCCTCCATACCTGAGCGTTTTAAGCGAAGGCCGCGAGCCAAATCTCAAATCCGGCTCAGCGATCAGGGCGTTTGTGACGCTCCTTCACAAACGTCGATTGAAAAATCATCCTCCATGCCTAGAATAACACCTTCGACAGTATAGCACATATGATCTGTGATTTCAAGAAAAACCGCAATATTGTGTTCGTGTATACAATCACAGTATCATTCGCTGCTCTTTTTTAATCCCGCAGCAGCCCCACTGCCTTTGAAGTGCCGATACGATCACATCCCTCCATCACAAATGCCTCCAGCTCCTCCAGTGTAGAAATACCGCCTGCCGCCTTGATTTTCACATTCGGACCGATATTCTCCTTAAAAAGGCGCACATCCTCAATGGTAGCCCCACCAGTACCAAACCCCGTCGAAGTCTTGATGTAATCAGCTCCTGCCTCCGTCACCGCGCTGCACATGGCGATTTTTTCTTCTTTTGTCAGATAGCAGGTCTCAATAATGACCTTCAATATCTTGTCACCGCAGGCCTGCTTCAACGTGCGGATCTCCTCCGCCACCTTTTGATAGAGGCCGTTTTTCACGTCGCTGATGTTGACTACCATATCGATCTCGCTCGCCCCGTCCTCGATCGCCTTCTTCGTCTCCGCAAGTTTTGCCTCTGTCACCGAATAGCCAAGAGGAAAACCGACTACCGTGCAGATATTTATTTTATCCTTATATTTTTCGCGGATCCGCTCAATGTAAGTCGGCGGCACACAGACGGAAGCGGTTCCGTTTGCGATTGCTTCATCACATAGTGTCACGATATCCTCCCACGTCGCGAACGCCTTTAACTGGGTATGATCCACACGCTTCAAAATCTCTCTCTTATCCATATCCTGTCTCCATTTCTGCGCTGCCATTTGCGCATGATTTTCAATCGAATCCCTTTCCCGTCTCTAAAAATATGAAATAAACTCAGCATGTTACATTGTAAGCCCTCCGGAAAGAAAAAACCAGCCCCAACCGAAGAATCGGCCTTAAAAAACCCAGTTTTTGGTACTATCTTACTATATTTCGCCCTAATTTTGTTAACATAATATTAAAATTCTGTTAATTTCGCTGATTTTTCTTGTTTTGGCATATTTCTTCATGGTATGATAAGGAAGTCGGCGTATAGCCACTCTTGATACACTGTAATGGCAAAGATTTGCTGCTTCGGATTGGAGGTACTTATATGATAGAACAAAACAGTTTCTCTGAAATCACACCGGAAATCATACGGCTTGCAAACATGAGCGAACAGGCAGGCATTATCGATACGGAGTTATTTACTAAATTTGATGTCAAGCGCGGCCTTCGTGACTTAAACGGCAAAGGCGTATTGGCAGGATTGACGAACATCTCCGACGTGCGCGCCAACAAGATCGTGGACGGCGTACAGGTGCCCACCCACGGTAAGCTTTTCTATCGCGGCTACAATGTTAAGGATCTGGTAGACGGATTTTCTACAGACAACCGCTTCGGTTTTGAAGAAGTCACCTACCTTCTGCTATTTGATAAGTTACCGAACGCAGAGGAGCTTGCAAGCTTTACCAAGCTCTTAAACAGCTACCGCTCCCTGCCCACCAGCTTTGTGCGGGACATTATCATGAAAGCACCCAGCAATGACATGATGAATACGCTGGCGCGATGCGTGCTGACGCTCTATTCCTACGACGACAGGGCAGACGACACCTCGCTTCCCAACGTGCTCAGACAGTGTCTGCAGTTGATTGCGCTCTTTCCCATGCTTTCCATCTACGGCTATCAGGCCTATAATCACTACCATAACGGGGAAAGCCTCTATATCCACCAGCCTCAGCTCGATCTTTCCAATGCCGAAAACATTTTACATATCCTGCGCCCGGATAATAAATACACGCCGCTGGAAGCCAAAGTTTTGGATATCGCGTTGATTTTACATATGGAGCATGGCGGAGGTAACAACTCCTCCTTCACCACCCACGTTGTCACCTCCTCCCTGACAGATACCTACTCCGTCATCGCGGCGGCAATCGGCTCCCTGAAAGGTCCCCGCCACGGCGGTGCCAACATCAAAGTCGTAAAAATGTTTGACGAGATGAAACGTGAGGTCTCCGACTGGAGCAATGAAGGACAGGTAGCTGATTATCTGAAAAAGCTCCTGCACAAAGAAGCCTTTGACCATGCGGGTTTGATTTACGGCGTTGGACATGCGGTCTACTCGAAATCCGATCCCCGTGCCATCATCTTTAAATCTTTCGTAGAGCGGCTTTCCAACGAAAAGGGTCTGCATGAGGAATTTGCACTCTATAACATGGTAGAAAGATTGTCCCCCGAATTGATTGCCGAGGAACGTCCCATCTACAAGGGCGTCAATGTTAACGTGGACTTCTATTCCGGCTTTGTGTACAGTATGCTCAATCTGCCGATGGAACTTTACACACCGATCTTTGCCATCGCCAGAATCGTAGGCTGGAGTGCCCACCGCATGGAAGAACTGGCAAACAACGGCAAAATCATCCGTCCTGCATACAAGACCATCTGCGTGGACAGGGACTATCAAAAACTGGATAACAGAAATACCTGAAACAGACAGGGAGCGCCGATGGCACTCCCTGTTTTTCCCTTACTCTTTTATTCGCATTCCTGCTCTACTCTATTCCTCTGTCTCTCCAAGCGGCTCAATCGCCTGTGCGATCCTCCCCTCGTCCATCCCACAAGTGACATAATGTTCGTATAGCGCTTCTTTATCATAGCCGAAAACTTCCCGCAGATCCGCGTAGCGGTCCGCATATGCCACATAGTCGAACTCCTCCACGGTTCCCGTAAACGGGACCGCCAGTATGCCGTCTCCACCCAACCAGGGATTTTCGTCGCAGTCATCCGTCGGGTCCCATAGTCGATATGGAGAGTCCGCATCTATTTTTTCAACCGTTGGTTTCCCAAGCTCTCCTGCTTCCTCCTCATCGGAATACACGACCACTTGGGTGCCCGGCTTACAGTTTTCATAGATCCATTTTGCATCTTCCGCAGCCAGTCTGACACAGCCAAGCGACGCGCTTTCACCCAAACGATTATATTCTTCCCACTTTAAGGTATCCGGCGAATCTTCTATGTAAGGTACAGAATGAAAGAGGATCTTTCCGTTAAAACGCACGGCATATCTGCCGAAGGTATCATCCACCATCCTGCGCCATTCATAGTAATTGGAAGTGCGAAACGTACCTTCCGGCGTTGAGGATCCTTGCCGCCCGCAGGAGCACAGCATCGCTTTGACCGGCGTCAGGGTGCCGTCTTCATTCTGCAATTTGACGGTAACGCAGTTAAGCGCCCTGTTCACATAAACCGCATAATCCGGTCTGTCATCAACAGCATCTTCTTCCTTTATTACTGGCAGCTCCGCCGCCGTAACATCCATGCACGTATTTGGATGACACATCATCGCCGCACACAGTACGCCCACAAGTAAAATTTTCTCTTTGCCCATCATGTGCTTTCCTTCCCTATACCCAGGAACTGCTTCACTACCGCCTTCATCTCTGTTTTATCGCAGACATGATCATGCAGGATCGGCGCGGTGCGAATCTCCTCGACCGCCTTCGGCACAGCCACATTCGCGATCCGCGACAGCTCGTCCACCAGTTCAAAATCGCCCATGGCGTCATACTTTGGATCGATGGCATTCATTACACTTCTGGTAAACTTAAACGGGCTGGCCGTGGAAGCGATCACTGTCTTTGTCTCATCTTTCGTGTCCGCCACATATTTCTGATAGACAGCGCTTGCCACCGCCGTATGGGTGTCAAGCACATAACCTGTATTTTCGTACATCTCCTTGATACGTTCCGCAGTCTCCTGCTCATCCGCAAAATTTCCGTAGAAATCAGAAAGCTGCCCTCTCATTTCCGGAGTGATCTGATAGCTGCCCTGCTCAGACAAATTCTTCATCATAGCGGCATTTTTCAAAGGATCACTGCCCGCGATCCGATAGATCAGGCGCTCTAAGTTACTGGAAATCAGGATATCCATAGAAGGAGAGCTCGTCAGCTTAAACTCGCGGTTCCTGTCGTAGTCTCCTGTCTGGAAGAAATCGAACAGCACTTTATTTTCATTGGAGGCACAAATCAGCTTGCCTATCGGCACCCCCATATTTTTAGCATAAAAGGCAGCCAGAATATTGCCGAAGTTTCCTGTGGGGACAACCACATTGATCTTTTCCCCTTCTGTGATCTTGCCTTCCTTCAAAAGCTGTGCATAAGCATACACATAATAAACTACCTGCGGCACCAGACGGCCGATATTGATGGAATTGGCGGAAGAAAACTGTAAGCCGTGCGCCGCCATCTCCGCTGCCAGTTCTTTATCGTTAAACAGCTTTTTCACGCCTGTCTGCGCATCGTCAAAATTGCCATGAATGCCCACCACAAAGGTATTGTCCCCCTTCTGGGTCACCATCTGCTTCTCCTGAATGGGGCTGACGCCGTTCTTGGGATAAAACACGATGATTTTCGTGCCCGCAACATTCGCAAACCCTGCCAGAGCCGCCTTCCCCGTATCGCCTGAAGTGGCCGTCAGGATTACGATCTCATTCTCTACATGATTTTTTTTCGCGGAAGTGATCATCAGATGAGGCAGAATTGACAGCGCCATATCCTTAAAGGCGATCGTCGAACCATGAAACAATTCCAGATAGTAAGTACCCTCCGCCTCCACAAGCGGCGCAATCATATCCGTATCAAATTTCGCGTCATAAGCACGCGCAATACAGGTCTTGAGTTCTTCTTCCGTAAAATCGGTTAGAAACAGCTTCATCACCTCGTAAGCCGTCTCCTGATAACTCATACCCGCAAGTTCTTTCATGCTGTGGGACAGCGCAGGAATGTGATCCGGCACAAAAAGACCGCCGTCCGCCGACAGTCCTTGTAAAATTGCCTGAGAAGCAGTGATCTTTTTGCTGTTGTCCCTCGTACTGCTGTAGTAAACTTCCATGGTAATCTCGCCTTTCTTCTGTAAGTTGTGCAGTGCACTGCTCATTGCCAACTTGAATGGTAACACACTTTTTCAATCCGCGCAATAAGCCTTATAAGAAGAATTCGTGATTTCCGTAAGAAAAAAGTCTGGTCAGTTTTCTGTCAAACCACTTCAGCCTGTCGGAATCCGCCTTTTCGCGGGCACAGAAATACAGCGCTCCCTGAGAGATATCCTCTCCGTAGAGGGCGCGTTCCACCGCAGCCACCGTATCCTCGCTCACGCGTACGCTCTGAAATCTGCCATCAACTGTCGGAGAAAACTGCGCAATGCCCTGTTCTCTCTGCATGACCACATCCCATACTGAATTTGGAAATAATTCACTGTTGACCCGATTCAAAACGACGTTCGCAACCAGAAGCTTCCCATCCTGATCTTCTCCGCCTGCCTCCGCTTCCACGATCCGCAGCAGTGTGTCATAGTCCTTGTCCGACAACTGATACGCCTTCGTCTGTTCCAATACTTCATAACTGACGACCCGCTGGCCGGAGGATACGCTCTCAAGCATCTCCACAAAACTGTGTTTGTCCTCCTCCATCGTCTCGTCCAGGTATTCCATGCGAAAGGCAGGCTTGGCCGATATCCGATCGATCTTCAACTCCCTGACACACAGCCACGACGACAGGATCGTCATACCTGTAAGCAGGAAGCACGTAATACATTTCCTGTACATATTTTCACCATTCCGAAGCGTTTTTGCTAAGTTTCCAAAGATATATGCCTGGACGCTTCCTCACAATTTTGCCTCGTTTTAGAAACTTTGCTGCACAAAAAGTCTGTTACAACAGTATTCTATGCCGTATACAGGAAAAATATTTCAGAATTTGTTTTTTTTCTCAAAAATGGTACAATCATAGAAAAGGAGGGCTGCGTCATGGGAGAGCCGCTGACAGGCGTATATACGGCAAAACGCAAGGACGGGACCGTCTATTTCCGCGCCTCATTAACTTATCGCAATAAACACATCAGTCTGGGAAGTCATGTCGAAAAAGAGAAGGCGCACGAGATGTACCTCGCCGCCTCCGCTCTTATACAAAACGATTCGATTCTCTTAGAAGATTATAAAGAAAGCTCTCCTCTCGCCTTTTCAAAATGGGTCAGTCTCATCAATTTCAGGGATAACGGCATTTATCTTGCTACCCCAATCTATATCCGCCCGCATTTCTTTTACTATTATTTTTCGCCCGCTGATTACTTTCTCTTTGATAAGGACGATCTGTTTTATTACGCGTCCCGCAAGATATCAAGACGCGGCGGGCATTATTTCGTGGCGGATTACGGTATGCAGGTCAACATTCTAAGCCGCTACGGCATCAAAAGTTATGCCGTAGAAGAACGGGACTATCGCTTTATCAACGGCAATCGAAACGATCTGCGCTACGAAAACATCGAAGTCATCAATCGCTTTCACGGCGTACAGACCATCCGGGAAAAGGGGAAAATCTGCTATCAGGTCAAGATCCATGTAAAGGGCAATGTAAAGGTCGGCGTCTACGACTCTGAAATCGAAGCCGCAGTCGCCTATAATAAGGCCATTGACCTGTTAAAAAAAGCAGGCATAGACAAGGCTTACTCTCCCAATTACATGGAGAATCTGTCGCCTGATGCCTATGCCGCCCTCTATGCTTCTGTGCAGGTGTCCCCCCGCCTTTTTTCCTACCGTTCCGAATAACCGACAAAACAGATGTTTAAGTCCGCTCCGCCATCGATTCCGTTGAGGATGCCGTCCGTATCATACTGCCACATGGCATAGCGGTAAGGGTAGTCCGGAATATCTTCCTCCTGTGAAAGCCAGATATCGTAGTCCTGCAGCTTCGCAAGATCAACTTCCTTGATCAGCCATTCCTTGTCCCCATAAACCATGGGTACGTAACCCGCCGCTTTAACTGCCTCCGCAAAACTGATCGTAACGTTCGTCTTGTCCTCACGGCTTAATCCCTCAACGCGTGACTTGTCATTCGATACAAAGCCCATATTAAAAGCCACGGGATACTTTACTTTCCCCTGGTAAGGCTCAAGATTCTGCACAACAAAATTAGCTTCCTGTACAGCCTCATCCTGCGAAATGGCCTGCGAGTAAAAATATATCCCCACATCCAGACCTGCCTCCAGCGCGCCGTCGATATTTTCCTTAAAATTTTCATCCAGAGCGATCTGCCCAGAGCTGTAGCCGCGACTGCCAAGCCGAATCATCACATAGTCGATCCCCGCTGCCTTCAAGCCCGGAAAATAAATCTTCCCCGTGTGCTTGGAAATATCAACTCCCACATAGGAAATCTTCCTGCCATTCTCCATGTACCGCTTTAATCCGCCATTGTCCTCCATTCGAGTGAAGTCCAGCGTATTCTTGGCCAGATAAGGGCTGATCAGCACCCATTCCTCCGATCCGTCCCGATTCGTAATCAGAGTATGCTTGCCGTCTGTCGCCGGATCGTTTCTGGCTTCTTCCTCTTTTTGCCGCTCAGCTTCCTTCTCCTGCTCTGCCTTTTCGGTATAAGGATTTTGAGAGGCTTTTTCCTCCGCCGCCTTAGCTTCTTCTGTTTCCTCAGGATACATATCCCAAAAATCCAGATCTTCAGCACGACGTTTTGGGATCGCTGCCTCCTCCTGCGCCGCCGCAAGCTCCTCCTGCATCGCTACTTCCTCTTTCTGGCGCTGCGCCTCTTTTAAATATTCACTGCCGCTTTGCTTATTGCTGTTTCCCTTGAATACGGCAAACAGCACAATCAGGATAAAGACAGATACACCAATGACCATATAGATCATGGAGGGACCCATGCCTCCTCCTACTTCCTCTTCTCCCGGTAATTTCATAAATCGGTCATTCCTTTCACTCATCCAGAAAATGATTGTAACTATATTTTTATCAGAAGATATGGTATCATAACCACAGAAGCTGTAATATTTGGCATCGCCAGAAGAATTACGAAGTAATTCTTCTGATGCAGACTGCTGAGTCTGCGTCTATGGTATCATAATATCAGAAAAATGGCAACTTTAGAGGAAAACCATATTATGGAGGCGCCTTACCATGAAAGATTCCACACGTGAAAGTCTCAGCTACTGGGGCTTATATGCAAGAATGCTGCGGGTCAAAAAAGAAATCAAACCGCAGGCGGTATCCTTTGGCAATGACAAGCAACAGTATTTTTTATATTATGAACCGCAGACCATCACCAGCGATAAAGTGATCCTCTGGGTACACGGCGGCGGCTGGAATGCGGGTACGCCGAGGATATTTGACTTCGTCGGTCAATGTGTGGCAAAACACGGCTACCGTTTTCTCTCTCTGGGATACAGACTGTCTCCCAAAAACAAATACCCCTGTCAGATTGAAGACGTGTGCAGCGGATACAAAGCGGCAATCGCCTTTTTGCAGAAAAAGGGAATTGATTCTTCAAAAGTGATTGTATCCGGTCCCTCCGCGGGCGCGCATTTGACTTCTATCTTATGCTACGGTAACAATATACAGGAAAAATACGGCGTTGATCTCTCCCCTGTGATTGGCTTTATCGGTGTCGGCGGTCCCTACTGCTTTTCGAAAAAGGACTCCCTCTCCGTAAGACTGCTTCTAAATCAATTATTTGCAAAGGGCTTTGACAGAACACAGGGAGAACCGTGTGCGCTGATAACGAAAAGCGAGATACCGATGCTGCTGATCCAAAGTGAGCACGACGGGCTGATCTCCTATTCCTGTGCGGAAGAATTCTATAAAAAAGCAAAGGCACTTGGCATTCCCTGCGAACTTTATTCTGTGGTGGACAAAAGGAATACGCATTCGTGGTATACGGCGGGGACGTTTCTGGAGACGAGAAAGACGAATCAAGGATTAGATAAGTTCTTTACTTGGATTGAGAAATTATAATCCATATGGAATCAATAAATGCAATTTTGCAGGCATCACCAAAATTTCAAATTATGATGCAGGAAGGCATAACATATGAAATTATCTCAAAAAATAGGCTCGATAACTTCTACATCAAGACTTGCATCTGTTTTCTCCTTAGTTCTGGTTATAATCTCCGCCCTCCTGTCTGGCTGTGCCCGAAACATCGAGCCAATCTCGCGTACAGGATTTTACTTTGACACGGTGATTCAAATCACCTTGTATGACACGGAGGATGAGGGGATTCTGGACGGGTGTTTTGCGCTGGCGGAAAAATACGAAAGCCTGTTCAGTGCCACAAAAGAAGGGTCTGATGTATGGAAGATCAACCACGGAAAAGGAGAAACCGTCACGGTATCGGAGGAGACGGTCAAGCTACTGATCCATGCGGCAGACTGGGCAAACACAACGGAAGGGGCTATCGATTTCACCATCCGTCCGGTGAGTGCACTCTGGAACTTCGGCTCCGAAGGAAATGCACAGGTACCGGACGAATCCGCCATCAAAGAAGCGCTCTCCCACGTCTCCCATGAAAACATCCGCTTTGGCACTGCCCCTTCTGATGAAACAGGCGAATCCGTCTACCGTACCGTAACGTTGACTGATCCCGAGGCTGCCGTGGACCTCGGCTTTATTGCCAAGGGCTATATTGCAGACAAAATGAAGGAGTATCTGCTCTCGCAGGACGTAGAGAGCGCCTGCATCAGTCTGGGCGGCAATGTGCTCACCATCGGGGAAAAACCGGATGGCTCCCCCTTCCGCGTCGGCATTCAGGAACCTTTTGCTAAGACGGGGAAAACACTGGACACCGTCGAGATCATGGATACCTCCGTGGTGACATCAGGCATTTACGAGCGCTGTTTCTATGAGGACGGCGTGCTCTACCACCATATCCTCAACACCGCCACAGGTTATCCCGTGGAAAATGAACTTGCGGGGGTGACGATCATCTGTCCTTCCTCCAGCAAAGCTGACGCCCTTTCCACCGCCTGCCTTTGTCTGGGAGTGGAAAAAGGGCGGAAATTACTGGATGCGGAAAAGGATGTGGCATATCTGCTGGTTACAAGAAACGGGACGCAGTACGCTTCCGAGAATTTTCCTTAACGGACATCTGTGATAACCTTACCAACCATTCAACAAAAACGGCTGATATACCAAAAGAAACACCAACGCTCCCGCAGCGATCACCGTACCGATATACAACATCTTATGATATGCCTTTCGATACATTCCGATCCCGAACGCCATGCCAACAGCAAGATCAAAGATTGTCTGTGCCAGCAGCATATGCCTGTTACACAATACAATCAGACAGGCTGCCGCTTCTGCCAACATGCCGCCTGCCGGAAGCGCATACAAAAAGGAATTGAATACATTCTGTCTGTTCCAAAAATACAGGACATAGCTGCCAATACCGCAGGCAACTGACAAAACAGAATACACAAGAAATAAGTTTGTCTGGAACTGTCCTCCACTAAAAAATCTTTCACTCCAAAAACCAAAGAGCGTCGCTACTGACGGAAAGCTCCACAGACTTTCTTCATATGGCAGAAAATCCGTAAGCCGACATAAGATCCCCATGACCATACCTATCAGGAATACGATGAAATATGACTTTTTATGATCCCTTATTTTCATATAGGCCCGCCTCCCTGAAAAAACGCTATTTGAACCATTTGTTCAACTATGTTATCTTATCACAGACGCACCCACGATTCCATTCTTTTCACTCCATTTTTTGCCATCCGCCGTTCACTCCATTTCTTAACCCTTCATCCGTCTCGCCCATCCCTTAACGGCAGGCTTAAGGCACAACACACCGATCAGCAAAGGCACCCAGATGATCAGATACGGTGACCAAATATAGTGTCCAAAAAGGTGAAAGGTATTGGTACGGAACACATCTGCTCCGCTCCCCACCAATGGCAGCAGATCAAACGCTTGCTGCAGCACTACGGGTACATTGTTTTTGACAGCCATCGGTCCGTACGCCACCGCCATACTTAAGAGAAGCGCCAGCACATGATTCTTGCTAAGAGCCGAAAACAGCATGACCACCCCGGCAAACCCCAGCGCGCCGAGTAAAGTAAATGCATACTCATAGATTTCCGCCTGCAGCATGTTCATGGGTGCAATCGCAATCATCTTAACCATCTGAATGGGCATATCCCACCCTTCCGTCCCCAGATAGACAAGTTGTAATATGATCATCCCCGCCGCCACCATAGAAAAAAGCTCCAGCGTAAACGCAAAGCCCGTCAATATTTTTGCCGTCGCCAACTTCTTCCAGCCGTTTCTTGTCGTTAGAAGCAGCGCGCTGGTATTGTCGTGCCACTCCCCCGCAAAAAGAGCGGAAAGGACAACGGCGAGAAACAACGCCAGAATGGTTCCCAACCCGGATACCGCATTACCGAGAACATTCGACCACCCATCTGTCCATTTCCAAGAAAAAGGTCCTTTCACCCTTTCATTGATCCGCAGAAGATAATCACGCTCCGCCCCGGTCTGCCCGCTGATCTCAAGGAAGGTATCAATGGCTTTTTCCCTTCTCTCATAAATCCCGGTGAGCTTTTCTGTCTCCACATAATCACTCATGACCGTAACACCAAGCATATCCGCCCTTTCCAACTCCGGATAAAGTGTCTTAAGCCAACCGTTTATCGTATACATATCTGAATTGTTTACTCTGTAAACCGTTTCCGGGTTCTCAGCCCCCTGCGTTTTTCTTTCATCACGCAATTGCGCATAAAGACTCTTAAAATCCGTGACCCATTCCTGCAAGGACTCATCCGTCAATACCCCGTATTTTTGAGAATAAGCCTGACAGTTCCTGATGTTCTCATACCCGTCAAAGTTGTGACTACTAAAATTATCTGTGCTACCGTAGGTTATCCATTGATAAATCATAAAACTTCCAAATACCACGCAGTAAAAAACACATAACAGGACACAGATTCTGGTACTGTTCTTTCTCCACAACTTTTTATGCTCCAACCTGAATAATTCCATTTCCGCTTTCTCCTTTCAAGCCTCCCTGTCTCGCTAATTGCAAAACTCATTCCATGCTGCAAAACAATGATACTTGTAGTGCCATTTCAACAGCCTCAAAGAAATCTCACAATAACTTACTTGTTTCCACGCATAGAGTAGAGATACAGATCCTCCAGCGTCGTCTCACAGGGCATCGCCTCCTCTGCCGGCTTATTATCCGCCAGAATACGCAGCACCACCTGTTCCCCCTCATGCCGCAGATTTGCGACCGCCGCCTTCTCCTGCCAAGCTTTTGCCTCCATCTTAGAAACCGACAGCTCCCAGACCTTCCCTTCCGCTTCCTTCGTCAATTCAGGGACCGTTCCCTGCGATACCAGCTTTCCCCCTCGCATCAGCAGCACCTTGTCCGCGATCGCCTCAATATCCGACACGATATGGGTGGATAAAATAACAATCCTCCCCGCCGCGTAGTCGGAGATCAGATTGCGGAAGCGCACCCTCTCCTTGGGGTCAAGCCCCGCCGTCGGTTCATCCAGAATCAAAATCTTTGGCTGGTTCAAAAGCGCCTGCGCAATCCCCACGCGCTGTTTCATGCCGCCTGAAAACGTCTTTACCTTTTTTGACGCCGCTTCCTTTAGACTAACAACTTCCAAAAGTTCGTCGGTCCGCTTTTCCGCCTCCTCACGCGGAATGCCCTTGAGCGCCGCCATATACAGCAAAAATTCCTTCGCCGTATAGTTTGGATAATAGCCGAAATCCTGCGGCAGATAGCCGAGCAGATCCCTGTACTCGGCGCCAAGGGCACATATCTCCTTGCCGTCCAGAAACACCTCTCCCGCCGTTGCTTCCAGAATCGCGCACAGCATCCGCATCAGCGTAGTCTTGCCCGCGCCGTTTTCCCCTAACAGCCCGTACACGCCCGGCTTCAAGACTGTACTCACACAGTCCACCGCAATCTTCCTCCCGTACTGTTTTGTCAGACGGTCAATTGATAATTCCATACCCTTTTCCCTCCCTCTTTCTCTCCATCATAAATCTGATCTCCCTGCCGAAAAATCCGGCAAAGACAAATAATAATAAAATCCACACCCCTGTTGCGGAAGGTTCATAGATCTGCGGCATCCTGTTTGCCAATATTATCCAGCCTGCACAGAATCCTATCGTCGCAACCGCACAGACCGAAAGCTTCTCGCTCCTTCGCAGTCTGATCAGCCGCAGGATGGTCGTTATGCAGACCAGATACGGCACCAGACCGTACAGAATCATCTGCCCAAGCCCCCCGTCGGATTGCCGTGCATACAGTATCAGGCATAACACCACCGTAATACCGATCAGATTTGCCGCCCCGGCAAGAATCAGTTTCGCGAGCAGGATTTCCACATTCGATGCCCTTGTCACTGATTCCATTTCCCCCATTTTGTAAAACTGGCTGCGCAGCAGCGGCGGAATCCCCGCCAGCGCAAACAGCGGCGTAAAAACAGGAATATAATAGGACGCGTTGTCTATGATGTTCTCTATGGTACCAAGCATTGTGCATATCAAAAGTAACACCCCTGCCTGCAGACCGAAGATGCACAGTCCCTCAAACCGAAAGACATCCGACAAAAACTGCCAGAACCCTGTCCTTTTTTCTGCGAGGCTTTCCGCCTGTTCCCGCATGATTTTTCTGCATCCCGCAACGGTCTCTCTCTTTTTTTCGATCCGCACCGCCGCTCCCTGCTGTAAAGAGCCTTGCAGATATGTTTTTAATTCCCTATCTTTCATCCCTGCACTCCCTTCTCATCAGCCGCAGCGCATTGCGCACGCGGCTCTGCGCCGTCCGCCAGCTGCCGCCCATCACTTCTGCGATCTCCGCAAACCCCAGTTCCTGCCCAAAGCGGAGAAGTACCGCCTCCCTCTGCACTTCCGATAAAACACAGAGCAGCCGTTCAATCTCCTCCCTGTGCTCCACCTGCGCGATCTCGTTTTTTGCATCTGCAATTTCCGCCGCATCCTCCAACGAATAAAAAGGCATTTTTCTGCTCTCATCGATGCAAAGACGGTTGGCGATCGTGTACAGATAGGACTTAAATTTGTTTTTGCCCTTGTAGCGCGGCAGACTGCGAAACAGCTTTAGGAAAGTCTCCTGCGTTAAGTCTTCCGCTTTATCCTGATTGACACAATGCCAGCCGCAGTACCGCAGGATGGCGGCATAATAGCGGTCGATCAGTTCTTCCGCCGCCGCTTCGTCGCCGCTTTTGATTCTGTCAATTAACTCGTCATCGCTCACATTATACCGCCTCCTTTCCAAGCGTCTGCTTATCATGATATTAATTGCGCAATTATTTCAGTATTATGGTGCGTTTCGCAAATAGCTACAGACATACACCTATCTATAATAACGAAAAAGTCTGCCCAAAGGATTAAAAATTGCAAAAAAAAGAAAAGGTAAAGGATTTCCCTCTACCTTTTCTCCCATTTTACTGTTATTCTCCGCATTGGTCGTCGAAACGTTTCCTCTGTGACGATCCTTTCATTACGGTAAATACTGAGTAACAATCCGATCAACGCCGCATAAGTCATCGCCGTGCACGCGCTGTAGGTCACGAAAGGAAACTGCATGGAACTTACCAGAAAATATCCCGTATTGATCAAAATCCCTTCCAGACAATTCAGTAAAATCACCATGAAACTTGCCACGGACAGCATAAAACCGAGCTGGTTTTTCTGGCGCTTTGCAATCTGAAATGCCCGTACCGTCACTGCCGCAAATGCCACGACCAAAGCCGCGCCTGCCAAAATTCCATATTTACATATCAATTGCAGTAAGATAAAAGGCTCTGTAAAAAACGGTCCTCCGATCAGACTGTCTCCCAATAACGGACTGTTATCCGCGGCGCCAATCAGCCTTACCATCCCCCATTCCTGCCGCAGCCACCGATAAACATAACCGGCTCCTTCGGCATCTCTTTCCGGATTCAGCCATGCCAACAGACGGTGCGCTTGATAACCGTTTCCGAAAACAGCGATTTTCACCGTCACCAGAACCAACGGCAATAGCATAAGCGCGCCTGCCAAGGCAGCCACCGCCGCCTTTCTGTTCACGGAAAACCAGCCTTTTGCCACTGCAATGACAAGCAGAGCCGTACCTATCAGATAGATATTTGCCGCCGCAGGCGTACCGGAAAAAATCTGTGCCAAACACGTGATCACAAACTGCATCCCCATTGCCCATATCAGCGCACGATATCCCCTATTTCTTTGCCGATACAAAATTCCGGCAAATACAGGAACATAGAGATAACAAAACATTATGCCGGAAACCCTTCCTTCCCGCACAGTAAATAAATTGCTGATCAACAAGGCTGCCGTGACAAAGATACCGATGCCGTAGGCATATCTGGCAATAAAACTGTAGTCCAAAAAATACATGCCCGCCATCACCCCAAAGGAAAGCGCCAACACGACGCACTGTCTGCCAATATATTGCGGATGGTTCGAAAAATCACCCATCAGCCAGATAATGAAGAACCCTGCTATGTGAAATAAAAAAGCCATTCCAAGCAACTTATAATCGATCTGCGGACGATGGATCCTGTCCAGTTCCACACCGACTTCCACCGGATCCCCCATCTCCTGCACCGCCCGATCGACCGCCTCCTCATGCGCTTCGCCTGCTTCTTCATAGGCGGCAGCCTGATCGGTGATATGATCGGATAATTCTCTGGCGATACCGTCCCTTGCCCTGACACATCGAATCTGTTCCGTAACATTTTGAATAAAAGCTTCTTTTGTCATCCTAATCCTCATTTCTGAGCAACTTGTTGCGAAGATGCGATGAGAAAGCTGCGACTGCAGTTTCTCATCTGCCATCAACGACTTTGAGATGCTCTTGCTCAAAGTCGCGTGCGGAGAATGCCGTATTCCAGGCATTCTCCTGGGTGAAACTTAGAAGTTCTCCGCGAAACAGCCCTTGCTGTGAACGGTTAGAACTTCTTTTCACCCTACCACCCCCAGCACATGGACTACCGCGGTCTGATATTCCTGCCACTCCTCCATTCTGGATCTTAGGTACTTTCTCCCTACCTTGGTGATACTGTAATATTTGCGTTGTTTTCCATTCACTTCGTCTTCATAGGAAGTCAGATAATTCTTTCCTTCCAGAGAATGCAGCAACGGATAGAGCGTCCCCGCTTTCAAGACAAAAACATTTTCGGATTTCTTCTGTAAAGTTTCTATCATCTCATAGCCATACATATCTTTATCTTCCAAAAGGTGAAGGATCAGCATGGAAGTGCTTCCTGAGATCAGTGATTTGTCTATCGCCATCAAATCATCTCCTTTATATGTAGATTATCTATATATTAAATTATATATAGGCCATCTATATATGTCAAGTAAAAATAATTATTTGATTACCTTACTCCCGGAAACATGTTTCCTTGTAAAAAATCCGTCCTGTTCCAGCAAAATCCAGCTCACATAACTCTCGTTCATATGGAAACGCTCACAATATTGAGCCATCTTGAGTTAATAGTGTCGACTTATTTTATTTGGAAATTGGGGACAAAATAAAGACGTGTGAAAACTCACACGCCCTTAGATTCAAGATATACTGCCCTCTCCGCCCATCATCCTCGTCATTTCTTCGATCTGTTCGGTGGGAAATGGCGATGAGGTCAGCGGTTTCATGGCAATGGACATCAGCTTCATGGGATTATCGTCCGCTGCGATTCTGTTAGAACTCATCTGCCCACACTGGCGGCAGCGGTGTATGATTGCCCACTCCCCGTTTTTTCTGACCCAGACTGCCACCGGTTCCATATAGCCGCCGCAGTCCGACGCGCGGTCTCCCGGTTCAATGTCCACATGCAGGCTTGTCAGACAGTTCGGGCAATGATTTCTGTGTTTGCTTCCCGCTCCTTCCGGAATCACCTGCCGCCCACAGATCTTACACACAAAACTTTCCTCACAGGCATGGGTTTTGTAATATCCCTTCTCAAATGTCTTTCTCTTATTCTCTCTATTCAATTTTATCTCCTCCTACTCCACATTGCTCCATAGGAGGTTTCACTTGCATTTCCCTTAAGATTCTCTGTATGCTCTTTTCCGTCAAATAATAGCATGATGCCAGTTCTTTGGTCGAAGCGCCTTTCTTATGTTGTTCCAGAATCTGTTCGTTTCTGATGCGAAGCGTTTCGTTCACGCCCGTGGAAGAACCCCATCTTTTCCGACACTCTTTTTTCTTCGGCACATAGATGGCTTCGCCGCTCACATACGTCTGCAGGATCTCAAGAATATTTTCCGGCAGAATATCATCTGCCCGTTTATAGCTCATAGCTACCTCCTAATCGTTACTTTTAGGAAGTGCAATGGCTATCACAATTAAGTTTGAAATGTCATAGCCATTGCGCTATGATACCTGGGTCTCCTTCTTCATGCGTTTTTCTCCTTTCTTTCCACATACTGTGCAAGAATTAAAATTCTCTCAAGACTACTCAACGGAGCAGCCAAAACTTTTCTCACACGCCTCATATGTTCTTATTTTACATGCTGCTATATGAAAATTCAACCTCACAAAAATTTACAACTATTTTTATTCCAGTACATTCTTAGCTGCATAATAGGCTTCCACTGTTGTCCCCAGCCCCGCACAGGCTCCTGCCAGATCCACATGAAAACTCTCCATGGCATGATCTACATTAGAAACTAAGATGCGTGCTGTTTCTTTCTGACCTCGCTCTAAGCCTTGTTCTATTCCCTTCTGAAGTCCGCGTTTCTCCGCCCAATTTAAGCTGCGGTAATACTCATCGCGGGCCTCCGACTGCATCCTTGCCTTTTCATCAGCCGTCAGTTCTTTTAGGGTGACCACACACTCTCTGATGGTCTCGTTCTTTTCCGCCAGCATCCGCATCTCCTCCCATGTCTGTGCCTTAAAAAGGCGCGCCCAATGATATATCTCATTCCACTTTTCATTTTCTTTCGCTTTGCTGCCTAACTGGTTTAATTGTAACACACGGATTGACAGTTTGTCACTATATTTATGTGCGGTATCCAAATTGTAAAAATAATACTCCAAATATAGTTTCTCCGGGAAACCTTGCGGGGTAAAGTTGAGTATCCCGATATGTATCGTCTCCTTCACATCCAAATACTCCTCTCCTTTTTCCAGTTGGTCAAACGTCCTGCACAGATATGTCAGAGATCTTTCAGGCCAGTTTCCCCGATCAACGACCTGCATCTCAATATCCAGGATGCGGCTGTCATTTAACTCCAGTTTCAGATCGAGCACCATCATTTTTCGTCGATCATACTGCCGATCTCGATCGGATTCAGGATCCTTCCAGAGGTTAATGATATCCCGACATGTATCAAAATGTATCAGACTTTTCCAAGTCGGCAATATAAAAACCTCTACTATAACTGTTATGGTTTACCGTTACTCTTGGAATCTTTGAGCGAAATGCTCTTTGTGATGCCCATTGGGCAATAGATAAAAAGATCATCCAAGTAATGTCAGAATAACACATTCGGGGAGACTGTGCAAGCCTCCCGCTCTTTAAGTTTTCCCGTCTTAAAGTTTTCTCGCCTTAAAGCACATGGAGATTGGACACATTCTGGCCTTTCTCGCCTTTGTACTCCTATCCTGCAAATCCTCCATTGTCTTCCGATCGTTCTGCTCTACCATCCGTTCAATCACAAACCCGGCATCCGCAAGCGCATTGATGTACGTGGATATTTTTCGATTGCACAGGATGATGTCACTGTCATGAACAGGCATCTTAAAATAAGATTCATCAAAATAACTCCTTGTAAAAATCAAATCATCGCCCTCGATCACATCCCGTTTTTCACAGGACCACGACACACAATAGTGCAGTGTATGATGCCAGCTGAAAATAAAGGTTCCATCCTTCTTCAGATAAGAGGCTATTTTTCGAAACGTCTCCGGCAAATCAGTCGTCCAGCCGATGCCATAGATAGAATACACATAGTCAAAATAATCGGTTGGTATGTCCGCATCTTCTTCCATGGAAGCGCAAAGCAGTTTCGCCTGATAGCCGTTTTGCTGCAAATATTCACCGGCATGAGAAAGCTGCTCTTTTGAGAGATCCAGCCCCCAAAGTTCTGCCGCTTTTCTGTCTCCGAGATACTTCAAAGAATGACCGCTGCCGCAACATATTTCCAACACTTTTTTCCCTGCCACATCCTGAAAAAAGTGTAATTCATCCTCCGTGACAAATTTCACGCCATACTCTGGCAATGCCGTGGTTCCAAACCAAAAATCCGCATGCTCGTCCCAGTATTTTTTATTATGGTCAATAATAGTTTCATTATTCATGTCTGTTTGCCTCTCCATCTTTTCTCCATTTCCACGCTGTTTTTATTCCGGCTTGGCTGCAATTCGCATAAATTCAACTCTATCCTTTGATGATTTCTATGATTTCTTCCACGATCGCCTCCACGCTTTTCGTACCGTCGATCACATGATCAGATGATGGCAATATATCTTTGAGCATTTGCACATATGCCACTCTCGCATACTCTAAATATCCTCTCAAATCACTTCTGATTTTCTCACCGGAAGCATTGCCCATATCCCTCAAAATCCTTCTTGCCAATGCAATGTCCAAAGGCGTATCGATAAAAACAGCCACATCAATATATTTTTCTATCTGTGCATTACAGTAGGCAAACGGATAATCAAGAATCAGGTACTCACATTTTCCTTCCTCTTTTATCTTTATGATATCTTTCTCTAACGGCGTAAGATTCCAAACATTGTAGTCTGCTCCATCCTGCACCCATTGGTAGAAATCATCCACTTCCCCTTCAAATCGATACGCATCAAAATGCAACAACTGCGCATTCGGCAGCCATCTGATCACCTCTTTTACGCTTGTTGTTTTTCCGCCGGCTGTCACGGCTGCGATCGCAAATACTTGCACCAAATCTCCTCCTGACCTGACTTATAATTCCCTTTGCATATACCCGCAAGTAAAAGGAAAGAAATCATATTTCTCCGTACCGACATGAACTGCTTCATTTTGTTCATACCAGTTACGAAGAACCGTATTTTCCTCAACGATCCCAATATTCATACTTATGCACCCGGCATCCTTAGCGACAGCAAAAGAATGCTCCAGTAATTGTTTCCCGATCCCTCTGTGTCTATATGCGGGCAGCACCGCAAGATTATTGAGTTCACATTCCCCGTTTTCCTGCAGCAACAACGAATAATAGCCACACAATCTGCCATCTTCTTCAAAGACAAACATAGGCCTGTGTTCCCCGTCCATATGCCAATACAGACGGTCGGGCGTGGTCGCAAAAGCCGTAAATCTCGGTGCATTTTCCACTGTCAGCCCAAACTCATCTGCCACTGTCATAAAACTTTCTCTGATCAAATCTACCACAGCCGGTACTTCTTCGCGCGACATTTGCCGTATCATTTTTACCTCCATGGGTCAAGCGAACATGCTTGCATGTTCATTTGACCCTCAAATCAAGGTTGAAAGATTTTCTTTCAACCTTCAGTCCTCCGCCATCACCGCATCCATTCGTAAAACAGGAATTCATCCACACCTACAGACTCCGATTTTTGTTCTTCATATATTCCTGAATCAGCAGCAATGTTTTGTACTCCCGCAGATTCCAGGCCATCTTCTTTCTGGTTTGTAATCTGAACTCATTCTTCGCAATGGCTTCTTCGATCGAATACAGAACAGGCCGAAAGCCGTGTTTCTTTTCGTTTGCGCTATACTCGCATTCCTGTCTGTTTTCTTCCACATCACAAAAATATAAGCGGCTGATTTGATGCCATATCCTATCTTCATGGGCAGACAGGCGTTTCTCCTCGATTTCGCCAAAAAGCACAACCGAATCCGGAACAACGACAAATCCTGTTTCTTCCCTTACTTCCCGACATAAAGTCTGCAGATCATCTTCTCCGTCTTCCATCCCGCCGCCCGGAAGTTTTACTTCGCCAAGATTATCTTCGATCATCAATATTTTCCCGCCAATACATATGATTCCTCTGACAGCGATGCGAAAAATTTCTTCCATATCGCCCGGATAGTTTTCTGCGTCCAGTGTGAGTATCTTTTTCATTCTCCCTCCCAATACACACGAAACCACTCCCGATATCCGGAATAAACCGTGTACTGTGTCCCTTCCCCTAAGTCGATCACCCGATAATAGCAATACTCATCATCCGTAATCTCTCCACCATATTCAATTTCATAGTTCAGCAGATATCTTCCATCAGGCGAAAAAGCCAATTTCTCACAGTCATACAGCACGTCATAGGAATCCTGTACTTCACCTTCCACATTTCCAAGAAAAATCTTGTCCTCTTTCCAATCATACCAGGCCGCTGTTCCGCCTGAATCCGTAACGTCGTAAACACTCGTATCCAGCCACGTAAGTGCTGGCTTCTCCTCCAATGGGATATCCTCACGCTTTTCTATGGGACGCAGGCCAAAAGGACATCTTATGTAAACTATTTCGTTCCAACTACTCCAAAATCTAAGCTGCCCGGCCGCTTTCACTTGTCGATAATCCTGTGAAAAGTCCAGATGAAACACATATTTCATTCCCAAAAAGGCAAGCCCGTCCACGGCCAGCACCAAAACCAGCACAGCCAATGCAATGGCCGATATACACAATCTATTCTTCCATCGGCGTTTCTCTTCCATTGACCTCTCCCTTCGGCATTACAGACAGCAGACGGTTCCGGTTAATATCCAATCTTTAAAGACTTTCCTTCCACATATACTCCATCAGAAAGCGTGATGGTCAGCTTTTGGTCTGCGGTCAGCCCGATGGTTTCCCCGTCCCGCAAAGTGGCGCCCTCCTCCAGAAGATAAGCCGAAATGTTCAGCATCATGCCATACACATCATAGGAAGACTGGCTGCTGTTTATTACTTCCATTTCTTCCTTCCCAAATGCACGCATCCCGCTTGTCCAACAGCTAACGCCATTTTCATCCTGATGCAAGCCGGTGAATACAAGCGCCGGCTGAGGAATTTCGCCCTCTTTCATGAAATTCGCCGATTGGATAAAGTCCTCCGGCAGCCATACAGTGTTGCATTGATAGATTCCCAGCGCATTGGACGCTTTCAGACAGGAGGCCGCGACTTTGACATAAAGTTCTCCCGCCTGCAAAGGCTTTTCACCACCCAAAACTGCCACGATCAGGTGCGCCTGATGTGCCTTTGCCGCGGCGATCGATTCGTCTCTGGTGATAAAATTACTGTTTGCCCAATACTCCGCCTCTCCATTCGGCACCTTGGTATCCATCAGTCCGATCGTTACCATCATCTCATTCACATGAAAGACAACGGTTCCCTCATGGCTTTCTTCACTTTCTTCATCTTCCGTTTCTTCCGGATATTCGATTTCCCAGTCTTCTTTGAGAACGGCGCGAAACGCCGCCTCATCAAATTCCGGCGTGGATAGCAGTACAAACCCTAAAAAGCTGCCGCCTTTATGCTCTGTACTTTCGCCTTCTTCCTGTTCCTTTGCCCGCTCCATCCAATAGCTGCGGATCATCTCTACCATCCGCACACATTTTTCCTGCGCCGTAGCCGGGTCATAATCTTCCATTGCACTGAAAATATGACCGCAGTGTCCCAGACCGTCTCCCTCATAACCGCCACAGACTGCCAGCTTCCAAGAACCCAAAATGGATTTCTTAAATTTAAAGATATAGTAATGCAGATCGTGCAAATCAAACTCTCCCGCAATCTCCAGTTTCGCAGGCTTTTTTCCAAGTTCCCGCGGATGGGAAAGCCATTCTTCCATCACTGCTGTTGCGTTTCTTGCCTGTTCATTCATTTATTCAGCCTCCAATGTGTTTTTTCTATCCCCTTTTACACATTCTTTGCTGTCATCAAACGCTGGTCTTTCCTGTCAGCACGTTCTTATAATCCTCCAGATTCTTCGCCAAAAGCATCGGCGTATCCAGACTGTAGGGACATTTCCCCTTACACCGGTTACAGTGCAGACACGCCTCGATCTTTCCCATCTTCTCCTGCCATACATCTCCCAAAAAATCAGCAGAGGGCGCTCTGCGAAGAAGCAGGGACATCCTTGCGCACATACTGATCTCGATTCCCGCAGGACAAGGCATACAGTAACCGCAGCCTCGGCAGAACTCGCCTAAAAGCTCCTCCCTGTCCTTGTCGATCAGTGCCTTGATCTCCTCTGTCATGGCGGGCGGATTGTCTATGTAAGAGAGGAACTCGTCAAGCTCCGCCTCTCTCTGCACGCCCCAGATGGGCAGCACATTATCAAACTGCGCCAGATAAGCGTAAGCTGCCGCCGAATTGGTGATCAGTCCGCCGGAAAGTGCTTTCATGGCAATAAAGCCCATGTCCGCCGCCTTACACTTCTGAGCCAATTCCACATCCTTGTCCGTCGCCAGATAGCAGAAGGGAAACTGTAAGGTCTCATAGAGACCGCTGTCGATCGCCTCATGAGCCACCGCGAGGCGATGGTTGGTGATACCGATATGCCGTATCTTTCCCTGCTCCTTCGCCTGAAGCGCTGCGTCATATAACCCGCTCTCATCCCCCGGTTTCGGGCAGAACCCCGGATTATGGAACTGGTAAATATCAATATAATCTGTCCTTAAATTGGTCAGGCTGGTCTCCAAATCCTTCCAGAAACCTTCCGCGTTCTGCGCACCCGTCTTTGTCGCAATAAAAATTTTCTCCCGCATTCCTTCAAAGGCAAGCCCTACCTTATGTTCGCTGTCCGAATAGGCACGTGCCGTATCAAAAAAAGTCATGCCGTTTTCGTAAGCCTTGCGCAGAAGCTTCACCGCCTCATCGTCGCTGATCCGCTGGATCGGCAGCGCGCCGAACGCGTTCTTATTGGTCTCGATCCCTGTCTTACCGAGTTTTACTGTCTGCATCTCATTCCCCTCCTGTTTTTCTGTCACCATCCGCACACCCTAAAATTCATTATATAATTCAAATATAAATGTAATATCAAACGTCACCGCCCGAACCAAATCCGGACCCGTCGTAGCTTCCCAGCGTCCCCGACAGCCCACACCAGTTACAGGTAAAATGGGTATCATTCCCGTTATGGCAGTTCAGTTTCCCACAGTTGCAGACCACAAAATCTTTCGTCCTGCAATAGGGGCAGCCCGGATACCCGCTCTCAGGAAAAATCTGTCCGACGATCTTGGTCTCGTCATAATGTTCACGTTTTGCTGCCGCCTCTTTGACAGGAAACGCCCAGGTATATTTCCATCCATCCCCCATCTTCTCGAAACGAACACCGTATATATTTCCGCCTTCTTTACATTTACACAAGGCAATTCTCGCTTCCATCATGATAGCCTCCCGTTCCTATACCGTCTCATAGGCAAACAGCGCCGTGATATCGTCGCCGCAGCCCATCTCACTGGTCTCCTGCAGCCATACCTTCAACTGATTCGACACTGCCTTTACACCGTGTTCTTTCAGCAGCGCATAATAATCCAGACAGGTTTTCTGAAATTCCCCGTCGTCTCTGTAACTGTTGGCTAATCCATCCGAAGAAAGCATGTACATCACGGGTCGCTTTTCCTTTTCTTCCCGTCTGCGGATCAGCGTAATGGCTTTCTTCCAAGACTCCGCTTTGCTCAGCGAATGCGTTTCCGTGCCAAGGATCTTATCCGGCTCAATGACATTGTAGATCCCGGCCTCCGATACTTTCATGATATCCCCGTCACCGAGCTGAAAAGCAAAGAGAAATTCCTCCGTGATGACCAGTCCAAGCAGTGTACTCCCATAGAGCCTGTATACCGCTTCTTTATCCTTGCTGCCATCTTCCTGCATCGGAATTTCCCGCTTACATTTGGCATGAAGCCGCAAGACCCTGCGTTTCCACTCGGCATCAATCTCCTGCGCGATCTTGGTATCGCCCTCCCGTTTCAAGAAAGTAAAAAGCATTTCCTGCTGTCCGGTATAAGTCTCCAGATAGTCATCCATGATCTTGCAGAAAACATTGACAGCCGCAAAGGAGCCCGTCTTACTGTAAGGACAGGAATCACTCCCATGCCCGTCCGCCACCGCCAGGATCACCGCACCTGAATCCCTGACCACCTTTTTCAGGCTGTCCTGACACTCCCTGCCACTGCGAATGTGGGACGCGCCCTGTACGGAAGTTCCAAACACTTGTATCATACGCAGTACCCTTTCTGTCAAGTTACCATTCACGCTTGAACCAGATTTCGCACATAGCCAAAATCCGTTTCGCAAAATCTCCCCTCAGTGCGGAGAATGCCGCATTTCAGGCATTCTCCTGTGTGAAACATAGTGCTTCCAAGTCAGCTTTGCTGACTTAGGGTCTTTGTCCAATGGCGGGACGTCTTTAGAAGCACTTTTCACGCTACCATACATCCCCTTCCTGAATATCATCCAAATCAGGAATCCTGCCGCCCAGATCGACAATAACAGGGTTGTCCCCATCCTGCGCAGCCTCCGCTGCCAGACTTGCCGGCGCTGAAACGAGGGAAGCTGCCGTGGATGCCCACTTGATCATCTTGGTCAGAGCCGCCGCATTGTTCGCCTGCAACACCAGCTCCTTATTGCCCGTAAATTCCTCCAAAACGGCATCATCCGCATCCTGTCCAATGGAGATTGCGATTTTGACCGCTTTTTTGCCCCAGGGCAGTTTCTTTAACTCTGCCAAAGACTTTTTATAATCATCCGTGGGCTGTCCGTCTGACAAAAGCACGAGCACGGGCGGGAGCGCCCTGTCTGACATCGGCGGGATCGTCAGCTGCGCCGACAGCAGCTCAAATGCCTTGCCAAGATCAGTCACACCGACTGCCTCCAGGTCATCCCACGCAAAATCCTCTACATTGACCGGGTTGGTCGTCACCCAGGAAGCCCCCGTGGAAAACTTCAAAGTACGGATCATCAGCTGTGCGTTCGGGTTATTCTCCGCCGCCGACACCATCTCGGGTATGGTGGATTGAATGGCATGGTTCACCGTGCCGATTTTCTCTCCGTACATGGAACCGGAACAGTCCACGATCCAAAAAAAGTGAAGCGGTCTGCTCGCCAGTTCTCCTCCCGGTCTTTTCATTTCGCCCATCATCGTTCCTCCTTTATTTTAAGCTTGTATGCATCTGATCTGCTGTGCTCTGGCATACTGCAAGGCATAGGAACCCAGATTACAGCGAATCGTAAAGTCAGCATGCCTTTCTTTTGGTTCTCCAAATGTCTTCAAAAACCCGGTCCCTTTTCCGCCGCCGATCTCAATGACGGAATCCGGTATATAAATACTTTCCAGACTTTTACAGCCTGCAAACGCGCCTTCTTCAATACTAGTCATACCCTCCGGAAGGTCAACTGTCTGTAAATCATCGCAGCCCTCAAAAGCAGATATCCTGATAATATCCAGCTCCTGTGGAAACACTATCTCCACGAGGCTTTTACACCAGCGGAATGTATTTTCTCTGATTTCTTTCAAAGTATCCGGCAGCACCGCCCGCTTCAACTGACTGCAGCCGGCAAAACTGTTCTCCCCGACATATTTCACGCCCTTCGGCACATTGATCGATTCCAGCCCGCTATATTCAAAGGCGCCCTCATATTTGATCTCGCTGCCTAAGATCTTGGGACAGCCGGTGGCATCCGTACTGCCGATCCCGCGAAGCGTTTCCGGCAGTGATACCTCCTTTAACCCCCGGCAATTTAGGAACGCACCGTTCCCCAGTATTTCAATGCCCTCGGAGACGATGACCTTCTCAATGCCGACACAGCCCTTGAAAGCGTAATTACCGACCGCGATCACTTTTTTCCCTTCAATGATATTGGGGACCACCACCACAGGTTCATCGAAATCAGCATATTTCAAAATCCGCAGTCCTCTGGATGTCTCCTCATACTCATAGAGGCTGTTGCTCTCACAGGGCACCCACTCCTTTTTAGAAGGCGCTATCTGTTCGCCCATAGAAACAGGTGCTTCTTCCTTTTGCCCTTCTTCCCCGTCCATTGACAGCCCCATCGCCTTTGCCCACGCCTTTACCGCCGTCTCCGCGCTTTTCGTGCGGACATCATATCCCTGCTCAATGGACCTGACAAAACGATGCAGTATCATCTTGTCGATCTGCGCAAGACCTCTCATTTCATCCACAATACCGTCGTCAAACGCAATCAGGAGAAGATTCCTCTTACGTTTGTCCTGCGGAAAAAAATCCAAAAGCAAAGCCTGCAGCCGCCTTCTGTCAGAAAGCGCATCCGAATAGTCCCTTATCAAACCAGCCAAAACATTATCGTCTTCCATACCCGCTATCAAGCCCCTCCATGAAATTCTCCCGTCTGCTGACCAAAGTCGATCTTTGCATCCCTGACGATTGCCGCCGAACGTCCCTGCGGCACGGGAACCTGCGTACCGTCCGCCTTACTGTATGTCCAATTATCACCGGACAGATTTTTTATCCCCCACAGTTTCGGGTTGTCAGGGTTTTGCACCACCTCTCCAACGACCGTCTCCATATCATAATTGCCCTCAATATGATGCCGATACAGTTTTGTGTTAGACAATAACAATACTGTGCTTTTCCCGATCACGATCTTCGGCGGGACGGGCACCGTTTTCTGACATCCCCAGCAGATATGCGCGACGCCGTCCGTCTCCTTGCGCACATCATAAAACACTTCGCAGCCGCAGTTTGGACAAGGCATAATGCCCGACATCAGGTTTGCAAAGGTCTCCATCCATTTGCCCTCCGTGATGCGGCGGTTTGCCTGTGTCAGCCCCACGGTAAAGGATGTGGTGAACAGATCCCGAAGCTGCTGCGGATACAGATCCCAGAAAATCAGGGCATTATCCTGATACCCGGCCAGCGGTCTGTTGTCATTGTTGTCCGGATCGAAAATAAACAGCGGATCCGTCCCGTAAAGCATGTTCATGGCATGGATATCCATGCACTTGATCCTTGCCTCTCTCCTGCCCTCCAAAGGATGATTTAACATGAACATATAAAAGAGCAGCACCGCCAGAGAAAAAAGGTCGGTATTGCGGGACGGTTTTGCCTTTCCCGTCACAATTTCAGGCGCCATAAAGCGGGGCGTACCGTAAATACCGGTTTTCGCCCCATTATAGGAAACATTATCATTATCACAGATGAGGACATCTCCCGTATCAGGATCAAAAAAGACATTGCCGAAAGAAATATCACGATAACTGTATCCTTTTCCGTGCAGGGCGTTATAGCCCCTAGTCAGATGATAGGCCGCCCTGCACAGACAGTAAAAAGAAGGCTCCGCCTTGCGTTTCATCATATCCACAATACTTCGGTAATTCTTCGGGCGCAGCGGCATGATATAGCCAAAAGGCTCCCCCTGCGCCCTGAAAATCATATCCTGCGGCCACAGGAAGGACTCATCCGGCGGACCGCTCTGGATGAGATTATCAAGGATCTCCTTCTGATTTTCGGTTGCCGTATTCTTATAATACCACTTAAGAGCATACAGCTTATTGTCGGCTTCCACCGAATAAACTTCTCCCTGCCCGCCGGCACCGAGCAGCTGCTTGACCGTATATTTCGTGCCGCTCTCAGAAGTGAGGATGGTCCCGCTCTTTAACTGTCCTTCCATGTTTCCGTTCTCCCTTTTTATACAATGACCTTTTTCGGACACTTCTCCTTACAGGTGCCGCAGCCGGTACACTTCTCCTGATCGATGATGGCGTGGAAGTCCTCGATCACGATCGCGTCCGCAGGACAATTCTTCTTACAGAGCTGGCAGGCAATACAACCCACATCACAGGCCTTCATGGTCACAGGCCCCTTCTCCTTGGAGCTGCAGGCTACCACATGCTTCGCATCATAAGGGATCAGTTCGATCAAATGCTTCGGGCAGGCCGCCACACACTTGCCGCAGGCTTTGCAGGCTTCTTTATCCACCACGGCCACGCCGTTTATCACGTGGATCGCGTCAAAAGGACAGGCCTTTACGCAGTTTCCAAAGCCAAGGCAGCCGTCGTTGCAGGCCTTCGGCCCGCCGTTTGGCACAAAGGCTACCATAGCGCAATCCTGAACCCCCGTATAATCATAGTCTGTACGGGTACGCTCCTTATCTCCGCGGCATTTTACAAAGGCAACCATGCGCGTGCTCTCGCCGGCTTCCACGCCCATGATCTGCGCCACCTGCGCGCCCACCTTCTCGCCGCCTACAGGACAGGCGTTTGTCGGTGCCTCGCCTTTTACGATCGCCGCCGCCAGACCCGAACAACCCGCAAAACCGCAGCCGCCGCAGTTATTTCCCGGAAGGACGCCCAAAATGGCTTCCTCCCGCTCATCCACATCCACTTTAAACTTGATACCGGCCACGCCGAGGAACAGGCCCACAAATAAGCCTACCGCGCCCACGATCCCCGTAGCCATTAAGATACCTGTTATATCCATACCTTTACCCCCTTACAATAAGCCCGAGAATCCGCAGAACGCGATCGCCATCAATCCTGCCGTCACCAGCACGATCGGCATTCCCTGAAAAGATTCGGGTATATCGTTGTACTTGAGCTTCTCTCGGATCCCCGCCAGAATAATAATGGAAATGGTAAAACCCACCGCCGTCGCGAAACCATTGACTATTCCGGTCAGTATTCCATAATTCTTCTGCACATTGGTCAACGCCACACCGAGCACCGCACAGTTGGTGGTGATCAGCGGCAGATACACGCCCAGCGACTGATAAAGCCCCGGAATGAATTTCTTTAAGAACATCTCCACAAACTGCACCAATGCCGCGATGACCAGAATAAATACAATCGTCTGCAAATATTCGATATGAAAGGGCTGCAGGATGAACTGATAAATCGCTCCCGCCACCGCCGAGGCCAGCGTGATCACAAAGATGACCGCCACGCCCATGCCCGTCGCCGTCTCTGTCTTCTTGGACACGCCAAGGAAGGGACACAGCCCCAGAAACTGGCTTAACACCACGTTATTGACAAGGGAGGACGCAATCAATATCACTAATAGCTCTTTAAGCATTGTTCTTCTCCTCCTCTCCTGCTTTCTCTGTCTTATCATCGATCAGCCGTCTTGCACAGCCCGTGTCCGCACAGTTCATGCAGTCACTGTTGCAGCCGGACTGGATCTTTGACATATCTTTTCCTTTCCGCTCGCCGATGATTTTCACTTTATTCTGGATCGCCGTCAGAAGCGCCAGCACAAAGAATGCGCCCGGAGCCATGATAAAGATGCTCACCGGCACGAAGCTGTCCGGCATTACGTGAATGCCGAAGATCTCCCCCGCACCCAGAAGCTCTCTCACCGCGCCGATACAGGTCAGCGCCACGGAGAACCCAAGCCCCATGCCGATACCGTCAAACAGCGACGCGATCACGGGGTTTTTATACGCATATGCCTCCGCACGCCCCAAAATAATACAGTTTACCACGATCAGCGGTATGTAAATGCCGAGCGCATCATAGAGGAAAGGAATGAAGCCCTGCAGCAAAAGCTCCACCATCGTCACGAAGGAGGCAATGATCACGATAAAGGCCGGAATCCTCACCTTATCGGGGATGATGTTGCGCAGCAGGGAAATAAATACGTTACTTAAGGCCAACACTACCATGGTGGTCAGACCCATACCCAGGCCGTTGATTGCCGAGGTCGTCACCGCCAATGTAGGACACATGCCCAGCATCAGGACAAAGGTCGGATTCTCCTTCACGATACCGTTTAGTAACCGCTCTGTCACCGGATTCTCCCGTTTTACTTCTTTTTCTTCTATCTGGCTCATTGTCCTTCACCTCCTCCCAACACTGTCTGGAAATAGTATAAACCCGCATTGACTCCATTGGTCACTGCATTCGTGGTGATGGTCGCGCCGGAGATCGCGTCGATTTCATTGTCCGCCGCGGCGCCATTCTTGGTATAGGCAAATTTTTTTACATTCTTACCTGCAAACTGCGGTTTCAGCACCGCTTCCGCCTGCATGCCAAGGCCTGCCGTCTCGGAAATGGAAAGGATCGAGATGCCGTTTACCGTTCCGTCCAGACGCACGCCGATGGAAAATTGAATATTGCCGCCGTAGCCTTCCTTCGTCGTCACCGTGATCACATAGCCCATCAGTTCACCGGATGCGTCTTTCGCTTCCATCACCTCATCGACGGTCTCCTGCCCATAGCCTTCTTCGTTCCAGCCTGCAGGCAGCGCTTCCACGCCGATCATGACAAATGACGGAGCATCCTGAAATACTTCCTGACACGCCGCCTCCTTGGCCTTCGCTTCCTGTTCGGCGATTGGGTCCTTCGTCACCTGATAGACCAAACCGAGGAGCAGTCCCGCAATCACTGTGATTGCGACCATGATCCCTGTATTTTTCATCATCTCTTTCATGCCTTCTCTCCTCCTTTCCCAAATGCTTTCGGGAGAGTGACCTTCTCAATCAGCGGCACTAAGAGGTTGCCGATGATGATGGCGTAGGACACGCCCTCCGCGGAGGGACCGAAGATACGGAAGATCCCCGTCAAAACGCCCAGCAGGACGCCGTATACATACTGCCCTTTTTTCGTGATCGGTCTGGTCACATAATCCGTCGCCATAAAGAATGCGCCCAGCATCAGACCGCCGCCGGAAAGATGGGCGGATATGTAAGGCCAGTCAAAGCCCCGGCCGCCAAACAGCGTCACAAAGACCGCCAGCGTCAGTATGTAAGTCCCCGGAATCCGTAAATCAATGCTACCGAACAAAATCAGGATACAGGCGCCGATCACGATGGCGATCATGGAAGTCTCGCCAATGGTGCCCGCCGTGCGGCCGATCACCATATCCAGAATGTTGACCCCCTCGCCGCTTTTTAAGTTCGCCAGCGGCGTGGCACCCGTATACGCGTCACAGTCAAAGTTCGTCATGATGGAGGTAAAGGAAATCAACAGGAAACACCGCGCGCCCAGCGCCGGGTTCATAAAGTTCTGTCCGATACCGCCAAACAACATTTTCACTACCAGAATGGCAAACACACCGCCCACTACGCCGATCCACCACGGTGCGGACACAGGCAGATTCAAGGCCAAAAGCAGCCCCGTCACCACTGCCGAATAATCTCCTATCGTTACTTTTTTCTTGCAGATCTTCTCAAACGCAAACTCCGTCGCCACCGTGGAGGCCACCGTCACCAAAATCAGTAACAATGCCTTCGGCCCGAAGTTATAGATGCCAAATCCTGCCGCCGGAAGAAGGGCGATCACCACGGTCAGCATAATGCTTGCGGTGGTGGACTTTGATCTGACATGAGGGTTGGAAGACACTTTCATTAAATCACTCATCTCTACAGTCTATGCTCCTTTCATCGGAACTTTTCGGTCTCCTTATCGTTCCGAATCGTTATTTTTTCTTCTTGGCAAGCAGGAGCTTGCGCATGGATTTAATATTCTGGGTCAAATGCCGCTTGGCAGGACAGACAAAGCTGCAGCAGCCGCACTCGCAGCACTCCATACCGTCATGGGCAAGGAATGTCTCCTCATCCCCGTTTGCCGCGGCAACCGCCAAAAGCTTCGGTACCACACGTCCCGGGCAGACCTCCACACAGCGTCCGCAGTTGATGCAGGCACTCGGTTCCATGCGGGACACCTCATCCTCCGTAAGACAAAGCAGCGCCGAAGCCGTCTTTGTTGTCGGCACATCTAAACCGAAAAGAGCAAAGCCCATCATCGGCCCGCCGGATACGATCTTAACGGGTTCCTGCTTAAAACCGCCCGCTTCCTCTACCAGTTCATGATAATTCGTGCCGATACGCACGATAAAATTCTGCGGATTGGCGATGGCATCCCCTGTCACCGTAACGATACGGTTCATCAAAGGCTTGCCCTCGATCACCGCATGATAGATCGCAACCACCGTGTCCACGTTATTCACCACACAGCCCGCATCTGCGGGAAGCATGGAAGAATTGATGGCCCTGCCCGTGGTCGCGTAGATGATCTGCCGCTCTGCGCCCTGTGGATATTTGGTCTTTAACTCCTTTACACTGATGCGCGGCTCGTCTTTCACCAGTTCTTTTAATTTTTCAATACAATCCGGCTTATTGTCCTCCACTGCCAGGATGCCTCTCGCGTTCTCAAACAGCTGCAGGGAAACCTTTAAGCCTCCCACAAGCTTCTCCGGCTCCTCCAGCATCCTCCGATAATCGGAGGTCAGATAAGGTTCACACTCTGCGCAGTTCACGATCACATAATCGATCTTTTCCGGCTCTTTGGGAGAAAGCTTGACATGTGTCGGAAAGCCTGCACCGCCCATACCGACGATTCCCGCCTCCTTCACGCACTCAATGATCTCCTCTCTCGTCATCTCCTCAAGTGGCTTCCGCTTCGGATACTCCACTTCCTCATAGAGACAGTCATTTTCGATGACTATGCTCATCACGCTGTCGCCCGTGACCACACGTCTTAGCTCAATCGCCTTCACCGTGCCCGAAACCGTCGCGTAAATGGGCGCAGACACAAAACCGCCCGCTTCCGCAATCTTTTGCCCCGTCAACACCCGATCGCCCTTCTCTACGATGGGTTTTGCCGGCGCACCGATATGCTGGGACAGCGGGTACACCAGATCTCCCTTGGGCAGCACAGCCTTGATAGGCTTATCCTTTGACAGGTCCTTGCCGTCATAAGGGTGTATGCCGCCGTTGAATGTTCTTTTAGCCATACCTGTAACCCTGCTCCTTTCACTTCCTACTCACACAGCCCCAAGTATCGCTTTGCCTGCCGCCAAACGATCAGGGAACCGCTATAATAAATATACTATTTTTCGACGAAAAAAACTACTGCTAATTCAAGAAATGTGTTAAGATGATGAAAAGAATGGAGGTAATCATGCAAATCATCAATCACACTCTGGAATCTTTCACGATCGAATATCCCCTGGAGCGAATCGCGCCTTGGGAAAGCTTCCTCTTTGTGGATATCGAAACCACTGGTTTTACCGCGAAAAGTTCCACCCTCTATCTGATCGGAACTGCTTTTTTTGAGAATGGAAACTGGCATATTAGGCAGTGGTTTGCGGAAAATCCCGGCGAAGAAACAGCTCTCTTAAACAATTTTTTTACCTTTGCCGCTTCCTATACGCATCTGATCCATTTTAACGGCAACAATTTTGATCTCCCCTACCTCCTCCAGAAATGTGAGCAGTTGAAATTACCGCACACTTTCGACAAATATGAAGGAATCGACATATATAAACGCCTTTCTCCCTACAAAGCCTTTCTGCATGTTCCAAACTGTAAGCAGAAAACGCTGGAAGCGCTTCTTGGCATCCCCAGGGAGGACCGCTATCACGGCGGCGAACTGATCGAAGTCTACCGTCGGTATGTGCAGACCCCGACGGAGGAAGGGAAAATGCTCCTGCTTCTACATAACCGCGAAGATATGCAGGGAATGCTGCGGCTTCTGCCCCTTCTTGCCATTTATGACCTGTTCAATGGAGAGATCCGTGCAAAAAAGGTACAGTCGCAGCATTATATTGACTACCGTGGTCAAGATCGGCAGGAACTTTTGATGAAGCTTTCCCTGCCTACCGCCCTGCCCTTCTCCCTCTCTGATTTTTCAAACGGCTGCTATTTCAGCGGCGAAGTGGACAGCGGCATCCTAAAAGTACCTCTCTACGAGGAGGAAATGAAATATTTCTATGCCAATTACAAAGACTACTACTATCTTCCCAACGAGGACATCGCCCTGCATAAGTCTGTGTCAGGCTTCGTGGATAAGGCACACCGTATCCAGGCATCTGCTTCCAACTGCTACACCCGCAAATACGGCCTTTTTCTGCCCCAGTGGGACATTCTGGCAGAGCCTTTCTTCAAACGGGATTACAAGAGCAGCGAGCTCTTTTTTGAACTTACGGAAGAACGCAAGACAGACAGAGATCTGTTCTCCGCCTACGCTGCCCATCTGCTCGAAAAGATGGTCAAAACGTATTAAGCCATTATGGAATAAAGCAAAAGAAAAGGCAGCGGTCTGCGCTGCCTTTTTGACTGTTTACATCGGTTTCTGGTAAAAGAACGAATTTTTCCGTTCAAATCCCACATCTTTGTAGTTAATGATCTGTTCGGTACTGCCGATAAAGAGATATCCCCCCGGCCTCAAACTCTTTTGGAACTTACGGAAGACCTCGTCCTTCGCTTCCTCCGTAAAGTAAATGAGCACATTCCTGCACACGATCAGATGGAAATCCGTGGGATAAGTGTCCTTCAGAAGATTATGTTCCTTAAATTCCACACGGGACTTGACTTCGTCGGAAATCTGGTAGGAGGGACCGATCTTCGTAAAAAATTTCTTTTTCAAATCGGCAGGCACCCCTGTGATACTCTTTTCCGCATAAAGCCCTGTCTTCGCCTTTGCGATCACCTGCTTATCGAGATCGGTCGCATAGATCTTGATCTGATTCAGCGGAAGATGCCTGGAAAGCGCCATCACCAGAGAATATGGTTCATCCCCCGTAGAACAGGCCGCGCTCCAAATTTTCAAATTTCTCCCGTAACGCTCGATCAACTCCGGGAAAACATCCTTGTCCAAAAGCTGCCATTGATCCACGTTTCTGTAAAACTCAGATACGTTAATCGTAAGATAATTGACAAATTCCTCAAATTTCGCCTGATCGGATTTCAGGGCGGCAACATAATTCTCGTATCCTACAATCTTATTCTTGGAAATCAGCGTATCGATCCGACGCTTCATCTGCTTTTCCTTGTAAGCGTTCAAGTCAATCTTAGTCAGGTCGAAAACCGCTTTCTTAAAGTATTCGTAGTCATACACCATGCTCCCCACCGTCCTTATTCTTTTTTATACTCCTTTTTTGATGTTATGCCTCGGTTTCTTCGCTCTCCTCTGCGATCATCGCGTCAATGTCAACAGACACTACATCTGCATCGGATTCCTCTTTCTCTGCTTTGGGCTCCGGTGCAAACATCGCTTTGATGCTCAAGCTGATCTTTTTATCCGCCTCGTTGAAATCAACCACTTTTGCCGTCACTTCCTGACCGCTCTTTAACACGTCGGAAGGCTTGTCAATATGTTCCTTGGAAATCTGAGACACATGAAGCAGGGCGTCGATGCCGGGCTCAAGCTCGATAAATGCGCCAAAATCGGTCATGCGCGCCACTTTACCGGTCACCTCGGTCCCAATCGCATACTTGTCCGCCGCTCCCTTCCAAGGATTCTGATCCTCAAATTTAAGGCTTAAGGCAATCTTGGTACCGGAGATATCCTTGATGAGCACCTTCACCACATCGCCCACCTTAAAGACCTTCTTCGGGTTCTCCACTCTGCCCCAGGACATCTCGGAAATATGCAGCAGGCCATCGCAGCCGCCCAAATCGATAAATGCGCCAAAATCGGTCACATTCTTTACCGTTCCTTCCACGGTATCGCCAACTTTGATGGTCTCGAACAGTTTCTTTTGCAGCTCCGCCTTTTCTTCCATGATCAGCTGCTTCCTGTCGCCGATGTATCTTCTTCTCTTCGGATTATACTCACTGATAACAAACTGGATCTCCTGACCTGCATACTTGTTCAAATCTTTTTCATAGGTATCGGAAACCAGACTTGCCGGAATAAAGATCCTCACTTCCTCCACCACTACGCTTAAGCCGCCATCCAGCACCTGCGCAACTTTTGCCGTAAGCACTTCTCTGTTCTCATATGCTTCCTCAATGCGTTTGTTGCCTCTGTCAGCCGCAAGCCGCTTATAGGTAAGAAGTACCTGTCCCTCGCCGTCATTTACCTTAAGTACCTTTACTTCCATGGTATCACCGGGCTTTGCGATCGTCGTCAGGTCTACACCCGGCTCGTTCGTATACTCATTCCTCGTCAAAACGCCGTCTGACTTGTAACCGATGTTTAAGATGATTTCCTCAGGCTTTACATCAATAACAGTACCTTCAACGATCTCTCCTGTGTGTATTGTCTTTAAAGACTCCTCTAACATTTGTTCAAAAGTTAATTCGGACATAATTTTGAACCTCCTCGATAATATTGTTTGGGGTTGAAGCCCCTGCTGTAATACCCACCAGTCGGACAGTTTCAGGTAACTGTAAATGCAGATCATCGAGTGTCCGGATATGATAAGTCGCCTCGCACTCCTGTCTGCAGATCTCATAGAGCTTTCTCGTGTTAGAACTATGATTTCCACCTATTACTATCATAACATCGGCTCGGGCTGCAAGCTCCCCGGCCTCGGTTTGACGCACTTCCGTAGCGTTACATACAGTATTCACAACACCAACATTGTAACCTTTTTTCAAGAGAATTTCAACCACATCTTGAAATTTCTTGTAGTTAAATGTCGTTTGGGAAACAATGTACAGTTCTTCACCCTCCCCGGGCATGAATTTTTCGGCCTCCTCAAGAGAACCGATAATGTAGGTTTTCGTGTGAGACCACCCTCTGGTCGCTTCCACCTCGGGATGCCCTTGGTCTCCAACGATAACAATGCTTTTTCCCGCCGCGCTCTCCCGCTCTACGATATCATGGATCCGTTTGACAAAGGGACAGGTGGCATCTGTCACCTGATATCCCAGCTCTTTCAGTCTTTCAAAGACGCTTCTTTCAACCCCGTGGGAGCGGATGATCACCGTGCCCCTCCCCTCTTTTGGTATCTGCTCCGCCTCCGCAAGCGAAGACAACACATTTACCCCGCGCCTTTGCAGATCACTTACCACTTCTTCGTTATGAATGATAGATCCGAAAGTATAGATCGGGGGCTCATCCTTTCCCCTGCTCCTGATCTTTTCATAGACAGTATCTACCGCCCGCTGCACGCCAAAACAAAAGCCCGCATGCTCTGCCAGTATGACTTCCATAAATTACCTCCGTGCGGTTTACGCATTGATCAGGGAAATAATGGCATCCGCCACTTCTTCCACCGTCATATGAGAGGAATCCACGAGCACCGCGTCCTCTGCCTGTTTCAAGGGAGAGATCCCTCTGGTCATGTCCTGCCTGTCCCTCTCGATAATATCCTTTTCGATCACGGCAAGATCGCAGCTTTCTCCCTTTTCCGTCAATTCCTTATAGCGCCGCAGGGCTCTTTCGTGACTGTCCGCCGTAAGGAATACCTTTACCTGCGCATTCGGCAGCACACAGGTGCCGATATCCCGTCCGTCCATCACCACATCCGCACCCGCCGCCAGCTTCTGCTGCAGCTCCACCAATTTTTTCCGCACATTGGGATTGGGACTGCTGGCGGATGCCATCTTTCCCACCTCCTCCGTGCGGATGAGGCCATTCACATTCTCACCGTTCAAGTAGACGATCTGTGCGCCCTCCTCGTAGCCAATGGTGATATCCGCCTCCCTGCACTTTTCGTCGATCGCCGCTGTATCCGCAGAGTCTACGCCCTCCCTGAGCAGAAACAACGCCATCGCACGGTACATCGCTCCCGTATCCACATAAATATAACCTTTTTTTGCCGCGATCAGCTTGGCAATGGTACTTTTTCCCGCGCCCGCAGGCCCGTCTATCGCAATATTGATACCCATGATCGTCTCCTCGTTGCTTTCTTAATAATATGATCGTAACTATGATATCTCTGTTTGACAGCTCAAGTTTCCGTCATCCATCTATTCCTATATCGGCTCAAATCTTTGATCCGGCAAGATGTCCCGTCGACCAGGCGATCTGCAAATTAAAACCGCCTGTCAGCGCGTCCAGATCCAGGATCTCACCCGCAAAATAGAGTCCTCTCACCCGCTTTGATTCCATGGTGGAGGGATTGACTTCCTTTACAGATACGCCGCCCTGCGTGACCACTGCCTCCGAATATCCCCTTAGCCCTGCCGCCTGCATGGTAAGCTCCTTCGTCAGCCGCACAAGCACTTCCCGCTCCTGTTTCGTGATCTCGTGAATCTTCTTCTCCGGTTCAATCCCCGAAAGAGATATCATAACAGGTGTTAGTTTTGCGGGATAAAGACTGCCGATCACGTTTTTAAGGCTCTTGTTGCGATTTTCATCAAAGTCCCGCAGAATACGCCTTTCAAGCTGCTCCATCGTAAGTGCCGGCTTCAGATCCAATATGAAAGAAACCTGATCCTTATCCTTACATCTGCCATAATAGCTGCTGGCGGACAAGGCCAGCGGCCCGCTGATCCCAAAGTGAGTAAAAAGCAGTTCCCCAAACCCCTGCCAGATCCTCTTTGTGCCGCAGCGCATGGTCAGCTCCACATTTTTTAAAGATAGCCCCTGCAAGGCCGCGCACCAGGATTCTCTGATCTCGATCGGCACGAGGGCCGGGAAACATTCCTTCACCATATGTCCGAGGTGTTCGGCCATGCGATAGCCGTCCCCCGTCGAACCCGTACTCGGATAAGAAAGACCGCCCGTCGCCAGCACCACGCTAAACGCCGGAATCCGTTCTCCGTTCTCCAGCATAACGCCTGTTACATATCTCTGGTTCGCGGGCGGCGCCTGTTTCCCCTGTTCAGACAGTTGTCCTTCTTCCACCGTTGGCACTTCCTCTGTCAGAATATCCCGCACTGCCGCGCCAAACCGCACCTTCACCCCCTGCTTTCGCAAAAGCCGTTCCAAAGCGGCAGTCACATCGGAAGCGTGGTCCGACACGGGAAAGACCCGTTCTCCCCGCTCCGTCTTCAAAGAACAGCCGTTATTTTTCAAAAGCGCCATCATGGCAGCATTGTCAAATTCATGAAAGGCACTGTAGAAAAATTTGGGATTGGTCACCAGATTTTCAAAAAACTTGTCCCGTTCACAGGCATTTGTGACATTACAGCGTCCCTTGCCGGTTATGTAGATCTTTTTCCCAAGTTTTTCATTTTTTTCACATAAAATAACGCGGCGTCCCTTTTCTGACGCCGCAATTGCCGCCATCATTCCCGCCGCGCCGCCGCCAATCACGACTATCTGTTCCCTGTTCATATACATCCATACTCCCTCATCATGCAGAGAATGCCTCTTTTCGCGTTGTTATTCTGATTTTTTCCGCAACGGATAGTTGAGCATCGGTTCCTCGTCAATAAAATTGATTTCATCATTCAGATAAACCTGATAATTATTCCAAGCCTCCTCGAGGTTCTTCAGATTATCTTTGACCTCCTCCGGCTGCTTTAAGCACATCGCTACCACCAGCGCGTTGATCAGGCTCAAGGGAGCAACCAGCGAATCCACGATGGACACCATGTCACTTCTGGCCAGCAGATGGCAGGAGGAGTAGAGATTCATGGGCGAGTGCACGGAATCCGTGACCGCGATCACTCTGGCATTCCTGTCATTGGCAAACTCCATGGCCTTCAAAGTCCTCATGGAATATCTGGGGAAGCTGATGCCCACAAAAGCGTCCTTCTCGTCGATGCGGATCATCTGTTCAAAGGTTTCCGAAACACTTGTCGTTTTTAAGAGCACCACATTTCCCCGGATCATATTCAGATAAAACTGTAAGAAATCCGCCAGCGGTTCACAGCTTCTGACACCCATGATGTAAACTGTCTTCGCCTCTAATATGATATCAACCGCCGTCTCAAAGGCAGTCGGATCCAGATTGTGAATGGTATCCTGTATTTTCTCAATATCAGCAGTAAGCACGGAATTTAAGATCTCCGATTGGCTGCTCTTACCGTACTTGGCGCCGATCTTCTGAACAGAGTTGATCTTATTCTGTACCCAGTACTCCAAATCTCTCTGAAATTCCGGATAACCGTTATAACCGATGAACATGGCATAACGAACAACGGTGGACTCACTGACGCCCACCGTATCTCCCAGCTTTGCCGCCGTCATAAAGACAGCCTGATCGTAATGATCATAGATAAAAGTCGAGATTGCCTTCTGTCCCTTGCTCATCTTGCTGTAATACTCGTTGATCCTGGTTATGATGTCATATCGATTCTCAATTGCCATACAAAAACCCTTCTACCGGTATTTCTTTTCGTCAGATGTTTTGGAATGCGTTGTAAGATTCTTCCAAAAGTTTAATGGTATCCTCCTCCTGAAGGTCATAATCTCCTGTCATGGTCATACAAGCCGCCCCATGGATGAAGATCCACATCTTCATAAACATCCCGCTGGGATCCTTGCAGCCAAAGATCTTTGCACTGTTGATTTCCCGCACCACTGCGCCGTTTTTGCCGTTGAGCATATCATACAGACTCTTGCCATGGCGGTTTTCCGCTAAAAATAACAAGCGAAACAGATTCTGCTCCTCCTGGGAAAAGCGGATATAGGCCAGTCCCAGATTGACAAAAGGCGTATTGTTCTGTTTCGGAAACTCCTCATAATAAGCACAAAAAAAATCCATCGCCTTCGCAAACAGATCCTCTCCCAGCTCCTCCATGTTCTTGTAGACGCGGAAAATCGGCTGCGTAGAGCAGCCCGCCTTCGCCGCCAACGTTCTCGCGCTCACCTGCGCAGGCCCTTCCGTCCGCGCCATCTCAAATGCCGCATTCAATATGTCGTTTTTGGTAATCGTCTCTTTTCTTGCCATAAGAATGTACCTCTCCTGCTCTCATGTAGCTTTTTTACAGCTTCTTTTGGTAACGTATGTTATTATAATATATTATGTAACCTTCGTCAACCCCTTTTTGCAGAAAATGTCAAAACTTTATATTTCCAGCAATATCCTATGTAAACATTGAGCCTGCATTTTGTGTCCCATCGCGCCACAAAAATACAGCTCCGCGAAAAAACATTCGGGAGCTGTACTTTATTTTCTTTTACTATGTGCCTGCCACACCTATCTTCTGACCGTTACCTTAATGTTTGTCTTTACATCCTTAGCAATGCCGTCCCTGCCCTCCAGTGTTATGAGAACAGGCATCGTGTAGGTTTTTCCTTTCATACCGCTCACCGTCAGCGCGCCGTCTCTGTCCGTAAGCTTCAATATGGCTGAAACATAGTGATCTGTGGAATCCGCTTTCACCCATGTCAGCGTGATATCCTGCTTTCCGTCCTTATTACAGTCCAGACCGCCGGAAACGGACTTGATCCGATACCCCATTCCCTCGGGCAGTTCAAACCCGCAGGTCCTTGTCAATTTGTCGTTTCCTGCATACAGCGTCTGGGCATTGCCGTGCACCGTCACCTTCGGCACGGACTGCTTGGGGCGAACGGTAAAGGTCGGCGTCTGCACCTGAACCGTGTCACCATTCTCCAGCTTGAGCGTGAAGCGAATCGCCAAACGGTAACGCTGTCCTGCCTTCAGTTTGCTCTCCTTATTCTCTTTCGCTCTGATTTGATACCTTCCCGGTATATATGTATAATAATAGATTTGAAAATAATCGCTGTATTCCCCCACCAGAGAAAGCCCTTTCTTGTTATCATACGTATAGTTTTCTCCGACATTTTGTGGAGTGATCCTGATTTCTGCAAAGTTCTTCGCGGCACCCGGATTTTTTGCCAGATCCATACTCCCCGACTGCTTCACCTTCGCCGTGATCGCCTTGTTTACCGCCTGAATCTTTAAGGTGAGCGTCTTTCCCTTGATCTGGTTTCCGGAAGCATCCCGAAAACACGGCGTTACCTTAAAATCGTAGGTTCCGTTTTTGATTGCCTTCACGGCCTCTGATCCCAGGGTCTTCGGCCTGTTCAACCTCACTACGATACGGTTGCTCCCTGCGCTCTCCTGTTCCATCTCCAGAATATCCTGATCCAATAACGCCTGTGATTTTGCGTTTTTCCCTTCAATGATGATATCATCACAGGAAAGCGCCGCCGTATAAGCGTTTTTCAATTCGATGTCCGTATATGCCGTACTCACATATCCAGTATTCATGACCAGCTTCGCCTTCGTCAGATAAGGCACGGGATTCGCAAATTTTATGATTTGCACAGCTTCCATGGGCTCCCGCCAGAAGTCGGAGACAATAGTCATCCTCAATTTCTCGCTGCCTTTCGTCTTACTGCCCATATAAGTATAATCTCGATAACCGGATCTGTGCACATCCTTGTTTTGAAAAGTCAGCTCACTATAGCAGATCCTGGGGTCATACTTGTCCGGATTGCTTCTGTTTAACAGCTTCTTATTTTCCTCATTATACAGGTCAAAACTGCCTTTTATATGACCGTCCAGAGACGGGATCAATGTGGCTTGCTTCTCCTTGACCACAATCGTCGGCTTTTTGTAGTTCCACTTGAGGGAAACCGGCTTCTCGACTGCCTCTTTGTAGCCCGCATACCTGATTTCTATTTTACCCGATACGATTCCCGGCTCCGCCGGTTTTTTCTTGTCCGTAAGCCGGATGTCTTCCTGCGCAAAATACAGGCGTTCCACATTACCAGCCTTCTTCGTCGTGTCAAACAGATACTCTGACGGCTCGGAAGCAAAGCCGTTTCCTTCTCCCTCCGCACTGTCGATCCATTTCACAGCTTCGATCACAACGCCTTTTTCGGCGGTACTGATATCCACGGACGCGGAATCGGTACGGTAAAAGAGATTTGCCGCCCGCACTGACTTTACCGTCGCCTGCGGTTGCTTCGTCTTCACCGTCACTTTTAGCGGGTGGAAAAAGGATTCCGCTAACAGCCCGTGACTCTCCACGCCCAGATAACAGTCGTAAACTTTATCCTGCGCAGAATCCGTCGGGCGGATCAGATAGCTGTATTTGCCGCCATCCTCATATTCAACCAACTCCAGATCCGTCTCCAGCGTCATTTTGTCACTCTTCCAGAGGTTGACCGTACCATGTTTTATTACTCCGTAAACAGGCACGACCTCCACCGCCCCGCCGTTCTCAAAGGCAAGCCGTCTTCCTTCCGCGCTGTCAAAGTCATATCCCGGATTGACTGTCACCTTAGAAACACTGACTCTCGGCGCACGGTTTCTGATCTCGATCTGTGCCGTCGCGGTATGACCCGCCTTATCTTTCGCCTTCGCCGTCAGGATCACATGCCCCTCCCCGACGAATTTTACCTCCGCCGAGTGCGTATCCTTGGACGCTTGCACCGTGGCGACCTTTTTATCAGATACGCTCCATGCAAGTTTCAGCTTATCAAAAACCGTCTCCGTCCCCATTCTGTCAAGGAGCTTTGTCCCGATGCGCAGGCTTTTGACATCCCCGTCAACATACGCCACGATCCTTCCGCCTTCTTCCACCTGAACACCTACGGTCTCCTCAGGCACTAGCGTAACATACGCCTGCTTTTCCTCCACAGCCTTAATCTTAAAACTGGTCTTTGCCAGCACCTTCTCCCGCTTCGTCTTGGGATCCGTCACTTTAATAACAGGTGTCAGGGTATAGTTACCTTTTTTCACCGCCGTCACGGTAAAGGTCTTCTGCAGCCGTCCATCAGCCGCCAGTCTGAACTCCCCTTCTTTCAGGACAAGCCCTGTCGGTTGATTCACTTCCACCTTCCACGTATAGTTCAGGCTCTCCCTGCGATTGATGTCCCCTCGGAAAAGGGAATCTACGCACAGCGTCAGGGAGTCGGAGCCTTCGGTCGGATTTCCCTCACCGTCCGCAGTTCCCACCTCCAGCACGTTGTTGTGATTTCCGTCCTCCTTCTCATAGGCTGTAATTCCCGTCACCCTGCCGATCTGCACACTGACGAGCCTTTCATGCGGATAATAAGTATCTCCTGTATAAACTGCCGGAAACGAATAAGACTGTCTGTTCTCCCCGTTGATTACAAGGGGTGTGTCGGGGGATTGCCATTTCCACCCTGCCCAATCCTCGGGGAATTTTACATCGCCCAGCTTTTTATGGGTATTTTCCAGCGCATAGAATAAGCTGCTTTTCCCCTGTGGCGGCAATTCCTTGATATGCAGCGCGATCTCGCAGACCTGCGTCTTGTAGAGCGCATCTTCATCCGCGTTTTTCGGCACCACGCGAAGCACGGCATCGCCTGCTTTCAGGGGTTTCACCTTCCCACTCCCGTCCACTGTCGCCACATCGGACTGATCAATGCTCCAATTGAAGTCTCCGCTGTCAAACCCGGGACGGGAAGGCATAATCTCCCCCGCCGCAGTGTACGCAATACGCAGTTGCTTAGAATAGGCCATCGTATACTGCTCACGCCCCTCGGCGTCCTTCTCCTGTGCCCTCAACGCCGGATAAGAGCGCCCGGAATCATAATTCGATCGAAATCCTGTGATTGCAAAACCCTTGCCGGTGGAAGGCTGCACAGAAACCGTCAGGAAAGCCTGCACCCGGTCTGCCTCCGACGTGAACACCAGTTTGGTTTCGCCCGCACGCTTTGTCTCAATCACACCATCCGCCCACTGTGCAATCGATTCATTACGCGAAATGATCTCTGAAGCCAAAACCTCCGTGAGATTTCCATTCGCTGCTTTGCAGAGGACATAACCCTCGCAGGAGACGCCCCTTGCCGCAGTCAGCCTCGCATCCTCCATGGGAGAGATGCTGCCGTCCGCGCCTTTCCTGCCGATCAGATAATCGCCAACCGTCACCTCACAGGAAACAGACACATCCCTGTCATAAATGGATGTGGCAGTAATCGTGGCTTTGCCTGCCGCCGCGGCGGACACTTTACCATCCTCTGTCACTGTGACAACCGCCTCATCGCTGCTTTTCCAGACCAGATCGGCATCCGCCTCAAGCGGCTCCCACTTCACATTCAAATAATCAAAGCCAACGCCTTTTTCATTTTTATATAACGCATTCGCGTTCAAATATAGCTGTTCCTGCGATATGATCAGTTTGACAGGCTTCACCGCCTCCGCCGTAATAAAGCTGCCAAAAGCCTTATAAGCGTCTCTTGTCACATCTTCCGGTTTCTCACACACGCTGTCATTGGTCATGACCGCCGCAAACTCATACTCCGTCTCTTTTAACAGCGACATAGCACTGAACGTCACCGCAGCGGTTTCCTCCTCTACGCCGCTCACGTTTACGATACGACCGGTCTTTTCATATGCTGTCTGTCCTTTCTCACGATAGAAAAAATGGACATAAGAAGCGTGTTTCTCCAGATTCCCGGCAAACTTTACCTGCAGAGTGACATTTGCATCCGTAACTTCCGCCTTCGCCTCTGACAGGCTGCGGCTGTCAGGATTGGTCGTAAACGGAAATGTTTTTGCACGCTTTAAACTGTCTGCGGCGGCATTTTCTTCCGTACCAAAACCCGCAGTCAGCTCGTAAGCCGTCTCCTCCTCCAGTTCCTCAAGCTTAAAGGTATCTTCCGCCGCATCTTCTCCCGTCTTTGCCGTATACACCATTTTTCCTGCGCCGTTTTCTGCATCGGAAGCCTTTTTCAGATAGCATACGAACCAGCCGTCATCCGCCCCTTTCATTTCGCTTAACGTATAACGTATCTTCGCGGAATAGGCTTTCACCTCCGGAACGATTTCCACCGTCCGCCGATCCTCCACCGTCTGAAATGTTCCCTCCGCGACGTGCATCAAATCATCCGTCGGTACAGACCAGGGTTTCGTGAACCCGACCCGATACTCATAGACCGTATTTTCCTTCAGTCCGCTCAGCGAAAGAGTCTTCCTCTCCTCGTTCGTAAAATACTGCTCCTCCGCCTCCTTCTTCCATTGCTCCTGTCCCTTCTCGCGCCAGAAGAATGTTACGATATTGTTGCCGGTCACATCCATGTTAAACATTTGATAAGTGATCTCGGCAGACGTCATACGGGTCTTTGCGCTGACCTCGATGCGCCGCGTGTCAATTCTTGTCGTAACCGTACCTCTCACCGTATGTGTCAGATAAGGAACATCTTCACTTTGTTTCCCAATACCGATCAAATACTCATAGGCCGTGTTTTCTTTCAGATCCGACAGGGTAAAATAGTCGTCTTTCTTTGCAGGCCATGCGTTGTTCGACTCCCATGCTCCGGAAACGCCCGCCCGTCTGTAATAGCACACCACATAATCCTGTGTATACTTGTCAAACCCGCTCAGGGTATAGTAAAGCTTCACCCGCTCCACATAAACTTCTGTCTTTGAGATCGTCACAGCCCGGGTATCTTTCACCGTCCGGAACCCATCCGTCGCATAAGCCGTCTCCCCGCTATGATCCCGCAGGGAAAACTCATATTCCGTATCCGCCTTCAGCCCGGAAAACGTCACTATTGTACTATAATCTTCATTGCCGTCTTCTTTCGGTTGCAATTGTTGATTCTTAACAATTTGCGTGTAAGTCTGCCTGCCCGCTTCCCGAAGATAACAATATATGGGAACACGCAGCCCATGCGCTCCCAAAGCCTTTGCATCCGCTTCCGCAAGGCTCACCTGATAACTCTGGGACGTATAGGCATAATTGCTCAGTTTCTCCAATATAAAATGCGGTTTTCCGGTGTGAAGGTTGTCATAAGCCACAGCCAGCAGATTCACGTCGTAGCTGATGTTTTCTGTCCTGCTCAACACGATACGCAGGCTGTAATCGATATCCTGCTGCGGCACCCAGCCGGCATCCAGCGTGGAAACCGTCGCCTGATAGCCGTTCGCCTGAGTTAACTCCACCGCTTTCCCTATGTTCTCATAAGGCAGTACACTGCTGCCGGGTGTGAGTGGAAGCGCCTGTAACTGTAGATAATAAGTGCCTGTCAGGTCCTCCTTCCCGTCGATCTCATAGGTACGCACAAAATGAAACGCCCCTATTTCATCCGTCGCTTTCTCCACCCGCTTCAGACCCACGCCAAGTTCATTTTCGATAGGGAGAGTCACCTTTTTCGTACTGCCGCCCACAGACAGGATAAACTCATACTCCATGCCCAATGCCGTCGTCCACAGGGTAACTGTATCTTTCGCTTCTCCCGCCTCCAACAACAGAGTTCTTCCCGAATATTCTTCCCCTTCTGCCTGCACGGACCGGAAAAAATAACACGCTTTAGAAGCTTCCGCAAGTCCCTGCACTTTCACGGTTAAATCGACCTGCGGTTTGCCGGCATCATCCCGTTCTGCCTGCCTGACCTCAAAAGTGATATCCGACTCTTTTACAGAAGCCTGCTCCGGCACCTTGACCGTAACCACCTTTGTCGTCGTGAACACCGTTTTCTGTTCCGACGTAAATTGCATACTGACCTGTATGGAATATTCCGCCCCCGCCGTCAGACAGATCTTGTCTATGGCAGCATCGATTTCCTTCGTAAAATATCCCTGCGCATCCTTCTCGCTAAGATTGATCGTCCCGTAGTCGTCCTCGTGCACCCGTCCAAGGGAATCCGTCAGTTTCCAGCGAATCTTCCCCTCGCCTTCCGTTCCCTGCCAGGAGGTCTTTACTTTGATCGTCAGTTTGGAAAAATCATCCGAAATCTCCGCTGTGGCATCCTCGATCTGTACACTCGCCGCCTTCGTTCTGTAAGTCAGCGATTTCAGTATCCTGTCTTCGTCCGCGTCACGAATATCAAACCGGTATTCTGTCCCGGCTTCCAGTTCCTCAAATCTGTAAGTCCTCCACGGATTGACCGTAATCTCATTTCCTATCTTTTCGCCGCTGTCCGCAGCATGGCACCAGACTTCCATGTCATTGCTGTCCCGCACCAGAGACTCCATATCCAGCGCAATCGCGCTCTCCTCGCACACGACATCATGCACATACATGATGTCCTCACTGTTCGCCCCTTCTATGACAAACGGGTCCATGCCGGTGAGAAGCGCCGCAAACCGATTCTCAGATGTACCGCGGGTAACCATAAATGCCACATCATAGCTTCCCCCGGGAAGCGCACTTGTGCACGCCGTTGATCCCTGCATGCTCGTATCCGCCTTATTACCACTATATTGATCGCCCTCCGAATGATCCGCCGGACAGTAGTAAGGAATCAGATTACACTGCGGCCTAGTTGTCGTCACCATCTCTACCTGAAAACGGCTTTTTCCCGTTCTCGTCTTCAAAGTAATCGAATCCCCGTCCGGCAGCGCCGCCGTATAAGTTCCGTCGTTGTTTTTCGTAAACGGGGTCTGTTCTGCCGCCCGCAGGGTAAAAACGGGGTCCTCGTCTGTTTCCACCGTATAAGCCCCTATGTACAGGGTTTCTCCTTGATTCATATAGTTCGTCGTGGTACAGAGCGAATGACTTTTCTGCGGTGTCCCATTTCGTATGCGCGTATCCTTGTCCGGCTCCGCACACAGATAGAAATAAGCGACATAGGGAAAAGCCTCCTCGGTATAAAAGGCATATCTTCCATCCTTAGGTGCGGTAAAGGAGTACCACACATAATGATCTATGCCGTCGGTTTTTGCCGGCAGCGTGACCTGCACGCCGTCGCCGGAAAGCGCATCAAAAGAAAGCGCCGTCACGGTTTCCTCGGAAGCGCGCACGGAAAAAACCGTCGCAGACAGCGCATTATCCGACACGCTGTTCTCAGAGACGGTGACTTCTGTCTCCTCGGGTTGCTCAGGTTCCTCTGCCTCCACAGGGGGAATGTCTTCTTCCTGTTCATTATCCACAGGCTCATCGGAAATTTCATCTTCTATGTCGGGATTCTCAAAATCATCCGAAGGTTCATCCCCTGTGTCGGGATTCTCAAAATCATCCGAAGGTTCATCCCCTGTGTCGGGATTCTCAGAATCATCCGAAGACTCATCCCCTGTATCGGGATTCTCAGAATCATCCGAAGGCTCATCCCCTGTGTCGGGATTCTTAGAATCTTCTTCTCCTGTATCAGGTATCTCACCCCCCTCAGGCTGCTCCGGTTCTTCCGGATCTTTCTCAGATTCATCAGCTTTTTCGGACGTTTTTTCCTCTGACGGATTTTCGGTTTTTCCCCCTGTTATTTCGTCATTTTCAGCAACATCTTCCACAGATTTGTCTGTTCCTTCGACGCTCTCCTCCATCTGCACAGGAGCTGTCTGCGCTGCGTATGCCGTCAGCGGGGTTTCCAAAGTCAAAACGGCTGCCAAAGTAACTGTCAAAATCCTCTTAAACACAATATCTCTCCTTTTCCTCATCAAACCTGCCATAGTATTCCAATATTTTCATTATAAGACAAAAACCGGTCCGCAACAAGCCATAGAAATCGAGAAAATACAGAGTTTTTTAGCCTTTTTAAGCATCTAAATACACAAAAAGCAGAGCCACCACTCGAATTTGCTTCGCAAATCCTCGTTGTTCGGCTCACGCCGAATAGACAACAAAAAAAGTGATCCCATGGAAGTAAACTTCCGGGATCACTTTCTTTATTGTCTGCTCTGCTTTGTGCTTAAACAGGGTATACCCCATTCTTCGTATCCGCTTGGGTCATGTCGACCTTCTCCTGCTGTGCCTGACGGTACTTGAAGAAGTCGATTGCCACCTGCGGGAACAGTGCGTAGGACAGTACATCTTCGTCCTGCTGCTTCCACTCTTTCATCTCCGCTTCCAGACCTGCCAGCTCGGGCTCCGTGTGCCCGGTCGCCTCAGCGGAACGAGCGGTAGAGCGCGGCTCGCCAGGGATGACCTTGTCGATGACTTCCTGGCTCATGGGCTTTACGGTCTGACCGTAGTTACCGCGGAGCAGATCCTTGAACTCGCCCGTTGCCATCTTATATCTCTCGCCCATCAATACATTGAACACTGCCTGTGTGCCGACGATCTGGGAAGAAGGCGTAACCAGAGGCGGCTCGCCGCAGTCCTTACGAACTCTGGGGATCTCCT
>CAJTKA010000022.1 GCA_910576815.1 uncultured Lachnospiraceae bacterium
CGGAGCTTTCCACTGAAATCATTTTATAGCGGATTCCGCATAAAAGCAAGGAAATTTTGTCGAATCCCGTTTGTCGAATGTCGAATTGGGTGGGGTAAATGGGGTAAAGAGGGGTAAAAGTCATCAAAGTATAACAGCGGCACAGGCGGCTATTTCCAAATGATGCCATAGGATTTTTGGTACTCGCAGGCAAAAGTATGGAAGAATGGCTTAAAATCAAGGGATTTTGAGGTTTGGTGGGGTTCATTCTGTGATCATTTCTTTTGCTTCTGTCGGCAGGCATTTCCCTAAAAACATGGCCTTGCAGTCGGAAAATCCCAACAGGTAGGCGAGCATCCCAAACCGGGAGCCCAGCGCGTTCTGCTCGCTGACGTAGCGGTCAATCAGCAGCCGGATTTCTTTTGATAAATCCATCCTGTCCAGTTCGCCGGAGTATATGTCCGACTTGCGGAGAATCGCCTGGTATTCCCCGTCACTGTTTACGATGCCGTTCATGACGCTGTGCATACGGACATCCATCAATTGGTACAATGCAGAATCTTTTTCCAATCCAATCCCTCCTTCCGTGGTGTCGTAGCTTACCTCTGAATTTGGGATTTAGCAAGTGGAAAAATAAAAAGCTGGAAAACCATCTTGTGGCATCCGACATTTTCTGATAATATATTCGCATGGGGTACTGCCATAACGGGTAGGCGGTCAGTCCTTCTTTGCAGAGGGGACTGCCCCTCTGACTACGGGTAAAACCGGGAAAGGGGGGATGCTTGATGAGTGACTATGAACTGCTGACGGTTGTTCTGATGATTCTTGGAATCATCGTTTCGATCTTGATAGCGTACATAAACCACACAAAAAAGTAACCGCCCTTTGGTCGAGGAACGCGGTTACTGTTTTTGTAACTAACTTTCGGAACTGACCGTCTATCGGCAGTATTCCCTTTTGTATTTTCATTGTAACAGATTCCCCCGCATCTGTCAAACGCTGCGGAGCGTTCCGCTGAAATCATTTTATAGCGGATTCCGCATAAAGGCAAGGGGTTAATTTGTCGATTTGTCGAATCGCAAAATAGGGTGGGGTAAATTCCTTATAGGTGGGGTAAAAGGGGGTAAATGATTTACCCCAGGGGTAAAAGTCATCATAATCTAACAGCGGCACATGCGGGTACAAGAGTAGGCGCAGATATAGGGGAATTTATTTATAACTTAAAACAGTAAGCGGCGGCTATTGCAAAATGCTATTTGATTTGGAAGAAGGAGGTCAGACATGGCAAAAAATGTATTAGCGGTAATTGATATGCAGAATGACTTTATTGACGGAACCCTTGGCACGAAGGAGGCGGAAGCCATCGTGGGAAATGTGGCGGCTTGCATCCGTAACTTTGACGGTGAGGTGATCTGTACGAGGGATACCCATTGTGAGGGGTATCTTAACACGCAGGAAGGGAAGAAGCTTCCCGTTGTCCACTGCATCAAGGATACGGAGGGCTGGCAGATCAGAGAGCAGGTGAGTGAGGCCTGCGCGGGAAAGGAAAAGATTTTCGATAAGCCGACCTTCGGCTCCGTGGAACTGGCGGAATATTTGAAGCAGATGTCGGATTTAGAGAGCGTTACGGTGATTGGACTTTGTACCGATATCTGTGTCATTTCCAATGCGCTGGTGATCAAGGCCTTTTTGCCGGAAGTGACTGTACGGGTCAATGCCGATTGCTGCGCAGGTGTCACACCGCAGAGCCATCAAAACGCGCTGGAGGCGATGAAGATGTGTCAGGTAGAGGTGGTTGATGGAGGTTGAGGAGGTAACAACATGAGAAAAAAGGAACTGGCGCTCGCGGTCATCGAGAGATTGAAGCAGGAGTACCCCGACGCGGGTTGTTCTTTGGAGTACAATGAGGCGTGGAAGCTGTTGGTCAGCGTGCGGCTGGCAGCGCAGTGCACCGATGCCAGGGTCAATGTGGTGGTGGAGAAGCTTTATGAGAAGTTTCCCGATGTGGACGCGCTGGCGGCGGCTCCCGTGGAGGAAATCGAGGCCATCGTACATCCCTGCGGGCTGGGAAACAGCAAGGCACGCGATATCAGCGCCTGCATGAAGCGGCTGAAGGAGGAGTACGGCGGACAGGTGCCCGATGACTTTGACGCGCTGCTGAAATTGCCCGGCGTGGGCAGAAAGAGCGCCAACCTGATCATGGGGGATGTGTTTGGTAAGCCCGCTATCGTTACGGACACCCACTGCATCCGCCTGTGCAACCGCATCGGTCTGGTGGACGGCATGAAAGAACCGAAGAAGGTGGAGATGGCCCTGTGGAAGATCGTACCGCCCGAGGAGGGGAGTGACCTGTGCCATCGGTTTGTGATACACGGCAGAGAGGTCTGCACGGCGCGGACAACGCCTTTTTGTGATAAATGCTGCCTGGCGGATCTCTGTAAGCGCAATCTTTGAAGGGGAAGATTCGATAGCGCTATGGAGAGATAGAAGGATGGGGGCAGCTGCCAAAAGAGTCTGAGATTTAGGAGGGGCGGCTTATGGACGAGCCGAGTTACTTTCAGAATGCCTTATCAAGTTTCGTCACGGATGCAGCCTGCGGCGGCGCCATCAGGCACCTTGTGGATATTGGCTGCACGCTGGATCAGATCGTTGAGCGTCTGGACTATCCTGCGCCTCGGGCAAAGGTACAGCGGATTATGATGGACTATCTGTATGAGAGCCGCGTGCTTTTGAGAGAGGAGCCTTCGCAGGAACTGTTTGCAGCCAAGGAAGTCTTCGTGCAGGAGCAGGATGCGCTCGGGAGACGCAGTATGCGGAAAGTGGTGATTGACTCTAATAGTCAAAAGGACATGGCAGGCGCGTCAGATTCGGAGATTCTTTTGCAGGGACAAAATAAGGCCCAGACGCAGAGGTATTTGTGGAAGGAATCCGTGTATGATCCTAGGCGGGATGGAAAACTGACAGAACTGTTACATCGAAAGTGTGGGAATCGTGGAGATATCTTCAATTATATAACCTGCCCTTTTGGAGTTTGGTTGAATGACCAGTATAGTCAAGATGATAATGGCGGGCGGTACGGGCAGCATGAGTTCGACGCTTCGTTTTCTGCGGCCAAAGACGGATTAAGCTTTTTGAACGGCAGACAGCGGGACTATATACAAGGCATCCGCTGGGATCAGCCTGTTTTATACCACAGACTGAATCAGCGGATGCTCGAAATCATTGGGAAACTATATGAGGCGGGGGCTTATGGCGGCGCCTGCTTTTTTGTCACCGGGCGGGAGAAACTTATCATACCGCAGAAGTGACCGTTTGCCGACGCCGAAAAGTACCGCCGTATGTTTGGCTGTTGACGGCATTTTAGCCGACAAATGCCTGTGCGATCATGATGGCAAAGAGAACGAGGCAGTAGAGGATCATGCCGACATTCAGGATCACGGTCTTGAAACGCTGTCCCTTTTCAATCACGATCTCGCCCTGTTTCAAAGTCATCTTACGGCGCTTCACGATGAGCAGGACAATACCGGCGATCGCGACCGCATAGATACACAGGGAGTAGACAGTCATGATGATCATCATCAAAGGATCGCTCTGATCCAGTGTCATGATGATGGCACCCACAACGCTTCCAAGGAAGTTCAGGATCATATGCAGCAGGATCGTATATTTGAGGTTGCCGGTCTTCACATAGAGGAAGGCTAAAAAGCATCCAAGGAAGAAGGCGTAGAAAAACTGGTTAAAGTTCATGTGGAACAGACCAAACAGCAGGCCGGAGAGCACTACAGCAACACCTTCTCCATACTTGACAGCTCTGTCGCAGATCAGTTTGCGGAACAGATACTCTTCAAAGACAGGCGCACACAGTACCGTAAAGATGGCTGTGATCCAGAGAGAACCGCCTGTGATCACATTGAGGAGCGCATTCTGCACAGGGGATCCCTTGATGATACCGATGCCTGCGGTGAGGGCGAGACCGATTAGGTTCCCGAGAATCATGAGGCCGTAGAGCATCATGAAGGCGATGACAAGCTGCCCGGGCTTCATGGGATGCTTTTCAATGGCAGGCGCGTTTTTATCACGCAGCAGGGCGAAGCTGATTGGAAAGGCGATCAGGTACAGCGGTACCATGGTTACGACCAGAAGGATCGCTAAATTGTCCTGCCACTGCGGAAAGAGCGCGAGTGCGAGCGCAGATGCACCGGTCTGAATTGCCAGAACGATCACCGTGCTGATGAGCATTCGGATGCCGATACTCGAAAAATCCTTTTTGTAAGCTTTGTAATCTTGTGTGTTCATGTTTTTCTCCTTTATCTTATAGATTTATAGATATCATATTACTAACATTGATGTTTGATAACCTTTATCGGTTATGGGACTGCTTCGCGAATGTTGGTAAGAACATACGCTTTCTCCGACGGATCAGTCATTTTCCGGATCGTTCTCCTCCTCGTCTTCCGCCTCCAGCTGCTTCCTCCTTCGCTGATAGAAAGCGGTGCAGACGCAGAGCGTGACGGAAAGGATGATGCTGATCATAAAAAAGTAAACGAGAAAGACAGCCACGGCGCCTCCGACACTATGATAATCCCGATAGCTCATAATGGCGTTAAACAGGCCTGCCAATGCAGCGGCAAGAATGCTTGCGCCGATGTTGACGGCGGGAGAGGCCTGAAAATGTCTGTCCCAGATACCGTTTTTCAGACAGCCGCCCATCAGATAAATTCCCATACCTAAGAATACGATAAATTCACCTATCGCACGCTCTGAAAATTCCGCGCCGTACAGGGCAATCTGTATCAGGATAGCGGCAAACAGAGCGAAGAAGGCAAGCCAGAAGCCTCTGCTTTCAAGTTTTAAGAGCTTTAATTCCTGCATTTCATCCAGATTATTTTTCTTATTGAACCATTTCATTTCTATCTCCCTCCAATCCGAATTGTTTCCGCTCAGAAGGCTGTCTTACGATCAGGTTACTCGACTTTCGCCTTCCAAAACAGGTCATATCCTGTCCTGCTTCACCGGATTCCTGCTTTTGAAACAGGTCATGACATGTCCTGCTTATCCGGAATCTTCTTCCCAAAACAGATCATCCAGCGTTTTATCGAGAGACTTACAGATCTGAATACACAGATTTAAGGTTGGATTATAATCTCCCGCTTCTACCATGCCGATGGTCTGTCTGGTGACGCCGACCTGCTTGGCCAGCTCAGTCTGAGAAAGATCTTTTTCCATGCGAGCCAGTTTCAATTTCAGGTTTTTCATATAGAAGGATGGGCTCCTTTCCCGGGGATGTTCTGCGCTGTGTAAGAAGCGGCAGAGGCATCTTTCCGTTTTTCTTGATCGCCGCTGTTGTGCTTTGATGTGTCATCAGAATAGCATGGTTGAAAATGGGTGTCAAGTATATTTTACAAATAAATTATAAATTTGACAAATAGGAAATATGATTGACATATATAAAATAAATTTTGCAATCATATAGTAAATTTGGCATTGAAGCCTCAAATCGAGATTTCACGGCAGGAATGAGAGCTGCGTACGCCTGCCAATTCTATAAAAAGGCATACCAGATTCAGAATCTGTCTTTCGCGCGGCTGATTTTCTTATAAAATAAATTCGTGAGACAGGGAAAAAGAGAAATGCGAAGGCTTATTTTCATATGATAAGGATGAAGATAAATAAAGTGGTTTGGACGGAGAATGATATCGATGCTCCGGCAAGAGGATGAAAATGGACTCTCAAAAAAATGAAAATCTGCTGAATTTGGCGCTGGATACAGCACTGGCGGAGAGGGAGCGGTCGTTGGAGCTGAATGTCGGCTATGACGAGGAGGAAAAGACCTGGGAGGTGATCGTCAAATATAACGGTTCTTTGGAGGGGCTTTCGGACTTTGGCATCCGCGTGGAGGAGCTGATTGCCGGATACGCCATCCTGACGGTTCCCGAGACGCAGATGGATAGGCTTTCCCAGATTGCGCAGATCGAGTATGTGGAAAAGCCCAAACGCCTCTTTTTCTCTGATCTGCAAGGATCGGCGGCTTCCTGCTTCGCGCCGGGGAGCGCTGCATATAGAGAACTTTCAGGGCAGGGGGTGTTGGTGGCAGTCATTGATTCAGGTATCAGCTATTGGAACGCCGATTTCAGAAAACCCGACGGCAGCACGCGCATCCGTTTTCTCTGGGATCAGGTGCTGGACAGGGAATTTAGCGCACAGGAGATCGATGCGGCGCTCGCGACAGGCAGCAGACAGGCAGCGCTGAAGCTTGTTCCCAGTGTCGATACCAGCGGGCATGGTACGGCGGTGGCAGGAATCGCGGCGGGAAACGGAGGAGAGCGCGGGGCGGCCTATGCGGGGATCGCCAGAGAGAGTGACTTATTGATCGTGCGGCTGGGGATGCCGCGGGCCGATTCTTTTCCCCGCACAACGGAGTTGATGCGTGCCTTGACTTATGCGGTTCATAAAGCGCGGGAACTGGCGATGCCGCTGGCTGTCAATCTGAGTTTCGGCAATACCTACGGCGCACATAACGGGTCTTCCCTGTTGGAACGTTTTCTGGACAATGTCTCGGAAATCGGCAGGACGGTCATCTGCGTGGGCAGCGGCAACGAAGGAGCTTCCGGCGGGCATGTGGGAGGCAGTTTGCGGGCAGATATGCGCCTGACTGATGCAGTCAATATGAATGACATTAATGTCACAGAGCAGGTCATGATCGTGGAAATGACGGTAGGGGCCTATGAATCCGCCCTCAATGTACAGCTCTGGAAGGAGTATGCCGACCGCTATCTTGTGACAGTCGTGTCACCGTCAGGGGAGCTTTTTTTGGCGGATACTGACCAACCCGGTAAACAGGTATATCGGCTGGGACAGACGCAGATCCTTTTCTATAACGGGGAACCGGCGCCTTATATGACAGGGCAGGAGCTCTACTTTGATTTTTTGCCGACGGTGGGGAGCGGCTATCTGGAGCAGGGGGTATGGACCTTCCGCCTGCGTCCTCTGCAGTTGCTCACGGGCAATTATACCTTCTATCTGCCTTCCGCTGTTGTGCGAAGCGCCGATACCCGCTTTGTCCGCCCTACGCCGGATGTGACTCTCACTATCCCCTCTACGGCGTCAGGCGTGACCACCGTTGGCGCCTATGATCCTGTGTATGAAGCCTATGCGGATTTTTCAGGCAGGGGCTATCTGTATCAGGAGCAGGTGAACAGCCGCACTTCAGATGCCTATGTGAAGCCGGATCTGGTGGCGCCGGGGGTGGGGGTGATCGCGCCCGACAGGGACGGCGGCTATACACCGGTCACAGGCACCTCTTTTGCCGCACCCTTTGTGACGGGAGCCGCCGCTCTGCTCATGCAGTGGGGGATCGTTTTGGGAAACGACCCTTATCTGTACGGAGAGAAGGTGAAAGCATATCTGAGGAAGGGCGCGAAGCCGATCCGGGGCGTGGCCAAGTACCCGGATGAGCGGGTGGGATATGGGGCGTTGTGCATTGCCTCAAGCTTTCCGCAGACAGGAGATAGGGTCATGTGATTTGCCCTATTTCCTTTTTCTCCATTTTCCATTATAATGAGATAGACTTTGATTTTCTCTGATTCATGGTATCATGTTAACTTGCTATTTAACGCAACTTCCGTTACGAAGGAGGAAACAGAGGTATGAAGACAAAAAAGATCAGTATCGCAGCACAGCTTTTTCTCTTTATTCTGGGGGCGGCTCTCATTGTGGCTTTGATCGTGGGCAGCGTTGCCTATACAAATATGAGCAGCTTTTTAGAAAAGAAAACGAAGGATAATGTGAAAGAAATCGCGGTCATTGCCGCAGAAAATGTGGATAGTGAAACTTTTGCCCGGGCTATGGCGGGAGACGCGGAGGCGCTTTTGAATGTCAAAGACAGCCTGCGCTTTTTCCTCTCGGGTGATTCCGTGGAATATATTTATACGCTGATGCCAAAGGATGCAGAGAATTTTCAGTTTGTGGTAGACACCGACCCGGAAGATCCGGGTGAGTATGCAGAGGACTATGAGGCGCAGACCGAAATGTTTGAGGCGATGAAGGGCAGCCTGTCCGTGACGGCGGATCCCTTTACCGACGAGTGGGGCACCTTTTACAGCGGCTATGCACCGATCAAAGTAAATGGCAGTCCTGCGGGTATTGTAGCGGTTGATTACCAGGCATCTTCTATCGGGGCGTCGCTCAATCGCCTGATTCGCAATATCCTGATTGCTGTGGGGATCGCGGTCATTTTTGCGGTAGTAGTGGCATCGGCTGTCTCCGTCAGGATGAGACGCAATTTTCAGAAGGTCAACGATAAGATCTTGGAAGTTGCCTCCGATGACGGCGATCTGACAAAGGTGCTCGATATTCACTCCGGGGACGAACTGGAAGTGATCGGCAACAGTCTAAACAGCCTTTTGCAGAAAACGGGAAATACGGTTCGGGAGATCAAGGGCGGAACAGGCAGCGTCGAGACGAAGATGGAACATATCAATGAGAATGTTTCGGATGCAGTTTCGCAGGTTACGGGTATCAATGACGCGATACATTCCATGGTGGCATCTTCGGAAGAAATCGCTGCTTCGGTGAGCACCATCGGGGAGGAAGTGGATTTTGTCTACGAAAATGTGCGAAATATCGTAGATGTTATGGGAAAAAATACAGCAAGCCTGCGAACGATCAATACTTCTTCCATGCAGTTATGTGATGAGGCACAGACTTCGTCTGATAAGATCGGGGATAATGTGGCGGAAATGTCACAGGCGCTTATGGACGAGCGGAAAAAGGGAGACGCGGTGCTGCGGATTAGGGAGCTATCGGAGACGATCTTGGGCATATCGGGCCAGACCAATCTGCTTGCCTTAAACGCATCCATAGAGGCGGCGAGAGCCGGGGAAGCGGGAAAAGGGTTTGCAGTGGTGGCAGAGGAGATCGGAGTGCTTGCGGGCAACACCAACGCGGCGGCAAATGAGATCCAGAAGATGAGCAAGGATGTGGTAGAGGCGATCCAGGGATTGAACAGTCTGGCAGACAAGATGCTTCTTTTTCTAAGGGAGGAAATCACTGCCGACTATCACCGGTTTCGAGATACTTCGGTGAGTTTTGCCGAGTCCTCGGAGACGATCCGCACGTCCATGGAAGGGCTGCAAAAGGATATGGAGAAGTCCGCTAAGGCGCTGGAGGAAAGTAAGGATGCCCTGACGTCGGTAGGTGTGGCGTCTGAGGACAGCAGTACGGAGATCGTCCGCCTGTCTGAGATCCTGATTTCCATGGATGAGGAGATAAAAAGCATAGCGGCGGCGGCAGCCGATACATTTGCCGCGATTTCTCAGATGAACAGCGAATTGAGCGGCTATCAGGTGTAGGGTATTACTATGGATGATAAAAATCTGACAATCGGGGATATCGCAGAGGAGTTGGGAGTTTCTAAGACCACGATATCACGGGCAATTTCCGGCAAGGGCAGGATCGGGGAAAAGACAAGGGAACGGGTGCTCTCTTATATTGAAGAACATCATTACCGTCCCAATGTGGTCGCCAGAGGGCTGGCGCAGAACAAGACCTATAATCTGGCGGTGGTGCTGCCGGGAGATTACAATGTGGTGGAACTTCCCTTTTTCCAGAAATGTATGCTGGGCATCAGCAGGGTTGCGTCCGCGCATGGGTATGACGTGCTGCTCTCCATGGTGACGACGCAGAATACGAAGCAGCTGCGGCGAGCTGTGGACAATCATAAGATAGACGGGGCGATCCTGACAAGGACGCTTGCGGAAGATGAGCCGATGAAGTTCCTTCTGCAAAGCGACGTGCCGTTTGTGGCGATCGGCAGCACCGCCGACGAAAGGGTCGTGCAGATCGATAACGACCATCGGAGCGCCTGCAGGGAACTGACGGAGCGGCTGCTGCAAAGCGGGATCCGAAAACTTGCGCTGATTGGCAGTGATGAAAGCCACATCGTCACGAGAAACAGGCTGCATGGTTTTGAGGATGCCTTGGAACAGAGTACGCAGTGGAAGGGCAGCAGTCAGATTTTTATGAATATCGGGAACGATGCACAGGTGCAGAGGGTCGTGGAAAAGCTTCTCAAAGATGGGACAGAGTGTATCGTGAGTATGGATGACTTTCTCTGCGGATGTGTGCTGAACGTTCTGCAGCAGCGCAATGTCATGGTGCCGGAGCAGATGCAGGTGGTATCCTTTTATGACAGTACGTTGTTGGAAAATCGGAAGCCTTCTGTGACGTCCATCCGCTTCAATGTGGAGGAACTGGGGCAGAAAGCCTGTGAGACGCTGCTTGCCATGCTGGAAGGGGAGGCAGTGGAGGCGCGGACGCTGCTTGGTTACGAAGTGCGGATGCGGAATTCGACGAAGTGAGGGTAAAGATGAGACAGACAAAAAGATTGGTATTATCAGCATTTTTTATGGCGATGGGCATTGTACTGCCGTTTTTGACGGGGCAGATCCAGCAGATCGGCAACATGCTTTTGCCGATGCATATTCCCGTGCTGCTGTGCGGTTTTATCTGCGGCTGGCAGTATGGTTTGGCGGTGGGCCTTGTGACACCGCTTTTAAGAAGCGCGCTCTTTGGGATGCCGCCACTGATGCCGACGGCCGCAGCGATGGCGGTGGAGCTGGCTGTTTACGGGCTGGTGACGGGGCTGTTATATCGGAAGCTGCCGAAGAAGACGCCTTATCTCTATGTGAGCCTTCTTTGTGCAATGATAGCGGGAAGGGCGGCCTGGGGAATCGTGGGGATCGTGCTCTACGGCATGGCAGGCAGCGGCTTCTCCGTGCAGATCTTTTTGTCAGGTGCGCTTCTTAATGCGATACCGGGCATCATTTTGCAGATCGTGCTGATCCCGCTCATTATGATGGTGCTCACGCGGGCGGGGGTCATGCGGGAAGATGCGGATGGTAAGGAATGGTAAAGCTTTTTTGGATGGATAGGCTGTAAGGGCAAAGAACGGTAAAGCCGTTTTGGAAGGACAGGCTGTAAGGGCAAAGAGCGGTAAAGCCGTTTTGGAAGGACGGCTGTAAGGGCAAAGAACAGGAAGAAAGTGACAGAAGGCAGGAACGACGATTGAGCACGACAGGAATTGTGATCCCGCATATCGTCTGTGATGTGGTGGAACGGGCGTTGGCGGAAAATGTGTTGGCTGATACAGTCATTATTGCCATCGACGGTGCCTGCGGCGGTGGAAAATCTACACTGGGCGAGGCACTTTTGGCAAAATACGAGTGCAATCTCTTTCATATGGATGATTTTTTTCTGCGGCCGGAGCAGCGCACGAAAGAACGCTACGAAGAACCAGGCGGAAACGTGGACTATGAGCGGTTTCAGGAGGAGGTGCTCTCACATCTTGCGGATGAGGATGGGTTTTCTTATCGACCGTTTTGCTGTCGCACGATGAACTTTGGGGAGACGGTGCGCATCCGGCGGCACAGGTTGAATATCATTGAGGGCGCTTACAGCTGTCATCCTTACTTTGGAGACATCTATCAGGCGCGCTTTTTTGTGGAAGTATCCCCTGAGATACAGAAAAAGCGCCTCCTTGCCAGGAATGGCAGGGAGCAGTATCAGCGGTTTGTCAATGAATGGATTCCCATGGAAAACCGCTATTTTGCGGCCTTTGCAATCAGGCAGCAGTGCATTTCGATCACGGTCTGAAAAATTACCATTTATTTCAAAAACACATTGACAAGTTCTGTACAATTTGCTATGCTATCCGTATGAACAACCGATTGCGCAAAGTCAAAACCACCAAAAGGCAGCGCGAAAAGAAATACCAGTCGCTCACAGTAGAGCTGTGACGTGGTGATAGGAATGAAAAAACAGGGAAAAAGGACAAACTAAGAACAGACTAAGAAAGGAAACGGAGGGCAGGAAACATGGACAAGTTTATCGTCAACATCATCCACCGACCCGAGATGGTCCCTGAGTATGCGGAAAAGGTGACCGGACACGGCAAGGAGGAGGATATCGGGAGAAAGGAGCTTTTGATGGAATCGCTGGATATTTTTAAGACCCAGCAGTCGATCGCGCACAAGAATGGTTTGAAGACCACGATTCAGATGACGTACGCTTCCTTATTCAATGACGAAGCGGTGGCGCTGGCAAAAGAGGATCATGAGAAGTACGGCGACGAGATCGCTTTGTCGCTCCTGGGACTTCCCTGCGAGGAGTTTCGTGAGAAATATAAGACCAAGGATTTTTGTATCTGGATGTTTTCCATGGAAGACAAGAAATCCATCGTGGACGATGTGTTCGGCAAGTTTAAGGACCGCTTCGGCTTTTATCCGGAGTCCACGGGTTCCTACTATTTAGATGCGGATCTGGTCAACTATATTAAAGAGAAGTACCCTATGGTGAAATGTGCCGTGGCCACCTGCTGGGAGGAAGGCCCTAAGGCTTACCACACCTGTAACAATTCCTGGTACACCTTTATGGACGGCGGCCCCTGGGCGCCCTGGATCCCCAGCAAGCAGAACGTGCACGCGCCGGCGGCGAATGAAGCGGAGGATTCTGGCATTGTGGCGATCCCGCACCTTTCCCGAGATCTGATTGCCTGCTATGACGGAAACGGCTCCAATTTCGGGACCCACCCGCAAAATGTTCTGCGCAGTATGTGTTATGACAGCAAAACATGGGAATACCCTTATATGTACAATCTGATCGACCAGTTTCGGGCGCTTGCGAAGTACAATAACGGCTATGCTTACAATATGATGTTTGTCGGCCCCGGCTGGATGAATAAGATGGGACGCTGGGAAGCGCCTTATGAATTGCTCTTAAAGTCCTACGAGGACGGCATGGCTTACTATGGTCAGTTGAAAAAGGAAGGTAAGCTTGACGATATGACCATGGCGGAGTTTGCCGATTACTTCCGTGCCAACAGAACGCTGACGGAGCCGGAGTGCGCGCTGTGGCGTGACATCCTTTACGGGTCTGACAAGCAGCTTTTCTGGTACTGCGATCCTTATATGAGAGTCTGCGCGAACATGGATCAGGGCGGCGCCATCGTGGATCTTCGTCCCTATGCGGCGAAGCTTTACTGGCCTGTCGGCATCGGCACCAAGCATGTGACGGATGCTTCCTATCCTTTCCTGATCCAGGAAAAGTACCGCGCGGGCTACTTTACCCACTATGCGGGCGAGGGCACGGTCAGGAGCGCGAAGCTTGTGCATAACGGCGAGGAAGTCGACCTTTGCCTGTGCAGGACGAAGGCGCATTTCTCACAGGAAGGCAATACGAGGATCCTCACGCTGGATCCCGTGGATATCGAGTTTTACGACCTGACGGTGAAATTGCAGACAAAGCTTTATTTTGAGGAGGGAAGTTCCCGCATCAAGATCGAGCGTAACATCCTCTCCATAAGTGATCCGAATGCCGAGGTGGAGATCAACGAGTATATGGTGGCCTGCTATGGTACGACTGAGTATTCAGAGGATATGACGGGGATCACCCTTTCCGTGACCGATGGCGCAAACACCGAAACCATTGACTACGCTTACAAATGCCGCGAGGCACAGATGCAGGGTGCGTCGGAGGCCGTGGCGGTGGTACCGCAGATCGAAACCAGAGTTTCCTTAAGCTGCGAGAAGAAAGACGCGGTGGGCTATATTAAGGAAGGCTATGCCTTCTCCCCGATGTTCACCTTAGGTTATACGACCAAATTAAAGGATAAGGAGGTATTTGCGACATGGCTCAATCTGGCAAAGGCAAATTAAACTACAGATGTCCCTCCTGCTTTATGAGGGATCTCGATATTGATATGTTCTATGATAAGGATAAGAAGGAGTTTCACTGCATCCGCTGTCAGTATGTGGGGACGGAGGAGGATGTACTGGAAAAGAATGAGCTGGTAAGGTTCCGGTATAAGGATGCGATGAAACGGTTTACCAAGTTCGATTTTGACTGAGGCGGACGGACGAAAGATGGGATTCTGCGTCGCCGCGCTTTCGCTCCGTGAAAGACGTAACGGACACTAAGCTCGAAAATACCTCGCTAAGTGCCGACGTTTTTCAAGGGGCTCCTTGAGAATCCCATCTTCCGTCCTGGCTGTGTGGCAGAAATAGGCATTTGTGCGTTTTGGTAATCACTGAATGCAGATATTGCTTGATGAGAAGCGGGAGAAATCACATGAAATACTACAAAGGCATGGACATTTCTACTATAAAAGAAGTCGAGTCTCTCGGCGGAAAGTTTTATGACCGTGGGGTGGAGAAGGATGTGTTTGAGATTCTGAGAAGCTATGGCACGAACGCGGTGCGGCTGCGGCTGTGGAACGACCCTTATGCGGAGGATGGTACGCCTTATGGGGCGGGGACTAATGACCTGAAAACGGATATTGAATTGGCGAAGCGTGCCAAGGCGCATGACATGGAGGTGCTTTTGGATTTTCACTACAGCGATTTTTGGGCGGATCCGGGGAAACAGCAGGTACCCAAGGCATGGCGCGGTATGGATGTGGATGAATTGACCGAAGCAGTCTATACCTTTACGAGGGAGACGCTGCTGGCGATGAAAGAAGCGGACGTCCTGCCGGAGCTTGTGCAGGTGGGAAATGAGCTTTCCAACGGCACACTCTGGCCTTTGGGAAAGCTGGCTGAATGTGGGAATTACGACAATCTGGCACGTTTCATCCGTGCGGGGATCAAGGCGGTGCGTTCGGTGGATGCCGCGATGCCTATTATGCTGCATCTGGACAATGGCGGCAACAATGCGCTCTATCGGGATTGGTTCGACCACTATCTGGAGCGTGGGGAGGATGATTTCCAGATCATTGGTCTTTCCTATTATCCGTTCTGGCACGGGACGCTTGATGATCTGCAAAGCAATATGAACGATTTGGCGAAGCGTTACGGCAAGGATCTGGTAGTGGCGGAAGTGTCCATGGGCTTTAGCATGGAGGATTACGGGAAATACGAGAAGTTGCCGCCTGAAAAGCGCAAAGGTTATGCGACAAAACCGGAACTGGTGGCGAAGGTTCCTTTTCCGATGACGAAGGAAGGGCAGGCGGATTTCATGAGGGCCCTTCTTGCGGTGATCGATCAGGTGCCGGATGGAAAGGGCAAAGGCTTTTTCTATTGGGAACCGGCATGGATACCCGTTCCGGGATCAGGTTGGGCCAATGAGGATGCTCTGCGCTTTATCGGAGAGCAGGGCCCCTGCGGTAATGAATGGGCCAATCAGGCGCTCTTTGACTATGAGGGAAATGCGCTTCCTGCCCTGGAGATCATTCGGGATCATAAGTCCTGAAATCCGCACCCAAAGCGAAAGAAAACGATTTCCTATTGACAAGGATAATCAATTGGTGTTACAGTAGTCATACGGAGGCAGAAAATACCAAATCCATAAGGTGCGCGAAAGAAATCCCCGGGGATTTCTTTATATCCTATCTTGATAGGATATAAAACCTCTGTCTACTTAAATATAAAATGCGGTTTCGCATTTTATATAGAAACAAAAACAATCAGACCTGGCGCGGATTGCGCATAGAGGTCAGAAAGAGAGGGAATTATGAAAAAGAAAGTATTGGCAACATTACTTGCTGCTGCAATGACAGCCGGCGTTCTGGCGGGCTGCGGCGGCGACACAGCGCAGACACCTGCGGCAGAAACACCCGCAGCAGAGACTCCCGCAGCGGAGACGCCTGCGACTGAGGAAGCTCCTGCAACGGAGGAAGCGCCTGAGGCAGCGGCTCCTGCAGCAGACGATGCGATCGCGAATCTGATCGCAGCAACCACCGGTCCTGTTGCGATGACCGTATGGGCATCCGAGGAGGATCAGGATCTTACCACCAAGTTACTTGATCAGTTTAAGGCACTCTATCCCGATGTGACCTTCGAGATCACTCTGGGCGCTGAGTCCGAGTCTACCGCAAAGGATACGGTTCTCACGGACGTAGAGTCAGCGGCGGACGTGTACGCTTTCGCTGATGACCAGATCAATGACCTGGTACAGGCTGGCGCACTGCAGGAAGTGGTAGCAAACTACACCTACGATGTGGCGGCTTCCAATGTGGCAGGCGCGGTCGAGGCAGCAGGCGTTGACGGCAAGCTTTACGCTTATCCGATGACGGCTGATAACGGTTACTTCATGTTCTATGATGCTTCCGTATTCACGGCAGATGACGTGAAGTCCTTAGAGAAGATGATCGAAGTAGCGGATGCGGCAGGCAAGAAAGTCGCGATGTGTGTTTCTGACGGCTGGTATATCTATTCATTCTTCCAGGGCGCAGGCTTACAGCTTTCCCTGAATGACGACGGTTCTAACACCTGTACCTGGAATGCAGCAGGCGGTACGGATGTAGCACAGGCGATCATAGATCTGGCGGCAAACGACGCATTTGTGGATATGACCGATGAGGAGATGGCGACCCAGATCGCGGAGGGCAATGTTGTTGCCTGCGTGAACGGTACATGGAGAGCAGAGACGGCACAGCAGGCATGGGGCGACAACTATGCAGCGACCAAGCTTCCTACCTTCAAGGTAGCAGGCAAGGACTGCCAGATGTCCTCTTATTCCGGCTATAAGCTGATCGGTGTGAATCCTCACTCCAAGAACCTTGGCTGGGCAATGCTGCTGGCGGAGTATCTGACTAACGAGGAGTCTCAGAAGGCAAGATTTGAAGCTAGAGGCCTTGGCCCTGCAAACAATGCGGCGGCAGCTTCTCCTGAAGTACAGTCCAATCCCGCGATCGCGGCTTTGGCTGAGCAGGCGGCTTACGCTACGCCTCAGCGTGTGGGCGGTAAATACTGGGATCCTGCTAAGACCCTGGGTCAGATTCTGGCATCTGGCAATCCGGACGGAACGGATCTGCAGCAGCTGCTGGATACCACGGTTGAGGGTATCACGGCACCCATCGAGTAGAGTAAATCCCTGCGGGATTAACTCTAGGAGAATGCAAAAAGCAGCATTCTCCGCTTGAACTAAATTCTAAACGGTTATAAATTCCAGAGGGTGGGTGTAGGCATCCGCCCTCTGTGTTCCATCGATCGTAATGTATTATGCAATATTTTTGAGCGTGAGAGGGTATTTTCTGACATTCTGATATGGAGGTTCGCTGGATGAAGAACGCATTGAATGCAATAGGAAAATGTTTTAAGGATCTGGGGACGGCCTTCACTAAGGGGGATATCTGGGTAAAGTTGTCCGCTGTTGTAATGGGGGCAGGTTATTTTGCAAGAAAACAGGTGATCAACGGCATCATTATGTGCCTGGTAGAGGTGCTGTTTGTGGTGCTGTGCGTCGGTTATGCGGCACCGAACCTTGCTAAGTTTGGCACGTTGGGAACGGTGCAGTTTGAGCAGGTCTTTGATCCACTGACTATGACCAGTACCGTCAATGACTACGATAACTCATTCCTGATCCTGTTAAATTCCATTATTTCGTTGTTTATCATTTTTGTATTTGTTGTATTTTATATTTCCAATATGAAAACGGTATATCGTTTGCAGCTTCGCCAGGAGAACGGGCAGCATATCAATACCTTCGGCGAAGATGTGCGGACGATGTTTAATGAAAAATTCCATATTACGCTGCTGACGCTGCCGGCGATCGGTATCATCATCATGAACATACTGCCGATTTTGGTCTTGATCGCGGTGGCATTCACCAACTACGATCAGCAGCACATGCCGCCTAACGCCCTGTTTACCTGGGTGGGGTGGAACAACTTTAAGAATCTGTTCACCAGCTCCGTGACGGTGACATTCGGTTATTCTTTCAGAAAGATCCTGGTCTGGACGCTGGAGTGGGCGGTGCTGGCAACCTTTACCACTTACATCGGCGGTATCCTGATGGCGAAATTCATCAATGACAAGCGCACGAAGCTGCCGAAGCTGTGGAGAACGCTTTTCATCATCGCGATCGCCGTTCCGCAGTTCGTGACCCTGCTTTTGGTGAGAAATTTCTTTGCGGACGCAGGTATCGTCAATACGTTCTGCAGCAACATTGGCCTGACGGATTTCCTGAAAAATATTGGGCTGGTGCCTGCTAATTTAAGCTACATTCCGTTTTTGACGAACCCCGGCTGGGCGAAGGTGATGATCGTTATCATCAATATTTGGATCGGTATCCCTTACCAGATGCTGGTGGCGACGGGCGTGCTGATGAACATTCCCGAGGATCAGATCGAGAGTGCAAGGATCGACGGCGCCAATCCGATGCAGATCTTTGTCAAGATCACGATGCCCTATATGCTCTTTGTGACGGGGCCGAGCCTGATCACGGATTTCGTTAAGAATATCAACAACTTCAACGTTATTTATCTGCTTACGCAGGATGTGTTCGTCACAAGCGACCAGCTTCTTGCGAACTCGAATGCGAAGGAGATCGATCTGCTTGTAACCTGGCTGTTCCGTCTGACGAACGAGTACTACAACTACAAGATGGCATCCGTTATCGGTATCATCGTATTTATCATCTGTGCGGCGTTCACTCTGGTGACCTTTACCAGAACCATCAAAGGAGATAAGGAGGAGGAGTTTCAATAATGAAAAAGACGATCAAATCTGTAATAAGACACCTGGTTTTGCTTTTTCTGTCCGTGGTTTGGCTGATTCCGATCCTTTGGCTGTTTGTTACGTCGTTTAGCGGCTATAAGGGGATCAACACCTCCCATTTCTTCCCGGAGACCTGGACACTTGACAATTACGCGCAGCTTTTCCTGCGGCCGGATTCCATCGTACAGTATCCGAGATGGTTCTGGAACACCTTCGTGATCGCGGCGTTTTCCTGTATCATTTCCACGATCCTTGTGCTGATGGTGTCCTATACCATGAGTAAGACGCGTTTTCCGGGCAGAAAAGGATTGATGAGCTTTTCCATCATTCTCAATATGTTCCCGGGCGTGCTGTCCATGATCGCAATCTACTTTATCTTAAAGACCATGGGGCTGACCAACAGCCATCTGGGCATGATCATCGTGTACTCCGCAGGTGCGGGACTTGGTTACCTGATCTGTAAGGGCTTTATGGACACGATCTCCACTTCCTTGAGTGAGGCGGCGAAACTGGAAGGCGCTTCTCAGGCGACGATCTTTTTCAGGATCATCATCCCGCTTTCCAAGCCCATCATCGTCTACACGGTCATCAATGCGTTCCTTGCGCCGTGGGCAGACTTCGTGTTTGCGAAGCTGATGCTCAACTCCGGCGTGGCAACGGACTGGACGGTTGCGATCGGACTTTTCAATATGCTTGGTAAGTCCATGATCAACAAGTACTTCTCGGTATTCTGCGCAGGCGGCGTGATCATCGCCATCCCGATCTCGGCATTGTTCGTGATCATGCAGAAGTTCTATGTAGAGGGTATTACGGGCGGTTCTGTTAAGGGATAAGAGCAAAACAATTATATATGGCAAGCTGCACTATTATAGTGCAGCTTGTTTGATTTCGGATAGGAGAGAATAGCATGAAACATAGACAGGCAAGGGTTTTGGCGGGAATACTAGCAGCGGCTTTGCTGCTTAGCGGCTGCGGCACGGGAAATAACAGTACGACGGGCACGTCGAAGGATGCGTCCGCACTGGAAGGGCAGGTGTCCGAAACAGAGGGCGCGGATGCTGCGGCAGGAGAGACAGCGCAGGACGGGAGTGACAGTACGACAGGAGACGCGACGCAGGAGCAGGATGAGAACACGGCGGACGGAACAGGTGTGCAGGGCACGGCTCAAATGCGGGCAGCTTGGGAGGATAACCCTCTGCAAATCATCGACGATAACTACAGAACATACTATGAGGTGTTCGTCTACTCCTTTTGTGACAGCGACGGCGACGGTGTGGGAGACTTGCAGGGGCTGATTTCCAAGCTGGACTATATCAACGACGGCGACGATACCACGGATACGGATCTGGGCTGCAATGGCATCTGGCTGATGCCCGTGAATCCTTCGCCTACTTATCATAAGTACGATGTGGCGGATTACTATGGCATTGACGAGGAATACGGGACGCTGGAGGATTTTCAGACGCTGTTGGCGGAATGCGACAAGCGGGGCATCAAGGTCATCATGGATCTGGTATTAAATCACAGTTCTTCGCAGAATCCCTGGTTTCAGGAGGCTTGCACCTATCTGAAAGGACTTGGCGACACGGAGCCTGACACGGCGGACTGCCCATATTTTGACTATTATCATTTCTCGAAGGAACAGGGCGGCGGTTTCTATCAGATAGAAGGGACGGACTGGTATTACGAGGCGCAGTTCTGGTCGGAGATGCCCGATTTTAACTTAGACTGCGAGGCACTGCGGGAAGAATTTGCGAAAGTCACGCAGTACTGGCTGGATATGGGGGCGGGCGGTTTCCGTCTGGACGCGGTGAAAGAGTATTATACGGGTGCACCCCAGGCCAATATTGCGTTTTTGGAGTGGTTGACCGATACGGTCAAGTCACAGAAAGAGGATGCCTACCTGGTGGGCGAAGCGTGGCTTCCCATGGAAGATTATGCGCAGTACTATGCAAGCGGCATCGACAGCATCTTTGACTTTGCTTTTGCGGACAAGGACGGTATCATCTCCAAGGTGTTAAACGGCGCTTCCGCGACGAAGTATGGCGCGGCTGTCAGTTCTCTGGAGGAGACCTTCGGAGCTTACAACGAGGATTATATCGACGCGCCTTTTTATACCAATCATGATATGGGCAGGAGCGCAGGCTACTATGCGGGGGATGATTCTGCCGCGCAGACGAAGATGGCAGCGGCCATGAATCTGTTTATGAGCGGCTCGGCCTTTGTCTATTATGGAGAAGAACTGGGCATGAAAGGTTCAGGCAAGGACGAAAACAAGCGCGCACCCATGTATTGGAGCATGAACGCCGATGCGGAGGGCATGTGCGACGGCCCGAAGGATATGGAAAATGTAAAGATGAAGTTTGAGAGCCTGGAGGAGCAGGAAAAGGATGCGGCTTCGGTTTATCAATTCTATAAAAAGGTCATTAAGATCCGTAACCAGAATCCGGAGATTGCCAGAGGAGATGCGCAATATGTCCTGGTAGGGGATTTTTTGGAGGATACTGTCAGAGAGAGTGTCTGCGCCATCAAAAAAACCTATGACGGTTCGGAGGTTCTGCTTATTTTTGTGACGGGAGCGGAGGCTCAGGAACTGGATCTGAGCGAGATCAGCTTAAACGGGAAGAACATTGGCGCGGATACGGAAATTCGCGGTGCGCTGGTAACGGGCGAGGAAGCGATCGTTTTGGAAGACGGAAAGGCTGTAATGCCGGGGTTCTCTGTACTTGTGCTGAAATAGCGCGGTACAGACGGCTTTTGCAGGCGGAATATGAGACTGACGAGAATGGCCTGAAACATCTTGAAATTCTAAAGAAACTATTATAAAATAATTAAAGTTGCATGACTGTAATACATTCTATCTTAACGAAAGGATAACAGGTACTTAACATGAAAAGTCAAAACAAATGGGTGCGGGCCGCGATCCCGGCGCTGCTCCTGCATTTCAGTATCGGTACGGTGTACTGCTGGTCTATCTTCAGTCAGGAGATCGCTGACTACATAGGGTTTTCCAAGGCAGCGACAGAGTGGGCGTTCAGCTTCGCCATCTTCTTCCTCGGTATGTCGGCGGCATTCCTGGGCAACGTGGTGGAGAAGGACATCCATAAGTCGTCCCTGATCGCTACCATCACCTTTGCTCTCGGTATGGCGGGCACGGGATTCTTTATCTGGTACGGCGGAAATAACCCGGGAAGTGTACTGGCTCTCGTAGGTATTTATGTCTGCTACGGTTTCATCATGGGTATCGGCTTGGGCACGGGTTATCTTTCACCGGTCAAAACGCTGATGCTGTGGTTCGAGGATAAGAAAGGTCTGGCGACCGGTCTGGCGGTAGCAGGCTTTGGCGGCGCGAAGGCGATCGCAAGCCCCATCATGCAGGCACTGCTTGCAAACCTCGGCGACGGCGGCATCTACAAGATGTTCTGGATCCTGGCGGCAGTTTACTTTGTGATGATGTTTGTGGGCCATCTCCTGCTGGCGAAGCCTGCAGGCTGGCATGAGCCGCAGAAGAAAGAAAAGGGTCAGGGCATCATGGCTACCATCAAGACCCGTCCGATCAGCAATTACATAGGCATTTGGCTGATGTTCTACATCAACATCACCTGTGGTCTGGCGCTGATCTCTCAGGAGAAGATGATCGTCAAATGTATCGGACTTGCCGGAGTGGTAGGCGTGATTTCTACCATCTCTGCCATCTTCAATGCGGGCGGCCGTCTGGGCTTCTCTGCATGGGCGGATCATATGAAGGACAGAAATACCATTTATAAGCTGATTTTCATTCTCTCCATTGCATTTACGGCGATCGTGATGCTGACGGGCGGTATCAAGAACGGTGAAGGCAATATGCTGCTGGTGATCCTGGTACTGGCATTGATCTTTATGGTGAATGCGGGTTACGGCGGCGGTTTCTCCAATGTGCCGACCCTGCTTTCCGACCACTACGGCATGGGCAGCATCAGTGCGATCCACGGCATCACCCTTTCCGCGTGGGCCTTTGCGGGTCTGACAGGAAACCAGATTGCGACCCTGATCGTGAGCAAAACGGGAAACTTTATCGAAGATGCACACGGCAATATGGTAAATCCGATCGGGTATCAGAACGTACTGTACTTTACGGTCGTGCTTTACATCATTGCCCTGCTGCTGAGCCTGTTCCTGGTTAAGCCGTCCACGACGGATAAGAAGTAAGGCGGCAGGATCAGATAAAAGAAAAGCAAAAGATAGAGACCAAAAAGGAGCGGCCACCAAGATCGGTGAGCGGCTCCTTTTATATAGATTTCATTTTTGCAGTTTTTGCAGTATTACATACTCAGATATTCGTACTGAGCCTGCAGCTCTTTAGGGATCGGTGTTCCCGTGTTTTTCAGCTTCTGGAACACGTTGTCGTAGTGATGGAGCTTCTGTGACAGCTTGACATCATAGCGGGACATCGTTTCCTTATAGAGCGGGTTTGCTGCCAGTCTGGTGCGGATCTCTTTGGAGAACGGGCAGTAGGTGAAGATAATACCTCTGGACACCTTGTTCAGCCTGGGAGAGCCTGTACCTTCATAAAGGATCCACGCCTCGTAGTCTCTGATAAACATTTCTTTGTAGCTGTTCTTTGCCTTCTGCATACTGAGCTTGATCTTATCCTTGGCATCAGCGGACAGCTCACGGTTCTTGCGGTAGAACTGGATGTAGTCGAAGTATTCGCTGGTAAGAGAAGCTTCGGAAATATCGTTCCAGCGGGCGCCCTGTACACGCTTGCACATTTCCCAGCGGAAGTCGCCGGTCAGACGAACCAGGATGTTGGTCAAATCTTCCATCTGGAAGATGGAGACCATCATGCGGGCGGGTGTGGTGCGCTTGCGCCCTTCGATTTCCTGCCAGGCAATGCCGCGGGTTCCCACATTGGGCATGAGGACGATATCGGGAAGGACTTCTATGCCGATGGATTCCTTGCCGATTCCGATGTCGGGATTCGTGTAGATCACATCGCGGTAGTAAGCGCTGAAGTCGATGGCACGAATCTTTTGGAAAGCCTCCTCCACTTTTTCCACAGATACAAGCGTGTCAGCCAGATCCTTTAAGACGTTATGCTCAGAAAAGATCGGACAGAAGCTTAACACACGGCCAAAGGTGATCTTATTAACGGTAGGGAACATGTTGCGCATCTCAAAGAGCATCTTTTCCTTCGTATCGTTCTGCATACGCGCTTCGTCTGCGGCAGTGATATTGCCGGACATTTTCTGCTCACGCAGAAAGGTAGGAAAGTCTGAGTCAAATTCGTTGCGGCTGGGCTCTTTTTTGCCTTTATAGATGGCGGTGAGCCATTCGTAGGCCGTATAAACCTTGCGCTTGGGATCCGTGGGAAGGTTGTCAACAATCTTGTATAAGTAGGAGGCGTTTTCAAGGCCTGCCAGATGTTCGTCCACATAGCCGAAGTTGAAGAACATTTTCACGACCTTTGGTACCGAAGGGTCTTTCATGCTCTTGACAAAGGCTTTTTCATAAATCTGATAGAACAGCTTCGTGATGGAAAGCCGCAGTTTTCTGGCAGCGTCATCGGACGCGTTCTTATCGGACTGATTTGCAAATTTATTAACGGCCTCACGGAAGGCGGCAGCTGTCTCACCAGATACTTCGGAATAGGCGAGAATGGTGTTCATGGAATCGGTCACATCCGCGACATCTTCTACGGAGGCGGTCTCTGCCGGTCCGTCGCCTAAGTGGGCAAGTTTCTCACGGTATTCTGCCACGCGGCTCTGGTACATCTCCTTATCGATGGAAGCCTGATCCTCCATCTGGATCATCATCGTGGAGAGCGCCGCAATCAGCGTGGTGGAGTCGGGGTCGTTCTGCCCGATCTTATATAAAAGGCTGGTGTAGAGATCAAAAAAGTCCAGCTTGTTTTCGTTCATCAGAAAACGTGCGATATCCGCTTTATAGTCGTAGAGCATGCGGCTGACGGAAATCACGCGGTGAACGTCCAGATTTGTCTTTATGGTTATGCCCGCCAGAAAATCGGGGTTGATTTCCTGAGCGGATTTTTCTGCGATCAAAGTAGTAAGCTGTTCGTAATAGCCATCCAGCCAACGCTCCAGATCATCTTCCAGAACAAGCGGCTCTACGGTTTCTAAGTCCGGCAGCGCTCTGGCCGAGAAGCCGTGTTTGCTGCAGAAGGTTTTATATTCTTCGTAGCTGTTGAGCAGATAGTGGTAGATATTTTCGCAGTCGAAAAGATCCATCTCGTACTGGTCGTGAATCTCCCGAAACTGCTTAAACAGGGAGGTGACAATCCTGTTTGCCAGCTCAGCGCTCTTGCTCATCAGCGTGGAAAGCGTTGCGGCGGTACAGGGATAGGAAGTGATGCCCGTGGGTTCCTCCGTTTGATAGGAAATAAAGTGGGAACCGAAGAAGATTTCACAGACGCCGATCACGTCTCCTTTTTGCAGATAATAAGTGCCGCCCGGATAGTCGGCACGCACACTCCCCTTTGCGATCAGGTGCAGGGCGGTCAGGTTCTGTTCACTCTGGATCAACTGTGCGCCTGCCGGAAATTCTTTTACAGCCATTGGAATACCCCCTCTTATACAAATTGATACAAAAACCCTGTAACTATCTTATGCCTTTTTGCGGGAAAAGTCAATGAGAAGGCCGCCCCGGAGGGGCGGCTTGCGACCGCTATTCCTGTAGATATTCTTTCAGCATCTTTGCACGGTAGTCGCTGTCGTAGAGAACTTGATTTATTTCTTCTGTTTTCCCGGCTTCTGTCAAGTACCTGAGCAGTCCGGCAAGGTCGTCACCGCCTTCTTTGCGTCCTACGGCAAGACCTTCTTTCCGACCAATTTCCCGCCATTCCGCCCTCTCGCATTTCATGTGTTTTTCTTCATCATATTCAAAAATACTCACCGCAATCGCCTCCGCTCGGTTCTGAGATAAAAAGTCTGCAAGGATACCATTTTTGATGCAATCATTCACTGCCTTTTCCACTGCAGTCGATAAAGGCAGCTTTTCCGCATAGGTTCTGACCTGCGCTACATACTGAGTATATTCTTTTAACAGGCGGCATGCGTCCAATAGTCCCTGATTATGCCAAGGTTGATATTATAAACGGTAACAGCCAGCTCCAGTGCCGGTCCGTCCAGATGTTTCTCAAACGCATCTGACAGATATAAGGTCTGTTGCTCAGGCTGTAAGTCACTTCCGTTATAAAACACGACAAATCGTGGTGTCGGAATTTTGATTAGTGACTTGCTGTACAGGTTTTGGTCTTTGACTCGGTTTTGCAATACTCTTGCCACATAGAGCAGATCGCGCAACGGCATGTTTGGGTTACATGTAGACTGCATTTTCCAGCGTGGTGATCTCCAGATCGTCCACATTTTCGTAAGTCGTGTCGTTAAGCGCATTGTACAAACTCAAAAGGTTTTTCTTTTCCCGAAATATCATGCGGAATACGGTGTCCCTGTAGTTGCGCTGAACACTGGTTTGGTTCTGATTTGCTGTTGTTTCTTTCATCTTTGGTCCTCCTTGTTGTTGTCGGCAGGAGAACCGCTTCAGATTCTCCTGCTTTGTAAATCGTTGATTGGATGCAAAGCATGGATTTTCTGAAACTTAGAATAAAGATAGAAGATACTGATCTGTTCTTAGAAAATATGCTTTTACTTACTATAGCATGGGTGTGACGGAATTGCAATTGTTTTTGCGCAGATTTATAATAAATGCTGTGGGAGCTGCTTTGGCGTAAGCAAGAAAAAGAAGGAAAAGTCAATGAGAAGGCCGCCCCGGAGGGGCGGCCTTCTATCAATGATCGAAGGAACAGATTAGTTCTTATAATAACCGACTACCCAATATCCGGCTTGGTTTCTATACCACACTGCATAACGGGTGTCTTTTGCCTTGAGATTAGAACCGTCTTTCAGCGTAACGGTCAGGGTTATTTTGTCACATTCATTGGTATAAAGCGCAGGACCTCCAGGCCGTCCCAAAAGATCCAACTGCTTCGTGGTCTCTTTGATGGGATGCGGATCATATAATACAGAACCGTCCAGAAGAGCGTCTTTATAAAGCCCTATGTTTTTGGGACCGGATATATTAGCGGTACAATAATAGCCGGGAAGTAATATGGCATTTGAGTCATTGATACCCCAATCAGGTTTTCCATTCTTCGTTTGAGTAGTTGCCAGTACAATGAAATGATATCCGTTTATGTATCCTTCCTCATCTGTCGTATAGGCTTTTTCCAATTTGATAGCGGCAAAATTGGGCGTAACGATCAGCGGGAATGTTTCTGAAACGACACCGCTGCCGTCCATTGCGACCGCGCGCACACCTACGGCATATGAGTTGCTGGAGGGTAAAGCGTTTGAAGGCAGTGTCACACTCTTATCTACGGATACCGTACCGTTATTGGCAATGGTTACCTTGCCTGACAACGCATCTGCTGCGGCCTGACTGTTAAAACCAACAATTTCCCACTTAACCTTTTTATTGGAAGGTGTGCCGTAATTGCTGTAATACTTGGCTGTCATTTTTACCTTTTTGCCGACAGCGATCAAACCCATATTACCGTTTGCAGCACCAACTACCAGTTTGGACATGGGTACGGAGACAGTCACGGCACAGGTTGCCTTTTTGTTGCTGCCGTCAATCGCTGCGCAGGTGATGGTCGCCTTACCGGGCGCTTTAGCAGTAATTACACCGTCTTTCACAGAGGCAATAGAAGGTGCGCTGCTGGTCCAGGAAATCAGAGAGGTATCGGCAGCTCCCGTAGACGCTATGTCAGGAGTCAGGGTAGCTGTTGTTGCACTCACACTGGCGCTTGTATTAGGAGGGAAAAGCGTCAGTTTGTTCTTGTTGAGTGTTATTTTAGTAATCGCCCCCGATACGATCGTGATCTGGTAAGTTGCTGCGGGAGCAATCAGACCATCGGCAGCCTTGGCCGTTACCGTGTAGGTTCCGCTTGCACTTGCTGTCGTGGTTATCTTGCCGTTGTTTTTGTTGATTTTCATGTTGCCGTCGCCATCTACCGTCCACTCAACCTTTTTATTGCTGGCATTTGCGGGAGCAATCTTGGCTGTGAGCGCAATGCCCTTTCCGGCAGCCACTTTCTTGGGACCGCTAATGGTTATTTTCGCAACGGGCTCTACAACGGTAACGACGTAGGAAGCACTCTTGTTGACTCCGTCGTTGGAAGTTGCTTTGATGGTCGCTTTACCGGGTGCTTTGGCAGTAATTACACCGTTTTTCACAGTGGCGATCTTGGTGTTGCTGCTGGACCAGACTACTTCAGCAAGGGCCGTGGCGCCGGTCACTGTGCTGTTGTCGGTTTTTGTGACCACCAGATAGTTTCCTAAGTCGATGATAGCTGAATTTTCTGCATCTGTTGTTTTACTGTCGGTCGTCTTGATGCTCTTTGGCGTGGGTGCCTTATTCGTAGCAGAATCGATAAAGGCAACTTTCTTGATGTCAGACGACGCGATTACAGTGAAGGTAAAGGTATCAGATTTACCGTTATAATTCGTTTTATTGGTGCTGCCAACAGCAGTGGCTGTGACTGTGTAGGTTCCGGCAGCCGTCGTGGGTTTGGTCTTTACCGTGCCGTTTGTTACTGTGATACCTGCCGCTGTCGCCTGGGCATCTACAGACCACCCCACTTTGTTGGAAATTGCGTAGGAAGGTTCCACAGTCGCAGTAAACTTAAGGCTCTTTCCGGCAACGATCCTCTTCACATTGCTGACAGGTTCTACAGTAACTTTGGTAGGAATCGGCGTCAGCGTAACGGTTTTGGAAGCTACCTTACTTACCTTACCGGAATACGGATTAACGGCAATGGCTTTGATGGTTTTGCTCTTAGCGCCGGTCAGAGTGATCTTATCACCGATCCTGTAAGGCTCTGTGCTATCAGCATTTGTAATGGCACCGTTTTTATAGGTCGGCACCTTGCCGGTCGTCGAATAGTAAATATCAACGCCTACGGCGGTCTTTGTGGAGATCGTTACTTGCAGGCTCTCTGCTATGTAATCTTTATTATTGGTGCCTTTTTGATAAGTAGTTTCGTCCGCTACTTCAATCATCGGTGTTTCCGGTGCGGTCATATCGGTAGCGAGTTTCAGCACACCGGGCAGATAGGTAGTACCGGCGCCCATGCCGGAATCGGTACATTTTGTGGTGGAAGACTTCATGGCGGAGAGGAGGGCCGTTACCTTTGCCTTACCCTCTTTATTGCGGATGTCATCTCTGGCGGAAAGGATAACCGCCGCCGTACCGGCTGCTGCCGGACAGGCCATGCTGGTGCCGTCCATAAAGTCGTAGCCGGTTGGAATCGTGGAGTAAATGTCTACACCTGGGAAGGCCAGGGCTACGGTTTTTCCGTAACAGGAAAACGATGCCCTTGCGCTGTTCTCATCTACTGCGCCGATTGAGATGGTGCCTGCGTAAGCGGCAGGGAAATTACCGGCATCGGTATCATCGTTGCCGGAGGCCGCAAAGATGGCTACACCTGCATTGTAAGCGTCATTAACCGCTTTTTCATAGTTACCATCATAGCTCGGGCTTCCCAAACTCATATTGATGATATCGTTACCGTCTTGAACGGCAGCTTTGATAGCGCTTATGATCCAAGAAGTTTTACAGGAGCCGTTTGCCGCAAACACGCTGTAGCCGCGGATTGTCGCATCCGGCGCAACACCGACAACGCCTATGCCATTATCATCGGCGGCAATGATGCCCGCGACGTGGGTTCCATGCTCATCGTTATCATTATTTTCTGGTGTTCCGTTTGCGCCATTTACAAAAGTTCTTCCGTCAACTGCGTTATTTGCCAAATCTTCATGATTTCTGGTAAGTCCTGTGTCGATGACGGCAACTTTGATACCCTGCCCTTTATAGCCGGCAGCCCAAGCGTAACGGGTGCCGATGTAATCGTGAAACCACTGATTTACATACCCCGAATCGGAAGGCGTTAAGGGATTGACCGTTGCGTTGGGTTCCGTGTAAAGATAGTTGTAATAATTGGGCCATACAGCGGGCAGTTTGATCTCGGAATCTGCCGCAGCAGCGACAGCCAGAGCTACCGTTGCCTGCTGAGGCAGGTCGATCACGGCTACCTCATAGGAGTAGCTTTGCAGGGTACCGCCGAAAGCAGCGGCTACCCGTTCAGCTTCTTCCAGGGTCTTAGCCAGATACACGACCTCGCCGAGTGCATATTTTCCTTCGGCATCCTGATAGTCCTCTATCGTGGCGGTTTCCGCTGACTGTACCTGTACGATGTCGTCTACATGGGAAGCAAGGAGCTGCTTGTCCTTGATTTCCTGAGAGGTAAACTGATAATTCTCACCCAGACCGGGGAAGATGGAGAAAATACTTGTCTCGCTCTTCTCGGGAAGTGTGTTCTCAGATACCGTGTTTTCGGATACGGTATTTTCAGATACTGTGTTTTCAGACACGGATTCGTTGTTTTCTTCCGTATCTTCTACAGGGGCATCGCCCTCTGTTTCCTCATTGGAGGGTTGGTCGGCATCGACATCTTCTTCGGCAGGGTCTTTGTCGGTTTCCTCATCCGAAGATTGGTCGGAACCGTCCTGATCCTCCACAGGTGCCTTGTCTGCGTCCTCGTCGGAAGGCTGGTCAGAACCGACTTGATCCTCTGTGGGCGCCTTGTCGGTGTCTTCATCGGAAGGCTGGTCGGAATCAACCGGCTCTCCGGTAGGCGTTTTGTCAGTTCCCTCATCGGAGGGTTGATCGGCAGTCTCTCCATCAGCGGATTGATCGACAAGACCGTTGTCGGTGTTTTCGACAGTTTCGCTGATGGGTGCAGGCTCAGCAGGCGCGGTTGCCAGTGCGTCGATGCCTGCTGTCTGGAACAGCAGGCAGCCTGCTAAAAACAGGGATAACAGTTTTGCTTTTTTCATTTCTCTCCTTCTCTTTCTTTTTGCAATCATGTTGCAGCTTGGTTTATGGTTCCGTATAAAGCTCGTTTTCGTAATTAGGGGTCAATTCAGGGTAACCGTTTTCTTCACCCAGTGCCCTAAGCTCCAGTGGATTTTTGTCAGTCGTATAAGTAGCTACACCATAGGAGTAAGTGCTCAGTTCAATTCCGTATAGTTCGGCGATTTCTTCCGCATCTTCACGGGTATCCGCCAGAGCAACCAGCTCTGTTTCCGCCCAGCTATTGTCCTCTAAGGAATCGGCGGGCGGACTGTCTTCGTTTGACGAATCCAGTTTTTGAAAGCTGGGGAGACTGTCGTCAGCGGTCATGTTTGACAATTCTCTGTTTCCGCAGCCGCAGATCCCGACCGCCGCGAGCACGACTAGTCCCAATACAAGGACAATCAATTTCATTTTCAATCTTTCACCTCCTTCGTTACGTGAAATTTTTCTGACAAACTACACCATTTTTATTCACTAAGTAAAATAAATAGGTAGAAACTCTGTCCTACTAATAATTTTACGCTGAATATCAGAAAAAACAATAAGGCATATTGCATGAATTATTGGGGGGGGGTAGAATAAATTTGGCATATTTATAGGAAAGGCTGTCAGATAAGAAATAATCCGCCGGGGTACGGCGCAAGAGCGGAAAAAGAGGAAGTAAAAATGCGGGAAATACAACGGACAGAGGTATGCCTGCCCGTTGGGATCATGGTTGTTTTAGACTCGCTATTTCGGATCGGAGTTGACGGATCTGCGCTTCGTATTGCTCGCGGGCCTGTGCTAATTCCTGTTCGTGTTCCTTTTTCTGCTCCTCGATGGCTTTTTCATAGTTACGCAGATCCTGCTCGTGTTTCAGGTGGTCAAGTTCTTTTTGCTGAGCTTCGATGATTCTCTCATAGCAGCGTATGTCTGCTAAGTATTCTTTATATTCAAGACAGCGCATACGAATCTCCTCGTCTGAACTTTTGTAAAACAGGGTTTTGGCTACTTCATACAGAGCGGCATCTTCGCTGGATATCAATTTCAAAGTGATGCCATGTAAAAATATTGTTAACGAAATTGCGTTTTTACATAGAAACACACAAGATATAGACACGAAATAGAGAAGTGAATTGATTCAATACAATATATAGCGTTGTGCAGGTTTTACAAATACGTTATGTTGATAATCCTTTTTGGACATTTGATACAATGGACAGAGAGCAAGTCTGATGCTATACTGTCCCTATTGAGAGGACCTCATCACAAAAGAAAGTAGGTGGGAAATTATGACAGATAACGAATTGTTGTTAGCGATGTCGGATTTGTTGGATACTAAGCTGAAAGCAGAATTACAGCCGATTAGTGATGATATTCATATTTTGAAGAAGGATGTGCAGATGCTGAAAAGCGAAATGCAGGAAGTGAAGGGCGATATCCGACTTTTGAAGAAGGATGTGCAGACTTTGAAGTGTGAGATGCAGACTGTGAAAGCGGAAATGCGGGTTATGAAAATGGAAATGCAGGCTATGAAGACGGAAATGCATGTTGTGAAGACAGAAATGCAGGCAATGAAAACGGATTTGTGTCAGGTTAAGCTGTATCAGGAAAATATACTGGAACCGCGATTAAATACCATTGAGGCGTGTTATACGAGTACGTATGATCGCTATAAAAGGGATGCGGAGCGGATGGAGACTGCATTTTCAGATATTGAAATCCTAAAAAGGACGGTTGAGAATCACAGCATTCAGCTGCAAAGGCTTGCATAGTGCATATGGCGTGCAGAGAACAAACTAACAAGCAGGGCGTAGAGTCTTTGGATCATGAGACTTTATGTCCTGTTCTTTTAGAGGATCGTCTGCATCCATAGGAGTGACAGATTGCACAAGAACTGCCATATTTTTTTGTACTGTACTTTTTAGAATTTTGTGATAAAATTGAAAATGACAGGTTTGTCGGGTGTACAAAAGCCCGGCATCACAATAGATTCTTGACGCGTGTCAACGCAATAAACTGCTATGACATGGAGGAAGCATGGATAAGTTACAATTAGAAAAAGAAGACATTGCGTACAGACAACAAGTGGTGAACGAATATCGTCCGCATGTAGAAAAACTGGCGCGTTATCTGCCTTGGCTGGAGAGCAAGATGGGAGCCAGTGTACAGCAGAGTTATTCCGGCTCGGGGATCGAGGAGCATTCGATCTCTTTTCCCGTATACGACAGCACGTTGATGAGCTTTATTAAAGAAGCGCAGAGAACGAAGCTGATGGACCGCAATTACAGATATGTTTATTCGCGCTGCAAGATCCGCAATTTACAGGATGAATTTCGGATCATTGAGAAATGCTCGATCCAGGAGATGGATGTGCTGAAAGGGATTCTGTCTAAATATGTGATGGGCGGTATGACAAAGGGGCGGATGTGGTCGGAAGCTGTGGAGACGGGCATTTTCCTGAAAGTGCTTAAGAAGATGAAGGCGAATCTGGATTTTTGGGATACTCCGGTACAGACCAGAGTGGTCAACGTGAAAGAAGCAGAGAAGCAGGAGAAAAAAGAGGGACCGGCGTCAGAGTAAATTATGTTGGGAGAATGCGAAACGATGGGAGAAAAATCAGCACAAAAAAGGAAATATATATTGGATACTGCCAGAAAGGTGTTTGTAGAGAAAGGATTTCAGAGCGTGACCATGAAAGATATCGTGGAGGCCTGCGAGATCAGTCGGGGCGGCCTGTATCTTTATTTTGAGAGCACGGACCAGATTCTGCTGGAGGTACTGCGGATGGATGCGGACGAAACCGACGACGTGTTTACGGAGCGGATCGCGCAGGGAGATACGGCGGCGGATATCCTGACTCTCTTTTTGAAAGAACAGAAGAAGGAACTTTTGCGTAAAAAAGGTAATTTGACCGTAGCGGTCTATGAATATTTCTTTTGTCATAAGGAAACTGATCAGGAAAATATGCTGCGCAGGCAGTTTGACGCGGGTGTCATGGTGATTGAGAAGCTGATCGAGGCGGGAATCGCCAGCGGCGAGTTTTATTGCGAGGACCCCAAGGGAGCGGCGGCAAACATTATGTATGTGCTGGAAGGCATGAAGATCAATGCGCAGACATTTGGCATCACGGAGAAGATGGTGGATGAGCAGCTGGCTTATATCATGCAGGGGTTGGTTGTAGATTACGAATAAAGGATTATTAAAAATTTATGAAGAAATGAGTTGCAAAAGATTCTGAGTGATATTATACTATTGAACATAGTCATATGGGCTGCCCTGTCAGAAGTGATTAGGACAGGCAGTGACGGCATAAGATAAAGCAGACGGAAGATAATAGGCTAAAGAGTACAGAGGTAAAAGGGTGAATGGGTGAGTGCAAGGAAATCCCGCAAAATGGGAATAATGAGATTACCTTGACAAAAATCAGAGATCCTGAAAAAGAAAGAGCAATCAGATGTTTGAGGTTGTCTTTTCTTTTTCCAGTGATTATTACTCTGGCTTTTTGTATGATAGATATTGCGGCTCATTATAAGGAACATTGTGCGGGTTTACAATTTAACAATAGCCAGACAAACGGAATGCAAGTGAACGATATCCTGAAATGGATCATTAGCATTGAGTCTTTGGGAATTATACTTGGTTATTTTTCTGTAACGTTGATTACGATGGCATTATTCATGTTCATCCAGCAATTCTATTTTAGAATTTATGCCGGATTGGATGAAAACAAAGCTTTGACAATGATGATTATTGCTGTTGTAAATTTAATCTTTTATCCGGTTTATATTGGCGGCTTTTTTGATTCCTATTGTATGACCTTTATCGTGTTTTTCTTAGTGTTTTTTTTGGGTGTATACATATGGAGAAGTTTAAGCGCTGATGTCAGGAGTTTTTCAAAGTATCCGTCACATAAAGGTGGTCCTAAAGCGTTTATTTCTTCTAACTGTTGATTGGGTCTGATAGGAGATTACTATGTTTGAATTTATACTTCTGGTTATTGTAGCTTTGTTGGGATATATTTTGGCAGGATGGGTTCATAAGAACTCTTTTGGATTTAAATTTTCTGAAAAATTAGATTTGCCGCAATGTAATATCAGTGCAAACCGGATCAATGAAATATTGTTGCAGGAAAATCACGGTGAAGATATTGATTCAGTGGTTGAAAATGTAAAGAAAAGCAATCCATCACTGCCATTTACTCTGAAAATATAGAGAGATGAAGAAAAATGAAAATAGAGACGTTTACGTGGATATGGAAACAAATTCAGGAAACGATAGATGAAATCAAAAAACGGTTTGATTCATGTGACTTGGCAGATTCTTTTCATTTTCGGCTTATACATGGTGAAGAAACTGAGAATGTTATCAAGAATCGATATATTGAGATCCGTGATGAATTGAAAAGGATGTGTTATCCGGAAACAGAATTTGATGAGGCACTTCTTGACCAGCACAAATTGGCAGCTTGCTTTTGCAAGGCTATAATTGATAAAAAGGTGTTTGTATTTGATATCAATGATCAAACGCCGCCGGATATGATACGTTCTAACTATGAACTGGCATATGTAGCCGGGCTGCGAATTGTTCAAATCTATATGATGGATTACTATTGTAAGAACTATGGAGAAGATTCGGAGTATGTAAAATGGTTGAAGCGGGAAAGGGGATTATACGGGCCACACACAACGCATGATTCATATCATCTTGGAAGAATTAAGACGCTTGCTTTAAACGATTATTATGGAATTGAATTTGATGTCTTAACATACGCGGATATGATGTTTTGGATTGAATACTATAATCGCCAAAAGATAGAAAATAAGATTGAGATAGAGTATAAGAGAAAGATAAAAGAAATTCCAATTGGCAATGAAGAAAGAATGAGTCAGTAAGGATATGGGGAGACGATTGTAAAAGGACGGGGTTACAATCGTCTCTTTTCAAATGAAGAAATAGCATGTATAATGGAGCAGGATAGGTATGATTACGGAACGGTTATCTAAAGGTAAGGAGAGGACAAGCATGGGAAACGTTAGACGCATTTATGTGGAAAAGAAGGAGCCGTTTGCAGTCAGGGCCAGAGAGTTAAAAGAGGAGATCGAAGGCTTTTTAGGAATCAAGAGCGTGGAGCAGGTGCGGGTGCTGATCCGTTACGATGTGGAAAATATTTCCGACGAGGTGTTTGAGAGAGCCTGTCAGACTGTCTTCTCTGAACCTCCGGTGGATATTCTCTATCGGGAGACAATCGAGATTCCCGAGAACGGTAACGTATTTTCGGTAGAATTTTTACCGGGGCAATTCGATCAGCGTGCAGACTCGGCTGTCCAGTGCGTGCAGTTTTTGAAAGAAGACGAGGAACCCATCATCCGCACAGCTGTGACTTATCTGGTCAATGGCAATGTTACGGACGAGGAGCTTGCAAAGATCAAAACTTACTGCATCAATCCGGTGGATTCCAGGGAGACGGATATGGTCAAGCCGGATACGCTGCTGATGGCCTATGAGGAGCCTGTGGATGTGGCGGTTTTCGATGGTTTTCAGTCGATGACAAAGGAGGAGCTGAAAAAGCTTTATGATTCTCTGGGGCTGGCGATGACCTTCAAGGATTTTCTGCATATTCAGAATTATTATCAGGGGGAGGAGCACAGAGATCCCACGATGACGGAGATTCGGGTGCTTGATACGTACTGGTCGGATCACTGCCGTCATACGACCTTTTCCACGGAGCTTAAAAACGTGCGCTTTGGGGAGGGGTATTACAGAAAGCCCATTGAGGATGCTTATCAAAATTATCTGAGTGTGAGGGAAGAAATCTTCGGAGACAGGCAGGATAAATTTGTCTGCCTGATGGATTTGGCATTGATGGCGATGCGGAAACTGAAAAAGGACGGTAAACTTGCGGACATGGAGGAGTCGGACGAGATCAACGCCTGCTCCGTGGTAGTGCCCGTGGAGATGGACTATGGAAATGGCCCGGTGAAGGAAGAATGGCTGGTATTCTTTAAGAATGAGACGCACAACCATCCTACTGAGATCGAGCCTTTCGGCGGTGCGGCGACCTGTCTGGGCGGCGCGATCCGTGATCCGCTCTCAGGCAGGGGATATGTTTATCAGGCCATGCGTGTGACCGGTGCGGCGGATCCCACAGTACCCGTGGCGGATACCCTGAAAGGGAAGCTCCCGCAGAAGAAGCTGGTACGCGGCGCCGCGGACGGTTATTCTTCCTACGGTAATCAGATTGGACTTGCGACCGGACTGGTCAAAGAAATTTATCATCCCAATTATGTAGCGAAGCGCATGGAGATCGGTGCGGTCATGGGTGCGGCGCCCAGAAAGAACGTGATCCGGGCGACTTCGGATCCGGGCGACGTCATTATCCTTTTAGGCGGCAGGACCGGGCGCGACGGCTGCGGCGGCGCGACGGGCTCCTCCAAGGTGCACACGGAAAAATCCATCGACACCTGCGGCGCGGAAGTGCAGAAGGGAAATGCGCCCACGGAGCGAAAGCTGCAGCGGCTTTTCCGACGCGAGGAGGCGAGTCGTCTGATCAAGAAATGCAACGATTTCGGCGCGGGCGGCGTGTCTGTGGCTATCGGTGAGCTGGCGGACGGCCTGGTGGTCGATTTGGATAAGGTTCCCAAGAAATATGCGGGACTGGATGGCACGGAGCTTGCCATTTCGGAATCTCAGGAGCGTATGGCGGTGGTGGTATCCCCCGACGACGTGGAACAGTTTCTTACCTATGCAGGGGAGGAGAATCTGGAAGCGGTGCCTGTGGCGGTGGTGACGGAACAACCCCGTTTGGTACTCAAATGGCGCGGCAGCGAGATCGTGAACATTTCCAGAGCGTTCCTTGATACGAACGGCGCGCATCAGGAGACGGATGTTTTCGTGGAAATGCCTGACGAGAACAATAATTATTTTCAAAAGATTGCGAACCCGGTAGTAGCGCAGGCGGTTTCCCGCGGAGATGTGCGGACAGCATGGCTTGCCCTGTTGGGTGATCTCAATGTCTGCTCCCAGAAGGGGCTGGTGGAGATGTTTGATGCCTCCATCGGTGCAGGCAGTGTATTCATGCCTTATGGCGGTAAGTATCAGCTTACGGAGACGCAGGCGATGGTGGCGAAGCTGCCCACCCTTACAGGAAAGACGGACACGGTCACCATGATGAGTTATGGTTTTGACCCTTATCTTTCCACTTGGAGCCCTTATCACGGTGCAGTCTACGCAGTGACGGAGTCCATGGCAAAGATCGTGGCAAACGGCGGAGATTACAAAACGATCCGCTTTACCTTCCAGGAATATTTCAGGCGGATGAGTGAGGAGCCTTCCCGCTGGAGCCAGCCTTTTGCGGCGCTGCTTGGCGCTTATGATGCGCAGATGAAGTACGGGCTGCCCTCCATTGGCGGTAAGGATTCCATGTCAGGCACCTTTAATGACATTGATGTGCCGCCAACGCTGGTATCCTTTGCGGTGGATGTGAACAAGAGCGGCAATATCGTCTCCCCGGAATTAAAATATCCCGGAGACAGGCTGGTGCGCTTCTGTATTCCCAAGGATGAATACGATCTGCCGGACTATGAAGGCGTTATGACACTGTATGATAACATTATGACACTGATGTCAGAGTATACTGACAAGGTTGTCATGAGTGGAAATTTCGTGGAAATGAAGAAAAGAAAGATCGTAGCGGCATATGCCCTGGATGCAAAGGGCGTGGCAGCGGCAATCAGTAAGATGGCTTTCGGTAACGGTCTTGGCGTGGCCGTGGATTCTTCCTATAAAAAGGACAGACTGTTTGATAAAGGAATCGGTGATATCGTAGCGGAGATGCCGGCAGGAGAAGTGCATGCGCTCAAAGGACTTGGCATTGACTACGAGGAGATCGGCACCGTGACGGCGGATGGCGTTTTCAGTTATGGTTCGATGAAGCTTTCCGGGGAGGATGCGAGATGGGCGTGGAGCGGTACGCTTGACAGAGTGTTCCCCTACACGGCAGGGCAGGATAAGAGCACTGTTGAAATGCCGCTTTATCAGGCGAAGGAAGTGTATGTGTGCAGACATAAGGTCGCGAAGCCCACGGTGTTTATTCCGGTCTTCCCGGGCACAAACTGTGAATATGACAGCGCGAAGGCCTTTGAAAATGCCGGAGCGGAGACGATCGTAAAGGTGTTTAAGAATCGGAACGCAGCGGATATCAGGGAGAGTGTGGAAGCCTTTGAAAAGGCGATCGGGCAGGCGCAGATCATTATGTTCCCGGGCGGCTTTTCCGCGGGCGACGAGCCGGACGGCTCCGCCAAATTCTTTGCGACTGCCTTTCAGAATGAAAAGATCAAAGAGGCCGTTATGCGGTTGTTAAACGAGAGAGACGGACTGGCGCTGGGTATCTGTAACGGGTTCCAGGCGCTGATCAAACTGGGATTGGTGCCTTACGGCGAGATTCGAGGCCAGGAGCCGGATTCCCCCACGCTGACCTTCAATACGGTGAACCGTCATATTTCCAAGATGGTCTATTTAAAGGTCGTTTCCAACAAATCTCCTTGGCTTGCGGGCGTGGAGGTTGGGCAGACTTATGTAAACCCGGCTTCGCACGGCGAGGGTCGGTTCGTTGCCCCCAGGGAATGGATCGACAAGCTTTTTGCAGGCGGACAGGTAGCGACGCAGTATGCGGATGCCGACGGCTTTGTGTCTATGGATGAGGAGTGGAACATCAACGGTTCCTATGCGGCGATCGAGGGCATTACTTCTCCCGACGGGCGGATCTTAGGCAAGATGGCGCACGCTGAAAGACGGGGCGAGTCCGTGGCCGTCAATATCTATGGCGAGCAGGATATGAAGATCTTTGAGAGCGGGGTCGCGTATTTCAGATAATGTGGAATCATAATCTTTTAATGACCTTAAGATGGTGTTTATGTGCCATTTTAAGGTCATTTTTAATAAACGGTATTTAGTTTGCAAAGACAACAAAAAAAGATTGACAATATAGGAAGCATATGATAATGTCTTTGTAAAGCATATATTCTATGAATCAAAGCGCGGCAGCGCATCTTATTTTCTAAGGAACCATTCAGGAAATCTATGCTTTTGAAACCACGAAACAGACAAAAGCGGGAGATGAACCTGAAACGAACAGCCGGCATTCTCCTGCGGAAAAGGAGAATGAAATGATAGGAAGAAAAGAAATGGATGAAATGACAGGGAAAGTGTATACGATCAGGGATATCGAAGCCCTGCCGGAGGGCAAGCGGGCGGAACTGATCGACGGGCAGATGTATGAGATGGCGAGTCCCAGCCGGACGCATCAGGGTCTTTTGGTTGCGCTACTTAGAGTGATAAGTAATTATATTGAAGAAAAGGGCGGCCCCTGCGAGGTGTATCCCGCACCATTTGCCGTGTACATCAATAACGACGAGTATAATTATTTGGAGCCGGATGTGGTAGTAATCTGTAATGAGGATAAACTGGATGAAAAGGGCTGCCACGGTGCGCCTGATTGGGCAATCGAGATTGTGTCGCCAAGCAGCGTGAAGATGGATCGGAAGCTCAAGCTGTTTAAGTACAGGACTGCGGGCGTGCGGGAATATTGGATCGTCGATCCCGCAAAAAGAACGATTGAGGTGCATTGCTTTTTTAAGAATGAAGAAAAGGAATATAGCTTTTACGACACTGTCCCGACGGGCATTTATGAGGACTTTGCGATTGATTTCAACAAATTGATAAAATTTATTCATGCCTCTTGACAGATGTTTTTTCGAGTGCTATTCTATAAAAAATCAAATAGGCGAAACCGTTGAAGCGGAGATAACGGTGATGATGCCTTTACAGAGAGCCTGTGTTGCTGAGAGTCAGGTAAGAAACAAGTCATCAAATGGACCGCTGAGGGTGCAGTCAAATGTATAGAGTAAATCCCTGACGGGATTAACTCTCGAGGTCTGCTTCGCAGCCTCGGCAGAGTAAATTCTTATCGGGATTAATTCTCGAGGTCTGCTTCGCAGCCTCGGCAGAGTAAATCCTTATCGGGATTAACTTTGGTACAGAGTATTCTGCAACGTATGGCCCGCGTCAGAGGCCGGGGATATGTTGGTATCCTGCTAAGGGCACGGGGATTTTCCCGTGAAGCAAGGTGGCACCGCGGATAAAGTTTATTCGTCCTTGACAAGACTTAGGTTTTGTCAAGGACTTTTTTGCGCGCATAAGCAGAGTCAGAAGATGACACAGGCAGACTACATGCTTGCATGTAAGGCTGACTGAGGCAGCTTATGACGAGGCGCAAGACATCCGGTGGATGTCTGCTCTGCGCGGACCGAAGTGGAACGGAGACCGCGAACTTGGAATGCGAAGCATTTCAAGTCTGCTTATGCGGCGAAAGGAAAGGATAGAAAGGAGGCACTCACATGAAATTCACACCATCTTTCGAGGAAATACAGAAAATTGCAGCAACTGACGACTACAAGGCTGTCCCCGTCAGCTGTGAGATGCTCTCGGACATCTGCACGCCCATCGAGGCTCTGCGAATCTTAAAGAATGTGTCAACCCACTGCTATCTGTTGGAGTCAGTGGTGGAGAAGGAAAAGTGGGGGCGCTACACCTTTCTGGGGTATGATCCCAAGCTGGCAATCAACTGCCTGGACGGGGAGATGAAGATCGGGGATGTAACTCTGCATACGGAAAATCCTTCCGAGAAGCTGCGGGAAATCCTCGATGCTTACAAAAGCCCGAGACTGTCAGGGCTGCCTTCCTTTACCGGCGGGCTCGTTGGCTACTTTTCCTATGATTATCTGGGTTACAGCGAGCCGACGATCCGTGTAGGCGTGCAGGATACGGAAGCCTTTCAGGATGTGGACCTGATGCTCTTTGATAAAGTGATTGCCTTTGACAATTTCAAGCAGAAGATCATCCTGATCGCGAATATGCTGCTGGCGGATGGGGAGAGCGGTTACAATAAGGCGCTGCGGGAACTTTCCGAAATGGCGGACCTGCTGCGCACGGGCGAGAAGAAAAAGGAGGAGAAAGGGCGTCTCGCGGGAGAGGTGAAGCCCCTTTTTGATAAGGAGGCCTATTGTGGCATCGTGGAGCGGGCGAAACGGTATATCAGAGAAGGAGATATTTTTCAGATTGTACTGTCCAATCGGCTGGAGGCGCCTTTTACGGGAAGTCTTTTGGATACTTATCGGGTGCTGCGCACCGTGAATCCTTCGCCTTATATGTTCTACTTTTCAGGGACGGATGTGGAGGTGGCGGGTGCTTCTCCCGAAACGTTGGTTAAGTTGGAGGATGGCGTGGTGCATACCTTCCCGCTGGCAGGCACCAGACCCAGAGGAATGACGGAGGAGGAAGATCTTTCGCTGGAACAGGATCTTTTACAGGATCCGAAAGAGCTGGCGGAGCATAATATGCTGGTGGATCTGGGGCGGAACGACTTGGGAAAGATCAGTCAGTTTGGCACGGTGCAGGTAGAGAAATTTCACTCGATTGAACGGTATTCTCACGTGATGCACATTGGCTCCACCGTGCGGGGGCAGATCAGAGAGGAATTGGATGCACTTGACGCGATCGAGGCGGTGCTGCCTGCGGGAACGCTTTCGGGTGCGCCCAAGATCCGGGCCTGTCAGTTGATTGGAGAGCTGGAGCAGAACAAGCGGGGCATTTACGGCGGCGCCATCGGATACATCGATTTTACAGGCAACATGGACACCTGCATTGCCATCCGCATTGCCTACAAGAAAAACGGGCGCGTGTTCGTCAGGAGCGGGGCAGGGATCGTGGCGGATTCCGATCCCGAAAAGGAATATAGCGAGTGTATCAATAAGGCGAAGGCAGTCATTCGGGCGCTGGAGCTGGGGCAGGAGGAATAAACGGTGGGTTAACATAACTATGGAACGGCGTTTCTAATCAGGAACGGGCGGCGCATGGGAAGGAGGCAGAGATGATACTGTTAATTGATAATTATGACAGCTTTTCCTACAATTTATATCAGCTGATTGGAGAAATCGATCCCGATATCAGGGTCATCCGCAATGATGAAATGACGGTAGAGGAAATCAGGGCGTTTGCGCCTGAGCGGATCATTCTCTCACCCGGCCCGGGGCGGCCTGAAAATGCAGGGATCATTGTGGAGGCAGCAAAGACGCTGGGAAAAGAGATCCCCACGCTGGGCGTCTGCCTTGGGCATCAGGCCATCTGCGCGGCTTTCGGCGCGGTGGTCACCTATGCAAAGGAGTTGATGCACGGAAAGCAGTCGGAGATTACATTTGAGGCAGACTGTCCCTTGTTTCAGGGCTGCCCTGAAGGAATGCTTGTGGCGCGGTACCATTCTTTGGCGGCGGATGAGCATACGATGCCTGACTGCCTGCGGGTGACGGCACGCACGGCGGACGGGGAGGTGATGGCGGTGCAGCATCAGGAATATCCAATCTACGGCGTGCAGTTTCACCCGGAGTCCATCATGACACCGGAGGGGAAGCGGATGCTGCGGAACTTCATCATGTCAGCAGGAAATCAAGCGCGAATGGAATGAGCATTAGATTTCGCCTGACATGATAACGAAAGAATCATAAAGCGCGGCAGCGCGACAGACGCGAAGCGGCTGGATTCTTGAGTTTATTACATTCGAAAGGAGAAGAGAGATATGATCAAAGAAGCAATCGTAAAAATTGTAAACAAGGGAGACCTCACCTACGACGAAGCCTACACTGTGATGAATGAGATCATGAGCGGAGAGACTTCCCCTACGCAGAACGCGGCCTTTCTGGCGGCCCTTTCCACCAAGAGCGCAAAGGCGGAGACCACGGACGAGATCGCAGGCTGCGCGGCGGCGATGCGAGATCATGCGACCAAGGTGGAGACGGATCTGGAACTCTTTGAGATCGTGGGTACGGGCGGAGACAATGCGCATAGCTTCAACATTTCCACCACTGCGGCGCTGGTATGTGCGGCGGGCGGCATGAAGGTGGCAAAGCACGGCAACCGCGCGGCTTCCTCTAAGTGCGGCACGGCAGACTGCCTGGAGGCGCTGGGCGTCAATATCGAACAGAGCCCGGAGCTTTGCAAAAAGCTGCTGCAGGACGTCGGTATGTGTTTCTTCTTTGCACAGAAGTATCATACCTCCATGAAATATGTGGGCGCCATCCGCAAGGAACTGGGATTCCGTACCGTATTTAATATTCTTGGTCCGCTGACGAATCCGGGCAGCCCCAAGCGGCAGCTCCTTGGCGTGTATGACGAGTATCTGGTGGAGCCGCTGGCGCAGGTGCTGATCAATCTTGGATTAGAACGGGGCATGGTGGTATACGGAAAAGATAAGCTGGATGAAATCTCCATGAGTGCGCCGACTACCATCTGCGAATTTAAGGACGGCTGGTTTAAGACCTACGCGGTATGCCCGGAAGATTTTGGCTTTGAGAGATGCACGAAGCAGGATCTGGAAGGCGGTACACCGGAAGAAAATGCTAAAATAACACTTGCTATATTAAATGGAGAAAAGGGGCATAAGAGAAACGCTGTGTTGCTGAATGCGGGAGCGGCCCTGTATCTCGGCGGCAAGGCGGAGAGCATGAAGGAGGGCGTGAAGCTGGCGGCGGAAATAATCGACTCCGGTAAGGCGGTGAAGACACTGGAGCAATTTATCCAGTTGAGCAATGTGTAAAACAGATGTTATTGAAATGCTGTGATACGGTAAGGTGAGTTAGGACATCAAAATGGGTGACTAAATCAGTCAACCAAAGTGGACGAAATGCTAAATCATGATTTAATGGAATAAAAAGGGAAAGAAGATGGTAAAAACAATGGCAACTATTTTAGAGCAGTTAGCAGAGTATGCAGTCCATCGCACGGAGCAGGCAAAGAAGAAACTGCCGTTAGTTGAGATAAAAAAACAAGCGCTATTTTTAGAGAAAGGGGACTTTGCCTTTGAGAAAGCCTTGCAGAAAAAAGGGATATCCTTTATCTGTGAATGCAAGAAGGCGTCTCCCTCCAAGGGACTGATTGCGCCAGACTTTCCATATCTGGAGATCGCCAAAGCGTATGAGGCGGCGGGCGCGGATGCCATTTCCGTGTTGACGGAACCAAAGTGGTTTCTGGGGAGTGATGCCTATCTGCGAGAGATTGCGGGTGCGGTTTCCATTCCCTGTCTGCGCAAAGACTTCACGGTGGACGAATACATGATCTACGAAGCAAAGCTTCTTGGCGCATCGGCGGTGCTGCTGATCTGCGCGATCTTGAGTGAAGCACAGCTCAAAGAATATCTGGCGGTCTGTGATGAGCTGCGATTGTCTGCACTGGTGGAGGCGCACGACGAGGCGGAGGTGGAGATAGCGCTTCGGGCAGGCGCGCGGGTGATCGGTATCAACAACCGCAATCTGAAAGACTTTACGGTGGATACGGAAAACAGCCGCAGACTTCGGGAAAGGATTCCAAAACATGTGTTATTTGTTTCCGAGAGCGGCGTCAGCGGAGCGGAGGATGTGAAGCGGCTTTCAAAGATCGGCGCGGACGCGGTGCTGGTGGGGGAAGCGCTGATGCGGGCAGCCGATAAGAAACAGGCGCTGCAAAACCTCAGAGGACTGTGAGATTTTGTAACTGTAAAGATAGAAATAAATGAGGTGAATGAATAGATGCAAGCGAGCGAAAAATATCAAATCAGGATTAAACTGTGTGGATTAACCCGTCCGAGTGACATTGAGACGGCAAATTTGCTGCATCCGGATTATGTCGGTTTTGTTTTTGCGAAAAAGAGCAGGCGTTATGTTTCTTCGGAACGGGTGAAGACGTTAAAAGAACTTTTACACCCTGATATTTTGGCGGTGGGGGTGTTTGTGGATGAGGAACCGGAGACTGTGGCCACGTGGCTGTCCTCGGGGATCATTGATGTGGCGCAGCTTCACGGCAGAGAGGACGAAGCTTATATCAAAAGGCTGCGGGAACTGACGGAGCGGCCGATCATCAAGGCATTTTCCGTTAAAGAAACGCATGATATTGAAAAAGCCAATGACAGTACGGCGGACTTCGTTCTTTTGGATGCGGGAGACGGCGGAACAGGAACGGCCTTTGACAGAGAACTGCTTACGGGGATGAGTCGGCCTTATTTTTTGGCGGGCGGTCTGGATGCCGATACGGTAGGCGAGACCGTGAGAAGGTGGCGGCCTTACGCGGTGGACGTCAGCTCGGGGATCGAGACGGACGGAGTGAAGGATGCGGAGAAGATGCAGACATTTGTGAAGAATGTAAGGGAAGCATAGCACAATGAAATATTGGGTGTTATATAAAAATTATTTACAGATATTTTGAATGAGGTGATAATGGGAAATCGGTAATGAATGAAAGTAAGATAAGTATGATTGAGAATAGAAGGTAAAGTGGGAACAGAAAGTCGGAATAGAAATGAGAAAATCGGAGGTTAGAAAGATACTATGAAAAATCAAAACGGGCGTTATGGAATCCATGGCGGGCAGTATATTCCGGAAACGCTGATGAATGCGGTGATCGAGTTGGAGGAGGCTTACAATCATTATAAGGAGGATTCGCAATTTAATGAAGAATTAACGACGCTGTTTAACGACTATGCGGGCAGGCCGTCCCGTCTCTACTATGCGGAAAAGATGACGAAGGATCTGGGCGGCGCAAAAATCTATCTGAAACGAGAGGACTTAAATCACACAGGCTCGCACAAGATCAACAATGTGTTGGGGCAGGCGCTTTTGGCAAAGAAGATGGGGAAGACGAGACTGATCGCGGAGACGGGCGCGGGACAGCACGGCGTGGCCACCGCCACGGCAGCGGCGCTGATGGGCATGGAGTGCGTGGTGTTCATGGGCGAGGAGGATACGATCCGTCAGGCCTTAAATGTTTATCGCATGCGGCTTTTGGGGGCGGAGGTGGTTCCCGTGAAGACGGGAACGGCTACTTTGAAAGATGCGGTGTCTGAGGCGATGCGGGAGTGGACTTCGCGGATCGCGGATACGCATTACTGCCTCGGTTCCGTGATGGGGCCCCATCCTTTTCCCATGATCGTCAGAGATTTTCAGGCGGTGATTTCCAGAGAGATCAAGGCGCAGCTAAAGGAGAAGGAAGGGAAGCATCCCGACGCGGTGATTGCCTGTGTGGGCGGCGGCTCGAATGCCATGGGCAGTTTTTATCATTTTATAGAAGATAAGGAGGTACGGCTGATCGGCTGTGAGGCGGCTGGCAGGGGAATCGATACCTTTGAAACGGCAGCCACCATCAGCACGGGGAGGCTGGGCATCTTTCACGGGATGAAGTCTTATTTTTGTCAGGATCAGTACGGACAGATCGCGCCGGTCTATTCCATTTCGGCGGGGCTTGATTATCCGGGAATCGGACCGGAACACGCGCATCTGCACGATATCGGCAGGGCGGAATACGTGCCCGTGACGGACGAGGAGGCGGTAGAGACTTTTGAGTATCTGTCGAAAATGGAAGGCATTATTCCCGCTATTGAATCGGCCCATGCGGTGGCTTATGCCAGAAAAATTGCACCTGTTATGAAAAAAGACCAGATCATCGTTATCACCATTTCAGGGCGGGGAGATAAGGACTGCGCGGCGATCGCGCGTTACAGAGGGGAGGATATTCATGAGTAAGATAGGAGAAGCTTTTGACGGAAAAAAGGCGTTTATCGCATTTATCACCTGCGGCGATCCGGATCTTGAGACCACGGCGGCCTGTGTGCGCGCGGCAGTGGCAAACGGGGCGGGACTGATCGAACTGGGGATTCCTTTTTCGGACCCGACAGCCGAAGGGCCTGTGATCCAGGGGGCCAATCTGCGGGCATTGACCGAAGGAGTCACTACAGATAAGATTTTTGACCTGGTGAGAGACTTGCGGCAGGACGTGAAGGTCCCCATGGTGTTTATGACCTATGCCAATGTTGTCTTTTCTTACGGCGCGGAGCGGTTTCTCTCCACTTGTCAGCAGATTGGCATGGACGGCATCATCCTGCCTGACCTTCCCTTTGAGGAGAAGGAGGAGTTTTTACCGCTCTGTCATACGTACGGGGTGGACTTGATTTCCCTGATCGCGCCCACCTCCGCAAACCGTATTGCCATGATCGCGAAGGAAGCGGAAGGCTTTATTTACGTGGTGTCGAGCCTTGGCGTCACAGGCACCAGAAGCGAGATCAAGACAGACCTAACATCCATTGTCGAGGTGATACGGCGGAATACGGACGTTCCCTGCGCGATTGGCTTCGGGATTTCTAATCCTGAGCAGGCAAAAAAGATGGCGGGCATTTCGGATGGAGCCATCGTCGGTTCTGCCATTATCAAGATCATAGAAAAATATGGCAGGGAGGCCGCGCCTCATGTGGGTGATTATGTGCGGGAAATGACGGCGGAGCTGGCATAGATTCTACACAATATCGGTGCTTTTACAAAATTTCATCAAGTCGGCAATCTTGATTATGATGCTTGTTTGGAAGAAATTCAAATATAGTAAAAATAACGATTCCCAAATCTGTCATGATATGATACAATAGGCGATGGCAAAGGAGCCTCCGCGATTACAATTTGATTGTAATTTCGGAGGTTTCCTGCAAATTTATAATAGCGGAGAATGCGAAGCATTCTCTTGATTGAATGCTTTAGCATTCAATCAGTGGAAGGGACAGGGCAGAAGATGAAATCATTTCTAATACTGGAAGACGGCACTGTGTTTACGGGAACGCATATCGGCGTCCAAAAGGAGGTTATCAGCGAAATCGTCTTTAACACCTCCATGGCGGGCTATTTGGAGGTGCTGACCGATCCGTCCTATGCGGGACAGGCAGTCTGTATGACCTACCCGTTGATTGGCAATTACGGGATATGCCGGGACGATATGGAATCGAAGAAACCCTGGCCCGACGGCTTGATCGTGCGGGAGCTGTCCCGCATTCCCAGCAATTTTAGAAGCGAAATGACAATTCAGCAATTCTTAGAGGACAATGGCGTGCCGGGGATCGCCGGGATTGACACCAGAGCCCTTACCAGAATCCTTCGTGAGAAGGGTACCATGAATGGTATGATCACCACCAACCAGACTTATCATCCGGACGAAATCATTCCCAAGTTAAAAGCATATACGACAGGCAAGGTAGTGGAGCGGGTGACCTGCAAGGAGAAGTATAAATTTCCGTTAACTGGCGCAGGGCTAAAGGTGGCGCTTTTGGATTTTGGCGCAAAAGACAACATCGCGAGGTCACTGGCAGCAAGGGGCTGTGACGTGACGGTCTACCCCGCAAACACTACGGCGGCGGAAATTTTGGCGGATGCGCCCGACGGCATCATGCTAAGCAATGGTCCCGGCGACCCGAAGGAGTGTACTACTATAATAGAAGAAATCCGCAAACTTTACGAGTCCGACACGCCGATTTTTGCCATCTGTCTGGGGCATCAGCTGATGGCGCTGGCCACGGGTGCGGACACTTTTAAGATGAAGTACGGGCATCGTGGCGGGAACCATCCGGTGAAGGATCTGTCTACGGGCAGGGTCTACATTTCCTCCCAGAACCACGGTTATGTGGTGAATATGGACAAGCTTGATCCCAAGGTGGCGGTCCCCGCCTTTGTCAATGTGAATGATGGCACCAACGAGGGGCTCGCCTATACGGGAAAGAATATCTTTACGGTGCAGTTTCATCCCGAGGCATGCCCGGGACCGCAGGATTCCTCGTATCTGTTTGACAGATTCATTGCCATGATGCAAAGAACATAAAGGGATGCTAAGGCTGCAAAATACGCAGCCTAAGTATCACTATGTTATGCCAAGTTGAAAATTGGAGGAAATACCATGCCTAAAAATCCAAATGTAAACAGAGTGTTAGTGATAGGTTCGGGCCCGATCGTGATCGGGCAGGCGGCGGAGTTTGACTACGCGGGGACGCAGGCCTGCCGCTCCTTAAAAGAGGAGGGCATGGAGGTCATTTTAGTGAATTCCAACCCGGCCACCATCATGACGGACGGCGATATTGCGGACAAAGTATATATTGAGCCTTTGACGACTAAGGTGTTAGAGCAGATCATCATAAAGGAGAAGCCCGACTCCCTGCTCCCCAATATGGGCGGCCAGGCGGGTTTGAATCTGGGCATGGAGCTGGACGAGTCAGGATTCCTTGCGGCGCACGGCGTCACGCTCCTAGGCACCACGGCCAAGACCATCCGCAAGGCGGAGGACCGTCTGGAATTTAAAGAGACCATGGAAAAGATCGGGGAGCCCTGTGCGCCCTCGCTTGTCGTAGAAAATATTGAGGACGGTGTGGCCTTTGCCAAAAAGATCGGCTACCCGGTGGTGCTCCGTCCCGCCTACACGTTGGGCGGTTCGGGCGGTGGCATTGCCCACGATCAAATGCAGCTGGAAGAAATTCTGGCAAACGGTCTGCGCCTTTCCCGTGTGGGACAGGTGCTGGTGGAGCGCTGTATCGCGGGCTGGAAGGAGATCGAGTACGAGGTCATGCGCGACAGCGCGGGCAACTGCATCACCGTCTGTAATATGGAAAACATTGACCCCGTGGGCGTGCACACGGGCGACAGTATTGTGGTGGCGCCGTCTCAGACGCTGGGGGACAAGGAATACCAGATGCTGCGCAGTTCTGCTCTCAATATCATCAATGAGCTGGAGATCACGGGCGGCTGTAACGTGCAGTTTGCCCTGCATCCCACCAGTTTTGAATACTGTGTGATCGAGGTCAATCCCCGTGTGAGTCGTTCTTCCGCGCTGGCGAGTAAGGCCACGGGCTATCCGATTGCTAAGGTGGCGGCCAAGATCGCGCTCGGCTACACTCTGGACGAGATCAAAAACGCTATCACAGGCAAGACTTACGCCAGTTTTGAGCCCACGCTGGACTACTGTGTGGTAAAGATACCGAGACTGCCCTTCGATAAGTTTATCACGGCGAAACGCACGCTCACTACCCAGATGAAGGCTACGGGCGAGGTCATGAGCATCGCCAATAACTTTGAGGGGGCTCTGATGAAGGCCATCCGTTCGCTGGAGCAGCATGTGGACTGCCTGCGCAGCTATGATTTTTCCGCGCTTACAGCGGAGGAGCTTTTGGAGCGCATGGAGATTGTGGACGACCAGCGAATTTACATCATTGCCGAGGCCATCCGCAAGGGGATCAATTACGACACGATTCACCGAATCACCATGGTGGACCACTGGTTTATCGACAAGATCGCGATTCTCACGGAGATGGAGGAAAGACTGGAGAAAGAACCGCTGACGGTAGAGCTTCTAAAAGAGGCGAAGCGCATCGAGTTTCCCGACAATGTGATTGCGAGACTGACCGGGAAAACCGAAGAAGAAATAAAGAACATGCGTTATGAAAATGGCATTGTGGCGGCCTTTAAGATGGTGGACACCTGCGCGGCGGAGTTTGCGGCCAGCACGCCTTACTATTATTCCGTATTCGGTTCAGAGACGGAAGTGGTGGAGAGCCATCCCAAAAAGAAGGTGCTGGTCTTAGGCTCCGGACCGATTCGTATCGGGCAGGGGATCGAGTTCGATTACTGTTCCGTGCACGCGACCTGGGCGTTTGCCAGGGAAGGCTACGAGACCATTATCATCAACAACAATCCCGAGACGGTGAGTACGGACTTTGATATCGCGGACAAGCTCTACTTCGAGCCGCTGACGCCGGAGGACGTGGAGAATATCGTCAATGTGGAGAAGCCCGACGGCGCGGTGGTGCAGTTTGGCGGGCAGACGGCGATCAAGCTGACGGAGAGTCTGATGAAGATGGGGGTGCCCATCCTTGGAACAAAGGCGGAGGATGTGGATGCCGCCGAGGATCGAGAGCTGTTTGATCAGATTTTAGAGGAGACGGAGATTCCGAGAGCCGCAGGCGGCACGGTCTATACGGCGGAGGAAGCCAAAGCCGTGGCAAACAGGCTGGGCTATCCCGTGCTGGTTCGTCCTTCCTACGTGCTGGGCGGACAGGGAATGCAGATCGCCATCTCTGATCAGGAAATCGAGGAGTTTATGGCGGTGATCAACCGTTACGAACAGGATCACCCGATTTTGGTGGATAAATATTTGCAGGGCAAGGAACTGGAAGTGGACGCGGTCTGCGACGGCACGGACATCCTGATCCCCGGTATTATGGAACATATTGAGCGCACAGGCGTGCATTCGGGCGACAGCATTTCCGTCTATCCTGCACCTACGGTGAGCGAGAAGGTGAAGGAGACCATTGCCGAGTATTCAAGAAGGCTGGCAAAAGCCCTCCATGTCATTGGCCTGATCAACATCCAGTTTATCGCCATGGGAGACGAGGTGTACGTGATCGAGGTCAATCCCCGTTCCTCCCGTACCGTGCCTTATATCAGCAAGGTGACGGGTATTCCGATCGTGGATCTGGCGACGGAAGTCATTATCGGTAAGAAAATTCGCGATCTCGGGTATGAGCCGGGACTGCAGCCGGCGGCGGATTATTTTGCCGTCAAGATGCCGGTCTTTTCCTTTGAAAAAATCCGCGGTGCGGAGATCAGTCTGGGACCGGAAATGAAATCGACGGGCGAATGCCTTGGGATCGCAAAGACCTTCAACGAGGCTCTTTACAAGGCATTTCTCGGCGCGGGCATCAACCTGCCCAAGCATAAGCAGATGATTATTACGGTGAAAGACGCGGATAAGGGCGAGGCCATCGAGGTGGCGAGACGTTTTGAGAAGCTGGGCTATATCATTTACGCGACCAGAAGTACGGCGGCGGCGTTAAATGATGCGGGCGTGAAGGCGAGAAAGGTCAATAAGATTTCGCAGGAATCCCCGACCGTGATGGACCTAATTTTGGGACACAGGATCGATCTGGTCATCGATACCCCCACGCAGGGGCGGGATAAGAGCAGGGACGGTTTTTTGATCCGCAGGACTTCCATTGAGACGGGCGTCAACTGTATCACCGCCATGGACACGGCGACGGCGCTGGTGACCAGTCTGGAAAATGCGGAGACACAGGAAGAAATGACGTTGATTGATATCGCGTCGATTGCGAGGCGGGGGAAGTAAAAGTGATGGCAGCCGCCTGACGTTTGGTTTCTTGCCTGCGGCTGCCAATATGGATGTTTCTATCTCGTTTGGTTATTTAACCGGACCCACTTATTTTCCTGCCGTTCTATCAACTTGGCTACATAGGTAATGATTTCCGCATCCGAAGAAAACGTGCCGAGGCGGGCTGTCTCTCCCAGCCCCTCGATGATTTTCGGAAAATATTTCATGGAGTTGCCCCTTTCCAACAGGGCCCGGCACACAGTAAGTATCTGACCGTAGGGCACTTTTTCAGGGACGATGCCGTCGATCAGCGCGCTGTGGTTGGTGCGCAGATAATCTGTTAAATCCTTGATAAGATCCACATTAAGGATCTCTCCATAATGATTCCTGACGACAGCTTCCAGCTTTTCAAACATATATTCTGCGCTGATGGGCTGCTCGTCTGCAATGATTTCGTGATAGAGGACATTGTTATAAGCGGTGATGATGTATTCTCTGGGTTTTAACCGGATCCAGTCGCGCAGCTTTACAATGGGCATGAGGATCCCTTCTGTGGAGAGGCGCAGTCTCAGATCGTAGGCTGTTTTCACAAACTTATTATCGATATACGCCGAAACGATTTCTTCTCCAAATTCGATTGCCAAGGGGTCAAGAGAATGGCGCAGATTCCACCAGATCTCGTTCTGAATCTGCGGATCGTCAAACTCCGTCATTTTCTTGTCTTCCAGACCCAGCAGATAATCAGCACCGGCATTCCGCGATTCTCTTTCCGATTTCGAGCTGTGTCATTTCCTGATCCATGATAATCTCCATTCTGATATGTTATTGTCACAACCGTTTTTTCCTGCTTGCAGTTTGCTGTATTGTTTGGGTTACGGTGTGTCGTTTTTTATCTTTTGTATGTAGTATAACAAATTATGCAAATTAGGCAATCGACAACGTGTTGATGCGGGTTCAACATATGTAGTACAATCCGGCGGTGTTCGTTCAGCATCCCGTCGTGCGTGTTTCCCTCTGGTTCAACATACATGGCACAACATGGCGGCAGGATTGCGGCGGTTGAATTATAGACAGTTTTCTGGTAAGCTTATAAAATATGAATGCAGTCAGAAATTATCAGAAAGAACTGGAAAAAGTCATAGAGAAGATCAGCGCGGCAGGAACGGAGGCACCGACGCTCTTTCTGCACAGCTGCTGTGCGCCCTGTAGCAGTTATGTGCTGGAATATCTGCGGAAGTTTTTTCGCATCACGGTCTTTTATTTCAATCCGAACATCACGGAAGATGAGGAGTACCGTAAGCGGGTGGCGGAGCAGAAGCGGCTGATCGCGACGTATAACGAATGGTTGACCGCGCGGGTCAATGCAGACTGCGGCGAAAAAAAAACGACTGATGCAGGGACAACGCAGGATTCCGTTAAGCGGACGGATGGCAAAAATGCGATGGATATGAGCGAAGGGAAGGCGTCGGGCGGTTATTCGATTCGTGTGGTGGAGGGCGACTATGTCCCTGCGCGCTTCTATGAGATGGCCAAGGGGTTGGAACAGTGCCCTGAGGGCGGTGAGCGCTGCTTCGCCTGTTACGAGCTGCGGCTTAGGGAGACGGCAAAACAGGCCAAGGCGGGCGGTTATGATTATTTCACCACCACCCTTTCCATCAGCCCCTTGAAAAATGCCGCCAAACTCAACGAGATCGGGGAAAGGCTGGCGGCGGAGTTTTCAGTGGCGTGGCTGCCTTCTGATTTTAAGAAGAAGGACGGCTATAAGCGTTCGATCGAGTTGTCGAAAGCGTATGATCTGTATCGGCAGGATTACTGCGGGTGCGTGTACTCTCTGGCGGAGCGGAGCTTGACACGGGACACCGTGAGATGCTAGTATAGGCGTTGTGAGTGCCGGGATTACATATTACAATAGAAAAAGACGTCTGGCGGCACGAGACGTTTCAAGTGGAGGAAATCATGACAAAAATCAGAATGGACTTTATTCCCTGTCTGCTCATTGGCGGGCTGCTGTTAGGCGGAACGATCTTTGCGGGACAGAAATATGTAGAGATGGCGGATAATCGCTATGAGACGCAGGAATTGCCGCAGGGCGAGGTCGGCGGCGTGCCGACGGACGATACGCCCCTTGTGGAGAGCATCGCGGAAATGAAGCAGCATGACACCTTTTATGTGGTGACGGACGACGAGAATTATGAGATGTACCATCTCTTTTATGATGATAAGGAATGGAATCCGTTAAAGCTTCCTTCCGGCGAGGTGGTGTGTGTGCGCAACAACAGCAAGGCGAGCGAGACGGTGGACGGCTTTAAGAAACAGACGCCGGTGGGAAAGATCGTACCGTTTGAGATTCCCGAAACCCTGATCACGCAGTTGGAGGAAGAAAGAAGCGGCTTTGTGTTTGCGGATACGACCTTCTATGTGGATATGTTTGGGGAGGCGCTTAGCTCGGCTAACGAGGATGACATCAAATTTAAGTTCGATATCGCGGCGGTGATCCTGTTCTGGGTGGGAACTTTCGGCTCTCATATGATCGGTGCGAAGATCGGCATCCTGCCTCCCGTTTTCCCGAAGCGGAAGAAAGAGCAGGCGTAACAAGGATTTATTAGGGGAATGACTCTAACAGTCAATTTGTGAGCTGCCAGCGGGCGGACTCGGCGTGGAGGAAACTATGCAGAAATTACTAGATCAGATTTCAGAGGAAATGAAAAAGGCGTTTGAAGCGGCGGGTTACGACGGGGAACTTGGCAAGGTAACGCTTTCCAACAGACCCGACCTGTGCGAGTACCAGTGCAACGGCGCGATGGCAGGTGCGAAACAGTACCACAAGGCGCCCCTGATGATTGCGCAGGAGGTGGCGAAGAAGCTTGCGGATAGCGAAGTCTTTGGCGAGGTGAGCGCAGTGGCACCCGGCTTCCTCAACCTGAAACTAACGGAAAGATTTGTAAAAACTTACCTGATTGAGATGCAGAATACAGAGAAATTCGGATTGACTATACCAGTCAATCCAGAAAAGATCATCATAGACTACGGCGGGGCGAATGTGGCAAAGCCGCTCCATGTAGGGCATTTGCGACCGGCGATCATTGGCGAGAGCATTAAGAGAATCTGTCGTTATGCAGGTCATGATGTGATCGGTGATGTACATCTGGGAGACTGGGGACTGCAGATGGGTCTCATCATCACCGAGTTAAAGAAAAGACAGCCGGGGCTGCCGTATTTCGATGTAGCCTACGAGGGCGAATATCCTGAGGAAGCGCCTTTTACCATATCCGAGCTGGAAGAAATCTATCCGACGGCGAGCGCGAAGGCAAAGGAGGACGATGCCTATAAAGCGGAGGCACTGGATGCCACGCACAGGCTTCAGGACGGCGAGCGCGGCTATCGTGCGATTTGGAAACATATCATGGCTGTGTCGATTGTGGATCTGAAAAAGAATTATATCAATCTGGATGTCGCGTTTGACCTCTGGAAAGGCGAATCCGATGTCCACGACCTGATTCCCGGCATGGTTGAGAAAATGAAAGCGGACGGCTGCGCCTACGAGAGTGATGGCGCACTGGTGGTGGATGTAAAAGAGGAGAGTGATTCCAAAGAAATGCCGCCCTGCATCATTTTGAAATCGGACGGTGCGGCACTGTACAGCACTACCGATCTTGCGACGATTATGGAGCGTATGGATCAATACAAACCGGATAAGATTATTTATGTGACGGATAAGCGGCAGAGCCTCCATTTCGAGCAGGTATTTCGCTGTGCCAGAAAGACCGGATTGGTCAATGGTGATACCAAACTCATTCACATCGGAAACGGCACCATGAACGGCAAGGACGGGAAGCCCTTTAAGACCAGAGAGGGCGGCGTGATGCGCCTGGAAAACCTGATCCGCGAAATCAATGAGGAGATGAGCCGCAAGATTCACGAAAATGCGGAGGAAAAAGGGTCCCAGGTGGACGAGGCGCAGGCTGAGGAGACCGCCCGCATCGTCGGACTGGCAGCGATCAAGTACGGCGATCTCTCCAATCAGGCGGCAAAGGACTATATTTTCGATATGGATCGATTTACTTCCTTTGAGGGAGACACCGGTCCTTACATCCTTTACACAATAGTACGAATCAAGTCAATTTTAGCCAAGTATGAAGAACAGGGCGGTAAATTGACTAATACAGTCATTCAAGAGGCGACAAGTGTGTCAGAAAAGAGCCTGATGCTCGAATTGACCAAATGTAATGCTGTTTTGGAGGCGGCCTGCGAGGAGACGGCTCCCCATAAAATCTGCGCCTACATCTATGATCTGGCAAACGCGTTCAATCATTTTTACCATGAAACCAAGATTCTCACGGAGGAGGACGCGCAGAAAAAGGCGGGCTGGATCGCGGTGCTTGCATTGACCAAAGATGTGTTGGAGACTTGCATTGACCTGCTCGGTTTTTCTGCGCCGGAGAGGATGTAGTGGTTAGAGAGGGTGGAGGAGATTGTGCTTTATAGGAATCTGTGAAGCTTTCTCGAAATCAGTGTTGCCGGGTGGCAATTTTTCATTGATATTGAAGTTATAAAAGGAATGAGGGATAAATCATTTTGCGCGAAGCGAAGGGTTTGTCCCTCCGTTGCTTTTGATATGTTTCGCGGAAGAATGAACCGGGTAGCAGTTTGGAGACTCTTATTAGCAGGTGCACCAAACAGACAGAGGAGAACAATGCTTTGGAAGATGAAATTTTGACGGCTCGGCTGCGGGAGGGCAGCAGGGAAGCCTTCGACGAACTGTATCATAAGTACAAGAATACGGCGATCCATACGGCATATCTGATCACGGGCAATCTGGCGGACAGCGAGGATGTAGTGCAGGAGACTTTTGTAAAAGTTTGGCTCCACGCCCGCGAACTGCGTAATGACAGCGGATTTAAGCCTTGGATGATGCAGATCCTTGTACGGACGGCTTATCGCATGACCAAAAAGAACAGAAGGGAAATCCCTGACGAGAACGTAGCAGATAAAATGCCAATATCGGAAGAAGCATCTTCTTTGGACAGAGTCATACAAGCGGAGGAGGCTGAAAGGATTATGACGGCAGTCAGGGCGCTTCCCGTGAAGTTAAGGACAGTGGTCGCTTTATATTATTATGATTCTTTTTCCGTCAAAGAGATTGCAAAGCTTTTGCAGATCATGGAAGGTACGGTGAAGTCCAGGCTGCATACGGCCAGACGGCAGATCAAGGCGGCGCTGCAGGATAGCAAAGACGAATCGGGAAAGTGAACCGGGGATTTATGAGTCTGCATAGCAGAATTTCGGAGGTTATACAAAAAGACAGGAGGGGTTTGTGCGTATGAAACAGGAAATCGACAGTCGAATCAAAGAGGCGTTGAATCAGGAGTGCGACGGTATTTCCGCTTCCGAGGAGTTAAAACACAGAATTGATGCCGCGGTCTGCGAGCAGCAGGCAGGACAGGGACGAAGGGCATCTGTAAAACATTTCAGCGGGAAGAAACTGATTGCAGCGGCAGCGGCGGCGTGCCTGCTTGTGTCAGGAATATCGGGGATTGCAGCCGGAAATGTGGACTTCTTTGTGAGCACCAGCAGGATGGACGCGGACTATACCGACTATCGGGATATGGATAAGGTAGAGGAAAAATTGGGGTATGCCGTGGACAGCGTGGAACAGTTCGCGAACGGATTTGCGTTTGAGAGTGTAAACGTTGATTTCACAGTGGCTGTCAGCGAAGAAAACGGTGAGATGTACCGGGTCCCTTTGATGGATGCCGGATATCTCAAAGAAGGCAAGCTGATCGACCTGATCGTCAGCGAGACGGCGGGAGATAATGTGACGGACAGCCATATCAAGGAACCGAAGGAAACAAGGATGTGCGGAGATATCACGCTGCGGTATCACGAGCATACCAATAAAGTGGTTCCGCCGGACTATGAGCTGACCGCAGAGGATACGGTCAACGATCAGCGGGATGATTTTGAGATTGTCCGTTTTGCAATGACTACGACAACGGTTGACGCGGCGACAGACGAAGATGAGACAGCGGATGAAGCCAATCGGGACGATTATAGTGTTGGCGTTGGCGTGGCGGGGACGGGATATGACCGTGACATTGCCGTTACGCTGAGGCAGACAGGTCAAAGCTGGCAGGAGTGGACGGAAAACGGAGAGCCGTACCTGACACAGACGAGGATCGTGAGCTGGGAAAAGGATGGCATATACTATGATCTCATAGGGACGGATCTGGATCTGAGCGCCGATGAGCTGTTTGATATGGCGGAGGAACTGATCAGGGCCAGATAGGAGTGCAGACGGGATTGAAATTTTTACACAATTTTCTGAAAACGCTTGACAAGCAGTCATGATAGATTGTATACTAGCAAAGCGGGTTGCGTGAGTGACCCGCTTATAAATGGGGTCTTAGCTCAGCTGGGAGAGCATCTGCCTTACAAGCAGAGGGTCATAGGTTCGAGCCCTATAGGCCCCATTCGGGAAACCGAAAACGGGTTCTCGAAAGTTTTATCAATTTCATATATGGCGAGATAGCTCAGCTGGCTAGAGCATACGGTTCATACCCGTAGTGTCGAGGGTTCAAGTCCCCCTCTCGCTATTTAAAAGAAGTCCAGAATCCTTGTAAAATCAGGTGTTCCGGGCTTTTTGTATTTTCGGGGGTAATCAAAAGGTAATCACAAAAGTAATCTAACATATGTTCGATTCAAAATCGTGGAAGAAAGGAGAAGTTCTGTACATCGGGACAAGTTCATATGTTGTTAGGACATGTAAATAAGTCCTCTGTCAGTTGTGAAATAGGATTGCCAGAGGGCTTATTTATGTGGTTTAGCAATTAAATCACATTTTCTCTCCACAGAAGACCCCAAAGCATTGATAGGGAAATAGCTGAAAAGGCAGCAAAAATTCGTGCAGAATATAAATTCTTTAAGACAATGGATGCCTTACAGCTTGCGACAGCGTGCTTATCTGGATGTGATTTGGTTTTGACGAATGACAAACAGTTAAAGCAGTTTCAAGAAATAAAATGTGTTACGGTAGAGGAATTAGAGTAGCCTGTTTAATTGGAAATTAAAGTGGTAAAAACGCAGGAAGCACCAACGGATCAATCTGAAGGTGCTTCTTTTGCGTCCTGCTGCCTAGTGTGGATCTCATCAATGGCAGATTCTAAATACATATTCTTCCGATCTTATATAAAAACAGTGATTTCCATATAGGGGAAAATTTGGGATATTCCAGAGTGAATATAGTGAAAAAATCCTATATGAAAATAGTCATGGATTTCGTGGAGGGTGCAGCAAGTGGACAATAAAATTTTTGCTTATATGAGGATATCAACCAACCATCAAAAGACGGACAGGCAGAAACAGACCATCATTGAGTATTCGGTAAACAATGGATTCAATATTAATGAGTTTGTTTCTGACACTATCACAGGTGGAACGAAAGCGGATAGTAGACCAAACTATCACAATATGAAGAAACAACTTAGGAATGGTGACACGCTGATGATATCTGATGTAGACCGATTGGGAAGAAATGCGGATGATGTGATTTTGGAAATTAAGGATTTACAGTCAAAGGGAATTAGGGTTGTAGCTTTAGATGTTCCATTCCTGAATGATTGGGAAAAGATCTGTACAAAGAATCATTACTATTTTAATAACAAAAGTGACGAAGATGCGGCAAAACAGATTGAAAATGCCGATGGGTGTTTCCGCTTTTTTGATTTTTATGCAATATGGTGATATCATTTTGATGTGAGATTTGAATTTATTTTAGGAGATAGATAACTATGTCAGAATTAACAGTTATGATGAATATTGGTAAAGAGATGGAAAAAAGCTTAAATCTGTTGGGATTGCATCTTCCGAGGAACTGATTGAGACAGGGGCAAAAGACGCATTTCTTAAGCTAAAGCAGAAATATCCAAATGTTTGTCTGGTACATCTATATACATTAGAGGGTGCAATTCATAATACTGAATATAACAAACTTTCAGAAGTTACAAAAAAGGAATTAAAAGAGTTTAGCGATTTTTTGAAACAATAGCCTCACAAAAGGATATCAATTGGGATACCCCAAAAGCTTTGGATGCAAATTGAATACAGCGGCATGACGATGTGTCAAACCTCGATTCAGTAAGCAGGCTGACAAAGATAAAGAGAATGCGTTTTGGAAAAGGTGAAGAATGAAAAAAGAGAATATAGTATATCGGATTAACGGGGAAGATGGCCCTACATCTGTTTTTATCCTTAAGAATATAAAGAAGCGTACCCTTAAGCAGCAATTACAAAAAAGCGCATATAACCGCAAGAAGAAACGTATTGAAAAAACGATTACGGGAGAAAGCCATCATTCCATGGAGGATGTGCTTGCATTTGCGGTAAATGAATGCGGCTTAACAGAACTTGACAGGGATTCGGATGAGGTGCGGGAAGAATATAAACAGTTACGGGCGTCTTTTATGCTGCAATATAAGCCGGAATTGCTTGGAGAATATGCAAAACTTCCGCCGCTTGAAAGGGAAGATCCGGAAGCAGTAAAGGAACATTTGGAAAAATGCAAAAAGCAATTTCAGTATGCTGTGGCTGTTCCAAAAGAGCTGTTTGATATTGATGTGCATAAGTATATCAAAAAATATTCGGATATCAATGAAAGTCTGGATGTTGTAATTGAGACGAAGTATGGATATATCGGTGGAGGAGCTGCCGGAAAAAAGGCGGTAAAAGACCTGAATGAGATGATGATACGCCTGCATAAATATTACGGAGTAACGCAGGAAGATATTGACCGTCAAACGGAGAGATATAAAAATCTTATCAGGACATTATGCAACTAGATTCGTGCTTGTAGAATTGAAAAATAGGTGAAGATTTGAATTGAATTTAGGAGGTTTAGTGTGAAAGAAAGTAGAGGACAGCCGATAAATGGCACACTTAAACAAGCTA